>JBCCEZ010000035.1:0-46726 GCA_039030015.1 Gemmatimonadota bacterium | reverse complement strand
CTCGCAGGCGGCGGCGCGAGATCTCGATGGAGGCCGACTTCTACGGCGCCATGGATGGCGCGGCGAAGTTCGTTCGCGGGGATGCCGTTCTCGGACTCCTCATTACCGGGATCAACATCCTGGGCGGCCTCTACGTGGGCATGGTCCAAGCGGGCATGCCCATCGCGGAGGCAGCCGCCCTCTATACGATGCTCACGATCGGGGACGGCCTGGTGAGCCAGATCCCGGCCCTGATCGTCAGCACCGCGTCGGGTATTGTCGTGACGTACTCGGCGGGTGGGGCCCGGGTCGGATCGGCGCTCGCGACTCAGCTCGGCCGCGACCCCCGACCCCTGTGGGCATCGGCGGCCATTCTCGGTTCTCTGGGGCTCATTCCTGGGCTCCCCGCGACTCCCTTCCTCCTCTTGTCTGCGGCCTGTGGTGGTCTGGGCCTCATGGCGAATCAAGAAGGCGGCGCTGCTCAGGCGGCAGTGGGCACGACCGCGGGTATGGTGGGTGTCGGGGATCCGCCGGTCGGCATGTCTGAACCGGGATCTGCCGTCGCGCTGCCCGCTCCCTACGACCCGCTCGACGAACTCCTCCTCCTCGACCCGGTCGAGCTCGAGGTCGGGTACGCGATGATCCCGCTCGTCGACGAATCCCAGGGTGGGGATCTGCTCAGTCGGGTGGGCGTGCTCCGGAAGAAGGCCGCTCAGGACCTCGGCCTCCTAGTGCCGCCGATCCGCATCCGCGACGACATCGAGCTGGCCCCGGGGGAGTACGTGATCCGTCTCCGGGGCTCCGAGGTCGCACGGGGTGAGGTCATGATGCGGAACCTCCTCGCCCTCGACACCGGGAACGTGGCGGCGCCCGTCGACGGGATCGAGGTGCGCGATCCGAGCTTCGGCCTGCCCGCCCGCTGGATTCCGAAGGACAGGAAGATCGATGCGGAGGCGCGGGGCTGGTCCGTGGTCGAGCCCGGATCCGTGGTCGCGACGCATCTCATGGAGACGCTCAAGGAGCACGGTGCAGAGCTCCTCGGTCGACAGGACGTGCAGGCGATGGTCGACCGGCTCAAGGAGACACACCCGGCCTTGATCGAAGAAGTCGTGCCCGCTCGAGTCTCTTTGGGCGTGGTACACCGGGTCCTGCAGCGACTCCTCCGGGAGCGCGTTCCGGTCCGCGACTTGGTCACGATTCTCGAGTCGCTCGCCGACCACTCTGACACCACGAAGGATCCGGAGGCGCTCACCGAGCATGTGCGCCGTGCTCTCGGCAAGGTGATCGCGGAGCGCTTCCTCGACGACCGGGGCTCGATCCGCGGAATCACCGTCGGGGCGCGGCTGGAGGCGGCACTCATGGGCCTCTTCTCGCCGCGGGGAACGGCGAGCGAGTCACTCTCTCCCGAGCGTCTGTCCGCGGCCATCCAGGACTTGGACCGGATGACTCGCGCCCACGGGACCGGGCCCGTGCCCGTCATCGCGCCCCCGTCACTGCGCGTCGGCATCCGAAAGCTGCTGGAGCCGGTCCTCCCGCACGTCCCCGTGATCTCGTTGGCCGAATTGCCCTCACACGCCGGATTCGAGCCGCTCGGCTCCTGGGAGATTCCGAATGCGAATTGAACGCATCCAGGCACCCACCGTATCGAAGGCCTTGGACCGAGTGCGTGCCGTTCTCGGTGAAGACGCCCTCCTCCTCGAGACCCACTCGACCCCGGACGGGTTCGAGGTCGTCGCGACGACGCCCGGCGAGGTGAGGAAGTTCGACTGGACGTTGCGTCAGCCTGGGCCGGCCCGACGCGTCGGTCGGAGGAGTCGTGTGGTGGCGCTGGTCGGGCCGACGGGCTCAGGGAAGACGACGACCATTGCCAAGCTGGCCCTGAACGTGAGCGCGTTCGGAGGCCTGCGCGTTGGTCTCGTGACACTAGACACCTATAAGATCGGCGCCTTCGACCAGATCCAGACCTATGCGGATCTCGGGAAGATCCCCCTCGAGATCGCTTCGACCCCTCGGGAGGCTCAGGCCGCGCTCGGTCGGCTGGATGGGTGTGACGTCGTGCTCGTCGACACACCCGGGCGCGCGCCGCGGTCGGCCTCTTCGGACCGCTCGTGGCGAGAGGCGCTCGTGGCGATGCGGCCGGACGAGGTCCACCTCGTCCTCTCGGCATGCGTTCGAGACGAAGTTGGTGACGCGGTCGTCGCTCACTTCGCCGACGTCGGTCCGACGCACTCCCTCTTGACCAAGCTGGACGAGGATCCGCAGGAAGCCGGCGCAGCTCCTCTAGCCGGCCGAATCGGGCTTCCCGCTCGTTGGGTGACGGACGGGCAGGGTGTTCCGGAAGACCTCCACGCCGCGCCGGATCGATTGGTGTCGGGCGCGCTTCGTCGCGGAAGAGGACCCTCCATGCTCCAGGCGATCGCGTGACGTCTCAACTCGAAGCGCTCCGGGCGCAGATGGGTCGAAGAAGAGCTCGGCCGGGGGCGCCCCACGTGATAGCCGTCACCTCGGGGCGAGGAGGAGCGGGGGTGTCCCTCGTGTCGGCCCTGTTGGCGATCGGGTGCGCCCATACGGGACGGCGAACCCTTCTCGTCGACGCCGAGCCGTGGTTGGACGTGCAACGTGTGTGGCTCGGTCTCGAGAAGGGGCTTGGGCTGGACGAGATCGGAGGCGATGCGGTGGAGTCGCTCGTCGTTCCGGTCCACGGGACGCTCGAACTCCTCAGTTTGACGGCGGGTCCGACCTCCGACCGGTCCGTGCGCGGCTTGATGCGGCGGGTTCCTCCGCTCTTCCACGAGCGCGATCTCGTGGTGCTCGACGTCGGCACACGCATTACGGCGCTGGAGCGCTTGGTCGATCTCCGTGCGGGGTCGGTGGTCGTGGTGAGCGCGAACGATGCGATCGGGCTGGCCTCCACGCACGCCATGCTGAAGGCGATCCACGCGCAGACCGACCTTCCCTCGTCGATCCTCTTCAACCGCTCCGGCGAGAGCGAAACAGAACGATCCTCGGCCGTACTACGGGAGGGTGCGCGGCGGTTCCTCGGCCGAGACTTGAGTGTCCTGGGTGCGCTGCCCGAAGATCCTGATCTCGTTCACAGGCTCGCCGCCGGATCTCGCCTCCCGGAAGCTCTAGTTCAATCGGCGCTCCCGAATCTCGTGCAGCCCCTGCTCGAGCGACTCTTGCCTCCGGCGGCCGCATGAGTGCGGAGACGATCTCCGACGGCGGCGGGCCGATGGATCCGGATCGCCTCGTGTCCGAGAATCTGGGCCTCGTCTACGACGCTGCGAAGAAGCTCGATCGTGCGGGTGGGGCCGGCCCTGAACGGGGAGACCTCATTAGCGCGGGGGTCCAGGGCTTGATTCAAGCCGCCCACAGCTTCGATCCGTCGAGGGGCTTGGCCTTCAGTACGCTCGCAGTCACGCGGATCCGTGGCGCGATGCTCGACGAACTCAGGCGGTGGGATCGCACCCCCCGGTCCTTGAGGCAGAAGGAACGTCGCCTTCGGGCTGCTGAGGCCGACCTGCGAATCTCCCTCGGACGTGAGCCCGAACCGGCCGAGCTCGCGGACGTCATGGAGGTCACGACCGAGGAAGTCCACGGATTGCGGGCGGACCTGAACCGCTATGCCGAGGAGTCCTTGGACCGGACCGCGAGCGGCCCGGAGCACGGCGCGGGGTTCACGGTCGCCGAAACGACGGCCGACGACGTGCCGAGTGTCGAAGACATCGTCGCTCAAGACGAGACGATCGAGATCCTGGCCGTGTGCCTCAGCTCGATGCCGGAGCGCGAATCGCGCGTGCTCTCCCTCTACTACTTCGAGGATCTCCGCCTTCGCGAGATCGCCCAGCTGATGGGTGTGACGGAGTCCCGCATCTCTCAGATCCGACAGGCCGCGTTGGGAACCCTGCGCGAAGTCCTCAAGGAGCATGGAGTGGACCGATGAACCGATGGTTCGCGCTACTCACAGTCGCGTGGCTCAACGTGGCGCCTGCCGGCACTCTCGCGGCCCAGGCTACTCCCGCCCGCGCTGATCTCACCCTGCCTGGGGTGCCTGTGGTCAGCGGTGAAGACGCGGCTGCCGCCACGGCCGCGGATATGGTGCAGACGATCTTGGCCGGGGAGGACGATGCGGTCATGTGGGACGCCCTGGCCGCGACTCTGGAAGAGCGCGCCGCGGAGACGTCGACGCTCGAGCCCGAGGGATTGGCCTTCGAACGTGGCCTCGTGGCGGCCGGCAGCTGGGTCGAGGGTGTGCTCGGGGCCGTCCGAGGTACGCACTCGTGGACCCTCGAGCGTGCGGTCGGCGTCCTGATCGGGCTGCTCCTCGTCGTCGCGCTCGTGTCCTCTCTCTTCGGTGCCGCAAGACGCCTTTCGATCCGGGTTCCGCGCCGCCGCCGTCGTCGACCGCCCGAGGCGCGCGACGCTGTACACCTCGCGAAGCGACTCGGAGCGCGACGGGCATGATCCATCGTCCACGGAAGGTGCTGCCCACCCGGAAGACCCTTCCGGTCGCCCTGGGAGGGCATCCGATGGCGGGGACGCCGGGCTCGCACCTCCAAGTGGTATGCACCCAACGGGTTACGAGTCGGCGTGGCTCCCTTCGGTCGGTGGCACGGCCGTTGCCCCTCGTGGGCACCGTACCCCCCTTGGACCGGAGGACCCGATGAGCGGACCGCCGAGCCTGCGCGCCGCTGGGCACGCGCTGATGTATTGGCAACGCCGTCAGGAAGTGAACGCCAACAATCTGGCGAACGTCGAGACACCGGGCTTTCGAGCACAACGCGTCTTCTCCGAGGTGATGCGCGGCGGAGTGCCGGCGTTGGGGACCGTGACCGACCCGCGAGGCGGCGAGCTCCGGGAGACCGGCGGCCCCCTCGACCTCGCGCTGCACGGGGAGGGGCACTTCGTCGTGGAAACGGCGCGCGGATCGAAGTTCGTCCGGAGCGGCTCGTTCACGATGGATGCGGACGGTCAGATCGTCGACTCGAACGGGCACGCCCTCTTGGGCACGAACGGTCCCCTCGTCCTCCCTCCTGGCCCGGTCGAGATCGACGCGTCGGGCATCGTGCGCGTGGCGGGGGAGCAGGTCGGCCGCTTGAGGATCGTGCGGGCTCCGGAGGTGACTCGATCCGAAGGCGTGACCGGCGGAGCGACGAGCCCCACGACGGCCAGCATTCGTGAAGACGGCACGGTGGACCCGTCCCAGCTCGAGGATCTGTCGCCAGAGTCGGTTCGGGTCAGGCAGGGCTACCTGGAGGGGAGCAATGTCAACGCACTCGGTGCGCTGATCGAGATGACCACGATTCAGCGGTCCTTCGAGGCCGTTCAGACCACAGTGCGGACGATCGATTCGATGATGGAAACCGTTTCGAATCGCCTCGGCCGCGTCGATTGATTTCGCTTTCTTAGGAGTATCCGATGGATCCGTCGTTAAAGACGGCGGCCACAGGAATGGCCGCTCAGCAGACTCGGATCGACGTGATCGCCAACAACTTGGCGAACGTGAATACGCCGGGCTTCAAGCGCAGCCGCGCGGTCTTCGAGGACTTGCTCTACCAGACCGTTCAAGGAGAGCAGGGTGTCGATAGTCCCGAAGCCGAGGTGATCGCCGAGATCCAAATCGGTCGGGGCACGAAGTTGGCCAGCGTGCAGCGCACCCACGCACAGGGCCAGCTCGAGATCACCGGGCGTCCGCTCGACCTCGCCATCATCGGGGATGGCTTGTTCCAGGTACGGCTGCCCGACGGCACCACCGCCTACACCCGGGACGGGAGCTTCACCATCTCCGATCAGGGCGTGCTGGTCACATCCGGCGGGTACCCGGTGATCCCGGAACTCCGCGTCACCGAGGATATGACCGCCATCGAGATCGCTCGAACGGGCGTCGTGACGGGGTCTGTGGCGGGCCAAGCGGCACCCGTCGAGGTCGGTCGAATCGAGCTCGCGCGCTTCCCGAACAGCCCTGGACTGTCGGCGATGGGGGAGAACCTCTGGCAAGAGACCGCGGCCTCGGGCCAACCGCTCCTCGGGAATCCTCAGGAGGACGGTTTCGGACGGCTCGAGTCGAACGCGCTCGAAGGCAGCAACGTCGAGGTCGTCCAGGAGATGGTGGACATGATCGCGGCGCTCCGGGCCTACGAGATCAACGCGAAGGCCGTACAGGCGAGTGAGGACATGGCGGACGTCACCAACCAGATGGTCCGATGATCCGCGTTTCGGCGGCAGCGTTCCTGCTCTTACCGGTTGGGCTGGGAGCCCAGAACGCGACCGACGTGTCCGAGCATCCTCGGATGGAGAAGGCCCGGGCCGAGATCGCGGCCGTGTGGGAGGTCTCGCCTTCCGAGGTACGAATGGCGCTGCTGGGCGGTGTCCCGGAGGCGGTCGATTCGGTTGCGGTCACCCCGGCTGCCTCACCCCGATGGATCCTCTCCTTGTGGTCCGGCGATCGAATGTCGCGACGCTTCCTGCAGGTCGGCACCGAGCGCCCCGTGCCGGTCGCTGCCCGGGCGTTGCCGCGCGGCGAGTCCGTGATGTCCGACGATGTCGACACGCGGCCCGAGACGGTGTGGGGGCCGCCCGTCCGCTTGTTGAATCCGGTGGGCATGGTCACGCAGCGGATGGTGTCGGAGGGCGAAGTGCTGGTTGAACCGACTGTGCGAGCCCCGCTTCTGGTGAGTGGCGGCCAATCGGTCGAGGCCGTCTATACCCATCCAGGCGTGTCGGTCACGATGCGCGGCGAAGCACTCGGACGGGCCCGCCTCGGAGACGTCGTCTTGGTGCGCTTGGCGTCCGGAATGCGAATGCAGGGCCGAGCGATTGCGCCCGGGCGGGTAGAATTGATCGGGGGAGGGGCGAGGTGATGAGACAGGTGATCGTTCTCGGACTGGTCTTCGCGATAGCCGCCCCCTTGGCGGGCCAAGCACCCGACTACGGCTGGCTGACGGACGGGCGGCGCTACGATGTCGGAGACATCGTGACCATCGTCGTCGACGAGTACACCGCGGCCTCCGCCGATCGAGCGACATCCGCCCTGGAAGACCGGGGGACCGACGCGGGGGTTCGGGGGGGGCTCGGCTCGACCACGGTCGACGGCAACATGGGCAGCTTCCTCACGAACGAGTCGACCCGGAGGGGCCGTGACTTCCGCCAGGACCGACTGAACTCCGAAGTCTCGGTGCGGGTGACCGAGGTCGGAGCGGATGGGAATCTGACCATCGAGGGGACGAAAACCGTCGTCATCGATGACCACACGCAAGAAGTCACGGTGCGCGGGATCCTCCGGCCCCAGGACATCCTGGCGGACAACACTGTGCTCTCGTGGCGGATTGCGGACGTCGAGGTCATGTACGCCACGGAAGGGAACCTCGCCAAAGCGGACAAGAGCATGATCGCGAAGATCCTCGGGTGGATCATTCCATGATGCGCGCTCGTGTGGCTTCTCTGGTGGCCGGCCTCGTCCTGCTGTGCCTGGTCGCCTCCGAAGTGAACGCCCAGGGCGTCCGCGTGCGCGACGTCACGATCCCGGAAGGAGAGATTCCGGTCCGACTCGTCGGCTACGGCCTCGTGACCGGGTTGGGCGGCACCGGAGATCGCGTCTTCGGCTCCCGCGAAGGGAACATGACCGTGCGCTCGATCGCGAACCTACTGCGGAACATGGGGATCGAGGTCCCCGAGTACGTGATTCGATCGCGGAACGCGGCCGCCGTCTTGGTCACGGCCGAGGCGTCTCCGTATACCCGAGCGGGCGGCCAGTTCGATGTCCGCGTGGCGTCGCTCGGCGACGCCTCGAGTCTACGTGGCGGTGTGTTGTGGCAGACCCCGCTGGTCGGAACGGTCGGGGGCGCGACCATGGCCGTCGCCGAGGGTGCGATCCTTCTCCCATCCAGAACCGACAACCGCCGCGATCTCGTCGAAACGTCCGCGCGACTCATCGATGCTGCGGTCGCGGTGGCTCCCCTTGGAAGTGCGCCGGCCGGACCGCCTCAGCGACTCCTGATCCGCGACCCGGACTTGGCCACGGCGCAGCGTGTCGCCGATGCGATCAACGCGACGTTGGGCGCCGATGTCGCTACGGTCGAGGACCCGGGCGCGGTGGCACTCCAGCTTCCGGCAGACAATCCTCTCGGCGCGATGGTACAGCTCGGTGATCTCACGATCACGCCGAGCCAAACGCCCCGAGTCGTGGTCGATGCGGCCAGCGGGGTCGTGGCGGCAGGCGGGGAGATCACCGTCGGCACGGCCGTCGTCAGTCATGACTGGCTGACGTTGACCGTGTCTTCGCCCGATCCGAACGCAGCGCCGAATCCGAATGTGCCCGGTGCCCCGAATGCTCCGCTGGGTGCGAACGGGTTGCCGACGCCCCAGGTGTTACCGCCGGGCGCCGTGAGGGCAGAAGCCGGTGTGCAGGTCCAGTCGCTGGCCGAGGCCCTGCACGCCGTAGGTGCGACGGCCGAGGTGATCGGTGCGGTCTTCCGATCGCTGCGGGCCGCCGGGGCACTCCATGCGGAGGTGGAGGTCCGATGATCGAGTCGACCGCATCGATCGCTGCACAGGACAACGTGCCCGCAGAGAGCCCCCACGACCGATTGCGTCGGGCGGCCGAGCAGATGGAAGGGCTCTTCATGCAACATCTCACCAGTGCGCTTCGCGCAACCGTCCCCGGAGGGGGGAACCCCGATGCTCCGGGGGCCGATATGTATGCCTCGCTGCTGGACGAGCAGCTGGCCCATACGGTCGCTGAAGACACGAGCAGCGGGATCGCGGAAGCCTTGTACCGACAGCTCTCCGGGGCCCTACCAGCCGAATCGAACGAAGGGAGTTCGCCATGATCCAGACCACGACCGTCGACCCCCAACCGGATCTCGGGACCGAGGATGGCCTGCGGACGATGTTGGTCTCGGCCTTGGATGAGGAGGTCGACCTGCTGGACGGCTTGAGGAAGATCTTCGTCGTGCAACGGGAAGCGCTCGCCGCGGGCGATCCGAGGGCTCTCGATGACGGGATCTTCGCGGCCACGCGCGTGATGAGGACGATGGACGAGGCCCGTCGTCGTCGCCGGCGGCTGACCGAGCGGTTGATCGGCGGAGACGTCGATTTTGAGGAGCTCGACGTATGGCTCACGGGTGCGAGCAATCGCCCCATCCGGAACGCCCGAGATCGAGTGCAGGCCGCGGCCGCCTCCCTCCGGAAGGAGGTCGCGCTTCTGCACCGGATCCTGAAGACCGCACTGTCGGACAACCGGAGGTACCTGGAGATCTTGCTTGGCGATACCACCCGTCCCGTGGCATCGGACGGGTACGGCTCGGCTCATTCGGGAGCCGTCTTGGACCGGACGGTCTAGATGCCGGCCTCGCTGAACGGGATCCTCTCGATCGCACGATCGGGGCTCCTCACGCACCAGCTGGCGCTCCAGGTCACGGGAAACAACCTGGCGAACGCGACCACCGAGGGGTATTCGCGGCAGCGCGCGGAGCTGGTTCCGTCGACGCCGATTCTCTTCCCCGAAGGCTCCCTCGGCACCGGAGTGCGGGTCGCGGATATCACCCGCGCCCGCAACGTGCTCCTCGACGACGTGCACCGCCGCGAGTCCTCGCTCTTCTTCGGATTCTCGACGAAATACTCCGCCCTGAGCAACGTCGAGGCGACGCTCGCAGAGACGAGCGACCTCAGCCTCGGGGCAGCGCTAGACGGCTTTTGGAGCTCATGGTCGGACTTGGCCAACGATCCGTCGAGCGCGACGGGGCGTTCCGTCGTGGTGGCGAGGGCCGAGCAGCTCGTGGACCAAATCCGACGCATCGACTCGTCCTTGGACGTGATCGGGACGCAGGTCGCCGCGTCCATGCAGACGTCCGTGGGCAGAGTGAACGACATCCTCTCAGAGATCGCCCAGCTGAACGGGCAAATCGCCGGGGCGATGTCAGGTGGTAACTCCGCGCCCAACCTGGCGGACCAACGAGACCGGCTTCTCGACGAGTTGGCGGAGTTCCTGCCTATCGAGAGCACACCTCGGGACACTGGCGCTGTCGGCGTCGTGGCCGACGGGATTTCTCTCGTCGAGGGCGTGTCCGCACAGTCCCTGTCCCTGTCATTCGGCTCCGGAACCTGGGCGCTCCAGACGACCAGCGGCGCTCCGATCTCGACGGACCGAGGGTCGATCGGTGGTGCGCTGTCGACGTTGAACACGGACTTCGTGGCCATCCGCGCTCAACTCGACGAGTTGGCGCAGGGCCTGGTCGAGCGGGTGAACGCGATCCACGTAACCGGGACGAACCCCCTCGGCGGGACTGGACTCAACTTCTTCGACGACTTCGGAGATCCGACGACTGTTACCGCGCAAACGCTCTCGCTGGACGCGGCCATTCTTGCCGATGCCCAAGCCGTTGCCGCCGGGACGGCGGACGGAGGTGGGAACTATCAGGCAGGTGAGAACGACGTGGCGTTGCTACTCGCCGGGCTGAGGGACGATACGAGCGGGAGTGTTCTCGCGGGTCGATCGATCAACACGGCGTACCGTGACTTCGTCGCGGACGTCGGTCTTCGCGCAGCGTCCGCGAACGAGGCGGTGCAGGGTCATGCGGTCTTGGTCCGATCGACCGGTGAAGCCCGAGAGTCGGTGTCGGGTGTCGCGACGGATGAGGAGCTGGTGAAGGTGGTTCAGCTCCAGGCGGCGTACGGTGCGGCCGCTCGACTCGTCTCCACCGTCGACGAAATGTACCAGACGATCTTGTCCATCTGATGCTTATTCTCCAGCGGAAGGCCGACGAGGCGCTCCTCATCGGGGACGACATCCGCATCGTCGTCCTCCGGACGGACAGCGGAGGAACACGTCTCGGCATCGAAGCGCCGGCGCACGTCACGATCCTCCGCGAAGAAATCGTCGACGAGGTACGCGCGGAAAACGTTCGCGCTGCCGAGCAGGTCCAGCAGCTGCCGTTCGCGCCGCCTGCGGGCGGTTAGGCGCGGTCGGGCTGGAAGAAGGCGATGCGGACCGAGCGGTCGCCCGCGCTCGAGAATTCGACGCCGTCCCCAGGGAGTGCCACCAGCTCCTCGAAGGGAGCATCGGCCAGGTCGCCGAGGGCTTCGAGCAGGATCTCCTGAGGGCCGCCCCCCGAAAGGATGATGGACACGGGGGTCTCCGGATCCACCCCCCGGCGAAGCCACGCGGAGCCCAGCAGCACGGCACGTAGGATCTGGGTCCAATCCCCACGGATCACGTCGCCGGCCTCGTGAGACGAATCGGCCACCGTGAAGTTGATCACCCCGTCCGGATAGTGCCGCATGATGTCGGTGGCGTGCTTGGCCACGACGCCCAGCCCGACGGGTCCCACCTCGACCACGCCGCCCCGACTGAGCGACCGGATCAGGCGGACTCCGGCGGCGACGCCTTCGAAGCTCTCGGCCACCACCGCGGTCTCTTCCGCGGATAAGCCACGACGCTCCAGCACAAACAGATAGGCGTGCAGGGACGCGAGCCGGTTGTTGATGTCATGACACAAACCGGCAATAGCGCGCTCCGCGGCCGGTATCCCGGTCGCGAGTCGTTCTTCCTGCATAACGTCTCCCGGGGGGGGTCGAGACATTACTGGAGAAGGAGTCCTATGAACTGAAGTTCCTCCGAGCGGCGTCCGACAATCGCAACAGAGGCTCGTCCTACCGCCAACCCCGAACGGAGAGTCCCCGCTCGGTGCTGCTGATCATAGGGTTTTTCGTCGTCTTCGCCAGCATCTATGTGGGCTATACGATGCACGGTGGTACCATCGCCGTGCTCATACAGGTATCGGAGTTCATCATCATCGGCGGGGCGGGCATCGGCGCTCTGCTGATCGGAAATTCCCTGACGACGGTCAAGCACATCTTCACGGACTGCTTGGCCCTCCTCAAAGCCGATCCGTACGGACGGGCCGCCAACACCGAGCTGCTTCAGGTTCTGTACGAGCTCTTCTACGTCGCCCGGCGTGACGGGCTGATCGGTATCGAGGAGCACGTCGAGCAACCGGAGACGAGTTCGCTCTTCGCCAAGTACCCGACCTTCGCGAACAATCGTCGAGCCGTCGACTTCCTGGCCGACACGATGAAGGTTCTCCTGACGGGCACGGTCGCGGACCACCATCTGGCGGAAATTCTCGACCTCGACCTCGAGCAGTTCGAGGACGAAGCCATGCACGTACCGCACGCCGTCCAGGTCGTCGGAGACGCGATGCCCGGATTCGGCATCGTGGCCGCGGTCCTCGGTGTGATCATCACGATGGGTAAGATCGGCGGGGAGCCGGCGGTTATCGGAGAGTCCGTCGCGGCCGCGCTCGTGGGGACCTTCCTCGGCGTGCTGTTGGCGTACGCCGTCTTCGGGCCGGTCGCCCAGCAGCTCGAGGGTCGGGTCCGAAGCAAGCACGACTACCTACGAGTGATCAGGACGGCCCTTCTGGCGTTCGCTCGAGGAGACGCGCCGCTCACCTGCGTCGAGTTCGCCCGCCGTAGCATCGCCCCCGATGTCCGTCCGAGCTTCGCGGAAGTCGAAGCCCTCACGACAACAGGAGTCTGACGATGAGCGAGAACAACATCGTCATCGTCGTAAAGAAGCGTAAAAAGAAGGGCGGCCATCACGGGGGCAGTTGGAAGGTGGCGTACGCCGACTTCGTCACCGCGATGATGGCGTTCTTCTTGGTGATGTGGATCGTCGGGATGGACTCGGACGTGAAAGACGTCGTCGAGGGGTACTTCAACAACCCGATCGGATTTCGACAGGCCTACGGATCGGGTATCACCCCAGTCTCTCAGGGGTCGACCCCGATGCCGCTCGAGCTGGCCCGCATGCCGATGTTCGTGCGTCAGGTCGAGCAGCGGCGCTTCAACGCCGTGCGTGAGCAGATCATCGAAGAGCTCGAGGGCGTCGCCGGTGGTGACGAGTTCGGGTCGAACGTCGAGGTCTTGGTCAGTCCGGACGGCCTGCGGATCGAACTTCGGGAGGGGCCGAGCGGCGAGACCTTCTTCTTGACTGGATCGGACGGCATTCAGCCTGCGGCCCTCGAGGCACTCCGAGTGATCGCGACGAATCTCCAGGACCTACCCAACGATCTGATCATCGAGGGACACACCGATGCCTCGCAGTACGGCAACGCGTCCTACACCAACTGGGAGCTCTCCGTGGATCGTGCCAACGCGGCACGCCGTCTTCTGATCGGTTTCGGCCTTCCGGATACGCGCGTCGCCGAAGTGCGTGGGCATGCGGATCGGCAGCTCCTTTTGATGGATGCACCGCTCGATCCGGCCAACCGGCGCGTGACGATCCTGATCCCGTATATGGAGTTGGTCGATACGGGGGACGAACTTCCGCTGCCCGGTGGAGACCGCCCCTAGGTCGTCATGAGAGCCGCCGCCCGTGGCCCAGCGGGTGGGACTACGAGGCTTCGCGAGATCCCAGGCCTTCGAGTCGCTCCAGAAGTGCGTCGTAGTCGAACGGCTTGTCCATGACGTGCGGATGGCGTCCCAGAGTACCCAGGCCCGGCACGTTGCCCGTCATGAGGAACGCTCGGTCTTCGTAGTCCGCCCGATCCGAGAGTGAACGCCACAGCTCCACCCCTGAGCCCGACATACCCGCGTCGATGAGCACGGCATCGAAGGGGTGCTCAGCGAGCTGTTCGCGGGCTGCGGACACCGCGTCGACCGAGGTGACGGAGTGACCGGCGAGTTCACACACCATCTGGATGGCGACCCGCAGCGAGGGGTCGTCGTCCACGATGAGAAGACGCATCAGAAAGGCTTCGGAGGCGTTCGGGGCCCAAGAAGATCGGGCGATTCACGAGGTGGTCAAGTGGCTCGCTTCAGCTCTCGGCCCAGCGACCGATACTGACTGCTGAGGGGGGGAGACTCATGGCTCCCCATGGATGCGCAAGGACGCGCAATAACACGCTCATGGAGGAGAACTCGTGAGGATCAACACCAACGTCGCAGCGATGAACACGCTGCGGAACCTGGCCCAGACGGACCAGGCAGTGACCCGCAGCATCGGACGACTCTCGTCGGGCTTCCGGATCAACCGGGCCGCCGACGACGCAGCCGGCCTCGCGATCGCCAACCAGCTTCGTGCCGACCTCGGTGCGATGCGGCAGGCGACGCGGAACGCCGAGCAGGCCAACTCGCTCCTGCAGGTGGCCGAAGGTGGCGCAACCGGTATTCAGAACATTCTGACCCGGATGAAAGAGCTGGCCAGTCAGGCGTCGTCCGACAACGTCGACGACACGGGCCGTGGCCGAATCGACATCGAGTTCCAGGAGCTGATCCTGGAGATCGACCGTATCGCTGACTCGACCGAGTTCTCCGGCACCAACCTGCTCGACGGGTCGGCCGGTACGCTCGACTTCATCGTCGGTGCGTCTTCGACGATCGCCAACGACACGATCAGCATCACTGGCGCCAACCTCGACCTCACGACGGCTACGCTCGGCGTGACGGGTGGTGCGAACGACGACGTCCTCACGAAGGCGGACGCGCAGGCCATGCTCGGCCTCATCGACACGGCCATCACCTCCGTGTCCGACGTCTTCGCCGAGGTCGGTGCGAAGCAGAACCGTCTCGACATCGCGCTTACGCAGGTTCGGATCACGGTGGAGAACACCGCCGCGGCCGAGTCGGTGATTCGCGATGCAGACATGGCGGCGGAGTTCACCGAGCTCACGAAGAACCAGATCCTCTCGCAGGCTGGTATCTCCGTGCTCGCTCAGGCGAACTCGTCGTCTCAGTCGGTGCTGGCGCTGCTCCAGTAAGCGACGATCGCAGTACAGAAGTGGATCGGCCCGGAGGGCAGCCTCCGGGCGCCTTTCGGGCCGACACTTCTTGAGAGGGGGGCACGGGATAGGCCCCGCAGGATTACGCTCTACACACGCAGGACGGCACGATGACATCACTCGCTTCGATCAGCGGCTTGGCGACCGGAATCGACTTCCGGGACCTCGTCGATCAGATCATCGAAGTCGAGAGCAGCCGGCTCGACTACCTGCGGTTGCAGATCTCCGGTGGCCAGTCGGAGACGGCCGCGTGGGCCGAAGTGCGGGCGATCCTCCAGGCGCTGAACGACGCGAGCGAGGGTCTGGCGGACGGGAATGCGCTCGATGTGTTCACGACCGACGTTCTGGGGGTCAACTCGGCGAACCTGTCGGTGTCCGCCGACGAGACGGCGACGCCCGGCCGTCATCTGGTGCGCGTGGTCCAGACGGCCACCCGCGAGGTCATGGGCAGTGCGCTCCAATCCTCCCGTACCGACGCCCTAGGGGTGGCAGGCGAGTTCATCATCGGAGGCACCGTGGTGGACGTGGTGGCGGAGGACTCGCTCCTCGACATCGCGTCCCGCATCAACGCGCTCAACTTCGGGGCAAACCCCGTCGGCGTTTCGGCGTCCGTGGTCGGTACCGAGGGAGCCTATCGTCTCGTGATGAGCGCGACGGACACCGGGGAGCAAGGCTTGGGCGCACTCGACACCTCGGGTGTGTTGACCTCGCTCGGCTTCTTCGACGGCACGACCGTGCTGAAGAACCGGACGAGCGGTGGCTTTGCCACGGACACCTTTACGGATCCCACGACGACCGTCGGCACTCTCCTGGGCTTCGGTTCCGGACAGCCCGCCGGTAGCGTCACACTCGGGTCCGGTGCCAGCGCCTTCAACGTCTCGCTCGACCTCGGGACGCAGTCCCTGACGGATGTGCGCGACGCGATCAACTCCGCCGCGGCCGGGGCGGGCTCGTCGATGTTTGCCGAGCTCGTGACGCAAGGTTCGGGGTACCGCCTCGAGATCACCGGAACCGCGGCTGCAACGGATTCGAACGGCGTGCTGCAAGCGCTAGGCATCCTCGAGGGGAGCCGAGCGGCCACCAGCCAGGTTGTGTCCGGTGACATCCTCACCACGGACGGCTCGACCCCCGCCACGGCCACGTCTACCCTGACGTCGTTGTTCAACGGGGCTAGCCCTTCCGGCGCCGCGGCCGGGGATACGATCGCCTTCTCGGGCACCGACCACCTCGGCAACGCCTTCTCGTTCACGCACACGATCCAGGCCGGTGACACGCTGCAGACCCTCATCACGAGACTCGAGGGTGCCGAAGGCTTCAACGGCGGCGCGACGGTCGAGGTTTCGGTCGACGGACGCCTCAGCGTGACGTCGGCGACCGAGGGGTCGAGTCAGTTGAGCCTGCAGGCGTTCGCCGGAAACGAGGGCGGCGGTATTCTGGATCTGGGGGATTTCGAGATCACGACCGAGGGTCGTGACCGGCAGGTCTCGATCGGTCGCGACGCCATCGTCGAGATCGACGGTGCGCTCGTCACGAGTGGGTCGAACGACATCACCGACGTGGTCCAGGGCGTGACCTTCAGCCTTCTCGGGGCGGACCCCGACAGCGAGCTGGAGGTCGTCATCGGCCGGGACGAGAGTGCCGGGGTCGAGGCACTCCAGGCCTTCGTGGACGCCATCAATGCCTTGGCGAGCTTCGTCGACGCGGGCGCCGGGGTGATCGGGGATGCGCGGCCCCCGCTGACGGGCGACCCTCTGCTCCGCGGCATTCGGGATCGGCTCAACTTCGCCCTCCAGGCTTCCGTCCCCGTTGGCGCAAGCGGCTCCGTCCGTCTCGCCGATCTCGGAGTCGAGGTGACGCGCGACGGGACGTACGCCCTCGACTCCGCGAAACTCACGCAGCTTCTTCAGGAGGACCCGGAGGTCGTTCGTGCGGCATTGGGGTCGTTCGGTTCCGGCTCCACGGCGGCCGTGAGCTACGTCGGCGCCGGCTCAGGCACGACGCCGGGCACGTACGCGGTCAACATCACCCAGGCCGCTTCGCTGGCCAGCGTGACGTCGGTCGGTTTCGGGGGCGCGTACATCGACGACGGCACGGCGGACACGCTCACCGTGACGAATACCGGTTCGGGCTCCGCGTATCAGGTCAGCCTCTCCAACGGGATGACGCTGGCCCAAATCATCGATGCTCTGAACACCGAGTTCGACCGCGAGGCCAACCAGGTGGTGACCTCGGAGCGCACGTTGTACTCCGACTCGGGCGCGACCTCGCAAGCCACCGACTCGACCCTCTTGTCCGATCTATACCATGGTGCCGGCCAGTCCTCCGGGTTCGTCGCGGGGACCGAATTGACGTTCTCCGGGACGACGGGTGATGGTTCCGCCGTCCTGCAGACGTTCACGGTTACCGATCCCAGCACGCAAACCCTCGGCCAGGTGCGCTCCGCGGTGCAGTCGGCGTTCGGGGCCGGTACAACGGTCTCCATCATCAACGGCCAGTTCGTCGTCACCGACCAGGACGCGGGTTCGTCGCAGCTGTCGGTTTCGATTGGTTCGGATGTGCCCGGAAACGCTGCGCCGTTGGGCGTCATGCAGGTGACCTCCGTGGGTCGGGACGACGCGGGACTGGTCGCAGACGACGAAGGCGGAGAGCTGCGCATCCGCGGGAGCTCGTTCGGCTCCTCCAGCAACTTCTCGGTCTCGTTCACCGCGGGAGGCGGGAACGGCACGGGGAGCCTCGGCCTCGCGGCAGGGAGCTATACCGGGACCGACGTCATCGGCACGATCGGCGGTGAGGCCGCCACCGGGGTCGGCAACATCCTCACGGCCGACACCGGCACCACGGCTGCGGGGCTGGCCGTGAGGATCTCCGGAACGCAAACGGGCGCTGTCGGTGACATCACGTACGGCCAAGGCATCATGGCCAACGTCGTCGACATCGCGGACCAACTGCTCGGATCCGACGACGGGTCGATCGAAGCCATCATCAAGAGGATCGGCGAGAACGTCGAACGGGCCGAGGATCGGCTGTTCGATCGTGAGGAGCGGCTCGAAGTCAGACGGCAACAGCTGCTTCAGCAGTTCATCACGCTGGAGCAGGCGATCGCCCGAGCGCAAAGTCAGCAGGAGCGGATCGCGGCTCAGATCGCGAACCTCCCCAGCTCAGGAGGTGACTCGTGACGTACGGACGGGGCGGGTACGGCGCGGCGGCGGCTTCGTACAAGTCGTCTCGAGTGATGAGTAGCACACCGGTCGAGCTCGTCGTGATGCTTCACGAGCGACTCCTCGCCGATTTGCGTGGAGCGGTGATCGCGATCGACGCGGACAACCTCGATGCGAAAGCGAGCCGTATCCAAAGTGCGAACGACGTGATCTTCGAGCTGCTCTCCTCGCTGGACCGCTCGGCCGGGGGAGAGGTCAGTGATCGCCTCGCAGCGCTCTACGGCTACATGATCCAACGGATCGGGGACGCCAGTCGAACGCTCGACGTCCGTCCGCTCAAAGAAGTGGAGGGGCACGTCGAGTCCCTCTTGGAGGCGTGGTCCACGCTGGCGGCCGATCCTCCCGAGACCCCCCACTTCGTGCCGGGAGGGTAGGCGTGTACGTGAGCCCAGTTCGGAACGACGTGGTCTTCGGCACATGGCTGGAGCGCAGGCGCGCCCAGATCAAGGAACAGTTGTCCGCGCTCGAGGAAGAGCGGTACGGCGACCTCGTCGATCTCATCACGATGGACGAGGCCGATCGCCCACCGCCTCCTCGAAGCGAGCGAGAGCGACAGGAGTTCGAGCAAATGCTCGCCGATAGCCGCGAGTTGACCGAGCGCTTGATCAAGGTGCGTGGGAAGATCCTCGAGGAGTTACGGGGGATCGAGCGGCGTCGAGTGATGCCGTCCCCTCGCGAGCGACGCTCCGAGCGCGGCCGCTCTCTCGACGGCTACCTCTAGGTCGAATCGCCTCATTCGGGCCTGTTGCGGCACAGTCCTAAAGGATTTTCCGGGGCTGCCGATACTCCTGGGTACAGGAGGACCACGATGGCTATAGATCCGACAAGACCTTCAGATCTGCGCACGGGACAGGCGGGACACGCCGACCGGGCGGAGCTGGGTGAGCGCGAAGGAAGTGGCGCCCCGGTTCGTCCGCCGGTCCGTGGCGATCAGGTCGAGATTTCCGACCAAGCCCGAGCGCTGGTGGAGCAGGGCGGAGTCGATGATACACCGACGACACAAACCAGGCTGGCCGAAGTCCAGGGCCGCCTCGATAGCGGTTTTTATGAGCAACCCGAGACGATCCGTCAGACGGCGAGCAAGATCCTGGAGTCAGGTGACCTGTGATCATGTTCGCTGAAGACGGAGGCCACGGAGATGGCTTCGACCCCTCGGGGTCCGGTTCGGGATCCATTTCCCGAGAACAGCTCGACAGCTGTCGCGACAGCGCTCGGCGTGCCGAGCGCATCGCGCGAGACTTGGCTGCGTTGCCGCCGGAGTCTTTTCACGCGGATGTCACCAACGAGTTGGCGTGGGCGATTCTGGCTCACGAAGGGGACGACGCCGAGGAGGACGACGTCGAAGTCCACTTCGAGACCGACGACGACGCAGCCTGAGCCCACTGAGCAAGGACGCGCATGGACAAGGCTTCAATATTCGGCGTCGTCACGGGTACCGGCCTCGTTCTGGCGGCCATCCTGCTGGGTGGAAGCCTCAGCACGTTCATCAACATCCAGGGCCTTCTCATCGTCATCGGTGGAACGTTCGCCGCGACGAGCATCGCGTTTCCAGCCAATGAGCTGAAGCTGATTGTCCCGGTCTGCCGGAGGGTCTTCAAGGATCCCGGTGAAGAGATGATCGAGCTGTCGAAGTTCATGATTCAGGCGATGGGGACACTGAAGCGGGACGGCCCGGTCGCGCTCGAGGGCATCGCCGAACAGGCTCCTTCGAAGGCCGCGACGAAAGGCCTGATGCTGATCGCCGACGGCGCGAACGCTCGAACGATCGACGAGATCTTGGCGACCGAGCGGAAGTACATGGAGGAACACCATCGCGTCGGTCAGCAGATCTTCAACGAGATGGGCAAATTCGCGCCGGCCTTCGGCATGGTCGGGACGCTGATCGGGCTCGTGCAGATGCTCGCGGATTTGAGCGACCCAGACGCGCTCGGTCCCGCGATGGCGGTGGCGCTCCTCACGACGTTCTACGGCGCAGTCTTCGCCAACCTGCTCTTCATCCCGATGGTCACGAAGCTCGATCGGCGCATCAAGATTGAGGTCCAGCAGATCGAGCTCGCCATCGTCGGCCTCGCCGCGATGAACCGTGGCGACACGGTGCAGATCCTGAAGGAGAAGCTGAGCGCCTTCATGAACCAGCAAGAGGCTAAGGCAGCCGAGGTTCTCGAGGCGGCGTGAGCGAGGAAGAGCTGGCCCCGGAAGTCGAAGAAGAAGAGGGGGGAGGGGCTGGGGGAGACGAAGGCGGTGCACCGGCTGAGGAAGGCGCTCCGTTATGGATCGTCACCTTTGCCGACATGATGAGCCTTCTGCTCACCTTCTTCGTCCTGATGTTCTCGATGTCGGAGGTGAAGCAAGAGCGCTTCTTGATCGCGGCTCAATCTCTCCGGGAAGCGATGGGGTCGACGGCCGAGGCGCCGAGCCCGAACCCCATTGGCCTCATGCCCGACGAGGTCGATCCGGACCTCGAGATGACGAATCCCGGGCTCAATATGGGCGCGACGACCAACCCGATCGACGGAACGGGTGGGGAGGACGTGATCGACGTCTTCGCCGAGGCGTACATGGAGATGATCGTCGAGAAGCTCGAGACCCTGGTCGAGGAATCGGGCCTCGAGACCGGTGCCGTCGAGATCGTTACGGAGGAGGAGGGGGTCTATCTCCGCATCCGCGACGCCGCCCTTTTCCCGAGCGGTAGCGCGAACCTCATCAACGAGGGCCGGGACTTGATCGCGTCGCTTGCCGACATCACGTCCGCGCTCGCGGTGCCTGCCATCGTATCCGGTCACGCGGACAGTCGGCCGATCAGTACGGCCGCGTTTCCCTCCAATTGGGAGCTGTCCGCGGCTCGTGCGGCTGGAGTGGCTCGCCTACTCGTGACCGAAGGGCAGGACCCCGAGCAGCTCGAAGTGCAGTCCTTCGGCGAGTTCCGGCCCGTTGCGGACAACGAGACGGTGGACGGGCGGTCGAAGAACCGGCGTGTCGAGCTTTTCTTCTCGAGAGACGCCATCGTGGACCTCGCGCTCGATCTCCACAACCAGGGCCCGTCGCCCTCCCCACCGGACGAGGTTGCCGACGAGGTCATCGCCGAGCCGGAGGAATCTGCCGGGTCGGCTCAAGGAATCGACGGGTAGCGCCGACACTCTCACTGGATGACCACTGACTCTCGACTTCCTCCCCCACCGAGAGGGCGTTTTGGCGACGATTGATGTTTCGCAAGCCGAGGCGGGCATGGTGCTCGCGGCGGATATCATGGACAAGCGCGGGCGGTTGTTGGTCCCCGCGGGCAAAGAGCTGTCGGAGAAGCACGTCCGTGCGCTCCCCGCATGGGGCGTGTCGCGGATCGAAGTAGAGGGCGACGACATCGCCGGTGCGATCGAGTTGGAGCCGTGGGCGGTCGACCAGGCCAACTCCCAGGTCGACTCTCTATTCAGCCGCGTGAACCGGGAGCATCCGCTCTTCCAGGCGCTGACTCCCGTCGTCGTCGAGCGACGGGCGATGAGCCTCCAGGAAGCCCAGGCAGGTGCCGCGCCGCAGGACGGTGAGGCATGATCGCGGCCGGTGGAATTCGCCCACAGGACCTGATCGAGGAGTCGCCTGAGCTGGGTTCTCCTCCGGTGGTCTACAACCGCTTGATGGAGGTGATCAATCACCCCCGTGGTGGTGCCGGCGACGTCGCGAACGTGATTCGGCAGGACACCGCGCTCACCGCGCGGCTGCTGAAACTGGTCAACAGTGCGTTCTTCGCCTTCCCCAAGAAGATCGAGACCGTCTCCCAAGCGGTCAGTGTCGTCGGTACGTCTCAAGTCCGCGACCTGTCGCTCGCGACCTCGGTCACGGACTTGTTCAAGGACATCCCGGCTGACCTGATCGACGTCGATTCGTTCTGGCGTCACAGTTTGGCGTGTGGCGTCTCCGCGCGCGTTCTCGCGGGAATGCGAGGTGAGGCGAATGTCGAACGCTTCTTCGTGGCGGGTATTCTCCACGACGTCGGTCGACTCGTGTTGCTCCTTCGCGCACCGGAGCAGGCGCGCGAGGTGCTGACCCACGCTCGTGAGAAGGACGTGCTTCTCGTCCAGGCCGAGCGTGACATGCTCGGCTTCGACCACGCTCGCTTGGGCACGATCCTCATGAAGCACTGGAAGATGCCCGACGTGCTTCAACAGGCGATCGGCCTCCACCACGACCCGCAGAAAGCCGACCGCTTCCCGATGGAAGCGGCGACGATGCATGTGGCGGACATCCTCGCCCACGCACTCGAACTCGGGAACAGCGGTGAACGGTACGTCCCGCCGATCTCGGCGAGTGGTTGGGCCAAACTCGGCGTCGATCCGGGCTCCGTGGCCTTTGCGGTCGAGGAGATCGATCGGCAGTACGAGGCCTCGGTCCACCTCTTGGGCCTCGAGTCGGAGGGCTGATGGTCCGCATCAACACCGATCGCTTCCAGTTCGAAACCGCTCAGGAGCGGTCTCAGTCCGACTCGCAGCTTTGGTTGGCTGAGGCGCTGGAGGCTGTCGCGCAGTTGGGGACAGCCTTCCAGTCGGAACACGCGACCGGTGCGACGCCCGACACGGTCTTCAAGGCAGCGCGTAGTGCCGTGCGCCGGGTCGCAGACTTCGGCGCCATGGGTATCGCCTTCGCCGACGAAGAGGGTCTGGAATTCGACCTCTCACTGGTTGAGCCCGAGTCGCTCCGTGAGGCGGTTCAGGCCGAGCTGGATTGGCAGGTGTCCGAAGGCACTTTCGGGTGGGCGCTCTACCAAGACCGTCCGGTCATCGTGCCGAGCAAGTACATCGGCAAGTCGGTGATGATGCACGTGCTCGCGACCCCGGCGAAGATCTCCGGGATGTTCATCGCGGCGATGGACGAAGAGCGCGCCTTCATCCCGGAAGCGGGCACGATGGTGCTGTCGATTCTGATGCAGAATTGCGCCGGGGTGCTCGAGAGCGGTGCCCTGTACCGCGAGTTGGCTGAACACAACGCCAACCTCGAGGCGACCATCGCCGAGCGCACCCGGGAACTCCGGAAGTCGGAACAGGAAGCCCGTCAGGCGGCCCGAGCCAAGGCCGACTTCCTCGCCAACATGAGCCATGAGATCCGGACCCCGATCAACGGTGTGCTCGGCATGACGGGGCTCCTGCTGGAGACCGGGTTGGACACCGAGCAACGGGAGTTTGCCGAGGCCACGGAGCGCTCCGCCAAGAGCCTCCTCATGTTGATCAACGATCTCCTCGACTTCTCCAAGATCGAGGCCGGCTCACTCACGCTCGAGAACGTCGAGTTCGATCTCAGGCTGGTCATCGATGACGTCGCGGAGCTGCTCGCGCCGCAGGCGATCGCCAAGGGCATCGAGCTGGGCGTGCGGTACTCGAGTGAAGCAGATCGCTACTTCGTGGGTGACCCAGGGCGCATCCGTCAGATCATCACGAACCTCGCCGGCAATGCGGTGAAGTTCACGGCCGAAGGACACGTGCTCATCAACGTGGAGCCGGCGAAGAGCGGAGGCATCCGGATCGCGGTCGAGGATACGGGTATCGGTATTCCGGCCCACGCCGTGGACCGCATCTTCGAGAAGTTCGAACAAGCCGACCTGTCGACCACGAGGAAGCACGGGGGGACGGGGCTGGGGCTCGCGATCTGCCGAGAACTCGCCGAGTTGATGGGCGGTTCGGTTGGCGTGACGAGCATCGAGGGGGACGGCTCCGTCTTCTTCGCCACGCTCGACTTGAAGCCCGACCCGAAGGCGTCCCAGTACCATCCGGCGGCTCGAGGTGCCCCGAAGTTCCTGCTCGTCTCTCCGTCGAAGCTCATCCGCGACCTCGCTCGCGAGCATCTGAGCCCCTTCGGCGTCAGCGTAGAAGCCTTCGACTCGCCCGAGTACGCGATTCAGATCGCGACGACCCAAGGCCAATCGCCCGAGCCGTACGTCGCAGCCCTCATCGACAACGCGTACGGCGACACGGTGTGTCACCGCTTCGCCCAGGAGATGCGCACGTCGCTGGGCGAGGCTCTTCCCGAGCTCGTCCGGCTGACCGCGGGACATCGGTCGGATCGAAACGACCGATCCTCAGGCTTCGCCTTCGACCTCGCCAAGCCGTTTCTCGAACGACGGTGGAGCGACGTACTCGAACGCCTCGACTTGCTTGGAGCGATGGGTGGAGAGGCCGCGCTCAACGAAGACGATCTCCTCGCTGCCGGCCACGTCCTGCTGGTCGAGGACAACGCCGTCAACCGTGCGATCGCCACCAAGCTGCTCGAGAAGCTCGGCGTCGAGGTCACCGTTGCCGTCGACGGAAGCCAGGCCGTCGCCGCGTGCGAGCGCAGCGAGTTCAGCCTCGTTCTCATGGACTGTCAGATGCCGGTGATGGACGGGTACGACGCCACCATCGCGATTCGGGAGCGCGAAAAGACTGTGGGCGGACACGTCCCGATCGTCGCGCTCACCGCGAGTGCTCAAGAAAGCGACAAACGCCGGTGCCTGGCGGCCGGCATGGACGCGTTCCTGTCCAAACCACTCTCCGTCGGAGAGCTGAGGAGCGCGGTCGTGAAGTGGTTGCAGGAAGGGCCGGCGCTCGCCGCGTCGGCTCAGCCGTAGCACCGAGACATCCCAAGGGGGGACATCATGGTCAGCTTCAGTGAAGACGCGCCGATCGACCTTCCGGGCTTTCGTGGCCTCATGCGCCAAGCCGGAATCGAGGAGGTCGTGGACCTCACGCTCGACATCTTCGTAGGCGAGGCCCCAAAGCTCTTTGGTGACCTGGCGTCGGCCGCTGAAACCGGCGACCTGGAGACCGTGCGAGCCAACGCCCACTCCCTGAAGTCCTCGTCGGGCAACATCTGGGCGAATCGCCTTTCCGGCTACTTCGAATCGTTGGAGTCTGCCGCTGCCGACTTGGATTCGGCGGTCGTGGAGTCCGTACTGGCGGAAGCTCGCCCGGAGTTCGATCGGGTGATCAGCTATATCGCCGAGGTTCGGGACGGATCATGAGCCACTGGATGGCGCGAGCGGTTCAGCGAGCGGGCATCGACGGTGCAGACGCCCTGACGTTCCCCTCTGGTGTCGGCGTCGATGAGGTCTGGAAGAGCGCGTCCGAGCAACTCGGGATGGGGCTGCCGGACCTCGCCGAAGCCGTGGCCGACGCCTATTCGATGAAAGTGGCGGACTTCGATTCGGCGATCCCGACTGCCGCGAAGCTCCTGCCGGCGAGCGTCGCGCGAAAGTATGGAGTCTTCCCTCTAGAAGACGCCGACCGGTACCTGGTCGTCGCGACGTCGAACCCGTTCGACCCGAACGCCGACCAAGAGATCGGCTTCGCCTCCGGACGCACGGCCCGATTCCACATCGCGCCGCCGAGCATGATCGATGCGCTGATCGACGAGACGTACGCACCCGAGAAGGCTGCGGCGTCGATGCTGTCGCAGATCGATCAGCAGTTCTCCACCGCGGCGGACGTGTCGTTGGCCGAAGAAGAAGCTCCCGAGTCGGTGTCCGAGGAGGAGACCGGCGCGGGCCCCATCGTGCGTCTGGCCAACATCATCTTGAATGAGGCGGTTCAGCGCGGCGCGTCGGACATCCACATCCAGCCGCTGGGCGGGAAGGGCGTGGTCCGATTTCGCACGGACGGCGTGTTGCACAATGGGATGCAGCTTCCCCTGCCGGTCATGACCCGTGTCGTGTCCCGCATCAAGATCATGGCGAAGCTGGACATCACGGATCGGCTGCGCCCGCAGGACGGGCGGGCCAAGATCCACGTGGAAGGCCGGAAGTATGATCTTCGCGTGTCGACCGTCCCGACGCGTCAGTCCGAGAAAGCCGTGATTCGGGTGCTCGACACGCAGGGTTCAGGGACGCTGGCCGAGACGGGCATCGTCGATTCGGAGCTCGAGCGGGTCCGTCGGGCGCTCGTGCATCGAGATGGGATCGTGGTGGTGACGGGCCCGACCGGCTCCGGAAAGACCACGACGATGTACGGCGCGCTGCAGGAGATCGCGACCGACGACATCAACATCATGACCGTCGAAGATCCGGTCGAGTACGAGTTGCCGAAGCTGACGCAGATCCAGGTCGAGCATAAGCAGGGGATGACCTTCGCGTCCGCCCTGCGAGCTATTCTCAGGCAGGATCCCGATGTCATCTTCGTCGGCGAGATCCGAGACGCCGAGACCGCGGAAATCGCGGCGCAGGCCTCGCTCACCGGGCACTTGGTCCTCGCAACGCTCCACACGAACGACGCGGTAGGGGCCATCCGGCGCTTCATCGACCTCGGCCTCGACACGGGCACGGTCGCGGAAACACTGCGCGGAGCACTGGCTCAGCGATTGGTGCGAAAGCTGTGCGACCATTGTGCCACGGACGTGGACGGCATTCTCACCGAGGCTGAGCAACAACTCGAGGCTCAGTACGGCCTCCAGCCGACCCGCAGGGCGGTGGGTTGCGACAAGTGCATGGGCTCCGGGTACTCGGGACGCCTCCCGATCACCGAGTTCATGACCCCCACGCCCGAACTGGTCGCCCTGATGTTGGCGGGGGCGCCGCCGCACGACTTGCAGAAGCAAGCGGAGGCGGACGGCATGGTCACCCTACTCGAAGCCGCGCTGCGCAGAGTCGAGAATGGTCAAACCACGCTCGACGAAGTAGAGCGCGTGGTCGGTGGCGGGGACGAAGATCGCTCCGCATCCGCCCAGCCCTCGGCCGTTGCAAGCGGTCCGGGTCTCGTTCCAGAGTCCATGAGCGCGGCGCCTTCGACGGCCGGCGAAGCGGCCTTCACCCAGCCGATCGGAGTCGCGGCGACGGCCGTGGCCGAAGAGTTGGCCGCGGCTCCACCCGCGCCGAAGCCCACGACGTACGGCCTCCCCAACATGGCGCCGGCGGGCGCTCCAGCGGTTGCCGAGGGCGACGGGCCCCGCGTGCTCTTGGTCGACGACGACGGAACGACGCGGAGCATCGCCCGAGCACTGATCGAGAAGCATCTCGGGTACGCCGTGAGTGAGTCCCCGGACGGTGCCGACGCGCTGCTTCGATTCGCCAAGGGGGAGCAGTTCGACATGATGCTCCTGGATCTCGACATGCCGGTCCTCGGCGGGCGCGAGGTGCTCCGGTCGGTACGTCAGTCGATGGCGACCGCCACGATGCCTGTCGTCGTCCTGACCGGGACACCGGATCCGGATGCCGAGATCGAACTGATGGAGATGGGGGCGGACGATTACCTCCGAAAGCCGATCGATCCGGCACGGCTCCAGACGCGGTTGAAGGCGGCGCTTCGACGGGCGATGGGCTGAGTCCTACGCTCCATTGATCGTGGTGAGCTCAACCGAGCTCGTCGACGATCCTCCGGGCTCGTGCTCGGACCGAGGCGCTTCCGTCCGAGAGGGCTGCGTCGAGGGCCCTCCGCGCATCCACACGTAGGTCGGGGTGTTGTTCCGCGAGGCGTACCAGCCCGTCCGTACCCCACGCTCGTAGGAACGGACGCTCCGACTCGATCGCCGACCGGAGAAAGGTCGCGAACGCCGGCGCGAGGGACTCGGGGACGTCCAGATGCGCCATCGTCTGGCACACATGAAGGCGTGCCCAATGGTGCCCGATGTGGGACAGTTGTGCCGCCATCTCCTCGAGCGCCTCCGAACTCAGGGCGGCCCCGTCCTGGAGCCAGCGGCGGATCAACCAGCTCACGCCGGCGGAGACGTGGGGTTCGTCGGCGGAGAGAAGATGGACGGCCTGGCGCAATGCGGTGTCGTCTTCTTTTCGACGCTCCGCGATCGTTTCGAGGATTGCGACGGTGGTGCCGTCGTAGTGCGCGAGATCGTCGAGGAGGGTCATCGTCACCGTCCGAAGAGTACCGAGGTGCCCGACTTCGTCTGCGTGTGCTAGGATGCGCGCGGAACCGGGCACAAAGGGCCGGGATTCGCTGAGCGAATGAACCAAACTATCGCCGTCGTCGTCGTGTGCTGCACCGCCGCTCTCTTCGCGGTTCTGATCCCGTTCGCGACACATCGCAGCTGGTTGTTGTGGATGTCTCGCCGGGCGCGTGCGGCCATCCGCGAACCATGGCCGGAAGAGTCGCTTCCCTTCGTCACGGTCCAAATCCCCCTCTACAACGAGCGCGCGGTGGCCGGTCGGGTCATCGATGCTTGCGCGGCGCTGTCGTATCCGAGCTCTCGACTCGAAATCCAAGTCCTCGACGACTCGGACGACGATACCGCGACGATCGTGGCCGAACACGTTCGAGCGTGGCGTCTGCGCGGCGTGGACATTCACCACGTCCGTCGCTCGTCTCGCTCGGGTTTCAAGGCGGGTGCGCTAGCTCACGGAATGACCCTCGCCCACGGCGAGTTCGTGCTGATCTTCGATGCCGATTTCGTGCCGGATCCGGACGTGCTTCGACGCCTGCTCGCGCCGATGCAGGACGCATCGGTCGGCATGGTCCAGGCGGCGTGGAGCCATCTCAACCGCAACCAGAATGGCCTGACTCGAGCACAGGCCTTCCTGCTGGACGGGCACTTTCTGTTCGAGCAGGGCGGGCGGTACGCGGGGCATCGGTTCTTCAACTTCAACGGCACCGCAGGGCTCTGGCGCCGGGCGTGCCTAGAGGCCGCGGGAGGTTGGCGCGCCGACACGCTTACGGAAGATCTGGACCTGTCGTACCGAGCCCAGATGGCGGGATGGAGCTTCGTATACCTGGACGATGTTCACGTCCCAGCGGAGGTACCCGATCGGGTCGAAGCTCTCCACATCCAGCAGAGACGGTGGGCCCAAGGCGGGGTGCAGACCGGACGCCTCGTCCTCCCGCGTCTCCTTCGCGGCGCCTTCCCCCGCGCGATCAAAGTCGAGGCCGTGGTCCATCTCCTCGGCCACCTCGCTCATCCGCTGACGTGGGCTTTGGGGATCCTGCTCTTCCCATCGGCGGTTGCCCGGCGGGTGCTGGGGCTCGAGTACCTGCTTCCTCTCGACCTCTTCCTCTTCGGCGCCGCCACCGTCCCCTTCCTCGTCTTCTACTGGGTGGCGGGAGAGCGACGCGGGGTGCCGCGGCGGGGTCGACTACGTTCGGTCGTCGGGACCCTGACGGTGGGGATCGGTTTGTCCGTGCCCGTGTCTCTCGCGGTGTTGCGCGGACTTCTCCGAGTCGAGACGCCCTTCGAGCGAACGCCAAAACGCGGGACGGCCCGGCAGCGCTCCTACTCTCCGAACGGGCGGCTCGTGGAGGCCGGGCTGCAAGGGCTAATGGTCGTGCTCTTGAGCGGGTATCTGGTCGCTGCGATCGCCGGCGCCTTCTGGGGGCAGATCCCGTTCATCCTGCTATTCCTCGCCGGATATGCTCGGCTCGGCGTTCCGGCTCTTCTTCACGCGACGCGCCCACGAGAGGCCGTCGAGGAGCAGCCATCCGACCACCGGGGACCAGAGGAGCCCTCGGAGCCAAACGGGTTGAGGCCACGCTCCGAGATCGCGGTAGTCGGTTAGGCCGAAGTAGCCCAGGAATGCGAGCCCACCGAAGAGGATCCACGGTTTGCTGACTCGGAGCGCCGCGAGGGGGAGCATCCAGAGGACGTACCACGGATGAAGCGTCGGCGTGAGCAGCATACCGGCGCCCATGATCCAAAGGAGCGCCCGCTCGAGATCGAAGTTACGCCACGTCGCACCCGCGATGACGCTCAGGACGCCGAACGCCGACACTCTTCGAGCGACCATCGGGTCGTCCGTGAGCGCTTCGATGACTCCGAATGGTCCCTGCATGAACCACCAGTGCTCGCCGTACGTCCGGAGGCCGTCGAAAAGGGCGGCGCCCGCGGCGGCGTACGGCAGGTACAGGACCACACCGAAGAGCGCGAACGCGGCAGCTGCCGGCCAGCCGAGCCGCCGGGCGAGCACGGGGAACGCGGCAGCCGGAGCGACCTTCGTCAGAGCCGCAGCCGCGAAGGCAACGCCCGAACCGACCGCAGCCCTAGAGGCTTCCCGGCCACTCCGAGCCTCGGCCTGTACCGCGAACCAGAGGGCCGCCGCCATCGCGAGGAGTCCCAACGGTTCGAGATGACCGTTCCACGCGACCTCTACAACGAGCAGAGGGGCCCACGCATAGAGAAGCAGAGTCAGGGCGGGGCTTCGATCCGTCGCACGAGCGATCCGAACCAGCACCGCCGCGGTCGCCAGGTCACAGGCGAGCCACATCGCCTTCATCACCCAGATCTTCGAGCCCGCCATCGCGATGAACAGGAAGGTGACTTGGGCGAAGGGTGGGTAGATCGTCGGCACCGCCGGGTTGTTGATCAGTCCGTGCCATGGCGTGCGGAGCGGGGCGACCTCGATCGCGGCCGGTGCAAAGGCGAAGGGGTTCCCACCGCTCCACTGCACGTGTCCATCCCACAGATACCGCCAGAAGTCGTCCGTGAGCGCGGGCGTCGCCGGATACAGAATTGCCCGAAGGGCGAGGGCCACACACCACAGGATGGGGATCGCGCCGGCGACGTCCGCATCGGAGCCGTTCGCGACCGCTCTGGCTGCGAGCGCGTACGCCAAGAAGGCCGCCCCGAAGAGGAAGAGCCCCGGTGTGGGAAACACGGCGCCTCCTGGGGCCCAGGCCAGGAGCGCCAGCGCGACCGCCTCGACGAAGCCGAGCAAGAGGAGTTGCCGCTTCACACCCATGGTGTCGCTCGATGAAGAGTCGGGTGGTCGTGTTGCTCCCCGCGCTGAATGAGGAAGAGGCCCTCCCCCACGTGCTCCCTCGCATCCCTTCGTGGGTGGCCGAAATCGTCGTCGCGGACAACGGCTCGACAGACGGCACGGCGGCCGTGGCCCGAGAGCTCGGGGCGACGGTCGTACCGGCGCCGGAGCGCGGATACGGAGCGGCCTGCCTCGCGGGTCTTCGTCACCTGGCCGAAGAGCCGGAAGCACCCGACATCGTCGTCTTCCTCGACGCGGACGGGTCGGAGAACCCCGACGATGTCGCACGACTCGTGACTCCGATCGAGGACGGAATCGCCGATCTGGTACTCGGCGTGCGACGGGGTGTCGGTGGGGACGTGGGTACCATCCTCCCCCACGCTCGGTTGGGGAACGCCCTCGTGCTTGCCTTGATGCGGGTCCTTCATGGCGCGGAGTTCCAGGACCTGCCCCCGTTTCGAGCCATCCGCTATTCGAGCCTCGTCTCGCTCGAGATGGACGATCGGAATTGGGGCTGGACGCTGCAAATGCAACTGCGCGCGGCGCGTCGGGGTCTCGAAACTCACGAGGTCGAAATCGAGCACAGACGGCGCACGCACGGCGAATCCAAGATCTCGGGCTCGCTGCCGATGTCGATTCGAGTCGGAGGGAAGATGATGTGGACCCTGGTCAGGGAGCGGCTGCGTAGCTGACCGGCGCTACTTCCAAAGACTGTGCTCGCGTAGAAAGTTCTCGACGACCTGCAGGGACTCCTGCGGCTGCTCTTCGGGTGGCACATGCCCGCACCGGGGAAGGATGACGAGCTCCCCTCCGGGAATCTCCTCGGCCAGCCGTCGGCCGACCCAGAGAGGGATGACCCGGTCGTGGTCACCCCATAGACACAGGGCCGGCATGTCCAGCTCCGCGTACCGACTCGAGACTTCGTCGATGTCTTCGGGGAGGATGTTTCGTCCCGAGACCATCGCTGCATAGAGGCCCTCGTCGGTCTCCAAGGGCCGTGCATAGGCCGCGATCTGTTCACGATTCACCGTCGCCGAGTCGTACACGATCGAGCGAAGCGTGGCGTGCACGATACGTCGGGCTCCGATCGCGCGAACCAAGGCCGTCGAAAGGCGAGGTCGTTTCGAAAGAGCTACGAAGGGCGGCAGCTTCTGCCGATACGCTGCGGCGCCGATGAGGACGATCGCGTCGACCCTGACGGTCTCGGATGACGCGAGGTGCAGTGCCGTGAGTAGAGCGATCCCACCCCCCATCGAGTGGCCGACCAGGGTCACGCGAGAAGCTCCGATCTCGTCGATCAGGCCGACGAGTGAGTCGGCCTGGCTCGCGGGATCGTACGGGGCGTTGCGCGGCTTCGGTGCGTCGCCGAATCCGGTGAGATCCACGGTATAGGTCGGCGCCACCTCGCCCAGTCGCGGAGCCCAATCGCGCCATGTGAACGACGAGCCACCAAAGCCGTGCACGAGGACGAAGGCGCGGCTCGAGTCACCCGCCTTCCCGACACGTCGTACGCCGAGCGGAAGCTCCGTCTCGACGGGTAGACCAGGGAGGGTCACCGCTCCAGCTCGAGAACCCGGGCGCCGTGCGCGTCGAGCCGCGCGGCCATCCCCGGGTGGCAGGTGAAGGCGAAGATCTGCCGTGTCTCGCTCAGCCGAGACAAGGTGTCGAGGCCCTGATCTCGGCGGGAGGCGTCCCAGTTCACGAAGGCCTCGTCGACGAAGAGGGGGAGCCGTTCCGCGCCGTCGTCGAGGTGGTCGACGATCGCTAGTCGCAGGCTCAGGTATGCCTGTTCGATCGTGCCGGTCGATATCGGAGAGGCCAATGGGATCGGCTTCGGGAGGCCTGGCCCGACGAGTTGGAATCGGGCTTGGCCCCCCGTCTCGTCGATCAGAAGACCCGTGTAGCGACCTTCGGTCAATGTACGGAGGTGCTCCGACGCACGACGAAGGAGATCGGGTTGGTGCTCCTCCCGGAAGCGGCGGTCCGCTTCGCGGATGAGCTGGGCCATCACCCACTTCCGATCCCGCTCTCGGGCGAGTGCGTCTTCGGCGTCGCGGGCGTCGAGGAGTGCGCTGTCCACGGTGTCTGCGGTCTCCAACTCCCGGAGATGGCGAATCTGTTGCTCGAGCGCCTCGACCGTTCCGACGCCGTCCTCGACAGTCTCGTCCAACTCCTCGATGCGGCCGCGGAGGTGAGCGAGTTCATCCGAGCCGCGGCTCCACTCGACGCCCTCGGCCTCCGCCTGAACGATCCGCGCCCGAACTTCGTCCAGGTCGGGATGCTCGCGTAGGAGTTCTTGCTCCAGTTGGTCGGCTTCGGCGTGGGCGGAGATGCGACGTTCGACACGCTCCACGGCGTCGAGATCCGTGGCCCCTGTCAGCTCGAAGACCCGGCCGACGAGGGCCGCGACTTCCCCGTCGATCCGTCGCACCTCTTCGCCTGCCTCGGCGCCCGCCGCTTCGAGTCGACCGAGGTCGCGCCCGGCGGAGAGTGCCACGGCGCGCACTTCTTCCGCGGCCTTGAGCGCTCCTCGCAGCTCGGAGGCCATCGCATGCGGTGCGTCGTAGGCCGGAAGCCCGACTTCGTGCGCCAGCGCATTCCCGTCGTGCAACAGCGCATCGACCCGACGCGTGGTCGAACCGATGCGTTCGTCGAGCCCTCGCCGGGATTCGTGCAGCTCCTGTAGCTGCTTGAGATCACGGACCAGTGCGCGCGTCGGGGTGTCGGTCCACTCCTTCCTGAGCGGCAGGGCAGAGAGCATCTCCCGGATCTCGGCCTGTAGCGCGGTCGCAGGGTCGGTCTCGTGAGTGGGGCCCTCGGCGGCTCGCAGAGTCAGGGCCGCCCAGGCAGCGCCCAATGCGGCCAGTGCGCCCCCGAGTGACGCAGCCGTAGGCGCGCTGGTGCTGAGCCCCCATGTGAGGAGGCCCACCCCGGCCGCGACGGCGAAGGCGATCGGTACCGGGTTTCGGCTCCACCGGGCCGCAGACGAGGTCTCCTCACGAGGCCCGCCGGCTGCGGCCGCGGACTCGAGTCGGCTGATGCGGTCCTCGAGCAAGGTGATGGGCAGAGCGGAAAGAGCCTGAATCGCTCGTTCGTCGGCCTCTGCGTCGAAGGTCTGACTCTCGATCGCTCGAAGTCGCCCCGTTACCTCGCGCAGCTCACTCTCGAACTCTGGTACCGACTCGGCCTCGGAGGATGCAGTCAGCGCCTGCGTGATGATCATGTCGAGCCGGGGTCCGGCTTCGACGATCGCCTGCTGCCGGTCGTCGCACGACTCGCTCGTGGTGCGGACCTCATCCACCTCGCGTGAAATCCGAGCTGCGCCCGCCTTCGCGCGGTCGAGGTCCGCCCGGAGTCGGAGCACGGTGTCGACGAGGGTGCGCGGCAGCTGACGTAGCTCTTCGGGCGCCCCGCCCTGTTCTCGAAGGGCCTCCAGGCGATCGAGGCGGCGGCGCACCGGTAGGAGTCGGTTCGTGACCTCGAGAGCCACTTTGTGCCCTTGGCGCTCTGTCCGCGCCTCCCGGAGTCGAACGAGTTCGTTCTCTCTCTCTTCGACGAGCGTGCGAATCGTTCGGTCGCGATCGAGTGCGTGGCTACGGCGTTCGCGGAGTGCCCGCGTGTCGGCACGCAGCTGCCGGAGTCGCTGGTTCCCCCGACGACTCGGACGCCAGATCTCGCCGGCTTCTTGCTCCAGACGCTCGGCGACGCCCCGGGCGCCCCTGAGGTCGGAGGCGCCCATCGACCCCAAGACGCGATCCTGGATCCGAAGCCACGTTTCCGAATCCAGTCCGGCGAGCTCGGCGAGGGTGATCGCGAACACCTGCCGGAAGACTCCGCGGGGGACGTGGGATACCCAAGGCACAGGCTGATTCCTCAGGTCGGACTCCTCTCCCGCCACGCGCAGAAGCCCCTTGGGGGCGGAGCGAAGTCGGCGTTCGATCACCGCGCAGCGGTCGTCGGAGAGGCGCACTTGAACCATGCCGCCGGCTTCGTCCGTGTCCCACGGTACGTGTGGGTTCCGGTCCCGCGACGCGGGCTGGAAGCCGTACAACGCCGTGGTCAGGAAGTGGAACAACGTCGACTTCCCTGCTTCGTTCGGTCCCAAGACGACCACGAGTTTCTCGAGGGAGCCGGTCTCCAATCCGCGGAGCTTGCCGAAGCCGTCGATGCGGAACTGTTCGATCTTCACTCGTGCCCCTCGAGGAGCCGTGCCGCAATCTCGCCGTCGGCTCCGGTCAGGAGGTCCTGCACATACCGACGGAGGGCGACGCGGTCGTCCGACGGAGCACCGGCAAGCGTCCCCTCGAAGAGGTGGTCGATCGATTGGCGGCCCTCGCGTACGGCGTCCGCCAAGCGGAGTGCTTCGCCGAGGATGTCCGTCCGGAGTCGGTGTTCCTCGAGGGCCAAGACGGGGTGCACGTCGTCGGCCAACACCACGACGTCCAACGCCCCCAGAACCCCGCGGAGTTCACGAGCCAGGGTCTCGCGGTCCTCTTCGGTACGGAGCTCGGACCATAGCGGGCATGGGCCGGAGAGAGTGACCCGGACCATCCACTCGATGTCAGAGGTCGCCGGATCGGCCTCTCTCGCCGATTGCCACGCCGAACGTACCGCGTGCTCCAGTTCGTCGAGGGAGGTGACGCGCTCGAGCCGGGATACCTCGATCGTGTCCCATCGCACGGGAGCCAGGGAGCGGAACGCGATCGCCGGGTTCTGCCGGTCCGTGAGGTCGACTAGGAGTGCTCCCCGGGCCCCGCGGTCGGCGTGGGTCTTTCCTTGTATGCTGCCGGGGTACCAGATCGGCGGGTCGTCGGAGAGCTCTTGCCGCATGTGGATGTGGCCCAGCGCCCAATAGTCGTAGCCGGCATGGCGGAGCCACGTGAGGTCCGAGGGCGCGTAGGGGTGATGCTGGTCCGCGGACGCGGACGTGCGGACTTGCGTGTGGAGGAGCGCGATCTCGGGGAGCGCGCCCGCGGGCGCCGGGAGGGTCCGGGACAGGTCGTCGGTGACCCGAGGGCCCTCGTGGCCGACGGCCGTCACATACCCGACCGGCTCTCGATTCCGATCCAAGATCTGGAAGCGGCGCGGCGTGCCGTCGGCGGCAACCCGTACGCACGTGGGCCACGCCAGAGCCCGAGGCCCCATCGTGGCCGAGCCGGGATCGTGGTTTCCCGTCGCGTACACGACGGTGATCTGGTGGTCTTGGAGGCGTTCGGTCTCTCGGAGCAGGAAGCGCTCGGTCTGGAACGAGAGCCGGTCCCCGTCGAACAGATCACCCGCAATCAGCAGCGCGTGCACGTCCTCGCGGATGGCGACATCGACCGCGCGACTGAATGCGGTTCGAGACGCGTCGCGGAGTCGACCGCGGACCTCTTCGGAACGCCCCGCGAAGGAGGTGTCGAGGTGGACGTCGGCGATGTGCAGGAAGCGCATGGAGCAAGCTAGAGGAATGCTTCGATCGTGGGAATTTTCGGTTTCCCGACGAGGCGTTCTCAGGTAACGTTGTAGTGCAGTGGCCCGTCACACTTCCGCGCTGGTCGACGCGGCGCGACGATCCCGTCCAACGACATATGAGCGACACAACGGGAGCCGCCGAAGGCCGGCTCCGTGCGAGCTCACCGACGATCGAGTCGGTGTGCCGAGTCCTCGAGGCGCGCCCTGAGGGAGCGGAGACGCTCCTTCTCGAATTCACGCGCCTTTTCCTCTCCCGAGCCCCTGAAGAGCTCCTCCACGCTCGGACCGCCGAGGATTTGGCCGACATGGTGGTCGGCACGTTCGCGTTCCTTCGGTCGACGCGCGGATTCCGTGTCGACGTGGCGGCCGAGAATCCCGATGGGGATTGGGGTGCCGACGTCACGGTGATTCGGAGCAACGTCTCCGAGCGGCCGTTCATCATCGACTCGATGCGAGAGTTCTTGAGCGGTGAGGGACTCGCCATCGAACGCATGGTCTACCCCATCCTCGACGTCGAGCGGAACGACGAGGGGGAGGTCGTTGCGATCGCCCCACCCTCGGACGGGGGAACGAAGGAGTCGATCGTCCACTGTGAGGTACGGCGCGTTCAGGACGGCTCGCGCCACGAAGCGCTCGCCACCGAACTGACTTCGCGCCTCCAGGACGTCGTCCGTTCCACCGACGACTTCAAACCGATGGTGTCCGTGTTGGACCGGGTCGTCGATGTGGTAGGCCAGACCGCCGACCACCTGCCGGATCGCTCCGCCGAGTTCGAGGAGATCCAAGACTTCCTCCGGTGGCTTCGCGACGGCGGCTTTGTCTTCCTCGGATATCGAGGATACGACCTTCTGACGGACGACGAGGGTTCGGAGCCGGCGATCGTCGTCGAGCCAGGGTCCGGTCTCGGTCTGCTGCGGAACGAGGGCGAGTCACGCTTCGCCGCGCCTGTACCGCTGTCTCAGATGAGCACGGCGATGCGCGAGCTCGCCATGCATGGGCCGGTGCTCATCGTCAACAAGACGAACGCCGAGTCGACGGTCCACCGTCGTGCCAGGATGGACTACGTCGGCGTCAAGAAGCTGTCGCCGGCTGGGGAGGTCATTGGCGAGCACCGTTTCATCGGTCTGTTCACATCCAAGGCCTACGCCGAGTCCGCCGCGGCCATCCCTCTGCTGCGCAACAAGCTCGCTCAGATCCTCGAGGCATCGGGCGTGCCCGAGGGTTCGCACGACTACAAAGAGATCATCACGATCTTCGACTCGCTCCCCAAGGAGCAGCTCTTCCTGGATTCCCCGGAAGAGATCGGTCAGGACGTGCGGGCGGTTCTCGGTTCGTACGGAGCGGGTCAGGTTCGGGTCACCTTCCGGGAAGATCCGCTTCGACGGGGGCTCTCGGTCATGGTCATCCTGCCGAGAGATCGCTTCTCGGGTGCGGTCCGGAAGGCGATCGAGGCCGCGCTGATCGAGGCGTACGACGGTGAGGTGCTCAACTACCACCTCGCTATGGGCGAAGGAGATCAGGCCCGACTCCACTTCTACATCGGCGCCGACCCAGCCCAGGTGTCCGCCGTCACAGCGGGCGATCTCGAGGTCGTGGTCGCGGGCATTATTCGGACCTGGACCGACAGAGTTCGGGACGGTCTGGAGCGCTCCAGCTCGGCGGACGAGGCGGCGCGACTGGCGGATCACTATGGAGCCGCCTTCAGTCGAGAGTACCAGGCCGCGGCTGAACCGGACGTAGCCGTCGACGACATCCTCGAGCTCGAGTCGATGCTCTCCGAAGAGCGGTCGATCTCCATCCGACTGACGAATCACGGGGAAGGCTCGGTCGTCGCGGGGATCCAAGGCGCAACGGAGCTCAAGGTCTTCCTTCGGTCATCTCGTCTGGTTCTCTCCGACTTCATGCCGATCCTCGAGAACGCGGGACTTCGCGTCCTCGCGATGAAGCCGTACGAGGTCGGTTCGAACGGTGAGCCGGAAGCGACGATCTACGTCTTCGCCGTCCAAGACGCTTCGGGCGAGCTCCTGGATGTCGATGGAGGCGCACAGCGCCTCTCGGACACCTTGCTCGCGGCACGCGCCGGGGACGCGGTCAGCGATCCTCTGAACGCGCTCGTCCTGAGCGCTGAGCTGAGCTGGCGCGAGGTCGACGTTCTACGCGCTTTTTCCGGCTATGCGTTCCAGCGGGGGGCGGTTCCGTCGCGAGCCGCGCTGCGGAATGCGCTCGTCGAGAATCCGGGCATCGCCAAGGAACTCTTCGATCTCTTCCGCGTGAAGTTCGATCCGGCCCGTCCAGAGAGCATCGACGAACGCGTCGACGCCGCGAGCGACATTCGGCGAGCGTTTCACGCCTCGCTCCGTGGCGTCGCGCTGCTCGCCGATGACCGTGCGCTCCGCGGGCTCGAGGAGACGATCTCGGCTGCGGTCCGAACCAACTTCTATCGACGGGGAGGCGCCGAGCCGACGCATCGCTCCGGTGGCGTACCGTACATCTCCTTCAAGTTCTTGGTGGGGGATATCGAACACTCGCGACCGACGGAGCTCCTCTTCGAGGTGTGGGTCCACTCGGCCCGCATGGAGGGCATCCACCTCCGGGGCGCGACCGTGGCCCGCGGCGGGATCCGTTGGAGCGACCGGCCCGATGACTTCCGCACCGAGATCCTCGGGCTGGTGAACACCCAGATGGTCAAGAATGCGGTCATCGTGCCGGGGGGCTCGAAGGGCGGCTTCGTCACGCGATTGAACCCCCAAGACCGCGACGCTTGGTTCGCCGAGGGGAAGTCTCAGTACCAAACGCTCGTCCGCGGACTTCTCGACCTGACCGACAACCTCGCCGGGACGAAGACTGAGCCTCCTGCCGACGTCGTCGCGTACGACCCCCCCGACCCGTACCTCGTGGTCGCGGCGGACAAGGGGACGGCGACCTTCTCGGACTTCGCCAACGGCGTCTCGGCGGACTACGGCTTCTGGCTCGACGACGCGTTCGCGTCCGGCGGCTCGAACGGGTACGACCACAAAGCCGTCGGCATCACGGCGCGCGGGGGTTGGGAGTGCGTCAAGCGGCACTTCCGCGAGAAAGGAAAAGACATCCAGTCCGAGCCCTTCACGGTCGCCGGGATCGGAGACATGAGCGGCGACGTATTCGGGAACGGGATGCTCCTCTCCGAGCAGATTCGACTGATCGCCGCGTTCGACCACCGTCACATCTTCATCGACCCGGATCCCGCTCCGGCGCCGACCTACGCCGAACGGAAGCGGATCTTCGAACTCGGGCGCTCGAGCTGGGAGGACTACGATGAGTCCCTCCTCAGCGAGGGTGGGATGATCGTGCCGCGCGGGGCCAAGGAGGTCGATCTCACGCCCCAGGCTCGGAAAGCCCTGGGCATTCGCGAGGACGACGAAGCCCCGACGAATGGTGAGGCCTTGATCCGCGCAGTGCTGAGCGCACCGGTCGAGCTTCTGTGGAATGGTGGCATCGGCACGTACGTGAAGTCCGCGTCGGAGACGCACGCTGACGCCGGCGATCCCGCCAACGACGCAGTCCGGGTCGACGTGGGGGCGCTCCGCTGCGACGTGATCGGCGAAGGCGGAAACCTCGGGCTGACGCAGCGGGCGCGAATCGAGTACTCGCTGACTGGAGGGCGGATCAACACCGATGCGCTCGACAACTCCGGCGGCGTCGACATGTCGGACCACGAGGTGAACCTCAAGATCCTCCTGGCTCCCGCCGTCCGATCGGGCCAGCTCTCGGAGGAAAAGAGGAACGTCTTGCTCGAGGAGCTGACGGAGCAGGTCGCCGAGTTGGTCCTGGACAACAATCGATCACAGAGCCGGGCGATCTCCCTGGACGAGAGGCGGTCGCGGGAGTCGCTCGACGACGTACGCGACTTGATGTACGCGCTCGAGAAGGCCGGCGAACTCGACCGCACCGCAGAACACCTGCCGTCGTCGGACGTCTTGTTCGAGCGGAAGGAACGCGGTCAGGCGATGGCGCGGCCCGAGCTGTGCGTGTTGCTCGCGTACGCGAAGTTGAGCCTGAAGGACAAGCTGCTCTCAGGCGGACTTCCGGACGACCCGGTCGCCTACAGCTATCTCCTCGGCTACTTCCCGGCGAAGGCCGTTCAGGCCGCGGGGGAGTCTCAGCTCGATGGCCACCGCCTCCGGCGGGAGATCATCACGGCCGAGGTCACCAACGACGTCGTTGATCTCATGGGCGCCGGCTTCGTGACGCGGGTGATGCGCGACACCGGGAGCTCCGCCGAAGAGGTCGTTCGCGCGTGGCTGGTCGCGTCGCGACTCGCCGATCACCGCGCCCTGCTCGGTCAGATGGCTAAGCAGTCGACGGCGTTGAACGCCCGTGTCTCGTACCGGTGGCTGCTGGCGCTGGGACGCGTCCTGGAGCGCACGACTCGGTGGGTGCTCCAGAACGTCGATTCCGACCACAGCGCGACCGACATCGTCAACGAGAACCTGTCGGGCCTGGCCGAGTTGCGAGACGCCTTCGGCGAGGTGGTCCAGGGTGAGGAGCAGCAGCTGTTCGAGGCGCGCGTGCGTGAGATCCAGGAGTTGGGGGCCGACGAAGCCTTCTCCCGGCGCCTCATCACCCTCCGCTTCCTCGATCAGATTCTCGAGATCTTGGACATCGTCCGAGAGACCGGTGCCGACGTCGTGCCGACCGCCTCGGCGTACTACCAGGCGTCCTCCACCTTCCAGATCCCGTGGCTGCGACGGAAGGCGTTTGCCTCCGCGGGAGACGACCCGTGGGAGCAGCGTGCGGCGCAGGTGCTGTCCGACGACCTCTCCCGTGCGCTACGGAAGGTGACGGTCGGTCTGATCCAGCGTGCCGCCCGGATGGGCGACGATGAGGAGCCACCCGAGGACTTCATGAGCCTACTCACGAGCAAGGAGACGGGACGGTTCGAAACGATCCTCTCCGAGCTGAAAGAGGAAAGCGAGGTCGGATTCGCCGCGTCCTCCGTGGCGACCCGAGAGCTCGGGCGTGTGGCCGACCGCCTCGCTCGGGCCGAGGGCAAAGCGGCAGGATGAGGACGGCGCGGGCGGGCTTTACGCTCATCGAGCTGCTGATCGTGGTGACGATCGCGGCGGTGGTGATCACGCTCGGCACGCTCGCCTTTTCCGACTACTTCCAGAGAGACGCCGCGCGGCGGGCCGCTCAAGTCTTCGCCCAGGACCTCACGGCAGCGCGCAGCTTCGCGCTCCGGTCGAGCGAACCGGTCGTCATTCGTTTCTACGAGGGCTCGCTCTGGTACGAGGTCGTCTCACAATCGACGGCGACCGAGATCGCGCGCCGCCGATTCGGAACCAACGCCGACATCGATCTCAGCGGGGTGACCCTCGACCTGGCTGGAGACTCCTTGCTGTTCGACTCTCGGGGGATGGCGGACATGGTCGCGTGGGGCACGACGATCGCTACCGCAACGTTTTCTTCCGGCGCTATCACCTACCGTGTATCGTTCAACGGTATGGGAGCCTCGAAGATCGAGCAGAGTTGAGCGTCGACGTCGACCCATGTGGCGCGGATCCCCGGATGACGGGCTTCACCTTGATCGAGGTGCTGGGCGCGCTCGTCATCTTTTCGGTGGGAATCCTCATGGTGATGCAGGTGGGCAACTCGCTCACCGTTCAGATGAGGAACGCAGGTGCCCGCACGGAGATCGTCGAACTGGCCGGCTCGAGTCTCGACAGTATCGAGGCGATGCCTCTCGATTCGCTGACCGCCGGGACGGTGGTCGATACGATGACGGTGCAGGGATGGGCGTACCAGCGGAATGTGGTGGTGACATCGATCACGGCGGTGTTGGCCCGTGTGGATGTGACCATTTCCCCGGTGTCGGGCGAGGGGCCGTCCCACGACGTGACGTCGTACGTGTCGGGTACGTGGTAGGAGCGGCTCGCTCGGGCTTTACCCTCGTCGAGACCCTCATCGCTCTGGTCCTCTCGACCTTCGTGATCGGACTGGCGACGCACGCCTTCCTCGTCCAGAACAGCTACTACTCGACGCAGACGCTTCAGGCGGAGGCGCAGGACAACGCGCGGGCGGCGACCCAGCTCCTCGGGCTCGACATCCGCACCGTAGCTGAGGACGGGATCGTCACGGCCGGAGCCCGGACCCTCACGCTTCGCACCCCGATCGCCACCGCCATCATCTGCAACAAGGCAGGCGCCGCGCTTGGAGACGTTCAGACCCCAGGCGGCGAGGCGGGCCTCTACACGCCCACCGTCGCGGGTTTGGCCCTGAGGAACGATTCGACCTGGGAATACGCGATCGCGGACTGGTCCACGCTCAACGGGTCGGACGCCGGTTCTGCTTCCGCGTGCGCCTCGGCAGGCGCCGACACCGTGGGGGCGAGCGCCGAGTTCCACCGCCTCGCGTCGCTGAGCAGCTTGTTTTCGACGACCCCTGCCATCGGGGACGTCGTCATGCTGTTCCGTGAGACCACGTACTCGTTCGAGCTCTCCGCGCTCGATTCCGTGTCGACGGCGCTTTATCGGACGCCCCGCGGCTTCGCCCCGTTGGAGTTCGTCACCGGAATGGACTCGACCGCTCAGTTCCAGTATCGGGTGGCGGGTACGTCGACGTATGTCGACACGGTCCCGTCGGCGTCGGTGGCGAGCATCGACGCGATTCGAGTGATCGCCGACGCCCGAAAGAGGGCCGCCTCGGGCGGACTGAGCGACGTGACGTTCGGGTTGACGACGAACATCACGTTGAGGCAGGTCCGATGACCGGGTACGGCACGCGCGCGATCGCTCGTGGGCGCGGGGGGTTTGTCCTGGCGCTCGTCGTCTTCATGCTCTTCGCGATTTCGGTCGCCGGTGCAGCGGGATACCTGATCGTTGCGTCGGAATTCGCCATGGCGCGCTACTCCAGTGAGGGTGGCGAGGCGCTTGCCGTGGCCCGGGCGGGCATCGAGCGATTCGTGGGCGAGCACAGTGGGACGGTGCCCGACACCGTCTCGTATGCGATGGGCGACGGCGTTGTCGTCGTCACGACCCGGAAACTCGCCGAGACCGATTCCGTCACGCACCTCTACACGTTGAAGGCCGAGGCGACGGTGGCCGACCCGCGGACTCCCGCGACACCGGCCCGGCGCGTGGTGACGGCACAAGCGATCCTACGCCGGAGGCCCATGCCTCACCTGGCCGCGCTGATCACCTCGGCCAACTCGGTGACGGTGCACTCCTTCGGCGATGCGGACGGGGTCGACCACAATACGGCGTTCGACTGCGTGGGTGGCGGAGCGTCGTCGATCACAGGTGGTGTTGCGCGCGGGGCGATTTCCGGTGTGCTCAACGGGTCGCCATCGTCGGAGATCTGGCCTGGCGGCTGGGACGCGATTCGAGACTCGATCGTCGCGCGATGGGACGTGTTGAGCGATCCCGATTTCCCCGTCGACTACGAGAACACGCTTCCACCGCTCGGTACGATCCCGGCGGATTCGTTCCCGCTGGTCCGCTTCACCGGCCACAACCTCACGAGCACCTCCGGCGATCACAACAAAGGCGTCCTCATCTGGGTCGGCGAGCTTCGGCCGTGGTTCCTCTTCAACTGGGAGGGGATCGTCTTGGCAGAGAATATCGGTGAACCCTTCCTCGGTTTTCTCGGGGGTGGTTCGGTGGATGGAATGCTGATCGGTGGGCTCAACGCCGACAACTCGCCTTCCTCGGTGGAGATCCGAACGGACGTCCGATACCACTCCTGCGACGTGTATCGTGCCAACGAGTCGCTCTCGTACTTCGAGCTGCTCCCGAACACGATGTTCGAGGCGCGCTAGGCGAGACGCTCGTCTTCGAGCCTCGGGATGCTTGCCTGGTCGCGCGCGCTCCTCTCATCATTCGCGCTCTGCCCCACCGGGGCGTGGCGGCCCGAACGGAGGTGAGACGTGCGTCGTTGGAGTTGGATGGCTTCGGCCGCACTCGCGTTCGCCGCGGGGCCCCTCGCGGCCCAGGTCGTCGCTCCCCCACTCGTGGAGACGCTTGACTCTCTCGCTCTCGCCCACATCGAGAGCCCCATCATTCCGGGCGTATCGGTGGCGGTGGTGCAGGGGGACGAGGTGCTTCTCCAACGCGGGTACGGCTTCGTCGATCTGGAGTGGGACGTGGCGACGCCCGACGACGGCCGAGCCAGCTATGAAATCGGATCCGTCACGAAGCAATTCACCGGCGCGGCTGTGCTCCTGCTGGCGGACGAAGGTGCGTTGGACCTCGATGCGAGCTTCGACCAGTACATCGACTACGACCTGCAGGGTCGACACGTCTCGGTTCGGCGACTCCTCGATCACACGTCGGGGATTCGCGGCTACACGGAGTTGCCCTTCTTCGGCGAGATCACGCCGCTCAAGCTGCCCCGCGACACTCTCGTCCGGCTGATCGAAGCCGAGCCATTTCAGTTCGAGCCGGGTGAGGCCCTCATCTACAACAACTCCGGCTTCTTCTTTCTCGGGCTCATCATCGAGGCGGTGTCCGGACAGTCGTACGAGGACTTCATCGAGGAACGCCTCTTTGCGCCGGCCGGGATGACCGACTCCTACTACTGCTCCGAGGCGCGTGTGCAGGCCCGCCGGGCGCACGGATACGACGCGATCAGTCCGGAAGAGGTGATTCGGGCCCGCTATCTGGATCACACCTGGCCGTACGCCGCCGGATCACTCTGCTCGACCGTCGCCGACTTGGTGAAGTGGAACCAGGCCGTTCACGAGGGGGACCTCCTCCCCGAGGAGGCGTATCGCGGGTTGATTACCGCCCAACCGTTGGAGGACGGAACGCCGACGCGCTACGCCGCCGGGATCTCCGCCTTCGTCGAGGGAGATCGGCGCGTACTGACCCACGGTGGGGGCATCAACGGCTTCCTTTCGGTCCTGACGTATTACCCCGATTCGAGACTGAGCATCGCCGTGCTGCAAAACAGCACCGCACCTCAGGGGCCGGGCGTCTTGGCGCTGGCGCTGGCCGACGCCGTGTTGGGTGAAGTGGTCGATCCGGTCGAGCCCCCGGTTACGCGGGATGTGAGCCCGCTGGTCGGCACGTATTCCGGCGAGGGGCGAGGGGCCGTCTTCACGCTCAGCATCGAGGCCGACGGCCGAGAGCTCTCCATGCGCGTGCACCGTCGGGACGGAGAGGTGGGCGACCCCACTCCGCTGACCTATCAGGGAGGGTGGGTGTGGAGGAATGGGCAGACGACGCTGACGTTCCATCCCGAGACAGGGCGCATCGACTACGATGCCATCGGGGGGCTCTTCCGCTTGGGTCGGACCGCGGGCGGGTGACACCCGGGTGGGTCCGGTGCGTAATATATGGTATGAGACCACTTCGCTTCTTCTCGGTGTGCGTCGCGCTGGCGGCGTGGGGCGCGACGCCGCTTGTTGCCCAGAGCGACGTCATGTCGGCGACGGATCCGGATATGGGCGCGATCTTCCAGGGGCAGATCGTCGACAGTATCAGCGGCGATCCGATCGAAGGTGTGCTCGTGCGTATGGACACGGGCGCGACCACCTTCACCAACCGGCTCGGGGAGTTCACGATCACCGGCCTTCCCCAGGGGAGGCGGCTTTTTGCGCTCCTCACGGCGGATTGTCGGATCACGTGGAGCCAGATCACCGTTGTGAATGGCATCCCGCGCGACGAGCGGTATCGCTTGCCTCCGGCCTTCGGCGCCGTGGCGGCTGAGGAAGAGGAGATCGTCGAGGAGCGGAAGCGCACGGGAGGGCGGGTCCTCGAGCAGGAAGAGATCGATCGGATCAGTGCGAGTTCGGTGTTGGAACTGGTCCGACGCATCGCTCCGAACATGGTCAGCCCGATGCAAGGAGCCCCCGGAGATATCTCCAGCCTCGTGGCGGGTCGCAGCCGGTCGACGGGAGCGGCGACCGATGCTCCCGTCGTCGTCATCGACGGCGTCCGGATGCCCGGTGTCGAGGGGACGCTCCACACGATGCGTCCCACCGAGATCTCACGCCTCGAGATCCAGCCGGGTGCCGCAGCGGGGTGGGAGTACGGCTCTTCGGGCGCGAGCGGAGTGATCAAGATCGAGATGCGGCGCGGGATTGCCGATGGTCAGGCGGAGCGCCTGGAACGGGCTGAGTGCGTCGTCCCGGAGTTCCCGAGGGGCTGATCCGACCCCGGTGCGCGTGGGCGCCGTTCGGGAGCCTCTGGATCGGTACGCGTCTGCCACAGCATAGTCGCGTCGATCTGGACTGAGCCGCCCCATCGGGCGTTGCTCAACACTTTTTGCCGGCATCGTGTCCAAGAAGAGTACACGAACCAGGAACATGTGTTGTGACACCGCGCTCGGAACCGCGGTGCCAATCGGCAACGTTTAGCCACTTACGGCTTGACATGGGGTTGCCGAATCCCTTAAAACACATGTTGGGCGGTGGTGTGGAGGAGGGGTTCGTGTACCCTAGAGTCAACGGAGGACCCATGACTCCTAGGACGTTTGTTTCACACTCCGCACGGGCAGCACGCAATCTCGCGATTGCGCTCGCCTTCGCGGCGTTCGGCGCCCTGCCAGCAGTGGCGCAGAACACGGGCACCGTGACCGGACTGGTCCGCGATGCAGTCAGCCTGGCCCCGCTAGCGGGCGCCCAGGTGGCGATCGAGGGCACCGGGATCGGCGGCTTGGTCAACAACGTT
>JBCCEZ010000034.1:0-51473 GCA_039030015.1 Gemmatimonadota bacterium | reverse complement strand
GCGTGAGGTTCACCGGCTATGTGCGCGATCAGGACCTTCTGCGCGAGCTCTACTGTGGGTGTTTCGCGTATCTCCACGGTCACGAGTTCGGTGGGACGAACCCGGCATTGCTGAAGGCGCTCGGGTTCGGCGCGTGTATCCTGGCCCTCGATACTCCGTTCAGTCAGGAAGTACTCAATCGCGGTCGACACGGGGTGTACTTCGAGAAGGATCCTCAGTCACTTGCCGACGTAGTCGACGAGCTTGAGCGGTCACCAGGGGACGCCGAGCAAATGCGGTCGAGGGCCCGTGATCGGATTACGGAACGCTACACGTGGGAACGGGTGGTCGACGAGTACGAGGTGCTCTTCTCTCGGCTCGTCCACGGCTCCTAAGTCTGGCCGGGTGAACGCAAGCCCATGACTGTGCGACATCGCAGAGCTCTGATCAGCACCGTTCTGGGCAGTGCCGCCCTGATGGCATTCACCATGCTGTCTGGGAAGATCGTCGCTGTGGTGGCTGGCCCGGCAGGTATCGGGTTGCTCTCCCTCTTGCGTCAGTTCCGGCAATCTTCCTTCGCGTTGTCGACCATGAGTGGGCAAACCGCGCTGGTGCAGGGCACTGCGAGCCGCGAAGGAGAGGTTCGCGCCGACTACACTGCGACGGTCCTGCAGATCATGCTCGGCACGACCACCATTGTGGTCGCGGGTACCTTCCTCTTCGCCCCCCAGCTGGCCGCGCGGGCTTTGCCCGGAGTGGCGGACGGGGTCGTCTTGATCAGGTGGATGACGATCCCGGTGATGTTGGGCTCGATGCAGTTCTTCGTCAGCGGATTGCTCATGGCGGACCGCCGAATGGAAGCGTACGCCACGGTGCAGACCTGCGCGGGACTCACCCTACTCGTGCTAGCCCTTCCGGCGTCGCAGCTGTTCGTGAGTGGCGATGCTCGCTCACTTGTCGGTCTGCTCGGAGCGCGGTCCGCGATCGCGCTGGGGGCCGGGGTCGCCTTCGCGTGGGGCGCGTCGCGACTCGGGGCGACGATCCGCAGGGCGCTCACGCGAAAAGGTGACGCCGAGGCGGGGCGACACTTCCTCGGGTTCGCCGGCACGTTGGTCGTCACCGCGTTCGTGGGCACAACCGTCGTGCTGTTGCTGCGAGTGTGGACGACTGCTGCGGGTGGCCTCACGTCGGCGGGATTCTTCGATGCCGCGTGGACCTTGAGTGTTAGCGCGCCGCTCATGCTCATGGCTGCGATGCAGGGGTACTACCTGCCTCTGTTGAGCGGGACGCGGGAGGCCTCCGCCTTCACGGACACGGTCCGAGACTTCCTCTTGCTCGCTCTATCTCTCGGTGCCCCGGCCGTCGCACTGAGCATTGCCGCCAAGCCGGGACTCGTGACGTTGCTCTTCTCTTCCGAGTTCCAAGGGGCACTCGTGGCATTGCGATGGATGCTCCCGGGTCTCTACCTCACGTCGTTGGCCTGGGTATTGACGGTGCCTATTCTGGCTCACGCTCGAATGAGGGTGTTCGTGAAGTACGAACTGTCTTGGAACATCGGACTCTTGGGGTGCGCGTGGCTGTTGAACCGAGGCGGCTCACCCGAAGGGATCGGGATGGCATACTTGATCGTGTCAGTCGGCCGCGTCCTGTTCGGCCTCTGGTACGTCCGAACAGTTCACGCTCTTCGAGCGGACCCGGCCCTAGTGTGCTCGTTCTTAGTCGGCTCGGTGCTGGTACTTATCACGACGATGGCGACGTGGGCGAGTCGTGAGGTCCACCTGGCCTTGGTCGCGTTGGCCGCCGGCTGCATGCTACTGGCGGGCGCGGCCGCGTACGATGGGCGATTCTTCGCTCGGCTCGGTCGCAGGAGGACCGCATCGTGAGGCCATCGCTGTGAGCAGGGAACGAGTCTGAATGACGACCGGAGCCACGATCCGCGGGCTTCCTCGGCCGCTTGCCCGAGCGCTAGAGAGCTATGCGGAACGCCTCGATGTGGATGCGGTCAGACGGGCCTTTGACTTGGCCGTTGCCGCACACGAGGGACAGACGCGGGCCTCCGGCGAGCAGTACGTCAGCCACACGATCGAGGTCGCGACGATCCTCGCTCAGCTTCGGCTCGACACCGACACCATTGTCGCTGGCCTGATACACGACACCATCGAGGACACGGAAGTCACGCTCCGCGACGTCGAGAAGGAGTTCGGACCCTCCGTTGCGCTCATCGTGGATGGGGTCACCAAGATCGGGAAGGTGCAGTTTCGGTCAGCAACTGAGCAGCAGGTCGAGAACTATCGAAAGATGCTCCTGTCCATGGCGACAGACGCCCGCGTGATTCTCGTGAAGCTCGCGGACCGACTGCACAACATGAGAACGCTCGGGCACCTGCCGCCTCACAAGCAGCGGCGCATCGCACTGGAAACGCGGGAGATCTATGGGCCGCTGGCTCACAGACTCGGGATGGCTGCGATCCGGTGGGAGCTAGAGGATCTTGCGTTCAAGTTCCTCGAGCCCACGGAGTACGACGGGGTTGTGAAGAAGCTGCGCCAGCGGCGGCGAACGAGGGAGCGGGAAATCCTCGAGATGCAGCGTCCACTAGAAGACGCTCTCGCAGACGCTGGGATTCACGCCGTCGTCCAAGGGCGTCCGAAGCATCTCTGGTCGATCCATCGGAAGATTGTCGTCCAAAACCGGCCGTTTGATGACATCTACGACCTCATGGCCATGCGGGTGCTGACGGAGTCTCTCCAGGACTGCTATGCCGCACTGGGGGTGATTCACAGTCTTTGGACACCGATTCAGGAACGCTTTCACGACTACGTGGCGACGCCCAAGTCGAACATGTACCGATCGATCCATACGACCGTCTTCGGTCCCGGTGGACGGCGGTACGAAATCCAGATCCGTACGGAGGAGATGCACCGTACCGCCGAGTACGGGATCGCCGCCCATTGGCGATACAAGCAGGATGGTGCGGGAGCCACGGACGAGGCCGACGAGGCGCTGACGTGGTTTCGGCAGGTCCTCGAGTGGCAGAAGGATACGGCGGAGCCTGAGGAGTTCATGGAGTTCCTCAGGATGGATCTCTTTCGCGGAGAGATCTTCGTCTTCACGCCCGAGGGAGACGTGAAGTCCCTGCCGATTGGGGCCACGCCACTAGACTTCGCCTACTCCGTTCATACGGAGGTCGGGCACAGGTGCGCAGGGGCCAAAGTCAACGGTCGGATCGCCCCATTAGCCCGCGAGCTCAAGAACGGTGACACGGTCGAGATCCTCACCAACCCCAAGCAACGCCCTAGCCGAGATTGGCTTGCCTTCGTGAAGACGTCGCGTGCTCGGGGGAGCATTCGCCACTGGATCCGGCGGGAGGAGTTCGATTCGGCGCATAAGCTGGGCAAGGACTTGTTGGACCGAGAGTTGAAGAAAGCTCGCCGGAGCCTGCCGACCGACCCTCATGTGCTCCTGGAGGGAGCGATCAACCTGGGGTATCGAGGAATCGACCAGGTCCATGCCGCCCTCGGCCGTGGTGATGTGGGCCCGACGGCGGTCATCCGGCAGTTCTTTCCAGACCACGATCCGGTCGAAGTGGCCAAGCGGCAGCCCTCGGCGCTTTCCAAGCTGGCGAAGCGTCTACGGATCTCTGGGCGCGGTGTCCGGATCCAGGGCATGGACAATCTCATGGTCCGCTACTCGCGGTGCTGTCAGCCTGTGCCTGGAGATCCGGTGATCGGCTATGTGACCCGAGGTCGTGGGGTATCCATTCATCGCACCGACTGTCCGAACGTACTGGCCCTCTCCCGCGACCCCGAGCGCAGGATCGAGATCGAATGGGCCGCTGAGAAGGGGGACCGGTTCTTCGTGAAGCTCTTCATGCGGGGTACCGATCGGCGGGGTCTTCTTTCCGATGTGGCGAAGGCGATCACGGACACCGGAACCGATATTTCACACGCGGACATGCGCTCGAGTGACACTGGGATGACGGGGGAATTCGTCGTCGAGGTACGTGACCTAGCGCACCTCGAGAAGGTTCGACGATCGATCTCGCAGGTGAAGGGCGTGCTCGATGTGGAGCGCCGAGAACATTTCGACGAGGACGACCTGGGATGGGTGTAGTGGTAGGCCGTGTATTGCTGGTCTGTTTTGCCTTCGGTGCACTCGTTCAAGCTGTGCAGGCTCAGGAGGTAGACGTAGGAGACCTCCACGAACGCTACTTGCGTCTGCTGCAGCTCTCGGGCGATGCGCCCATGCGCTCGTTCTCGAATCGTCCCCTTATCGAGCGCGACGATCTGGCGCCCGAAGACGGTGATACCGGACCATGGGGCTTGGTTCGACCGCAAGCCATTGTTGGCTGCGAGGGCTGTGACCTGGTGATCCGGCCGACGAGCACCGGCATTCGCCTTTTCAACAATTCGCACCATCCGGTCAATGGCCTCGACGGCGCCGTATGGCAGGGCAAGGGACTGACGACTGCCATCGACTTCGGGGCGTCGTTGGAGTGGCGAGGTCTTCGCTTGAGCTTCGCGCCCTCGCTGATTTGGACCCAGAACTCGAGCTTCGAACTCGCACCGGTCGAGGTCGGCGGACAGTCCGTTTTCGGATACCCGTGGCGGCCGATCGACCTCCCACAGCGCTTCGGTGCCTCCTCTTTTTCGAGACTGGACGCAGGGCAATCGGAGTTCCGCGTGAGCGGTTTCGGGATGACCGGTGGCTTCGGGACGCGAAACCTCTGGTGGGGACCTGGGGTGAGGTCGGGAATTCTGATGGGGAACAATGCAGGCGGCTTCCCTCACGCGTTCTTGGGTACACGAGGGCCTCGCTCGATCGGCATAGGAACCGTTGAGGCGAATTGGATCTGGGGATCGTTGGCGCAGTCCAAGTACTTCGATTTGCCTGCGAGCAGCGACGACCGCTACCTCACAGGACTCGTGGTCAGTTTCGCGCCGAGCTTTCTACATGGGCTTCACGTCGGCTTCGCTCGCGTTTTCTACGGCTGGGTGCCTCCGGACGGGGTTTCTGTCGGGGATCGTTTCCTGGTCTTCCAAGGGATCCGAAAGGAGCGATTGCAGAGCGGTGGCAATCCGACCGGGGACGACGAGCGAGACCAAATCGTCTCGTTGTTCGGCCGATGGGTGCTGCCGGAGTCGGGCTTTGAGGTTTACGTCGAGTGGGTCCGCAACGATCACCCCCTCGACTTCCTCGACATCCTACTTGAGCCGGAGCACTCGCAGGGGTACACGCTTGGGCTGCAGAAGGCCGTGTCTCTGGCCGGAGGACGCCGATTGGCACTGCAGGCGGAGCTGACCCACCTCGAGCGCGAAGCGACGTTCCAAGTGCGGGCGAGTCCCGTCTACTATGCGCATCACATCGTGCTTCAAGGCTACACACACCGCGGCGAAGTGATCGGTGCCGGGATCGGCCCGGGTGGCATTCAGCAGTTCGTCGGTGTCGAGCTCTACGAGCCTTGGGGGAAAGCGGGGGCACTTCTACAGCGACGCGTCACGGACAACGATGCGTACTACGACTGGGCGGCTGACAACGGGCGGCCTTTCGACAAGCACGATGTTTCCATCGACCTCGGAGTGCACGGGGCATACTTCGCTGGCGACGTCGAGCTGTCGGGGGCGTTTACCTATACCCGTCAGCTGAACCGCTACTTCTTCGGGCCCAAGGTGGACAACTTCAACGTTCGGCTGTCGTTGCGGTGGATGCCCAGCTGACGGCTCACGACGACCAGACCCTGCCTCGCCCGATGTCCGACTTCCAGCTCGTTTCTCCGCATACCCCCTCGGGTGACCAACCCAGCGCGATCGCCGAGTTGACGGAAGGGTTGCGGCGCGGGGACAAGCACCAAGTCCTACTTGGAGCGACGGGTACCGGGAAGACCTTCTCGATCGCGCACGTGATCGAGCAGTACGGACGTCCCACGCTGGTCATGTCTCACAACAAGACGTTGGCCGCGCAGCTGTACGGAGAGCTCAAAGCGCTCTTTCCTCACAACGCGGTCGAGTACTTCATCTCGTACTACGACTACTACCAGCCCGAGGCCTATGTAGCGGCGACCGACACGTACATCGAAAAAGACGCCTCGATCAACGAGGACATCGAGCGCCTTCGCCTGAGAGCGACGTCGTCCTTGATGGAGCGTGAGGACGTCATCGTGGTCGCATCGGTTTCGAGCATCTTCGGTCTAGGAAACCCTGTGGACTATCGGGGCCTGATGCTTCATGTCGACGTCGGGGGCGAGCATCCCCGAAAGGACATTCTCCGAGGCTTGGTCGCCATCCAGTACAAAAGGAACGATTACCTCTTCGAGCGCGGGACCTTCCGGGTCCGAGGCGACACCGTGGAGATCTTCCCCGCGTACGACGAACAGGCAGTCCGGATCGAATTGTGGGGTGATGAGGTCGAGCGTATCAGTCGGTTCGACCCACTGACCGGCGAGGTGATCGCTTCGCTCGACCGGACCGCCATCTATCCCGCATCGCACTACGTGACGCGCCGGTCGACGATCGAAGCGATGGTCCCGTCCATTCGGGAAGAGTTGGCTGAGCAATTGGCGGTGTTTCGCACGGGTGGGCAGCTCCTGGAGGCCCAACGACTGGAGCAGCGGACGCACTTCGACATCGAGATGATGCTCGAGATCGGCACCTGTCCCGGGATCGAGAACTACTCGCTCTACACGTCTGGCCGTCGCCCTGGCGAGCGCCCTGCTTGCTTGCTCGACTACTTCCCGGGGGACTTCCTCACCGTCGTCGACGAGTCGCACGCATCGATCCCACAGATCAACGGGATGTACAAGGGTGACCGCTCGCGGAAGCTCACGCTCATCGAGCACGGATTTCGCCTTCCCTCAGCGCTCGACAATCGACCTCTCAAGTTCGAGGAGTGGGTGTCGGTGGTCCCGCAAGCCGTATTCGTGTCGGCGACACCGGGGGATTGGGAGGTCGAACAGTCGGCCGGCGTGGTGGTCGAGCAGATCATCCGACCCACCGGGCTCGTCGACCCGGAGATTTCCGTACGACCCGTGAAGGGGCAGGTCGACGACCTGTTGGCCGAGATCCGCGACCGCGAGCGCCGGAAGGAGCGTGTCTTGGTGACGACGCTGACGAAACGAATGGCGGAAGATCTCTCCGAATACCTGCAGTCCGTTGGCGTCCGTGTTCGCTACATGCACTCGGAGGTCGACACGATCGAACGGATGGCGATTCTGAGGCAGCTGCGTCTCGGCAAGATCGACGTATTGGTCGGGATCAATCTCCTGCGCGAGGGGCTCGACCTCCCAGAGGTGTCCCTCGTGGCCATCCTGGACGCCGACAAGGAGGGCTTCCTTCGGAACGCTAGATCGTTGATCCAGACGGTGGGACGGGCCGCCCGGAACTCGGAGGGCAGGGCGATCATGTATGCGGACCGAGTGACCCGGTCGATGCAGGAGTGCCTCGACGAAACGAACCGGAGGCGAGAGATACAAATCGCGCACAACGCAGAGCACGGCATCGTGCCCGTGACGATCGAAAAGAGCATCGAGGAAATCGAGTTCGCCACTCGCGTGGCTGATGCGCGCGGAGCTCCGGCGGTTGTTGCGGAAGGGTCGGAGTCATACGCCGACGAGGTGAACAAGGAGGAGTTGGTCAAGATCCTCGAGAAGGAGATGGAGCAGGCCGCGGAGGCTTTGGACTTCGAGCGAGCCGCCCTGCTTCGCGATCAGCTCTTCGAGCTACGCGCCGGGTAGCGGAAGGGCAGAACAAGAGCATGGGATCGGGTTCTTTTTCTCGTTAGCTTCGCCGCGTGCGGCGTGTTTTCTGCCGCAGGCTTGCACGCACATGCAAAGGACGCACTCGATATGAAGGTTGGAGTCATCGGATCCGGCTACGTTGGGCTCGTAGCGGGGGCCTGCCTCTCCGAGACCGGGAACGATGTGGTCTGCGCGGACATCGACCAGAGCAAGATCGACCGACTGAACAGTGGCGACGTCCCGATCTACGAGCCGGGGCTCGACTCCCTCATCGAGCGGAACCTCGAGAAGGGGCGCCTGAGCTTCACCTCGGATGTCGCGGAGGCTGTTCGAGCTTCCCACGTCATCTTCATTGCTGTGGGCACGCCCCCCGGTGAAGACGGGTCGGCCGATCTGCAGCACGTCCTTGCGGTGGCCCGCACGATCGGCCAGTCGATGCAGGACGAGAAGATCGTGATCACCAAGAGCACGGTCCCGGTCGGCACAGCTCGGCTCGTTCGCGACGAGATCGAGCGCCACACGGACCTGGAGGTCCACGTGTGCTCCAATCCCGAGTTCCTCAAGGAAGGCGCGGCGATCGACGACTTCATGAAGCCCGACCGAGTCGTGATCGGGGTCGACTCGGAATACGCGGCCAAGGTGCTCACCGAGTTGTACGCTCCGTTCGTGCGAACCGGTCACAGCATCATGGTGATGGACGTTCCGGCGGCCGAGATCACCAAGTACGCCGCGAACGCGATGCTGGCCACTCGGATCTCCTTCATGAACTCGATTGCGCGGCTTTGTGAGGCCACGGGTGCCGACGTGAACGCGGTGCGAAAGGGCGTCGGCTCGGACTCCCGGATCGGACCGAGCTTCCTCTTTCCGGGCGTCGGCTACGGCGGCTCCTGTTTCCCGAAGGATGTCCAGGCCCTCGTCCGCACGATGCGAGAGTACGGCGTCGACGCGTCGATCCTCGAGTCCGTCGAAGACGTGAATCAGGCGCAGAAGACGATCCTGCTCCGACGGGTGGTCGATCGCTTCGGCGAGGATCTGACCGGACGCACTTTTGCCGTGTGGGGATTGGCCTTCAAGCCCAATACAGACGATATGCGAGAGGCGCCCAGCTTGGTGACGATCGAAGGTCTCCTCGAGCGGGGTGCTCGAGTCGTCGCGCACGATCCCGTCGCGATCGAGGAAGCGCGCCACTCTCTCGGCGATCGTGTCGAGTATGTGGAGAACAACTACGACGCTCTGGACGGGGCCGACGCGCTGATCATTCACACGGAGTGGCACCCCTACCGGAGTCCAGACTTCCCGCGGATGTACGCGGCACTCCGCACGCCACTCATCCTTGATGGGCGCAACTTGTACCACCGCACCGACATGGCCCGGCACGGGTTCGAGTACGAGTCGATCGGACGGCAACCGGTGGCCGCCGAAACGAACGCGGTCGTCTGATGCGTGTTCTCATCACCGGAGCCGCCGGCTTCCTCGGCAGCCATCTCTCCGAGCGGTTCCTGAACGCCGACTACGAGGTCATCGGCGTCGACAACTTCATCACGGGGTCCAGAGAGAACGCCCAGTACCTCCAGGGCTTCGACGGCTTCCGCCTGATCGAGCACGACATCTCCCAACCGCTCTTCATCCCGGACGACATCGACGGCGTCCTCCACTTCGCGTCCCCCGCGAGTCCGGTGGACTACCTCGAGCTACCGATTCAGACGCTCAAGGTCGGAAGCCTCGGCACGCACAACGCCCTCGGGCTGGCGATGGCCAAAGGTGCGCGTTTCCTCCTCGCTTCCACGTCGGAGGTCTACGGGGACCCTCTCGTGCACCCACAGCCGGAGACGTATTGGGGCAACGTGAACCCGATCGGCCCGCGTGGCGTCTACGACGAGGCGAAGCGCTTCGCCGAAGCGATTACAATGGCGTACCACACGTATCACGGCGTCGAGACGCGCATCGTCCGCATCTTCAACACGTACGGTCCGCGGATGCGTCCGGGCGACGGTCGCGTCGTATCGAACTTCATCGTACAGGCGCTGCGGGGGGATCCGCTCACGATCTACGGGGATGGGAGTCAGACCCGTTCTTTCTGCTTCGTGAAGGACGAGGTCGAGGGGATCTTCCGCCTCTTCCAATCGGACCGATCGAGCCCGGTGAACATCGGGAATCCGAACGAGTTCACGATCCGTCAGCTCGCGGATGTCGTGCTCGCCGAGACGGGGTCGTCGTCGACGGTCGAGACACTTCCTCTGCCGAAGGATGACCCGAAGGTGCGGCAGCCGGACATCGGCGTGGCCCGCGAGGTCTTGGGCTGGGAGCCGACGGTCGAGCTCGAGGAAGGGATCCGACTCACGCTCCCACACTTCCGAGCGATGATCGACCAATACGACGCGACGGCGCGCACGATCTGATGCGCGGGTCTGGCCCGGCTGACTCGGCGCGATCGGCCCGAATCGGGTGCGCGTGGTGAGTACGCGGGACGACGCCGGCATCAAGGAACTCGAGTCCGAGTCGATCTTCGTCATGCGCGAAGTGGCGGCTCAGTTCGAGCGGCCGGTCCTCCTCTTCTCGGGCGGGAAGGACTCGATCCTGATGGTGCACCTGGCCCGGAAGGCCTTCCACCCGGCGCCGGTCCCATTCACGCTGGTCCACGTCGATACGGGTCACAACTTCCCGGAGACGATCGAGTTCCGGGACCGGCTCGTCGCCGAGGTAGGGGCCACCCTCCACGTAGGCTCGGTCCAGGCGTCGATCGACGCAGGGCGGGTCAAGGAGGAGGATGGGCCCAACCCGAGTCGGAACGGTCTCCAGACGGTCACCCTCCTGGACACCCTCGTCGAACTCAAGGCCGACGTCGCGCTCGGGGGAGGGCGCCGAGACGAGGAGAAGGCTCGGGCCAAGGAGCGCTTCTTCTCTCATCGTGACCGCTTCGGGCAGTGGGACCCGAAGAATCAGCGACCGGAGATCTGGAACCTCTTCAACGGGCGCCGCGCACCGGGCGAGCACTTCCGGGCATTCCCTCTCTCGAACTGGACGGAGATGGACGTGTGGCGCTACATCGCGGACGAGGGGATCGCGATGCCGTCCCTCTACTTCTCCCACCGGCGGAAGGTGGTCGAACGGGACGGAGTCCTCTTGGCGGAATCGGAGTTCAACCAACTCCTCGATGACGAAGCGTGGGAGGAACGCACGGTGCGCTTCCGAACCATCGGGGACGCGACGTGCACGGGTGCGGTGGAATCCACGGCTTCATCCCTCGAAGAGATCATCGCCGAGGTCGCCGCCGCGCGAGAGACGGAGCGGGGTGGCCGATCCGACGACAAGCGATCCGAAGCCGCGATGGAAGACCGCAAGCGGCAGGGATACTTCTAGTGGACCTTCTCCGCTTCTCTACGGCCGGCTCGGTCGACGACGGGAAGTCGACACTGATCGGGCGACTCCTCTACGACACGAAGTCGATCTTCGAGGATCAACTCGAGGCAGTCGAGAGCGCTTCGAAACAACGAGGCGAGGGCTACGTGAACCTCGCGCTTCTCACGGACGGACTGCGTGCAGAGCGCGAGCAGAACATCACGATCGACGTCGCCTACCGGTACTTCGCCACGCCGCGTCGGAAGTTCATCATCGCCGACACGCCCGGGCATGTGCAGTACACGCGCAACATGGTCACCGGAGCCTCGACCGCTCAACTCGCGATCATCCTCGTCGACGCGCGAAAAGGGGTGCTCACACAGTCGAAGCGTCACGCCTTCATCTCGTCCCTCTTGGGTATCCCCCACGTCGTGGTCGCGGTCAACAAGATGGATCTGGTCGACTGGTCCGAAGACCGTTTCTTCGAGATCGAATCGGACTTCGCGGACTTTGCGCGGAAGCTCGGGATCGAGGACCTCACCTTCATTCCCATGTCCGCGCTGCTCGGCGACAACGTGGTCGACCCGAGTGACAACATGCCGTGGTACCGAGGAACGACGCTCCTGCACCACCTGGAGCATGTGCACCTCGGAGGGTACCGAAACGCGGTCGACTTCCGCTTCCCGGTTCAGTACGTGATCCGACCGGACCAGGACTATCGTGCCTACGCCGGCCGTGTTGCGTCCGGGTCGATCCGTCCGGGGGAGGACATCCTGGTCCTTCCGTCCCGGCAACGCACGACGGTCGCGTCGATCGAGAGCTACGGCGGCGCGCTCGAGCGGGCATCGGCTGGGGAATCGGTCTCGATCACGACTACGGAGGAACTGGACATCAGCCGCGGTGACATGATCGTGCGGCCGATGAACCTGCCCACCGCAGACGCCGAGCTCGACGCGACGATCTGCTGGACGTCCGAAGAACCCATGCGTCCCGGGGTGCAGTACTGGATGCGGCACACGACGCGGGAGACGAAGGCATTCATCAGTCGCATCGTCTACCGAATCGATGTCGACACCCTCCATCGGACCGACATCGAGCAGTTCGAGTTGAACGACATCGGCCGGGTTCAGCTCACCGCGGCCGCACCGATCTTCTTCGACCGGTACGAGCGGAACCGGGAAACGGGGGCCTTCATCCTCGTCGACCCGCACACGAACGCGACCGTCGCCGCCGGCATGATCCGCGGCGCGGTTCAGAGCGTGGAAGACTTGCCGGGTGCGGCCATTGAGGAGCGGCCAACGTCGCCCGACGTCGTGTGGGAGAGCTGGAACGTGGAGCTCCCCGAGCGCGAAGCACGCAATGCGCATCGAGCGTCGATCATCTGGTTCACCGGCCTGTCGGGGTCGGGCAAGTCGTCGATCGCCCGCGAACTCGAGCGGCGTCTCTTCGACAAAGGCCGCCAGACGATGCTCCTCGATGGGGACCAGGTTCGCCACGGACTCAACGGCGACCTGGGCTTTTCGGCGGAGGACCGGACGGAGAACATCCGTCGCGTCGGCGAACTGGCGTCGCTTTTCTTCCGTCAGGGTTCGATCGTGCTGTGCACCTTCGTGTCCCCCTTCCGCGCCGACCGGGCGCGAGCTCGGTCGCTCGTGCCGGACGGCCGATTCGTGGAAGTGTTCGTCGACACTCCGCTCGAGGAGTGCGAGAAGAGGGACGTGAAGGGTCTCTACGCGCGGGCGCGGCGAGGGGAGATCGCCAACATGACGGGGATCACGAGTCCGTACGAAGCTCCCGAGGAGCCGGAGGTTCGCCTCGACACGGTCGGCCGCCCGGTCGACGAGGTCGTGAGTGAGTTGATGGTGCGGTTGAGAGACCTCGGCCTCGACCTCTGATCCGAACCCTTTACCGGGCACGCCGGAAGCCCAAGCTTTCCCCATGCAATCGGATCAGAGGCAGGCACGGCAGATCGTCGCGCGTGGGGTCAGCGCCTGGGAGCGAGACGACTTCGAATCGGCGCTCGAGACCTTCCAAGGGGTGCTTGAGCAGTACCCTCAGTTCGCGGACGTGCAGAACAAGGCAGGACTCTGCCTGGCCATGCTCGGACGTCTCGAGGAGGCGTTGGACCACTTCGACGCCGCGCTGACGCACAACTCATCCTACGCCGAGGCGCACCTCAACCGCGGGATCATCCTCAACGACCTCGGTCGTCACGAGGAAGCGCGGGAGGCCTTCGGCAAGGCGGGCGAACTCGATACGCGGGACTCGCCGGTCTTCCCATCGGAAGTCGGCAACCGTATCGCGGTGACGCACGCCAAATTGGGTGACTTGTACTTGGTCGCGAACCACCCGGCGGATGCCATCGAGCACTACCGTGCGGCGCTCGAGATTCGGCCGCGCTTCATGGACATCCGAAGCAAGTTCGCGGAGACGTTGATCGAGCTGGGCGAGTTGGATCACGCGAAGCAGGAGTTGACTCTGATTCTGGAGTCTCGGCCCTCCTTCGTCGGGGCCCGCGTCCGGCTCGGTGTGGTGCTGCACCGCTTGGGCGATGACGCCCGCGCGGTCGAGGAGTGGAAGAGATGCCTGCAGGACGATCCGAGAGACATGCGCGCTCGCGCCTACCTCGCGTCGGTCGAGATGTCGTCCGACGGGTCGGCCTGATCACGGCACCGGCCGACCGCCGGTCCGATCCTTGCGTCGGGGACGCATCATGAACCGACAGCTGACTGGACTCTGTGCTCTCCTCCTGCTCACCGCAGGATGTTCTCCGCGTGCGACCGACTCGGACGCCGTCCGTCGGGGCGACGAGTCGTTCGCCCTGGGTGAATACGACGAAGCCATCGCAGAGTATCGACTCGCGATTCGACAGGGGGTCGACGACCCCACGATCGTTGCCCGAGTCGCGCACACGTACGCACTACTGGGCCGCGTGGACGACGCCGGGAACTACTACGTCGATGCGTCCGCCCGGGACCCGGAACTGACGGATCAAGCGGTCTCCGATCTGATGTGGCTGGCCCGGACGTCGTTCGACGCGGGCGATCGCTTCTCGATGGCTCGCGCGGTCGAGACGGCTCTCGAGCTACGACCGGGAATCGGGATCGACCAGATGGCGCTCCCACTCGCGCGCCACTACTACGCGGCCGGCGAATATGGCCGAGCGCTTCCCTTCTATCAGAAGGCGATGGCCGAGGCGACCGGAGAGTCCGCTCCGGAGATCGTCTTCGAGGTCGGAGTCGCATACGACGAAATCGGCGACTGCGCGAACGGCTTGATCTTCTTCGAGCGCTTCCGCGAGATGGTACGACCGTGGGAGCAGGGCGAGGTCGACTGGTACATCGGCACCTGCGCATTCGCCTTGGCGCGCGATCTGCGCGATCGAATCGAGGACTTCGACCCGCTCGACGTCCGGTCCGAGTTGGAAGAGTCGCTCCGCCTGGTGGAGCGGACGATCGCCGTCCAGGAGCCCCGGAACATCCAGGCTCAGGCCTGGTTCGAGAAAGGCGAGATCCTCGTCGATCTACGCCGCTGCGACGACGCGATGACCGCCTACGCTCAGGTGCGCTATGCGGACCAGGCAGGCTCGCTGATCGACCGGGCGCAGGACCGTTTCGATGAGATCCGTTTCGGTCGTGAGCTCGAACACCTACGAGACGGCCGTTGTCGTTAGCTTTTCTGGCTGAATCGTGAAGCGGCAGCTCGCGGTGCGCCGCGAACCCCGTACAGCCCCCAGTGTACTCCCGGTATGCCTCGTTCATCCCTGATTTCGTTGAACACGCCCGCGCTCGCCGCGACCGCACTGTTCGTCGCGGCGTGCGGCGGTGGAGCGTCTCAGTACCAAGGGGTACCGCCTGAACGGATCTACGCCGTGGCGGACAGCGCGTTCGAGCAGGGCTCGTTCGACGACGCCATCGAGGCGCTCGACCGGATCCTCATCTCGCACGGAGATTGGGAGCGGATTCCTGACGCTCGCTTAATGCTGGGACACGCCCACTTCGGGAAAGAGGACTTCCTGACGGCGCGCGCCGAGTACCAGCGCTTCTTGGATCGTTATGCGGGCCACCCAGGGTCGGGTGAGGCGTCGCTGGGAATCTGCCAGGCGCTCGCCTCGCTCGCTCCGAACCCTCAGCGGGACCAGGGATACACGCAGGAGGCGATGGGAGCCTGCCGGAACGTCGTCGTCGACTTCGCCGGCCGACAGGAAGCCGTGGATGCGGCAGACATCTCGAACAACCTCCGCCTCGTACTGGCTGAGAAAGAGTTCGAGAACGCCGACTTCTACTTCCGCCGGAAGATCTACGACTCGGCGATCCTCTACTACGAGTTCGTGGTCACGCTGTACAGCGAATCCGAATACGCGCCGCAGGCGCTCCTCGGGATCTACTACTCGAACCAGGCCATCGGGTACGAAGATCTGGCGGAGGAGGCCCGGGACCGGCTGTACCTCGATTATCCGGACTCCGAGGCCGCCGCGACTCTTCGCGCCGAATCCTCCGGGTCCTGACCCGATGAACACTAGGCCCCGCCGCATCGGGGTCTTCGGGGGCACCTTCGACCCCCCACACGTCGGCCATGCATCGGTGGCCCGAGACGTCGCGGACGCCCTGGCGTTGGACGAAGTCGTGTGGATTCCCGCGGGTCGATCGCCGCACAAGCCAGACGTCGAGCTCACCGACGGTGCCCTTCGTATGGCGATGGTGCGCTGCGTCGCCAACGACGACGCCCGCTTCTCGATCGACGAACTCGAGCTCCTGCGGAGTGGCCTCTCGTATTCGGTCGACACGCTCGAGGCGCTCGCCACGGAGTACGATGGAGCTGCTCTGTACCTGATTCTCGGGGAGGATCAGTACCGGGTCTTCGACCGCTGGAAGGAGCCGGAACGGATCCGCGAGCTGGCCACGGTGGTCGTCATGGATCGAGACGGGCAGGGTGGCGCGACTTCGCCGGACCAGGCGGTCGCGGTCGGGCGGGTGGATGTCTCCGCCAGTGAAGTCCGAGCCGCGGTGAAGACCGGGCGTTCGATCGGGGCACTCGTCCACCCGTGTGTGCTCGCGCTGATTCGTGAGCACGACCTCTACGTGAATGCCGATCGATGAGGGTCACCGAGGAAGAGCTGGGCCGATGGGGAGAGCGCATCGGGGCGTCGACGGAGCCTCCGTTGACCCTCGCGCTCGTGGGACCCCTCGGCGCCGGTAAGTCCGTCCTGGCGCGCGCGATCGGCCGCGGGGCGGGCGTCGTCGATGTGATGCCCTCTCCGTCGTACAACATCCTCTTCCGATACGCGGCCGGTCTTGAGCACGAGGTCGTGCACCTCGACCTCTACCGCGTCGCCTCGGTGGACGAGCTGTGGGAGCTGGGGTGGTCCGCACTCGGCGCGGCGACGGAGATCGTTCTGATCGAGTGGCCGGAGCGGGCGGAGGGTGCGATGCCGTACGACTATTGGGTCGTCGAGCTGTCTCTCGTCGAGGGCGAACCGTCGCTTCGCGACGTTTCGGTCGAACGGGTCGGCGCGCCCCCGGAGCTCGCCGGCTTCCCGGTGGCCTTGTCTTGAGCGAGGCACCTATGCTGCTGGCCTTCGACACGTCCGGGAACGTCGGATCGGTCGCGGTCGCGCACGGGGCCGACGTCCTCGGACGAGCCTTCCTGACCCGCCAGGCGGGTCACGCCTCCGGACTGATCCAGGCGATCGAGGACGCGCTCGAGGATGCGGGTGTCGACCGCCGTGAGTTGTCCGGCATCGTTGTCGGGGAAGGGCCCGGGTCGTTTACGGGCGTCCGGGTCGCGGCGGCGACGGCCAAGGGGCTCGTACATGCCCTCGGTCTCCCCGTCTGGGCGGTGTCCTCGCTGGCAGGTACTGCGCTCGCCGAGTCGTCTCTCGGGTCGGATCCGGTAGCACCGCGATACGTGCTCTTCGACGCCCGAGCCGAGCGGGTGTACGGCGGGTGCTGGTTGCTCCGTCCGGACCAACGAATCGAGGTCGTGTCTCCCCACGCGGGTGAGATCTCGGATGTGCTCGGGCGCGAGCTGGCACGCGAGACGGTCTTCGTCGGCGACGGAGCCGAGAAGCACCGGGCCCTCATCGAAGGAGCCGGGTTCCGGGTCGTCGCGACGAATCCCGACTATGGTGTCGCCGACGGACTGATCCGGTTTCACACCATGGGCGACACCGAACCCGTTGCCGACCCTGCAGGGTGGGAACCCGCGTACGTACGGGTCTCCGGGGCCGAACGACTGTGGACCACCTGACCCTCCCCTTCGGGCACTCGATCGAGCCGATGGCCGAGGAGCACGTCGGCGACGTCGCTCGGATCGAGGCCGAGTCCTTCACGACGCCGTGGAGCGAAGCGACCTTTGCCGGCCTGCTCACCCGCGACGGCGTCGTGACGCTCGTCTTGAGCGACGGGGAGAGGCGTGTGGTCGGGTACAGCATCCTCTGGTGCATTCTGGATCAGGGAGAGCTGGCGAACATCGCCATCACGCCGTCCCGGCGCGGGCAGGGGCTGGGGCGGATCCTCCTGAGCCACGTCGTGCGCGAAGCAGGCGCCCGCGGTGTGGCGAAGCTCTTCTTGGAGGTCCGAGCCTCCAACGACGCCGCACTCCGTATGTACGAGGCCTTCGGCTTCGAACGTGTGGGCGTCCGTCGGGACTACTACGACCGCCCGAAAGAGGATGCCCACGTCATGCTCATGCAGCTGCCCGCGCGCACGACATAGTCCGAGAGGGCCATGCCTGCGGCGCACGCTGGTGGCGAGCGTACGCGCATGACGACCGAAGTCCCGATTCCCGACTCGGAGCGCCCGCGTGAGCGGCTGAGGCGGGTGGGATCCGACGGACTGTCCCTCGTCGAACTCCTCACCCTGTGCATCGGCTCGGGAAGCCAGGGGCGTTCCGGGCGAGAGATCGCCGAGGCAGTGGGGGCCCGGCCGGGTGGCCTCGCGAGATTGGCTCGAACCGACGTCGCCGAACTGGAGCGGGTGTCCGGCGTCGGTCCGGCAACGGCTGCTCGACTCGTGGCGGCGATCGAGCTGGGCCGGCGGTGCGCGGCGACCGTCGCCGATCCGGGAGCACCGGTCCGCGGCCCCGCTGACGTCTTCGATCGGATGCATCCCCGACTCCGGGACGCGTCTCAGGAGGAGTTCCACACCGTTCTTCTGAACACCCGGCACCAGGTGATCCGGGAGGTTCTCGTCACCCGAGGCATTCTCGACGCCTCTCTGATCCACCCGCGAGAGGTCTTCCGAACCGCCGTAGTCGAGGGGGCCGCGGCTCTCGTCCTCGTGCACAATCACCCCTCTGGAGACCCGACTCCGTCCCACGAAGATCGCGTGGTTACGAGGCAGCTGGCGGAAGCGGGTCGAGCCCTGGGGATTCCCGTCGTGGACCACCTCGTCATCGGGCGGGCCCGGTACGTCTCGCTCGCCAGCGAAATCGGGCCGTAAACATATGAAGTCGGGGAGAAAAAATGCGTTGACCTTTCGAAGCGGGGTCGAATATCTTCGGTCAGCATTCATTGGGCACAAAGCCCTTGTCCTACTTGCCGAAGGAGCCCCTATGGTTCGCTCGGCCGCGGCCGTCGTCGCAGTCCTGATTCTTCCGACTTTTGCCCTCGCCCAAGAGCCGCAGGGTACCCATACCGTCGTCGATGACGACACGCTGTGGGACCTCGCGCAACAGTACTACTCGAACCCGTTCGAGTGGCGCACCATCTGGAATGCGAACCAGGGTGTCGTGGAGGATCCGAACTGGATCTATCCCGACGAAGTACTGGTCATTCCGGGACTTCCTGGTGACGGCACCATGGCGTCGACCGACCCGGTGGATTCCGGGGAGACCGATCCGAACCCGACGCAGGGTGAGATCGACGGCGTTCCGGTCGACCTCGTTCCGTTCGGCCTCCGGCGCGCCCGACCCGTTACCGAGGGTGCGCGAACCGTCTTCTACGACCAAACGGCCGAAGAGGCGGCGATCGAGATTCAGCAGGCCATGCAGTACGAGTGGGCGGCGGTCTCTCGGGACGCCGTGTACTCCGCTCCGTGGTTAATCGGTCTCGAGGGTGACCCGGAAAACCTGGGCATGATCCAGGGGGCCGCAGAGCGCGGAAACCGCTCGCGATCGCTCCGCTCGTACGAGCGGATTCGCATCACGATGCCGACGCCCGCTCGGGTCGGGGCGAACCTCCACCTCTTCCGCGTGGATCGGACGATCGAAGATGTCGGCCAGGTCGTGATTCCGACCGGTGTCGCGACCGTCCAGACCATCGGCAACGGTGAGGTGGTCGCGATCGTCACCAAGGAGTACGACCAGATTCTCGCAGGAGACTTCGTCGGGGCACTCCCTTCGTACGACGTCACCCCAGGTGATCGGGCGGCTCCGGTGTCCGGGGGGTCGGAAGCGATGATCATGGGCTTTGCCGGCAACCACACGTTGACGGACATCGGTCACGTCGCCTTCCTCGATCTCGGCAGTGATGACGGGATCGCGGTCGGTGACGAATTCGTCCTCTTCGGAGCCTCGATCCCGACGGCGCAAGACGGACTGCTGCAGGTGGTGGGCGTGACGGAGACGATAGCCTCCGCCCGGGTGCTCTCCATGGCCGACAACGTCTTCCGGCAGGGGGTGGTCGTCCGCCTCGCCAGCCAGATGCGCTGATGGAGTCGGCGAGGACGCTTCTCTCCCTCGCCATCTCTCCTCACTCCGAGTCCCCGTCGGTTCGAGCCGGCGGGGACTCGGTCGTTCCCGTGGGATCTATCGCCCTTCGTCGGTGTCTGTCTGGACGCTGACCTCCCCCAAACAGCAACCGCAACACACCCATAATGACGCAAGAGAAACAGCGGGTCCTCGTCACCGGTGGCGCGGGCTTTATCGCGAGTCACGTAGCGGACGCATACGTCGCCGCGGGCCACGAAGTCTGGGTGCTCGATAACCTCTCCTCCGGCCGACGCGAGAACGTCCCGGAGGAGGCTCACTTCGTCGAGATGGACGTCCGCGACGACGCCGTTCGCGACCTCTTCCGTGAGGTTCGGTTCGACCTCGTGAATCACCACGCGGCCCAGATCGACGTCCGCGTCTCGGTCTCCGATCCGGCGAAGGATGCGGATATCAACCTCCTCGGGCTGCTCAACATCACCGAAGGAGCGCTCGAGGTCGGAACGAGGCGGGTCGTCTTCGTCAGCAGCGGTGGGGTGGTCTACGGGGAGCCGGAGCAGATCCCGACGCCCGAAAGCGCCCCCAAGCTTCCGCTCTCGCCGTACGGCGTGACGAAGCTCGGTGGCGAGTTCTATCTGAACTACTACCGGAAGGTGCACGGGCTCGAGTACGTGGCCCTGCGGTACTCGAACGTCTTCGGGCCACGCCAGGATCCACACGGCGAGGCCGGTGTCGTGGCGATCTTCTGCACGCGACTCCTGAAAGGGCAGGCGCTGACGATCTTCGGAGACGGGGAACAGACCCGCGACTACGTCTTCGTACGCGACGTCGTGGCGGCCAATATGCTCGCCTCGACCGTCGAGCTAGGAGACGGTGAGGGCTTGGACTCTCGAGCCTTCAACGTGGGGACCGGGGTCGCGACGAGCGTGCTCGGGTTGGCCGACGCCCTCGAGGGGATCGCCGACTCGAGGCTGGAGCGGAACCACGAGTCGGCGCGGCCGGGGGAGCTCCGGCACAGCACCCTCGATTCGGGGTGGATTCGTTCCCACGGGTGGGCCCCGTCGTTCACCTTGGAACAAGGCTTGCGTGAGACGTACGAGTTCATCGCAGCCCAGAGGGCGGGGAGCCCCGGATGACTCCGATCAGCCTCCTGATGCAGCTCCGTCCGCCAACGACGGCGTTCGAGATGGTCATCGGCGCGACGCTGCCGACGAAGATCGTTCTGGGCATTCTTGCGATCGCTTCTCTCGCGTCTTGGTGGCTCATCTTCCGAAAGGCTCGACAGTTCCGGGAAGTGCGTAAGCAGGGCGACCAGTTCCTGGAGTACATGGAGCGAGCCCAGCGACTCGAGGACGCGTACAAGGCGATCATTACTCTGCCGGATTCGCCGTACGGGCGAGTCTTCCGGCAGGGCGTGAACTTCTTTTCCGAATTGCGCCCCGGTGCACTTCGCGAAGGTGCTCCCCCGACTCAGGGCCTCTCTCTGGTCCAGCTGGAGGCGCTCCGCCTCGTCCTGGAGAAGGAGGAGGCCGAGGAGCGCGACGAGTTGGCGCTCGGGCTGACATGGCTCGCGGTCGTGGGCTCCGTTTCACCGCTCATGGGTCTGATGGGGACCGTGATCGGCATCATGAACGCGTTTTTGGGCATCACGTCCGCGGGCTCCAGCAACATCATGGCCGTGGCCCCGGGTGTTGCCGAAGCGCTGATGACGACGGTGGCCGGACTCGCCGTCGCGATCCCGGCCGGGATCGCCTACAACCACAACGTCGGGAAGCTCAACCAGGTGAGCGGAGAGCTCGAGGGCTTCTCCAGCGAGTTCATCGGTACGCTGGCTCGGGAGGGCCGCGTCTAGATGGCGACGTTGGGTTCGAGCCGGCGTGGCGGCCGCGGGAGTCGAGGCGACCTGCCGCTCAATGCGGACATCAACGTCACCAGCCTCGTCGACGTCGCGTTTACCCTTCTCGTCATCTTCATCATCACCGCGCCGATCCTCCAGGGCGGGATCGAGGTAGGGATCCCACGGGCCGATGTGCAGGCGCTCACCTCCCAGGACGATCCGTTCTTCGTGACGATCACCGCGGCGAACGAGATCTACATGGAGGAGACGCTCGTAACACCGGAGGAGTTCGAGTCGAGCCTCGGGCAGATGATCTCGAATGGCGTCGAGCGGGTGTACGTGCGCGCCGACTCCAGCGCGAACTGGGGTCCGGTGATGCGTGCGATGGCCACGACCGCGAACTCGGGTGTGGCGTGGTCCGTCGTCGGCGAGCCCGACCCGAACCGCTGATCCGATGGCCCGTCGCCGAAGCGCGTTCGATCCGTTCGACCGAGGGTCGCTGCTGAAGTCCCTAGGGCTTCACGTCGCGCTGATCGCGATCGCCGTGGTCAGTAGCGTGCTTTCCGGCCCGCCCGAGATCGAGTTCATCGCGTACGAGATCGAGATCGTCTCGCCGCCCCCGTCGCAGGTCGCCGAGGAGATCGTCGAGGCAACAGAGGAACTCGTCGTCGAGACTCCGGATCCCGAGCCCCTACCTCCCGAACCGGAGCCGGAAGAGATCGTCCCGGTCGAAGAGGAAGTACCCGAGCCGGAACCGGATCCCGAGCCGGAGGACGCGGCCGAGGAGACGCCACCGGAGGCCGCCGAAGAGACGGTAGTCGCGGCGGCTCCGGAAGATGAGGCGGTCGAAGAGTCCGATGAGAGCGGCGTCGGCGTCGAGGTCCGGATGGCCGGTCTGCGGCGGGATTATCCGGAGTACTACGAGAACATCATCATCCAGATCCAGCGGTGCTTCCGGCCCCCACAGGGTCAGAACCGCCAGGCGGTCCTCTTCTTCTACATCAAGCGCGACGGCACGGTGGAAGACACGAGTTTCGATGAGCGCTCCGGGAGCCCCGCCTTCGACTTCCAGGCGATGGAGGCCGTCGAGTGCGCGGGGAGCCGTGCGCGTTTCGGACCTCTTCCCGACGACCTGCCGTACGAGCGCTTCCCGATTCGCTTCACCTTCCGCCCGCGTGGGGACGAGGTGACGCCGACCCGATGATTCGAGAACGATCCAGAGGTGAGAGACGAGTGATGTACGCGGAGAGTGGAGCTGGGATGTCGACCGTGGCCCGGGTGGCGCGCGTCATGGGCGTGGTCCTCGTCATGGCCGCGGTGGGAGCGCCGAGCGCTCATGCACAGGACGAACTCCCGGGCGTCGAGCTCGGGCTGTTCTACACGAACAGCTACGTGCCCGCACTCGCGATCCAGCCCTTCGCGGGCAGCTTCGGCGGCGAAGGGATCACCGACCAGGTCGAGGCGATCATCGGTCGCGACCTACGCAATTCGAACCGCTTCAACGTGCTCGACTCGATCCCCGAAGCGTTCACGGGCACGGATGTCGACTACGCACTTTGGGATCGGATGGGCGCCGTGTGGTTGGTGACCGGCGAAGTCGAAGGCGCGGGAGACGGCTTCGTCCTCAACCTCGAGCTCCACGACGTCGTCTATGGTGAGGTGCGTGAGGCAGGGCGCGTCCGGCTGCCGAACACGTACGACGAGGATTTCCGGATGTCGGTCCACCGCGCATCCGACGACATCGTGACGTGGGCGACCGGTGACCCTGGAATGGCGGCGTCTCGAATCGCGTTCACCATGTTCGACAATGCCGGCAACAAGGACATCTACGTCATCGACGCCGACGGAGAGAACCTCACTCGGCTGACGAACTACAACGACCTCACCGAGTCGCCGACGTGGTCGCCGGACGGGCAGAAGGTCGCCTTTTCGTCCTACAAGGAGCTCGGGGTGCCGCGGATCTACGAAGTGGATCGCTTCGGCAACAACGAGCGGATGATTCCGGAACTACGCGGGAAGGGAGACTACATCACGCCGACGTATCACCCCGATGGGAAGACGTTGGCGTTCACGGTCAACGGGAGCAGCAGTCAGAGCGGTGTGTTCACGTACAACCTCGAAGACGAGTGCTGCCTGTCGTTCCTCTCCGGCGGCCCGTGGTACGACGTCGGTCCGACGTACTCGGGCGACGGCCGATGGATGTCCTTCATGACGATGCGCTTCGGGGACCACGTGCCCCAGGTGATGATCATGCCGGCCGAGGGCGGTACCGCGGAGACGTTGTCCCCCTACGAGTACGGCGGCGGCGGCTTCTACGCGGGCCCGGACTGGTCGCCCCACGGTGACCTCGTCGCCTTCCACGGGCGCGTCGATCGACGCGGTCGCTACCATATCCTGGTGGCGAACCTGGAGGATGGCGGTCGCGTGCTGCGGCAGCTCACGACGGAAGGCAACAACGAAGCGCCGTCCTGGGCGCCGGACGGGCGGCACGTCGTCTTCGTCGGCGAGCGCAGCTGGGGTTTCGGCCTGATGATTGCAGATGTGACGACCGGAGAGATCCGCACACTCCTCGGAGGGAGGAGGGTGGATTTGCCCGATTGGTCGCCCTCGCTCCCGCCGATGTGAGTGAGGGCACCGCATACAGGGTAAACATATGTTCCCGCCCCCTGCAGACGGGGTCGGGGGAGCCAATAAAAACGTTGCGTTTCGATGTCTTTGGGCCTATATCGCATCGGGACTTCTTTGCTGAAAAAAGGGCGTTAGCTTCCTCGCGATGCTCGGCGCCCGCAGCCATGCGTTCAAAATCTTCAACACTTCGTTCAACCCGGGAGATGGGATGATCGTCCGTCGTTTCTTCGTAACGGTTTTCGCAGCTACGCTCCTGGTGGGCGCCTGCGGTGGCGATCCGCCGCCCCCGCCGCCGCCTCCGGGCCCAGACATGGACTCGCTCCGTGCGTACAATGACTCTGTCGCGGCCGCCGAGGCCGAGCGTCAGCGTCAGGCCGAGCTCGAGGCCGAGCGCCGTCGTCAGGCCGAGGCCGAGCGTCAGCGTGCGATCGCCGAGGCTCGTGCAACGCTCGAGGAGATGGTCTTCTTCGACTACGACATGTCCGACATCCGTGATGACGCCGAGTCGGCGCTTCGCGCGAAGGTGGACATCCTCCGCCGCAGCCCACAGGTCCAGATCCGGATCGAGGGACACGCCGATGAGCGTGGGTCGACGGAGTACAACATGGCGCTCGGAAACCGCCGCGCTGAAGCGATCCGTCAGTTCCTGACGGGCTTCGGACTCGCGGAGAACCGTTTCGAGATCGTCTCCTTCGGTGAGGGCCGTCCGCTCCAACAGGGCGACGACGAGGACGCGTGGGCACGGAACCGCCGTGGCCAGTTCGTCATCACCGCCGGCGGGAACGCGATCAACCCCGGCCAATAGGTCGATGACCCTTACGAGGCCCCTCCTCCGGCGCGTCCGGGGGAGGGGTCCGTGCATATGATGAAGATTGTGAATACGAGAACAGCGGCCCGCGTCCTGAGCGTGTTGGCCGTTTCCGTCGTTTCGGGCGGGTGTGCGATGAAGGGCGACATTCGGCTGCTCCAGGAGGAGCTCCGGCAGGTCGCGGCGCGGCAGGACTCGCTCATGGCGGAGATCCGTGCCGAGACGCTGCAGACCCAGGACACGCTCCGCACGCAGGGCGATCAGATGTTCGACCTGCGCGGTGACCTCAATCGTCAGCTGCAGCAGATCAACCAGCGTCTCCAGCGGATCGAGGCCCTCGCCGGTGAGAACCAGCGTGGCCTGACCGGGATCCGAGACCAACTCGCCAACCTGCGGCGCGCGCCGGCGGGCGGCGGGATGCCGACCGGCATGCCCCAGGACGGTGCGGGTCAGGAAGTCGTGGGAGGGGAGTCGCTCATCGGAGGAGCCGACGAGCTCTGGGAGGTGGCCAGCTCCGCCGTGCAGCGCGGGTCGGTCAACACCGCAGGCACAGCCTTCCGTGACTTCATCTCCGAATACCCGGAGGATCCCCGAGTCCCGCGGGCCCAGTTCATTTTGGCGGACGTCCTCTTCCAGCAGGATCAGCCCGAGGACGCGCTCGCTGCCTTCCAGGAGATCGCGTCCCTCTACCCGACGAACGACATCGTCCCCGAGACGTTGTACCGAGTCGGGACGATCCAAGTGGAGTTGGACGATCTCGACGGTGCGCGGGCCACCTTCGAGCGCATCATCAACACGTATCCTGGCCACATGATGTCGATGTTGGCGCGGGACGAGCTCGAAGAGATCGGCGGCGGCTGAGTCGTGCGCTGTCCCCAGTGTGACGCGACGGAAAACCGGGTCGTCGACACCCGCGCCAGTCGTGGCGGGCGTGCGGTTCGGCGTCGTCGTGAGTGCACGGTGTGCGGCACACGATTCACAACGTACGAGTACATCGAGGAGCGACCGATTCAGGTCCTCAAGCGCTCTGGCGCCATCGAGGACTTCGATCGCGCGAAGCTGCTGAGCTCGGTGAAGATCGCCTGCGCGAAACGGCCGGTTTCCGCGTCCGAGATGGAGGCGTTGGTCGACGACATCGAGGACGCCTTCTCCCGCGAGGCGGGGGTCGAGGTCCCGAGTGTACGACTCGGCGCGCTCGTGATGGACCGACTGCGCCCGATCGATCGCGTGGCATACGTCCGCTTCGCCTCGGTCTACCGGAACTTCCAAGACGCGGGTGAGTTCCAAGAGTTCGTCGATGAAATGGCCGCGGCGCAGAAGCGTGAGGAAGCGCGCCGCAACCAGGTCGAGATGCCCATCTGAGCCTCTGCCACGACGAATGGCCGTACGTAACCCGCGGGGCGAGATGCCCTTCCTGGAGCACTTGGAGGAGCTGCGCTGGCGGCTGCTGTGGTCGATCCTCGCGCTCGCGATCGCGACCGGGCTCTCGTTCGGTCTCGTCTACTACTATCAGGTCCTGGAGCTCCTGCTGGAGCCGATCCGGGATGCGTACGAGAACCCGAACCTCCAGCTGATCTACCTCTCGCCGGCGGATCCGTTTTTCGTGACCCTCCGGCTCGCGATCTACGGTGGGTTCATCCTCTCCTTTCCGATTCTCGTGTACCAGGCGTGGTCGTTCCTCGCTCCGGCGCTCGAGAAGGAAGAGAAGCGGGCCGTCATCCCGGCGCTCTACCTCGGACTGCTGCTCTTCATCGGGGGTGTCGCGCTCGCGTACTTCGCGGCCCTCCCGGTCACCCTCGCCTTTTTCGAAGCGTTCCTCGACGACTCTCTCCAAGCCACGCTCGAGATCAACGAGACCCTTGGCTTCGTCGTGAAGATGCTCTTCGCCTTCGGGGCGATCTTCGAGCTCCCGATCGCGATTCTGGCGCTCAGCCTGATGGGCGTGGTGACGCCCGCGTTCCTTCGGTCGAAGCGGCGGCACGCCATCGTCATCATCACCGTACTTGCCAGCTTCATCACGCCGGGTGACGTGGTCGTACTCACCGTGATGATGATGGTCCCGCTCCTCTTCCTCTACGAGCTGGGCATCTTCCTCTCCGTGGGCGTCTACAAGCGGCGCCAGAAGCGCGTCGATGAGTGGGAGGCCGAGCGAGAGGCCGAAGATGCGGTCCATGCCGCCAAGCTCGAACCGCCGCCGGACTCGGTCGAGAGAGAGTGACGTCGGGGATGGGCCGCCACGCAGCACTCGTATGGACCATCGTGTTGGCCGCGCAGTTGAGCGTGGCCGGCACGCTGTCGGCGCAGGTCGTGCCCGACACGGTCCGCATCGATCCGGACTCGGTCGCCGCAGCGGACAGTGCGGCGTTGGCTGCGGACACCGTGCCCGTCGACTCTGCCCGCCTCGCCATCTTCGACCGGCTCAATCGTCTCAATCGCCTCCCGGGCGAAGACAGCATCCTGTACATCCAGGATTCGACCCGCCTGGCACAGGCGGCGGAGGGCAACCGGGGTGGCGTCGGGATGGATACCATCGCGGCGGCGCTGATGCGCATGCCCGGATTCCAGCTGATCGAGTACGACGGCGAGCGGGCCGACTTTGGTGCTCAGGACCGACTGTTGGTTCTGACCGCGTCGGAGCAGGGAAGAGCCCGGGTCGTTCAAGAGGGGTCGATCTTCGAGGCCGACTCGACGATCACCTTCGATGAACCGGCCGGCATCGTGACCGGTACGGGCATGACGACGTTCACGCCACCCGACGCAGAGCCGGTGAACGCCGCGCGGACGATCTATTCGCTCCAGCAGCAGCGTGCGAGCGCGTACGGGGCCCAGACGAATTGGAACGCACAGGGCGCGGACTGGCGGATCGTCGACGGGAACATCCATTCCGCGACGCCGGACTCGAGCTTCATCGCGCAGGCGCACTTCACGTCGTGCGACATCGACGAGCCCCACTACCACTTCGAGACCGGCGAAATCAAGATCGTGAACGGCAACGTGCTCGTCGCACGGGACGTCACGCTCTACTTCGCCGACGTGCCGGTCGCGTGGCTCCCCTTCATGGCACAGAGCCTCTCCCGCGGACGCTCTTCGGGCCTTCTGACGCCCCGCTTCAGCGTGAACGACATCGTGCGCACCTCCGGTGGGTACCGACGGCGGGTGAGCAACGTCGGCTTCTACTGGGCCGCGAGTGAGTACTTCGATGCGCTGACATCGTTCGATTGGTTCAGCGAGACCTTCTTCAACCTCACCGGCTCACTTCGGTACAACGTCCGGCGGCAGTTCCTCGAGGGGAACGTGGCGGTTCGCCACTACTGGAATGCCGACGGGTCGACAGAGTTCGCGGTCGATACCCGGCACTCGTGGGAGATCGACGAACGCACGCGGCTGCAGGTGTCGGGCCGCTTCGTCTCGAGCAACGACTTCGTTCGGGAGAACTCGTTCAACCCGCAGGAGGTCACCCAGTCCATCGACTCGGACGCGGGGTTGAACCGTCGCTTCGACTGGGGATCGCTCTCCCTCTCGGCGAGCCGCAAGAAGTTCCTCTCGGACGACCGGACGGACTGGCTGCTGCCGTCCGCGAACCTGTCGCTGTCCCCGATCACGTTGTTCTCGGCGCCTTCGAGCGAGGCGGCGTTCTACAACAACATGACGTGGTCCGGTTCGGCGGCCTTCACACGAAACGCCTTCCAACGAGTCACACCGGATACGATTCGGTCGATCACCGGACTCGACGAGGAGACCCGATCGAGTCGTGCGCGCTCGAACCTGAGCATCGGAAGTCTGACCTTCTCGCAGTCCGTGGATCTGCGTGAAGATCTAACCCTGGGGGTGCCAGAGGCCCTCCTCTTGCTCGGCGACTCGGCTGATGCGTCCGGGCTCGTCACGGGTGCCCCGACCCGCGACGTCGCCGATGCGACCCTCGGGTGGAACGTCGGCCTCGGATATCAGCAGCAACTCATCGGGTCGACGACGCTGACGCCCCGCCTGGCGATGTCGGGGAGCATGTTCCGATCCGACCAGGACTCGCTGGCCCAGAACTTCGTAGCGGCGCCGTCGCGGGTCTCGTTCGGCGCGCAGTTGAAGACGGACATCTACGGCTTCTTCGGAGGGTTCGGCCCATTCGAGGCGATTCGTCACAAGATCTCGCCGGCCTTCGACTACAACTGGTCTCCCGAGTCGACGCCGAGTCAGCTGCAACGCGACGTCTTCGGAGCCCGTGCCCTCCAGCCGCGCAACACACTCTCGATCTCGTTGACGCAGACGTTCGAGGCGAAGCGGCGGACCGATGAGGAGGGCGGGGGCGTGCCGATCGAGGCACCCCCGGAGATCGGCCCCGACGGGTTGCCGATCATCCCGCCCGACAGCGTCCCGGATGATCCGTTCGCCCAGGCCACGCAACGGTCCGATCAGGGACCGGACGCCGGCCCGCAACGGATGCAAACCACCCCGTCCGTAACCCTTTTGGCGTGGCGGATGTCCGTAATCGACTACGACTTCGTTCAGGCGGACTCGGTCGGCCTCTTCCTAGCGGGCTTCGAGACACTCAGGCTGTCGAACCAGTTCTCGTCGGACTACCTCCGAGGGCTCTCGATCTCAATGGATCACGAGCTCTTCGAGGATGTCGAAAACGAGGATCAACGGCTCGTCGAGCGGTCGTTCAAGCCACACCTCGCGTCGATGAACCTCGGCTTCTCCTTCGGGTCGAGCTCGGGCCTCTTCCAATGGCTCTTCGGAGGGGGTGGGGGCGACGACGAGACCCCGGCGACAGAGCCGGACGACAGCCAGCCCCTGGACTTCGCCGGAGTGAACGACGAGTCGTCGATCGTTCCGGTGTCGGGTCAGCCGCCGGTAAACCAGCCGCAACCGAGGGCCGCAGGCTCGGCCGGCACGTGGAACGCGAGCCTGAGCTACTCGCTCCAGCGCCCTCGCACGCCGGACGCGACGCGACTGCTCTCCCAGATGTTGAGCGGGACCGTCCGCCTCGAGCCGACGGAGAATTGGAGCGTCAGCTGGCGTACAGCCTACGATCTCGAGGCCCAGGCGTTCAACGACCATTCGATCCGCCTCACGCGGGATCTCCACCGGTGGCAGGCGAACTTCGACTTCCTGCAAACGGCGACGGGGAACTGGACGTTCCGCTTCGAGGTGTCCCTGCTCGACAACCGCGACCTCAAGTTCGACTACAAGCAGCGAAACCTCGACCTCGGGCTGCCCGCCTCGCAGCGCTGAGCCAACGCTGCGCCTGTCCGGCGTGGTGACCCTTTCTGTCCTCCATGGAGGACAATCCTGCCTGGAAAGAAATCCTTATCTCGTTTGTGGGTAAGGAGTTAGCTTTTGGTACGCACTCTGCTTGATGGATGGCCGGAGACAAGACCGAAACGCTCCAGCGTGGGGGCGGCCGGGTCGGAGAACGGAGGACTGATGAGACGCGCTGTAGTGATGGGCTTCATGCTGGCGGCGGGACTGGCCGCTTGTGACAACGATTTGATCATCGTCGACGATCCCCCCGTGGGTGGTGCGCCCGACGCACCCCGGGCCGTCGCGGTGACGTACTTCAATGGTTCGGTGCGTGTGACGTGGGAGCTGGGGCCGGCGTGGGACGGGGAAGCGTTCCGCATCTACTCCAAACGGGTCACCGACTCCGACTGGTTCTTCATCGCAGAGGTGACGAGCTGCATCGACTCCGTGTGCCTGTACGAAGACATCAACGTGGTCGGTGGAGAGACGTACGAGTACCTGGTCGCCTCGGTCAGTGGCGGGGGTGTGGAGACGGACGCGGCGACGATCCCACAGATCTTCGTGCCGGTCTTCGATCCGCCCCCCGTACCGGACGCGCCTGCCGTCATCGCACTGGACAACGCGAACTACCTGACCTGGGGTACCGCGGCTCGTTCGGCCGGTGACTTCTCGCACTACAAGATCTACGTCGACGACGGGACTCAGGCATTCTTGCTCGGCGAGACCGATTCCGAAGGTTTCCTCGATCTGCTCGCGGCCAACGGTCTCACGTACCAGTACTTCGTGACCTCGGTCGATGCCGACGGTCACGAGAGCGACGGCTCGCTCTTGGCCGAAGGAACGCCGCGGCCGGACTTCAGCGGCGAGTTCGTCTACGACTTCTTCGATGTTCCGGCGAGCTCCGGTTTCCGCTTCGCGGAAGACGAAGCCACGCTCCCGGTACTCGACGGGAACGCCGCGGGACGTCACTTCCGGCTCGAGACGGACGTGAACGGATGGTGGTTGGTTCCGGGGCCGAACGCAGAGATCTATCCGACCGGATTCGCCACCACGGCGCTGAAGTGCGGGGTCGCTGCCGATGCCGGCTGTGTCGACCTCTCGGTCGCTCCGACGTCCGGGTACGTGACGCAGGACGTCTCTGTCGCGACGCAAGAGAGCTACGTCTTCCGGGTCATCGGCGACGACGGGCTCACCCACTACGGGGTGATCCGGGTCGACCTGCTGGGCTTCGATCAGAACGACGATGCACTGATGATCTTCGACTGGGCGTACCAGCTCCAGGCGGGCAACCCGAACCTCGCCCCCGGCCGCTAGGCCACCGCGAGGACACGACGACCGGACGGGGTCGGGCCATCGGCCCGGCCCCGTTTCTCGTGGGCTATCTTTCCGGATGACCCGTGTGCTCGAAGCCGTGCCCAACATCTCCGAAGGACGAGATCGCGCCGTCGTGCGCGACCTTCTGGACGTCGTGTCGGGCTTCCCCGTCGAGGTCTTGGATCACTCCTCCGATCCGGATCACCACCGTTCGGTCTTCACCTTCATCGGGGATCCGGCGGACGTCGAGGATGCTGCGGTCGCGCTGGTCGAACGTGCAGCGGAACAGATCGACCTCCGCGACCACCGTGGCGTGCACCCGCGCGTCGGTGCGGTCGACGTCGTCCCGTTCGTCCCGCTGCACGGCGTGACGATGGCGGATGCCGTCCAATCCGCCCGCCGGGTGGGCAGGCGACTGAGCGCAGCCGGAGTGCCGGTGTGGTATTACGGAGCGGCGTCCGACCCGCCCGGGCGGGGATTGGCGGCACTACGCCGGGGCGGCTTCGAAGGTCTCCGGGACGGGTGGCCGTCGGATCGACGGCCGGACGAGGACGGAGGCCGCTCGGGCCCGCACCCGACGGCGGGTATCACCTGCGTGGGGGCACGACCGATCCTCCTCGCCTGGAATGTCTTCCTGACCGGCGTTTCGGTCGAGGACGCGCGGGGTATCGCGGCGTCGATCCGTGAGATCGGAGGTGGCTTCAAAGGCCTACGGGCTCTCGGCCTGCGACTTCAGGGTCAAGACCGGGTCCAGGTCTCCATGAACCTCGAAGACCCCGTCGCGACCTCCCCTCTCGCGGTCTTCGACGCGATCCAGGGCGCTGCGGAGCGTCTGGGAGGCCAAGTCGAAGAGACGGAAGTGATTGGCATGCTGCCCGATACCCTTGTGCTTCCGAATTCCGCGGACAGATTAGGACTCTCTGACCCGAGCGTCGCTCGGGTGCTCTCCCACCGCCTCTCGGCTTACCTCGCTGCTCGAGGCGCGGGAAACTCGCAGACTTCGGACACGGCCGAATGAGCATCGAGTCACTCAAGCAGCAGGCTCGCAAACACGAGCAGAACGAGGAGTGGCACAAAGCCCTCGAGGACTACAACAAGGCGCTCGCCGAGTTGGCTCGAGAGGAGCAGGTCGACATCGGTCTATACAACCGGGTCGGAGACCTGTTCGTGCGCGTCGGGCAAGTCGATCCGGCGGTCGAACACTACGAGAAGGCTGTCGAGCTGTACCGCGAGGCGTACTTGCCCAACAACGCGATCGCGGTCTGCAAGAAGATCATCCGCAACGTGCCCGAACGGCATCGCGCCTACCTGGTCATCGGACAGATCCGTGCGGAGCAGGGCTTCATTCCGGATGCGCGGACGAACTTCCTCACGTACGCCGAGCGGATGCAGCAAGCCGGTGACATGACGGAGTCGTTCCGTGCCCTGATCGAGTTCTGCGACCTCGCACCCGACGACATCGGCGTGCGCATGACGGTCGCGGAGCAGATGGCCAGTCAGGGGATGACAGACGAGGCCGTCGAGCAGCTCATCATCGTGCGCCGGCACTACGAAGAGCTGGACGACACCCAGCAGGTCGAGGATCTCGCGACGCGCATCCTCCACCTCAACCCCGACGCGGACCTGTCGGCCCCCGTCGCGAGCAGTTCGATGTCGTCCGATGGAGAGATCGTCGCCGACTTCGGCGAGATCGGCATCAGCGACGACGCCTTTTCGATGGCGTCCGAGGACGAGGTGTCGTTCTCCTTTCAGGGAGCCACCGAATCGGCCGAGGAGGCTGCAGAAGCGGTCGAGGATGCCGCGGAGGAAGCGGCGAGCGACTTCGGTGGCTTCGAGATCGAAGCGAGCGGCGACGACGATGCCGACGAGGGCGGCTTCGAGTTGCCGATGATGGATACGTCGGACGAGGCGGAGGCCGATCCGCTTCCGACGTTCGACAGCGCGGGCGACGACGAGGGTGGCGAGGACGATGCAGTCGAGCTGCCGACTATGGATTTCGATACGTCGGATGACGGCGGCTCGGACGGGGATGAGTCGATCGGCGACGAACTCCCGATGATGGACATCGACACCAGCGACGTCGAAGAGGTCGCCACGGAACTCCCCGGCTTCGATGACGAGCCGGAGCCCGTGCCGATCCCCACGATCGACTTCGGAGCTGACGACGAACCCGCGGCCGATGATGCAGCCGAAAGCGAGCCGGACGTCGAAGACGAGGCTCCGACGATGGGCCTGGAGGACGCGTTCGACGCCATGGCGGACTCGTTCGAGTCGGTCGAAGAGGCGATGGAAGAGGCTGCGCCCGAGCTACCCGGATTCGACGAGCCGGCCGCAGCCGAGCCGGTCGTCCACGACGCGGCGTTCGAGAGCCCCGGGCTCACCGAGCCCGAGCCGACGCCGGTCGAGCCCGTGGCGGAGCCGGTCCTCGACTCTCCTGTCGAGACGGTCGAGCCCGTGGTCGAGGCGCCGGTCGAAGCCGAACCCGAGCCCGAGCCGGAGCCCGCACCTGCGGAGTCCAAGCCCGACGATGGAGGCTTCGTCGATCTCGGGGCGATGATCCTGGGCGACACGCAGGAGAAGTCGACGCGCTTCACGGTCGCCTACGAGGAGCCGTCGGGCGACGAGGAAGCCGACTTCGCCAAGATGCTGTCCCAGTTCAAGGACAAAGTCTCCGAGAACCTCGAGGCGAGCGACGTCCGCGCCCACTACGACCTCGGAACGGCGTACAAGGAGATGGGTCTCCTCGACGAGGCGATCAGCTCCTTTCAGGCGGCCCTACGCGCCTCATCGGACCACCTGCCGACGTACGAGCTCATGGGGCAGACCTTCATCGAGATGGGTCAGCCGGAGGCCGCTGTGCGCTCTCTGGAGCGGTCCATCGAGGTAGCCAACACGGTCGACGATGAGCTCGTGGGGATCTACTACTACCTCGGGCGCGCGTACGAAGAGCTCGGTAACAAGGAGTCCGCTGTCGAGTATTACGACCGTGTATTCTCCTTGGACATCAACTTCGCCGATGTCACGGAGCGACTTCGGGAGCTCCGGTAGCGGACGCGCCGCGATGATGGGCGATCGAGGGTTGAACCAGTGAGCAAGCTGACACGCGCGGCACAGGGCGTACCGCCGGCACTATCGGCGATCCAGGCGCCTGTGCGGGAGCTGCTCGAGCAGGTCGGCGACGAAATCCGTCGCATCGTGGTGTCGGACTTCGACGACATCGAGGACGTGAACGAGCACCTCCTGTTCATGCGGGGGAAGCTCTTCCGGCCGACCCTCCTCCTCCTGTCCAGCCGGGTCGCTCGCCGGACCCATGAGGACACCCTGACGCTCGCCGCGGTCGTGGAGTTGGTGCACCTGGCGACGCTCGTCCACGATGATGCGGTCGATCACTCGGCGCTGCGCCGGGGCCTGCCGACGGTCAACGCACTGTGGACGCACCAGGTCGCCATCATCATGGGCGACTATCTGTACTCCCGCGGTGTCTCCGAGCTGGCACGCATCGGGAACCTCGAGGCGTTGGCCGTGCTCGCGAACGCAGCAAACGAGATGTCGGTCGGTGAGATGCGGCAGCTCACCTCCTACGATGCGCTCGAGTTCAGCGAAGAGGACTACGATCGCCTTATCGCGGCGAAGACCGCCTCCCTGATGTCGGCTGCGTGCGAGATGGGTGCCATCGCCGGCGCACCGGAGCATCGGGACGCACTCGCGCGCTACGGGCACAACCTCGGGATGGCCTTCCAGATCGCCGACGACCTCCTGGACTACACAGGGACGGAGGCCGTCACGGGAAAGCCGACGGGGCATGATCTCCGAGAGCGGAAGGTTACCCTCCCGCTGGTGGACGCCCTCAGTCGTGTGTCCGATTCGGAGGACCGTGAGATCCGGGACTTCTTCACACGCGTCGATCCGACCGATGAGGAGATCGCGAGGATCGTGGAGATCGTCGTGTCGAAGGGCGGGCTGGAGTACGCCGCTTCCGCGGCGCGGCGGTACGCCGAACTCGCACTCTCCGCGTTGGACGAAGTGCCGGCCAGCGAGGCGACTCAGTCGCTCCGTGATGCCGTGCGGTACGCCGTCGATCGGAGGCGCTGATGCGCAGCGCGTACCCACGGTCTAGAGGAACCATCACGTATCGGGCACCGTATGCTGGTTGATACGGGTCGACGCGGAGTCGTTCGGTTTGGATGGACGCTCGTGCTCGGACTCTTCCTGGGTGGGCTCCTGACGAAGTTGGTCGAGAGCTTCATCCCGGAAAGTGCTCCTCGCGCCTTCCTTCTCACGGCCGTCGACGCCTCGATCGGGCCGTTGTCGGTCGATCTTGTGGCTGTCGCGTTCGTGCTCGGACCGGTTACACTCACGCTGAACGTACTGACGCTGGTCGGTGTCGCGATCGTCGCGATGATCGTCCGGCAGTGGATTTGATCGAGAGCGCGTAGGCGCTCCTGCGGAGGATAGGACGTCATGGGTCTAGGTTCATTCGGAATGGGGGAGATGGTCTTCATCTTCCTCATCGTGCTGCTGCTGTTCGGGGCCAAACGCCTGCCCGAAATCGGATCTTCGCTCGGAAAGGGCATTCGGGAGTTCAAGAGTTCTGTGCGTGAGATCGAGCACGAACTGAAGGTGCCGAACGATCGACAGATCCATCGTACGACGGCGCCGCCCGAACCGGCGTCTTCGCCCGCGACCGACGACGGGGAGCCGCGGAAGCTCAGCGACAGCGTCTCGACGAGCGAGTAGCCGGCCGCCGAAGTCGCGAGACACGACAAAGGGCCGGGCGCCGTACGCGGCGCCCGGCCCTTTTTTGTTGTCCGTCGTGTACGGAGCGCTAGAAGCCCAACGGCATCTGCGGAAGTGCGTCCTCTTCCCCGGGTTCAACGAGCACGACGTCACGCCGGTCGACGATCCGGGCCGCGCCCCGGAGGGCGTCGATCCACTCCGTGAGGCGAACCTGTTGGCGCGCCAGCTCCGCCGCCTCTCTCTGGGCGGTGAGCTGACCGAGCCAGACGGTCGAATCGGCGTCGGTCCTCGTGAGGACTTCGACGATGAAGGTGTTCGCGGGGGTCGACACCGCCTCGCTCACGTCACCCGGGCCGATGCCGAACGCCGCGCCGATCGCCGCGTTCTGACGCCCCAATCCGGGAACGAAGTCGTTGCGAGAGAAGGGGCCGGCCGTCCTCAGCTCAAGCCCCATGTCGGCGGCCACGTTGCCGAGCGCCTCACCACCGCGCACTCGAGAGACGACGTCCTGAGCCTCGACACGCCCTTGGGCGAGCTTTCGGTCGAGAAGGAGCGTGCTCTGAATCGCCGGCGAGGCGTCTGCCAGAGGAAGAATCCCCTCCGGCTCGGAGGAGACGAGCTCGATCGAGTAGAACGCCGTCGACGTCTCGAAAACCGGGCTCACGTCACCGGGCGAGGCGTCCTCGAAGGCCCAGTCCGCGCCCTCGCTGACCTGACCCGCCCCAGGGATGAAGGGGAAGTTCTGCGCGAGATCCATCGTCGTCGCGACGATGCCGGCGGCGGCCGCCGCCTGATCGAGCGGCATCGACTCGCCGAGATCTTCGAGCGAGTCCGCGAGGTTCAGCAGAGCGATCTCGCTGTCGTCGGTTCGCGCGACCGGGATGAGGATGTGACGCGCCTGAGCGCTGTCTGCCGCCCAGCGCTCCTGCACCTCGATGATGTGGTACCCGAAGGACGACTCCACCGGACCGACGACCTGGCCGATCGGTGCCGCGAAGACCGCCGAGTCGAAGGGCGGCGTCATGAAGTTCTTCGGGAAGACACCCAGCTCTCCACCGAGGGCGGCCGTGCTCTGGTCGCCGGACTCGGCTTGCGCCAGCTCGGCGAAGTCCTCCTCGGCATCGAGGATCAGCTGGCGGAGTTCGGCCGCCCGCTCCTCGGCGGCCAACGTGTCGGCGGCGGTCGGCGTCTTGTCGAGCACGACAACCTTCAGGGACGCGCGGGCCGGAACCTCGAACTCTTCCTGGTTCTCCTGCCAGTACTCCTCGATCTCGGCGTCGGTGACGGGGAAGTCCGCGTCGTCATACCGGACCGCCGGATCCATCGGGACGTACTGGATCTCGACCTGTTCGTTCTGATCCTTGAACTCCTGCCAGAGCTCCGAGTCCGAGACGAAGATCCCGGACGTGACCTGACGGAGGAGCTTGCCGCGCGGAATCACGTCGCGGTAGTACGCCTCGAGGTTCAGGAGCTGCTCGGGCGGGAGCGTCGCGAGGAAGGACTGGTAGCCCGGGAGATCGAGGCTGCCGTCTTCCGCGGTGAAGTTCGGTCGGAGGTAGTCCGGCGGCGTGAACTGGGCCGCATCATTGATCTCTTGATTCGTGACACGAATCCCTCGCCGTTCCAGCTCCTGCAAGATCAGCAGTTGAGTCACGACCTCGTCGAAGGCCGCGTCCTCGATGTCGGCGTTCTGCTGGGAGGAGATCATCTCCTCTTGAGAGCGCTGCACCTGCTCGTAGATCTGCCGGTACGCCGCCATATAGGCGTCGTAGGTCACCGGGTCGCCGTTCACGGAGCCGATCGCACCGATCCCACCACCGCTCTGACCCGAGGCATCCATGCCCCACTCGAAGACCATGAGAGCTACGAACGCCAACGCTGCAAGCAGCATGATCGGCTTCGTGGCTTCCCGCATTTGACGCATCATGGCACGTCGTCTCCCGCACGACTTCCAGTCGAAAAACCGCAAAAACAAAGGCCCGGAAGGATAACGTGTCGGCTCTGGCCCCTCAACGGAGCCCGCGAAGCCCTTCTCCCGGGTGGACATTCGATACGCTGGCGCACGCCCTCGGTTCCCCGAGCCCGAACCGGCGCCGACCGCTCGCGGTCCGGCAGGCCATTTTTTTCGTTGACACTGATTTTTCGAGATCCGTATCTTGCGGCCGTTGGCGGAGTTACCCTCCCTGTCCGTAACTACTGGAGCCTCGCGTGTCCGAAGCGCTCGATGTCGAGATCCGGACCCTCCAGACGATCTACTGGTCGGAGCGGGATCCGGATGGCCTCGCATTCGCCCCCCTCGCCGACGCATTCCTGCGAAAAGGGGATGTGCGGGAGGCCCTGACCCTCCTCAACGACGGCACGTCGCGTCATCCCGATTTCACGACTGGCCACGTGGTAGCGGCCCGTCTGTATCACTCGCAGGGGATGAACGGTGAGGCCGAGTTCGCCGCTCGCCGCGTGCTGGAGTTGGATCCGGGCAACCTCCTCGCGCTGAGTACGCTCTCCTCGATCCTGGAGGACGGCGAAGGAGAGGACGAGGCCGCCTCGGTTCGTTCGGCGTTGGTCGACACGGACCCGGGCTCGGAGGAAGCACGCGCGGTCGCGCACCTGGTCGACTCGACCGGTGACGACGCCCCGACCGAGGTCGACGAGGAGGAGCAGGACTTCTCCCAGGCCGATACGGTCGAACGACTCCCCGCCCTCGGGGCCGTGGAACACGACGCAGTGTTGGAGCTCGACGGCGAAGAGGCCGGCTCGGACGAGGATGAAGACGCTGCGGGCCTGGCCGCCGCGGGCCTCGCGGCCGGGGCGGGTTTGGCCGCTGCGGGCCTGGCTGCCGCCGGGGTCTTCGAGACTGGCTACGAAGAACAGGTCCTGGACCTGGATGCGCTCGCTCCGTCCGAGCCCGACGTGGCAGAGGCGGACGCCGTCGACTTCGACGCCCTCGCTCCGGACCCAGAGCCGGAATTCACCGACCTCGCGGCGTTGGCGCCGGACGAGCCCGTACTGGACCTGGATGCGCTGGCGCCCGCGGAGGCGGTGGTCGAAGACACGATGGACCTGTCCGCGCTGGCGCCGGACGAGCCGGTCATGGATCTGGATGCACTGGCTCCGGTGTCCACCGAGGACGAGCTGGACGCGGTCGACTTCGCTTCGCTCGCTCCGGACCCCGAGCCGGAGTTCACGGATCTCGCGGCGCTGGCGCCGGACGAGCCCGTGATCGATCTCGATGCACTGGCACCCGCGGAGCCGGTGAGCGAGGTCGCGATGGAGCTGGCCGCGCTGGCACCCGACGAGCCGGTCATGGAGCTGGACGCGCTGGCACCGTCGGAGCCGGTCGTCGACGACGCGATGGATCTCGCCATGCTGGCTCCGGACGAGCCCGTTGTCGACCTCGACGCACTCGCGCCGATCGATCCCGCGGCCGAAGCGACGGTCGAGTTGGCCGCACTCGCGCCGGATGAGCCCGTCATGGAGTTGGGCGCCTTGGCACCGGACTTGCCCTCGGATGAGGGGCAGAACGATCCCCCCGCCGAGGAGTCCGCGAGCATGCTCAACGACGAACCGATTCCCACGCGCACCCTCGCCGAGCTGTACACGAAGCAGGGCTTCACAGAGAAAGCGCTCGCGATGTACCGGACGTTGGCCGATTCCGAGCCCGACGCTCAGGACCTACGCGACCGTATCGCCGAGCTCGAGCAGGGAGGCCCGGGCGCCGCGACTGGAGAGCACGGCGGTGCGCCGACGGAACCCGACGGGCCGTCCGAAGAAGAGGTCGAGGCGTTGGCTCGAGATCTCGCCGATGCGGGCTCGGCCGAGGACGAGGTGGATTCGCCGTTCGCGTGGACGCCCGATGAGACTCCGGAGCCGGATCGGGGCGACATCGGTCGCTACTTCGACTCGATGCTCGACTGGAACAAGGGCGAATAGGTTGAGGGTCGCCCTCATCCACGGTCCCAACCTTCGCCTCCTCGGTCGTCGGGAGCCCGAGGTGTACGGCACCGACACCCTCGAGGACGTGAACGCACGCGCGGGCGCGTTGGCGACCGAGCTCGGCGTTGAGCTCGAGGTCTTCCAGTCGAACCACGAGGGGGAGCTCATCGACTTCATCGACGACGCCTCTCGACGCGTCGATGGCTTCGTGATCAATCCGGGCGCGTACACCCACACCTCGATCGCCCTTCGAGACGCCCTGGTCGGCGTCGAACGGCCCTTCGTCGAGGTCCATCTCTCCAACACACACGGACGCGAGCGATTCCGCCGACATTCGTACCTGTCGGGCGTCGCGGTGGGTGTGGTTTATGGCTTCGGCCTGGAAAGCTATCTTCTTGGGCTTCGGGGCCTCGTCGCGCGACTCGCCGGCTGAGCCCAGCTCCCCCCTCCAAACAGTCGAGCGAATGGCCAGCACGGCAGACTTCCGCAACGGCATGGTGATCGAGATCGACGGCGATCTCTGGGCGATCACCTATTTCCAACACGTCAAGCCGGGGAAGGGCGGGGCGTTCGTACGTACCAAGCTGAAGAACGTCCTCACGGGCTCGGTGGTCGACAAGACGTATCGAGCGGGTGAGAAGGTGAACTCCGTGCGCCTCGAGCGGCGGCAGGTGAACTACAGCTACACCGACGGCGACCTGTACTACTTCATGGACGCGAACACCTTCGACATGATCCCGATTGCGGGAGATCTCCTGGGTGAGGATCAGCTCAAGTTCCTCAAGGAGAACATGGAGTGCGAAGGGCTCGTCCACGATGAGAAAGTCATCTCGGTGGAACTGCCACAATTCGTCGAACTCCTCGTCACGCAAACGGACCCCGGTTTCAAGGGCGATACCGCCCAGGGGGCAACGAAGCCCGCCACGTTGGAGACCGGAGCCGTGATCCAGGTACCGCTCTTCGTTGAAGAAGGGGACGTGCTGAAGATCGACCGACGTGAGGAGAAGTATCTCTCCCGGGTGAACGCATGATCGATTTGGATTTCATCGAACGGCTCATCGAGGCGTTCGATCAGAGCGGTGTGGACTCTCTCGAGATCGAGCGCGGTGGCACGCGCGTTCGGCTCGCCAAGACGCCTCCGATGTCGGCGGCCCCTATGGCGATGGCCGCTCCGATGGCAGCGGCTGCGCTGCCTGCTCCGGCCCCGGTCGCGCCCGCCGCTGAGCCGGCCGCCCCGGCCCCGACCGAGTCCGCCCCGGCACCTGCGGCCTCCAGCAACCTCGTGGATGTGACGTCCCCGATGGTCGGGACGTTCTACGGAGCTCCGGCGCCGGACGCACCTCCCTACGTCGAAGTCGGGAGTCGCGTGGGCAATGGGGACACCCTCTGCATCATCGAGGCGATGAAGCTCATGAACGAGCTTGAGTGCGAGGTCGCCGGCACGATCGCCGAGATCTGCGTGGAAAACGCGCAGCCCGTCGAATTCGGTCAGGTACTCTTCCGGGTCGATCCGTCCTGACCCGGTCGCGCCGTTCACGGCGCGTACCGTCCATCTCTCAGCCGGACGCACGCGACGCCGTCGCGGGGGTTCGGTCCAGGAGTGAGTGCTTGTGTTCAAGAAGGTTCTGATCGCCAATCGGGGCGAGATCGCGCTTCGCGTGATTCGCGCTTGCCGTGAATTGGGTGTCCAGACCGTCGCGGTGTATTCGGAGGCCGACCGGGAATCCCTCCACGTTCGGTTCGCGGACGAGGACGTATGCATCGGGCCGCCAATCGCGACCGATAGCTATCTGAACATCCCTCGGATCATCGCGGCTGCCGAGGTGACCGGGGCCGAAGCGATCCACCCCGGGTATGGCTTCCTCGCCGAGAACGCCGAGTTCAGCGAGATCTGCTCGCGCTCGGACATCGCCTTCATCGGGCCGACCCCGGAGCAGATCCGGACGATGGGGGACAAGGCCACGGCTCGGGCCACCATGATGGACAGCGGTGTGCCGACCGTCCCGGGCTCGGACGGGGTCATCGATACGGTAGAGGAGGCTCGTCCGGTCGCCGAGGCGATGGGCTTCCCGATCATGATCAAGGCGTCCGCCGGTGGGGGCGGAAAGGGGATGCGCATCTCCACCGGGATGGACGACTTCGAGAAGTTCTTCCTCCAGGCCCAGAACGAGGGGCGCGCCGCCTTCGGGAACCCCGACGTCTACCTCGAGCGCTGTATCCTCAAGCCCCGTCACGTGGAGATCCAAGTCTTCGGTGACTCACACGGTCGCGTCATGCACTTCGGTGAGCGCGACTGCTCGATTCAGCGCCGACATCAGAAGCTCGTCGAGGAGGCCCCGTCGCCGGTGCTCACGCCCGAGCTCCGCGCCGAGATGGGTGAGGCGGCGGTGCAGGCTGCCAAGGCCATCGACTACGTCGGAGCCGGGACCGTGGAGTTCCTGCTCGACCAAGACGGCTCGTTCTACTTCATGGAGATGAATACGCGGATCCAGGTCGAACACCCGGTGACCGAAGTCACGACCGGGTACGATCTCGTGAAGGAGCAGATCCGCGTCGCAGCGGGGGAGCGCCTGATCGCGCCGGAGGGGGTGATCGAGCATCAAGTCCACGCGATCGAGTTCCGCATCAACGCAGAGGACCCGGACCGGAACTTCGCTCCCGGACCGGGCACCATTACCTCCTTCCACCCTCCGGGCGGCCCTGGTGTACGCCTCGATACCCACGTGTACCAGGGATATCGAGTGCCGCCGAACTACGACTCGCTGCTGGCGAAGCTCATCGTCAGTGGGAAAACCCGCGAGGAAGCGATCATTCGGGCACGACATGTGCTGGATGAGTTCGTGATCGAGGGGATTCCGACCACGATTCCGTTCCTTCGGAGAATCGTCGACGACGCGGCCTTCGTAGAAGGAGACGTCGACACGGGTTTCGTGGCGCGCATGATGGAGGAGGAACGAGCGAAGGCATGAGGATCGACACCTTCTTCACCGTTCCGGAGATCGACGGCGCGTCGGTCTCTGGTGCGACGGTCGTCGTGGTGGATGTCGTCCGAGCGACGACGACGATCATCGAGGCCTTGGCGCAGGGAGCGCGTGCGATCTACCCGACCGAGTCGACCGAGGAGGCCGTGCGGATCGCCTCTTCGATGGGACGCGAGGACACCCTCCTGTGCGGCGAGCGGAAAGGGTTGAAGGTCGAAGGGTTCGACCTCGGCAACTCGCCGCGGGAGTACACCCCGGACGTCGTCGGGGACAAGAAGCTCGTCATGAGCACGACGAACGGGACGCGAGCGCTGGCGGCAGGCCGTGAGGGTGCGCGGGTTCTACCGTGCGCGTTCACGAACCTCGGTGCGGTGGCTACGGCGATCGCCTCGGACGAACACATCGTGATCCTCTGCGCCGGCCAGAACGACAGCTTTTCGCTCGACGATGCTCTGTGCGCGGGGCACCTGATCCTGCGCGTGTTGGAGGCTCGGGGCGACGGCGCCGTCGTGCCGGACTTCAACGACTCGTCCCGGGCGGTGCGGGCTCTCGCATCGGCTCGAAAGCCGACCCGACGGTTCATCAGCCTGTCCGCCGCGGGGGCGGCCGTGATCGACATCGGGTTGGGTGAAGATCTAAAGATTTGCTGTGAAGTAGACCGACACGACATCGTTGCGACGATGAACGATCAAGCCATCACGCGAGCGGGAGCGTGACGAAGAAGACGAGCACCAGGAAGAAGAAGTCGGGTCGGGGTAAGAAGTCGAACGACGCCGGCTTCTCCCTTAGTGACGAGCAGCGCAACGAGATCCTCGGCGTGGCCCTCCTCGCGGTGGCCTTGGTGCTCGCGCTCTCCCTCGTGCCCGTGTCGATGTTCGGGGCCTTGGCGGACCAGTGGTTCCCGTCCGGCAACATGCTCAGTGTCGTCGGAGGCTTCGTGCATGGGATCCTGACCGCCCTGGTCGGTTGGTCCGCCGTGCTCGTACCCACCGTCGTCGCCGTAGTCGGCCTCAGGGTGGGTCGGTGGATCGGCTTGGCGCCGGCCCTACGGTTCGAGCTCCTCGGCGCAGGATTGCTGTTGATCCTTCCCGTCGCGCTGTGGACGATCACCGGCGGGCAACCCGGGGCGGCGGGCTGGTTTGGGCAGTCGGTCGGTGCGCCCCTCGCGGGGCTCGTCGGCGGATTCGGAAGTCTTCTGCTCTCTGTCGTTGCCTTCGTAGCGCTCAGCATCGCGACGCTCCGCTGGAACCCGCTCCGGTCGGTGGGGCAGGGGATCCTGGTGGGCGGAGAGGCGGCCGGGCGTACGGCACGTGTGATCGCGGACAAGAGCAAAGAGTTTGCGGAGGCCAGCGCTCAGGCCCTCTCCGAGCGGGACCAGGGGGTCGTCGTCGAGGAGATCGAGGCGCCCGCCGTCGAGGGGTACGAGCCGGAATGGCTCGCCGACACGCCAGCGGACGAAGAGCCGGAGGACGAGCCGGAGATCGATGACGTCGGACAGGACGCGCCGACGGAGGAAGCCGATCCGATCCTCGAGTCTGCGGGGGCCGTGGACGACGAGGATGACGAAGACGAGGAGGAGTGGGCCGATGAGCACGAAGATGCGCTCGTCGATCCGAACGCGGGGAGCGAGATCGAACACGAAGTGCCCCCGGTAGACCTCCTCAGCGCGCCGGAGTCCCACGACCGGGCGAGCATGGAGCGACAGCTCGACCACCTCGGTCAGGTCCTCGTCGAGAAGCTCCGGACCTTCAACGTCGAGAGCGAGTTGGGCGGAAGGACGACGGGCCCGATGGTCACCCAATTCGAGGTGGTCCCGGCTCCGGGTGTGAAGGTGAACCGGATCGCCAACCTCGATGCGGACCTCGCGCTCGCGATGAAGGCGCGCACGATCCGCATCGTCGCGCCCATCCCGGGGAAGGGCGCCGTCGGAGTGGAAATCCCGAACCCGACCCCCGAGATCGTGAACCTCCGAGAGGTGCTGGAGTCGAGGGCGTTCCGGTCGGCGAAGGGTGAACTCCCGCTCGCCCTCGGGAAGGACCTCAACGGAAAGCCGTACGTCTCGGCGCTCGAGAAGATGCCGCACGTGCTGATCGCGGGTGCGACCGGTGCCGGGAAGTCGGTCTGCCTCAACACGATCGTGACGAGCCTCGTGTACCGGCATACGCCCGAGACCCTTCGACTCCTGATGATCGACCCGAAAATGGTCGAGCTATCGGTCTACTCGAGGCTTCCCCATCTCCGCCACAACGTCGTGACCGACCCTCGCGACGCCGCCGGTGTACTGAAATGGGCCGTGCTCGAGATGGAGCGCAGATACGCCTTGCTCAAGGCGAACTACGTCCGCTCGATCCAGGAGTTCAACAAGAAGGTCCGCGAAGAACAGGTCCTGAAACGCAACGAGCCCAAGGGCCCGGAAGGGGACGAGAACCGGTGGGTGTATACCGATGGGATCATGCCGTACATCGTCGTGGTGGTCGACGAGTTGGCGGATCTCATGATGACCGTTCAGTCGGAGGTCGAGAAGCCTCTGACGCAGCTGGCGCAGAAGGCGCGTGCGATCGGGATCCACCTGATCGTCGCCACGCAGCGCCCGTCGGTGAACGTCATCACCGGACTGATCAAGGCGAACTTCCCGACGCGGATCGCCTTCCGGGTCGCGTCGAAGACGGACTCGCGTACGATCCTCGACCAGAACGGAGCCGATGCTCTTCTGGGCAACGGGGACATGCTCTTCCTGCCTCCCGGCGGGAGCATCCCGGTGCGTATCCAGGGTGCCTACCTGCCGACCGAGGACACCGAGCGCTTGATGGGCTGGTACGTCGAGCTTCTCGAGCAGCACGGCGAGGAGTCTGGAGCGCCGGTCGACTCGGTGCTCGAGACGGACATCCTGCAGGAACTCCGCGATCAGATGGAAGAGGAGAGCGGGGGCAAGGACGAGATCAAGGGCGATTGGGACGATCTGTTCCGCGCGGCGGCCGAGGTGTGTATCCAGAACGGAGGCGGGTCCACGTCGTTGCTGCAGCGCCGTTTGAGCATCGGGTACGGTCGTGCCGCGCGGATCGTGGATCAGCTTCACGACGCGGGCGTGCTCGGCCCGTCGGACGGTTCCAAGGGCCGCGAGGTCCTGATGATGATGGAAGAGCTCGATCAGCTCATGGGTGGAGGATGATTCGATGAAGACGATGCGGGCCCTACTCCTCGCAGGCGCAGCGGCGGGTATCGTGCCCGGTGCCGCAGCAGCACAGGATGGTGCGAGCGTACTCCACGCCGCGGCCGAGCGGTACGAATCCGTCGAGACCCTCTGCGCCGACTTCACTCAACATCTCGAGGTTCCACTCCTCGGGAGCGAGCGAACCGGGACGGGTCGTCTGTGCCAGGGCTCTCCCAACCTCTTCGCGATGCGCTTCAACGACCCGGCGGGCGACCTGGTCGTCGTCGATGGGGAACACGCTTGGGTGTACTTCCCGAGCAATGACGAGAAGACCGTCCTCAAGATGTCGGCGGCCCAGGCAGCCGGAGGTGAGGACTTCCACCGGGAGTTCCTCGTCGACCCGGAGGCGAAGTACGAGATCGAGTACGAAGGCGAGGACGAGATCGACGGCCGGGCGATGCACCGTCTACGGATGACCCCGTTGAACCCCTCGAACTACAGGCACACGGTCTTGTGGGTGGACCAGGCGGAGCCCGTACTTCGGCGTCTTCGGATGGAGCAGGAGAACGGAAGCGTCCGGACGATCACATTGGCGAACGTCGGCTTCGGCGCGGAGCCGGGGGCCGACTGGTTCTCCTTCACGCCTCCCGACGGTGCCTTGGTGATGGAGCGATGACCCGACGCACCGGCGGCTCGTGATGCGGACCCGCGATCTTCCGGTTTTTCCGCTGTCGCCGGACCCCATCCGTCCCGGCGTGTCCCCGGATGTGTCGCCGGTCCACCACGAGATCGACGCCACCGGGTCCGAAGATGGGCCGCGGATCGCCCTGGTCACGTTGGGGTGCGACAAGAATACGGTCGATTCCGAACGAATGATGGCCGCGCTCGTCGGTCACGGGGCCCAGGTCTCCAGTGAAGTCGACGGGGCCGATGTGGTCATCGTGAACACGTGCGGCTTCATCCAGTCGGCCAAGGAGCAGTCGATCGAGACGATCCTCGACGCCTGCCAGCTCAAGGAGGAGGGTGAGGTCCGAGCGGTGGTCGCCGTCGGCTGTCTCGTGCAACGGCACGGGGACGAGCTCGAGCAGGAGATCCCGGAGGTCGACCTCTATCTCGGCCTGACGGAGCTATCGACGCTCGTGCCTCGGCTGCGCGAAAAGGAGCTGTTGCCGTCCGAAGAAGACTTCGTCCCGACGATGGAACGGCCGCTACGCATCCTCAGCGCAGAGACCCCTCACACCTCCTTCCTGAAGATCAGTGAGGGCTGTGACCACACGTGCGCCTTCTGCGCGATCCCTCTCATGCGGGGGCTGCACCGCTCACAACCCGTGGACGAGTTGGTGCGCGAGGCAGCCGGCCTTCACGCTGCCGGCGTGCAGGAGCTCAACATCGTTTCGCAGGACACCACCTGGTACGGGCGCGATCTGCGTCGCAAGGATCGCGAGGCGCCACTCCTTCCCGACCTGCTGCGGGGCCTCCTCGACGGAACGGACGTCCCGTGGTATCGCCTCTTCTATATGTACCCGTCCGGATTGACCCGTGAGCTGGTCGACCTGATCGCTCGTGAGGAGCGCATCCTTCCGTATCTGGACGTCCCGCTCCAGCACGGCAGCGATCGGGTCCTCGAACTCATGCGGCGCCCGGAACGCGAGGAGACGATCCGAGAGCGGGTGGGTTGGCTCCGAGACGCGATTCCGGACCTCACCCTCCGCACGACGGTGATTGCGGGCTTCCCCGGGGAGACCGACGAGGACTTCCAGCAGATGATGGATCTCCTTGAGGAGTTGAGATTCGAGCGAGTGGGCGCCTTCTCGTACTCGGTGGAGGTCGGCACGCGGGCCGCGGAGCTCCCCGACCGAGTCCCCCAGGACGTCATCGAGGAACGGCTCGAGGAGCTGATGGAGTTGCAACGCGGGATCTCCTTCGAGCGCAACGCCGAACTCCTCGGAACGACCCAACGCGTGCTCATCGATCACCGCTCGGAGGACGATCCGGACTTCGCGGCGGTCGGCCGGACCGTTGGGCAGGCGATCGACGTCGACGGTGTTACGCACCTCCGCGGGGACCCGGCACGACTCGTGCCTGGGACCTTCGTAGAGGCCGCGGTCGTCGAGGCCCTCGACTACGACTTGATTGGGGAGGTGGGTGGTGAAGGGTGACCGTCGGAGGGCTTTGGGCGCGGCACTACTCATGGTCGGCATCGGGATCGCTCCCGGGGCCGCGGGCGCTCAGGACATCGCGGACTTCGACTACGAGCACCTGTCGTTTCGAGGGATCGGTCTCGAGTTCGGGTATCTGTGGCCGAACAACGTCGAGCCCACGGAGAGCTATACGCTCCGGATCGACCTCGGCTATGCCGGGCCCGGACTCCGCATCACGCCGTCCGTCACCTACTGGCGCTCCCAGCTCGGCGGGGAGGAGATCACCGAGTTCGAGACCCGAGTCCTCGACCTGATCGCCGAGCAAAACGGCGGGACGCGCCCGACGCTCGATCTGGGGATCATCAACTACACGGACATCGCGATCGGCGTCGATGCGCACGTGGTGTGGGAGCTGCCCTTCGACGTGCTCACCTTCGGTGGCTTCGGCGTCACGGCCCACGTCATCGATGGAGACGGGGACGTGATCGCGAGTACCTTCGTAGAGGATCTGTTCGACTCGGTCGATCCGGGGTTCAACCTGCACGTGGGCACGGAGTATCCGGTGACCAACCGCATGCGACTGTATGCATCGGGCCGGTACGAGGTGCTGCCCGACATGCAGTACGCTCAGGTGCGCGGGGGACTCCAGTTCATGATCGGCCCGAATGCACCGGGAGAAGGCCGCAATGACCGATAGACCGCCGATGCGCCTCGGAGTGATCGGGGCGGGTGCCATCAGCCAGGTCGTTCACCTCCCGATTCTCGTCGAGCGCGAAGACGTCGACGTCGTGGGGATCGCCGACTTGGATATGCACAAGGCGGAAACGCTGTCGAGGCGGTTTTCGGTACCGCTCGTGCTGCCCGCGGACGAGCTCCTCGACTTGGACGATCTCGACGCGGTCGTGCTATGTACGCCGAACAACACGCACGAAGAGATGGCGATCGCGGCGCTCGAGCGCGGACTCCACGTCTTCGTGGAGCGGCCTCTCGCCACGACGTCCGCGGGGGCGTCACGCGCGGTGGAGGTCGCGGTGCGACAGGGGCGGGTACTCCTCGTGGGCTTCCCCCATCGGTATCGCCCGGAGGTGATTGCGCTGCGCAGCTTCCACGAGGGAGGCGAGCTCGGTGAGCCCTATGCGGTACGCGCGAGTTGGCTCACCCGACTCTTCCCGAGTCACCGAGCGTCGTGGCGCTCCGACCAGGACGTTGCCGGCGGTGGTGTGCTCGTCGACTTGGGCGTGCCCGCCCTCGACATGGCGCTCTTCGTGCTCGGCTATCCGGAGGCGAAGCGCGTGCTCTGTCAGACGGCGGCGGACGAGGACTCCGTGGAACACTCGGCCACTCTGATGATCGAACTCGACGGAGGAGTCGCGGTCACCCTCGAGGTCGGGAACCGGTTGTTCGCCAGCGAGGATCGTTTCTACCTCCGTGTCATGGGCTCCGAGGGTTCGGGGTCACTGCCGCCACTCGAGGTGTTCAAGCAACTCGGCGGACGGCCCATGGAGGTCACGCCTCGTCAGCCGAGACCTCGCGGTGGCGAGAATCCGTACACCAACGCGTACCGTCGTTTGCTCGACGACTTCGTGCGACAGGCGAGCGGCGTCGGAGAGATCTCGGTTCCGGTTGAGCAGGTCGGCTTAATGCGGATCATCGAGGCGGCCTACACATCCGCCGAATCCGGACGGGACGTCGACCTCTAGGGGTGTGAGCGCCGGGCGAGCGTCCTCACACACCTTCACGGGGGACCGGAAGGCCCGGCTCGGGCTGACCGTTCTCTCGGCCCTCTTGTTGGCGGCGAGCTACCCTCCGCTGCACCCGGTCGTCCTGCCGCTTCTCGCGTTGGCGCCCTTCTTCGCGGCGTTGTGGCACGTGGATGATCGGTCGGAAGCCGCGCGCCTGGGGGCAATCTTCGCGTCGGTCCACTTCGCCGTGGTCGGGTATTGGATTCCGTTGGCGTTGGCCGAGGTCACCGCGGCGGCACTGCCCATAGCTTTGGCCGGGATCCTACTCGTCGCGGTGGGGGGCGGCGTCACGGCCACCTTGGTCTTCGAGGTCGGCCGCCTTCGTCCCGCCACGAGGGTGTGGAGTGCCGCGACCCTCTGGACGGGCTTCGAATGGATCCTGGCGCACCTCCCGGGGTCGATGGCCTACCCCTGGCTCGGGTTGAGCACGACGCTCACCGGGGTGCCGGAGTGGCTCGGGGTCGCCGAGGTGGTTGGGTCGTGGGGGGTCACGGCGTGGATCGCCTCCATCAACGGACTCGTCGCCGTGGCGTGGCTCGAGTGGAGCCGGTCAGGGCGGCGTACCCTCGCGCTCGGGGTGCTGATTTTCCTGACCCCCGTTCTGGGCGGATACGCGCGCGCTGCACGATTCGACGCCGACATCGAGATCCCGATCGCCGTGCTCCACACGGATCGCCCCGCCTTCCCGAGTGAGCCCGGGCAGGCGACCGAGGCGACGCTCCTCGAGGCCGAGCGACGCGCATCGGAGGTCGTGCCGGGCTCGGTCACCCTGATGGCGTGGCCGGAGGGTGCGCTCGATGGAACCGACGAATCCCCGGGGGAGGTGGATGCGCTCCTCCGGGTCCAGCGACTCGCCCGGGAAGTTGGGGCACCGATCCTCTTCGGACTGAGCGATCCGGATCGGGGAGTGAACGCTGCGCTCGTGATGGAGCCGGGTGGACTCTCGGACTTTCGCTACGACAAGGTTCGACGGGTGCCGTTCGCGGAAATCCCCTTCTGGAACGCGCCGGAGCGTGTCGACGAACCTCCGTTGCTGGAGTGGGACGGCCGCCGGTTCGGCGTTCTGATCTGCTACGAGTCCGCTTTTCCAGCGGAGGCGCGTCGCGCGCGATACGCCGGGGCCGACATCTTGGTGAACGTCACCAACGACGCGTGGAGCGGAGGAGGGGGGAGCCGCGCGAGGACGACTGCCGCGTGGCAGCACCCGGCGCATCTCGTCCTGCGTGCGATCGAGACGAGAACGGGTGTGGTGCGGGCCGCCAACGGG
>JBCCEZ010000033.1:0-51518 GCA_039030015.1 Gemmatimonadota bacterium | reverse complement strand
TTTGAAGATACATTGACATTTGACATCAAATGTGCTGGTGACATGTTGACAAGCATCACTGATCATGACCGACTTGTAATGTACCCAGGAAAAGAGCAGGAACGCCGGGATTTCCTAGGCATTACGGGCCTTGGTGAGGAGGACGCCGACAAGCTACTGCAGCTCATCGACGAGCTGACGGTGGTGGAGGGCGAGGGCGCACCCGCGGAGGGTGACGACAGTGGTTCGGAGGACGGGGCCGAAGGCTCCGACAGTGATGGAGAGTCGGACGGCTAGCGCCCTCCGGCTCTTGGGCCTGGCTCGCCGGGCCGGCGGGGTCGCACCGGGTACGGATGCGGTCCGCCGGGCAATCCGGGAGGGCGAGGCCCAGTTGATTTTGATGGCATCGGATGCTTCGAGCGTCCAGTTGGACAAGATTCGAGTCACGTTGAATGACAGGAAGGTCCCTCAAGTGGTCTTGGGGGATCGACATGCGCTCGGTGAGGCCGTGGGCCTCGCGCCGCTCTCTGCGGTTGCGGTGACCCACAACTCGCTGGCCGAACGTCTCGTTGCCGAGCTCGACGCTCCGGTGGACGAGGAAAGCGGCGCAAACGCCGCGGAGGTTTGACGAACAGAATGCAGGTATTTGAACTCGCCGATGACCTGAACGTCGACGCGGATGCGTTGATCGCCCTCCTCCGTCACATGGGTATTCCCGTGTCGGACGATGAGGCGAGCATCACGGACGGGCAGGTTTCCAAGGTTCTCGCGAAAATGGAGCGAGAGCGGCGAGCTGGTCACAAAGACCCCGCCGATGCCATCCGCGCCGCCCTCGAAGACGCCGCGCCCGCTGCGCCGCGTCGTCGTCGCCGGCGTCGCTCCGCAGATCCCGAGCCGGAACAGGATGTCGAGGCCGATGCGGACGACGACGTCGAGGACGAGTCGGACGACGAGCCGCAGCCCGAGCCGATCGAAGCCGATGCGGAGGACGAGGCCGAGGATGAGGACGTCTCGGACTTCGACGAAGCGGAAGAGGTGGTCGAGGTCGAGGCGGAAGCCGAAGATGTCGCGTCTCACGTCGAAGAGGCCGTCGAGGACTCGGTCGACGAGGTGGATGAGCCCGAAGAGGTCGAGGCAGACGACGAGGTCGCCGCGGAGGCCGAGGAGCCCGTCGAGGCCGAGCCTGCCGTCGAGGTCGAGGCCGAGGCGGAGACCGAGGCGGCCGCACCCGCGAAGGCTCGCCCCGCGCCCGCTCGAGCCGGTCAGCCCGCAGGACCTGTGCGGACGATCCGTCGTCCCGCGCCTTCACCGGCCGCGACCGCCGGCCCGGGCGGACAGGTCCGCATCCAGGCCGAGGGGTATACCGCCGACGGGCGTCGTCAGCGCAAAGACAAGAAGAAGGGTAAGGGGCGTCAGCGGGTCGATCAGGACGCGGTGCAGTCGAACATCCAACGCGTCATGGCCGAGCTGAGAGGCAAGAGCAAGAAGCGCCGGAAGAAGGGGGGGCGACTCAGCGCCGAAGAGCGCGAGGCCCTCGAGCAGCAGCAAGAGGAAATCCAGGAGCGCGAGCGGCGCACGGTTCGCGTCAACGAGTTCCTGACGGTGGCCGAGCTCGCCGAGCTGGTCGACGTGACGTCGAACGAGCTCATCGGCTCGGCGTTCAAGAACCTCGGCCTGCTCGTCACGATCAACCAACGGCTCGACTTCGATCAGATCGAGTTGCTTCTCGACGAGTTCAACTACACGGCGGTCCGCGAAGAGGAGTACGTCGCGGAGGCCGAAGTCGTCGAAGACGACGACGATCCGGCGGACCTCAAGCCGCGCCGACCCGTCGTCACGGTGATGGGGCACGTCGACCACGGGAAGACGTTGCTCCTCGACAACATTCGCGCGACGAACGTCGTGGCGGGTGAGGCCGGGGGGATCACGCAGCACATCGGTGCCTACCACGTCGAGCTCGCCGACGAGCGTTCGATCACCTTTTTGGATACGCCGGGTCACGCCGCGTTCACCGCGATGCGTGCGCGTGGTGCCGATGTTACCGATATCGTCATCCTGATCGTCGCGGCCGACGACTCCGTCATGCCCCAGACGATCGAGGCGATCTCTCACGCCAAGAACGCCGGCGTGCCGATGATCGTGGCGATCAACAAAGTCGATCTTCCCGCGGCGGACCCGATGCGGGTCAAGCAGGAGCTGCTACAGCACAACGTCAACGTCGAGGACTTCGGCGGAGACATCCTCGCAGCGGAGATCTCCGCGAAGACGGGCCAGGGCATCGACGACCTCCTGGACAAGGTCCTCTTGCAGTCCGAGATGCTCGAGCTGAAGGCCAACCCCGACCGGGAAGCCGTGGGGACGGTCATCGAGGCTCAGCTCGACCAAGGAAAGGGTGCGGTGGCGACGATCCTCGTCCAGCGCGGCACACTCCGCGTCGGCGACTCGTTCATCTGCGGCTTGTACGACGGACGCGTGCGGTCCCTGCTCGACGAGCGCGGCCAGCCCGTGCAAGAAGTCGGCCCGGCCACGCCGGTCCAGGTGCTCGGGGCAGGTGGGGTCCCGCAGGCGGGAGACACCTTCCAAGCCATGTCTGCCGACCAGGCCTCCGAGATCGCGTCGTCGCGGCAGCGTTTGGATCGCGAGAAGCAGCTCCGGATCCGCGAGCGCGGGGTCAAGCTTGGCGACTTCGGCGCACTCGTCGCCTCCGGCCAGGTGTCGAGCCTTCCGCTCGTCATCAAGGGTGACGTGGACGGTTCGGTGCAGGCCCTGTCCGATGCGTTGGAGCAGCTCGGCACGAGCGAGGTCAAGGTGGAGATCATCCACCGCGGCGTCGGTGCCATCAACGAATCGGATGTCCTCCTCGCCCAGACGGCCGGTGCCGTCATCCTCGGCTTCCGGGTGCGCCCGCAAATCGCGGCTCGACAGTTTGCGGAACGAGAGGACGTCGAGATCAACGTGTACGACGTCATCTACGAAGCCGTCGACGATATCACGGCCGCGCTCGAAGGCATGCTGGCTCCCGAGAAGCGCGAGACGATCGAAGGCAGCGCGGAAGTCCGCGAGGTCTTCAGGGTCTCGAAGGTCGGCACGATCGCCGGGTGCTACGTCTCCGAGGGTCGGATCGACCGGAAGGGACATGCGCGCCTGATCCGCGACGGCATCGTCGTCTACGACGGGGAGATCTCCTCGCTCAAGCGCTTCAAGGACGACGTCAAAGAGGTCCGAGAGAGCTTCGAGTGCGGTATCGGCATCGCGAACTTCAACGACATCAAGGTCGGCGACTTCATCGAGTGCTACAGCGTCGAGGAAGTCGCCCGCACGCTCGCGAGCTCGACCTGACGAGGCGACACGCCGGTGGTGGTTTCTTCCCAGAGCTGGGAGCTCTCCCTGCCGGGGTGTCGCTCGCTGAAGGAAAAGCGATCGATCGTCCGATCCCTCAAGGATCGGCTGCGCGCGAAGTTCAACGTCTCCGTTGCCGAGACGGCCTTCCAGGACCGCGTCGATCGGGCGCAGCTCTCGGTCGCGCTGGTGGCGAGCGACGGTCGGATGGCGGAGTCGGTCCTCGACAAGACGGACCGATTCGTCGAGAGCCACGCCGACGCCCTGATCGTCCGCGTGATCCGCGATCATCACTGACGCCCCGCGGGCCACGAGAATCCTCATGAGCAAGCGGATCGCACGCCTCAACGAACAGTTGAAGCGGGAGCTCACGGAGATGATTCGAACGCAGGTCCGGGATCCTCGGGTCGGGTTGGTCACGATCACCGGCGTCGAGGTCGCGCGCGATCTCGGGTCCGCACGCGTGTTCGTTCGAGAGATGGGTTCGGCGGAGGAGCTCGAGCAGTCGTTGGCCGGGCTCGAAGCGGCCGCGCCCTTCCTCCGCACCGAACTCGGGCGCGTGCTCCGTCTGCGCCGCATTCCCGAGCTTCGCTTCCGCGAGGACCGCTCGTACGAGGGAGCCCGACGGATCGAAGCCGTTTTGTCCGAGGTGCTTCCCGAAGATGAGCCCGAAGGCGGTGTGGACGAGAGCTCGGACGAGGGGACCGCCGCGGAGGGCGCGTGAGAGCGTCGACCGGTGACTTCGTTCTCCCGGTCGACAAGCCGGTGGGGCCCACCTCTCACGATGTCGTGGCGCGCACGCGTCGAGCCTTGAGTACTCGACGGGTCGGACACACCGGCACGTTGGACCCGTTCGCGTCCGGGTTGATGCTGCTGTGCATCGGACACGCGACCCGAATCGCCGAATACCTGACCGGTGTCGACAAGGAGTACGTGGCGACCGCGCGCCTCGGGATCGAGACCGACACCCTGGATCGGGAGGGCGAGGTCGTGGGACAGTCGGACGGGGTGGACGCGATCGATCCCGACGCGATTCACGCCGCGCTCGACGCACAACGGGGTGCTCTCGACCAGGTGCCGCCGCAGTTCTCCGCCAAGAAGGTCGACGGAGAAGCGATGCACCGACGCGCCCGTCGGGGGGAGATCGTCGAGCTTCCTCCGGTTCGTGTTCACGTGCGCGAGGTCGAGGTGCTCTCCTTCGACGCTCCCTTCGTCCGCTTCCGAGTATCGTGCTCGAGTGGGACGTACATTCGGGCCATCGCTCGAGACCTCGGAGCGTCGCTCGGCGTCGGAGCACACCTCACCGAACTGAGACGCACACGAGTCGGCTCCGCCACCGTCGATGCCGCCCTGTCGATCGACGCGTTGGACGATGCTGCGGGCGTGGCGGAGGCGCGCATAGAGCCCGCCGACGCCCTCCACTTCCCGCGGCTCTCCCTCGACGGGGAAGCCGCGCGCCGATTGCGACACGGGCAACGGATTCGGGTGGCCGACGAAGAGTCGAGCACCTCGACCGTGGAGCGCGTCGCCGCGTGTCTCGAAGACGATCTGGTGGCGATCGCGGACCTGGATGCCGGTGTCCTGCGCCCGCGGAAGGTGTTCGCCACGTGAGCCAGACCGTCTGGGCGAGACCATCCGGCGTGCCGAGGGACGACGGCACGGTCATCACGGTCGGCACCTTCGACGGTGTCCACCGCGGTCATTGGGCCGTCCTTCAGGAGATTCGCCGCCGCGCGGAGGAGACCGGGCGCCGATCGGTCCTGGTGACCTTCGACCCACATCCGCTGCGCATCGTCCGCCCCGAGCACGCACCGCTTCTCCTCACCACGCCGGTGGAGAAGAAGGAGATCTTGGCCGAGAGCGGGCTGGACTACGCCGTCTTCCTATCCTTCACCGAGGCTCTGTCGAAGTACGGGCCTCGGCGTTTTGTCGAGGAGATTCTCGTCGCCCGGCTCGGGATGAAGGAGCTCGTGATCGGCTACGATCACGGCTTCGGGCGGGACCGAGAGGGATCCCCCGAGATGCTGCGGCAGATTGGCCAGGAGCTCGGCTTCGCCGTCGACGTCGTGCATCCCGTCGTGGCGGGTGGGTCCGCCGTCTCCTCCTCACGAATCCGGGGGCTCGCCACAGCGGGCAAGATGCGGGAGGTCGCGTCGGCGCTGGGGCGACTGTACTCGATCCGAGGTGTCGTCGTGCGGGGAGAAGGGCGGGGGAGAGACCTCGGCTTCCCGACGGCCAACCTCCGCCTGTCCGGTGGAGACAAGTTGGTTCCTCCGGAAGGGATCTATGCCGTGCGGGGTGTCCTCCGGCGCGGGACATGGACCGGTGCGCTCCACCTCGGCCCCCGCCCGACCTTCAAAGGCTCTCCGCCGAGCATCGAGCTGCACCTGATCGACTTCGACGCGGACATCTATGGGGAAGAGGTGCGGGTCGACTTCGTCGAATACCTCCGCCCGATCGAGCCGTTCACGACCGTGCAGGCGCTCGTCGATCAGATCCGGACCGACGTGGAGCGAGCCAAGGTCGTCGTCGAGGGCGGCGCACAGGTCTGACGTCAGTCCGGCACGTCGGGTGCCGCTACCCGTTCGAGAGCAACTCCACACCCCGGGCGTACTGCACGTCTCGCTCCATACGCCGCACCTCGGCACGCAACGCACCCCGTCCCGTTTCCGTCAGGGTGTAGAAGCGGCGCCGAGGGCCGCCGGACCCGCTGACCGCCTCCGGCGGGTCGACCTCCGAGATCATGCCGTCTGCGCTCAGACGATGAATCACCTCGTAGAGCGTCCCCGAGCCGAGCTTGACCTCGCCGTCCGTCCGCTCCGCGACCCGCTGACGGATCCCATACCCGTGTACGGGGCCCTCGACCAGGGCGAGCAAGACCTGAAAGGTCCGGGTCGTCATCCGCTTTCTCCTCTGAGTGCCTCGCTCGGGTCCACGCGCGTCAGTCGTCGCGCAGGAAGCCACGCGGCGATGGCGGCCGTGCCCACGACCCACGCCATGACCCCGAGGTACGTGAGAGGGTCCGCGTAGTGCACGAGCCGCAACGCGTCCGAAGCGAGCCGTCCGCCCAGGAGGGCCAGGCCGGCCCCCAGCGCGGCCCCGACGCTGACCACGACCACCGTCCGCCGTAGGATCATGCGGACGATGCGCTGCTCGCCTTCTCCGAGCGCGACGCGGATGCCGATCTCCTTGTGGCGAGCCGCGGTTGCGTAGGCAGTGGTCCCGTAGACACCGATCAACGCCAAAGCGAGTGCCGCGAGGCCGAAGGTCGAGAAGATCAACGCGTAGAATGTCGGTCGTTCGAGCGCCCGGGCCTCCACGGCCGCCAGCGTGGTCACCTCATTGAGCGGTAGGCCGGGGTCCAACGTCGCCACGGCGGCGCGAAGCGCCTGGACCGCAGGCTCGCCCGGCCCTCCGACCTCGAGCAGAACGTTGAATCGACCGAAGGACTCGTTCGTGTAGTCCGCGTACATCTTCGCGGGGGCCGGTTGGCCGGGTTCGGTCCGGACATCCGCGACGACCCCGACGACGCGATAGACGCCTTCGTCGTCCACGTCCTCTCCCCCGGACTTGATCGATTGGCGGAGGGGGTCCAGTCCTGGCCAGTACTGCTCGACGAACGCCTCATTCACGACCGCGAGCATCTGGTCGTCGTCGGTCCGGGTGTCGAAGGGCACACCCTGGACGAAGCGCAGGCCGAGCGCGTCGAAGTAGTCGCCCTCGATCGCCACGATCGGGACGAAGGTGCCTTCGGCCACATCCGGTGACTCGAGTGGGGTCATCGACGCGACCAGCGCGTTCCCGGAGTAGGGCAACTCCGTCGCAAAGGCCACGCTCGTGACCCCGGGTACGGCACGGGCGGCCTCGTCCAGTCGGCGCACGAAGTCGCGCATTGTTTCGTGCGACGCACCGTCGGGTCTTCCTCCGAGGTTGATCGACGCCGCGACCAGGCTTTCACCGGTGAAGCCGGGGTGTTCGGTCGTCATCTCCACGAGATCTCTCGCCAGGAGTCCGGACCAGATCACGAGAGCGGCGGCCAACCCGGTCTCCACTCCGACGAGTCCCGACCGAAGACGCGACGCGCCGCGGGTGGGTGACGATCTCGAGCGGTTGAGACTGATCCCGCGGGCCCGACTGGCCGTCCACGAGGGGGCCAGTCCGAAGATCAACACCGTGCCCAGCGAGAGCACCACGGTCAAGAGAAAGGCACGCGGGTCGAAGGAGATCTCGGCGATACGGGGGACCCCCGCGGGTGCGTTCAACCGGAAAAACTCGACCCCTGCCCACGCGATCGCCGAACCGAAGAGACTGCCGAGGAGGGCGAGCGAGACGCTCTCCCAACAGAGTTGTGCCAAGAGCCTCGGTCGCGTCGCGCCCAGGGAGACGCGTGTTCGGAACTCGTGGGTACGCTGGGCGGCACGGGTGAGGAGGAGGCTGGCGACGTTGACGCACCCGACGAGGAGGAGCAGCAGCACCGCGCCGGCCACGCGCCCCAGGTTCCGTGCGACCTCGGGGCCGATGACTGTGTCACGGAGCGGGTGAGAGCCGAAGCCCGAGACGAAGCCGTCTTCGTCTTCGTACCGCTGGCGGCCCACGCGCTCGAGCTGGCTGTTCAATGCGGGCTCCGAGATCCCTGGCCGCAGGCGGACGGCGGCCTGGATCCCGAAGGAGCCTTCCGAGAGTTCGCGCTGGTACAGCCCGATGGGCATCAGGACGTCGTGGTCGCCCCAGAACTCGGGTCGGGGTGCCGTGAAGGTCGGATCGAGCACCCCGACGACGGTGTGGCGAACGCCGTCGAGCTCCATCGACGCGCCGACTGCGGACGGGTCGGCTCCGAAGGCCTCGTTCCAATACGCGTGAGACAACACGACGACCGGGCCGGCGCCCTCGGCGTGATCCGCTTCGTCGAGGAGCCGACCAGCCACGGCGCGCCCTTCGAAGAAGGGAAAGTAGCCGGCGCTCACGCGCATGGCCGAGAGCTGGACCGGCGCGGTCAAATCGCCCCGCACTGGGCGTGCCCGGGTCGCCCCGATGACCGTCTCGACGACGTCCAGCTCCTCGACGAAGTCGCGGAGCAGGGGGCCGCTCAGCACAGCGAGCTCGTCCCCACCCATGATGTAGGTGCCAATTTGGACCAGCCGTTCCGGAGCGTCCCATGGGAGCGGCCGCAGGACGACGCGGTCCAAGACGGTGAGTACGCTCGCGGTGGCGCCGATGCCCAGCCCGAGTGTGATAGAAGCGAACAAGGCGAAACGGCGGGCCCTGGTCACCGATCGAATCGCTGCTCGTGCGTCCTCGAAGATCATCTCCCCTCTCCCCGTCGCCCTCTCTCGACGCCGCACGCGTCGCGCCGCGAACACGTGGTCGACGACGACCCGCGCCCAGAACCTCACTCCGCCCCCGGACGCCGCTTCGTCCCGGGCAACGACATCCGCGATCTCCGCGCCGTACCGCTCTCGGTAGGCGCGTGGATACATCAGGAGGATGATTCGGAGGATCGGTGGCATGGCGATCAACTATGTCATGTTCCGACTGCCGGATGCCGACATAGTGCAGGGGGTTGCCTCGGATTGCTAGAGGTCCCGAGTGCCCGTAGACGCTTCTCGGCGCTTTGCCTAGCTTTCCAGGCTGAATACACCCGGCTTGGCCGGAACCCTACACAGATTCGCTTCCCTTGTAGCGACTGACTCTCGAGGAGGCACGACGCCCATGGCGATCGTCAAAGAAGACATCATCAAGAAGTACCAGATCCACGAGAACGACCGCGGCAGTGCGCCGGTCCAGATCGCGATCCTCACGGCTCGCATCAACGACCTTCGGTCGCACTTCGACGCCCACAAGAAAGACCACCATTCCCGTCAGGGACTGCTGAAGATGGTGGGTCGTCGCCGGCGCCTCTTGGAATACGTGAAGAAGCGGAACGTCGAGCAGTATCGCGAGCTCATCAAAGATCTCGGACTCCGCCACTAAGACGTCGACGTCATGCCTCACCGATCCGGTGGGGCATCGTCGTATCGAAGCCCGTCCGGCCCGAACGAAAAGCCGGACGATCGCATGCCCTCCGAGGTATGCAGAAGGACCCGGCCGGTCGCACGGTGCGACTCGAGTCGGCTTATCAGCCGAAGGCGTGCGCGCCTCGGGTGGGAGACGGCCTACAACCTGCTGCAGGATCGGGCTCGTGCCACAGGTACGCCCCCGAGCGGCGGTCGCTCTCTCTTCCGGATCCCGCACTCACTTCGGCGCCTATTCCCGACCGGGCACCGTGTCCGGTCACAACTGAAGTGAGAACAACATGATTCAGCGGATGGAACGCCAGTTCCACGGGCGCACCCTCACCCTCGAGACCGGCCGGATGGCCAAGCTCGCTCAGGGTTCGTGCCTCGTGCAGTATGGCGACACCGTCGTCCTGTGTGCCGTCACGGTCCAGGACAAACCCACGCACCTCCCCTTCTTCCCGCTCACGATCGAGTATCGGGAGAAGTCATACGCCGCCGGGAAGATTCCGGGCGGCTTTTTCAAGCGCGAAGGTCGCCCCGGTGAGAAGGAGATCCTCTCCGCGCGCCAGATCGACCGACCGATCCGTCCCCTCTTTCCGGACGGATTCATGCACGAGACCCAGGTCGCGTGCTTCATCCTCTCCGCCGACCAGGAGAACGACGCCGACGTGCTCGCCCTGATCGGCGCGTCGGCCGCCCTCAACATGTCCCCGGTGCCGTTCGACACCCCGGTGGCGTCGGTTCGGGTCGGTCGCATCCAGGGCAACTGGGTGGTCAACCCGACCTTCCAGCAGCTCGAGTACTCGGACGTCGATCTGGTCGTCGCGGGCTCCGCGGACGCCATTACGATGGTCGAGGGCGGGTCGCTCGAGGTCTCCGAAGAGGACATCCTCGACGGTCTGAAGATCGCGCACGAGGCGGTGAAGGAGCTCTGCGCGCTCCAGGTCGAGTTCATCGACGGTCGGACGCTGCCCACGATGGAGTGGGCGCCCGTCAAGCCGGCCGAGGAGCTGACGACGAAGGTCGAGGCGATGGCTGCGGACCGGGTCGTCGAGGCGCTCAAGATCGCGGACAAGCACGAGCGCGGTGCCGCGATGCGCTCGATCAAGACGGACATCGTCGAGGCGCTGACGGCCGAAGACGAGGCGTACGCTGATCAGTCGCGTGACATCGGCGACGTCGTGTACGGCCTCGAGAAGAAGACGATGCGTCGCAACATCCTCCAGGATGGAACGCGCGCGGACGGCCGTGGAGTCGACGATATCCGGGCGATCGCGAGCGAGGTCAGCATCCTCCCTCGTACCCATGGCTCGGCGCTCTTCACCCGTGGCCAGACGCAGGCGCTCGGCGTAGTGACGCTCGGGACGCAGCGAGACGAGCAGCGGATCGACTCGATCGATTCGATGGAGGAGATCAAGAAGTCGTTCATGCTCCACTACAACTTCCCGCCCTTCTCCGTCGGTGAGGCGCGTCCCTTCCGGGGCACGTCGCGTCGTGAAGTCGGTCACGGGAATCTGGCGGAGCGTGCGGTTCAGCCGATCCTGCCGGACTACGACGACTTCCCGTACACGATCCGGATCGTGTCCGACGTCCTGGAGTCGAACGGTTCGTCGTCGATGGCGACGGTCTGTGCGTCCTCGCTTTCGCTGATGGACGCCGGCGTGCCGATCAAAGCTCCGGTCGCCGGTGTGGCGATGGGCCTGATCAAGGAAGGGGACGACGTCGCCATCCTGACCGACATCCTCGGTATCGAGGACGCGCTGGGCGACATGGACTTCAAGGTTGCCGGCACGCGTGACGGTGTGACGTCGATCCAGATGGACATCAAGATCGAAGGTCTGACCGTCGATCTACTCACCGAGGCGCTGAAGCGGGCCAACAAGGGCCGCATGCACATTCTCGACGAGATGGCGAAGGCGATCGAAACGCATCGCGACGATCTTTCGGACTTCGCGCCGCGCATCGTCTCGATCCAGATCAACCCGGAGAAGATCGGCGAGGTCATCGGGCCGAAGGGCAAGACGATCCGCGCCATTCAGGAAGAGTCGGGCGCGACGATCGACATCGACGACAGCGGGATCGTGAAGATCGCGGCCGTCTCCGGCGAGGCCGGTGCGCGCGCTCGCGAGATGGTCGAGGCGATCGTGAAGGATCCGGAGGTTGGTCGGATCTACGAAGGCCCGGTGAAGAACACCACGACCTTCGGCGCCTTCGTCGAGATCATGCCGGGTACCGAGGGGCTCTGCCACATCTCCGAGCTCCAGGAAGGCCGGACGGAGAAGACCGAGGACGTCGTGAAGAAGGGCGACATCGTTCGGGTGAAGCTCCTCTCGATCGACGAGAAGGGCCGCCTCCGGCTCTCCCGCAAGGCCGCCATGGCCGAGGACGCGGCGAATGCCGAGGGTGGAGACGACGCGGCCGAGGATGGCGCCGAGGGCTGACGCCCCGGCGCACGACCGATGGTGAGTCGCGAGTCGATGGCCGAGACGCGACTGGACAACGGGGTCCGCATCCTGAGCGAGCACATCGCCGGGATGCGGTCCGTTGCCCTCGGCGTTTGGATCCGCCAGGGCGGCGCACACGAACCGCCGGACCAGATCGGCGTCAGCCATCTGCTGGAACACATGGTGTTCAAGGGCACCGAGAAGCGGTCGGCGCTCGAGATCGCCGATGCCCTCGAGGCGTTGGGCGGCGGACTGGACGCCTACACCAGTAGGGAGCACACGTCGTACCAGGCGCGCGTGCTCGATGAACATATGCCGGTGGCGCTCGACGTACTCGCCGACATGGTGCTGCAGCCGACGCTGCACCGTGAGGATCTCGCGCTGGAGCGCGAGGTGGTCCTCGAGGAGATCGCTCAGGTCGAGGACACGCCCGACGATCTCGTCTTCGAGCTACACGGTGATCGGCTGTGGGGTAGTCACCCGTACGGGCGTCCGATCCTGGGCTCGACAGAGTCCGTCACCGCGATGCAAGCGGACACGCTCCAGGAGCTCCACCGAAGCCGCTACGTCGGAGAGAATCTCATCGTCGCGGCTGCGGGTAACGTCCAGCACGATGACCTCGTCGAGCGGGTCGGATCCTACTTCTCGGACGTTTCATCGGGACAACGCAACGAGATCGTGACCCCGGTCGAGACGACGGCCCGCGGCATCGCGTCGGTACATCGGGATTCTGCGCAGAGTCACATCGTCTTCGGGACGAATACGCCGGGGCACGCGCACGCCGACCGATACCCGCTCGTTCTCATCTCCTCGGCGCTGGGGGGCGGGATGAGTTCGCGCCTCTTCCAGCGTGTGCGTGAGGAGATGGGTTTGTGCTACTCGATCTTCACCTTCCAGAGCTTCTACCGGTCCGGCGGACTTCTCGGCGTCTACGTGGGGACCCGACCGGGTACAGCCGATCAGGCGTCGGACGCGGTTCGAGAAGAGCTGGAGCGAGTCTCGAGGGAAGGCCTGGGCCCCGGTGGACTCGACCGGATCAAGCGACAGGTGAGTGGACAGGTGATGCTCTCGCTCGAATCGACGGGACCCCGACTCCACCGTCTCGCGTCCTTCGCGCTGCACGACCAACCGATGCGACCGCTGGACGATGTGCTCGAGAAGATCGCAGCCGTCACCGAAGACGATATCCTCCGCGTGGCCGGGCAGTATGTGACCCCGGCGGCGCATTTCGAATTACGACTCGGCCCCACCCCTACGGCGGCCGCCTGACTTCCGTGAACTGACAACGGCGAAGAGAGAGACGACATGCTGATCGGTGTTCCCAAGGAGATCAAACCCGACGAGTACCGGGTTGCACTCACCCCCGCCGGGGCCGAGATGCTGACGCAGGCCGGACACGAGATCGTGGTGGAGAAGGGGGCCGGCCTCGGCTCGGGCTTCACCGACGACTTCTACGAGAACGCCGGCGCCACGGTCTTGGAAACCGCGGATGACGTGTGGGCGAAGGCCGAGATGATCATGAAGGTGAAGGAGCCGATCGCGCCCGAGTGGCCGCGGATGCGCTCCGGCCAGGTCATCTTCACGTACTTCCACTTCGCGGCGTCCGAGGAGCTGACGAAGGCCGTGATCGACTCCGGCGCGATCGCGATCGCGTACGAGACGGTCGAGCTCCCGAGCGGCGAGCTTCCGCTGCTGACCCCGATGTCCGAGGTCGCCGGCCGCATGTCTGTCCAAGAGGGCGCGAAGTATCTCGAGAAGCCGCAGGGCGGACTCGGCGTGCTCCTCGGCGGCGTGCCGGGCGTGCGCCCGGGGAAGGTCGTCATCCTCGGCGGTGGCGTCGTCGGAACGAACGCCGCCAAGATGGCCGCGGGCCTCGGCGCGCGTGTGCAGATCCTCGACATCAACCTCGATCGGCTGCGCTACCTCGACGACGTCATGCCGGCGAACGTCGAGACGCTCTTCTCGACGCGCTACGCGATCCGGAAGCAGGTGCAGGACGCCGACCTCATCATCGGTGCCGTGTTGATCCCCGGCGCGAAGGCGCCGAGCCTCATCACGCGGGAAGACCTCGGCCTGATGCGGGACGGCACGGTCATCTGCGATGTGGCGATCGACCAGGGCGGCTGTGTCGAGACGATGAAGCCGACGACGCACAACGACCCGGTGTACACCGTCGACGGCGTGATCCACTACGCGGTCGCGAACATGCCCGGCGGTGTGCCCCGCACGAGCACACTCGCGCTCACCAACGCGACCCTACCGTACGCCGTGGCTCTCGCCAACAAGGGGTGGAAGCAGGCGTGCACCGACGATCCGGCGCTCGCGCTCGGCGTGAACGTCGTCGACGGGAAGGTCACCTACGCCGGTGTCGCCGATGCGTTCGGCATCGACAACCACGACGTCGCTCCCTTCCTGAGCTAGCCGTGGACGTTCGCTTTCGTCGACTCGAGTCCAACCTCGACCTACCGTTGCCATCGAGGGCGACGGAGCAGGCCGCGGGGTACGACGTCCGGTCGGCGGAGGACGAGGTCGTCCTCCAACCCGGTGAGATCCGGCTGGTCGCCACCGGACTCGTGATGGAGCTGCCCGAAGGTGTGGAGTGCCAGGTCCGGCCGCGGTCGGGCCTGGCGCTCAAGCACGGGATCACGCTCCCGAACAGCCCTGGTACGATCGATCCGGACTATCGGGGTGAGCTGAAGGTGATCATGCAGAACACCGGGCCCGTTCCGGTGACCCTGGAGCGAGGCGAACGCATCGCTCAACTGGTCTTCGCGCGCTTCGAGGCCCCCACGATTTCGGAGGGCACGGAGCTCTCCGAGACGGAGCGCGGCGCGGGCGGATTCGGGAGTACGGGAACGGCGTAATGTTTGCAGTACGTAGGGCTGGTGCACCCCGCATGGACCGGGGACCGCGGACCGTAGGGCCCCAGGATACGAGAAGCTGGCCTGGCTCCGCCGGTAAACGTATGTTCATCAAGCCGTCCCGTTGCGCCAAGATGGCACCCCCGAACGCCTTACGCTCCACGGACTGCTTTGCTCTCTGAACTTTCGAACTGGGTCAACTCCGGCGGTTTGATCCCGGTGAACGACATCGCCGTCGATCTCGGCACGGCGAACACCCTCGTGTACGTGAAGGGCGAGGGGATCGTGCTCAACGAACCCTCGGTCGTCGCGGTCGAAAAGGGGAGCCGACACATCCTCGGTATCGGCCTCGAGGCCAAGCGCATGCTGGGGCGGACGCCGGAGGGGATCGAAGCGATTCGCCCGCTGAAAGACGGGGTGATTGCCGATGTGGATGTCACGGAGCTCATGCTCCGGCACTTCCTGAAGCAGGTGACCTCGAAGCGCATCTTTCGGATCAAGCCGCGGGTCGTGGTCGGCGTGCCTTCCGGCATCACCGAGTTGGAGCGCCGCGCCGTTCGCTCGTCGGCCATGTCGGCCGGAGCCAAAGGCGTGTACATGGTCGACGAGCCGATGGCAGCCGCGATCGGGGTCGGGCTCCCGGTCGAGACGCCGACCGGGAACATGGTCATCGACATCGGCGGGGGGACGACGGAGATCGCGGTGATCGCGCTGTCCGGGATCGTCTCCGACACGTCCATCCGCGTGGGCGGGGACGAGCTCGACAGTGCGATCGTCACCTTCCTGCGGAAGAACTACAACCTCCTCATCGGTGAACCGACGGCCGAGGCCATCAAGGTCCAGATCGGCTCGGCGTTCGATTACGGGGAAGAGCGGGAGATGGACGTGAAGGGGCGTGACCTCGTCTCCGGGATCCCGAAGACGGTGACGGTCCACTCGCAGGAAGTCCGAGAGTGCATTCAGGAACCGATTCAGGCGATCGTCGATGCGGTCCGACGGGCCCTCGAGATCACGCCTCCGGAGTTGTCGTCCGACATCGTCGACAAGGGCATCATGATGACCGGCGGGGGAGCGCTGATCCGTGGGTTGGACAAGCTTCTGAACCACGAGACCAATCTGCCGATCCACGTCGACGAGGAGCCGCTCACCTGCGTGGTGCGCGGCGCGGGTCGCATCCTCGACGACATGACGAAGTATCGCACGGTTCTCGTCCAGTAGCCGGAGACGGGTGACCTGTGCCGCCATACGCACCGGAGCCTGAATCCGGAGGTCGCCGTCGCGACTTTCTCCTCGCCGGCTTCGTCCTACTCCTGGCGTTGTCGGCGCTGTACATGTCCGACGAGCGGCAACAGCAGGTCTCCAACGGCCTCCAGGTGACCGCGCTGCGCCCCTTCTTGGGGATCCAGCGACAGCTCGCCGCCAATCGGACCCGGGCCACCGAAATCGACTCGGTGCTCGCGGTCGTCGACTCCCTCACGGCGCTCCTCGCGACGCACTCCGCGGTCGTCGACGAGAACCGCACCCTCCGCGAGCTCCTCGCGCTGGGTGAGCGCACCGACCGCCCCTACCTGCCGGCCACGATTCTTCGTCCCGGAACACCGGGCTCGGAGAGCATGTTCATCGTCGGGATTGGGAGTGAGGACGGGGTCGTCGTCGGGTCACCCGTCATCGGGCCGTACGGTCTCGTCGGACGCATCCGCGAGGTCCGCGCGAACGACGCCGTCGGGATGGACTGGACGCACCCCGAGTTTCGTGCCGGCGCGATGATCGCGGACGGATCCGCGTACGGGCTCGTCGAGAACCAGCCAGGTGACTTCTTGGGAGACGATCAGCTCGTCCTCAACGGGATCCCGTTCAACCAGCCCGTCGCCACGGATGCGCTCGTCGTGACGAGTGGGCTCGGGGGCATCTACCCTAGGGGTGTACCGATTGGCCGCGTTCGGGAGCTACAGGAATCCGAAGGGAGTTGGCGGAAGAGCTACTTCCTGACGGCCGAGGTCGATCCGGGCTCGGCGACGCACGTCGTCGTCTTCACAGGTCTGGGTGGGGAAGACGCCTCGGCGATCTGGGCCGAGATCCAGGAGGGTGACGTTCCCGGAGGCGAGGGGTGACGGATCGGGTGCGGATCGGACTCGTCGTCACCTTCCTCGCCCTCGTGCACCTCGTGCTCCACGTCGGCCTATCCTACGGACGAGGAGCCCCCGATCTCCTGACCCTCGGCCTGCTCTTCGCTTCGCGTGAAATCGGAGCCGGGCGTGCCGCGACGTTGGGATTGGGGTTCGGGCTGCTCGAAGACGCCCTCTCGGTGCTCGCCTTCGGCGCGAACAGCGTGGCGATGACCGTCGTGGGCATCGCGGCGGCGCTCACGCGAGATCTCTTCATCGGGGACTCACGCTTCTTCGTGGTGTCGTATCTTTTCCTCGGGAAGTGGGCACGAGACCTCGTGCACTGGATGGCGGTAGGGGACGGGCTTCGCCAGCCGTTCGTGGAGCAGGTGCTGGTCGATGGAGGGATTGCGAGCGTGTACGTGGCGGTGATCGGGATCGTGGTTCTCGAGCTGGCGGGGGAGAAGAGCACGTGAACGTCCACCACCCCCACGAACTGCGTCGGAGAGCGTGGGGCGCGTACGTCGCGCTCGGCCTTCTCATGGGGATGCTGATCATCGGCTTCTTCCGCATCCAGGTGATCCAGGGCGAAGAAGCGAAGCTGAAGGCCGAGACGAACCGCGTCCGATCCCTTCCGGTCCCCGCTCCGCGCGGTACGATCTACGACCGGAACGGCGAAATCATCGCGGACAACGTGCCGGGGTATCAGGTCACGATTCTGCCCGCCCCGGTGGACGAGGTCCGTGCGACGCTGCGGCGCATGCAGGAGTACATGCACCTCTCGGACGAGCGAATCGAACGCGTCGTCCGCACCCTCCAGGCGTATGGTCGGGAAGTCGTCGTCGAAACCGACGCCGACTACGCCGCCATCGCAGCCCTCGAGGAGCGCCGCGCCGACTTTCCCGGCGTCTACGTCGAAATGCGACCGCGCCGTCGTTACATGCTCGGGGACGCCGCGGGACACCTGACCGGCTACGTCGGGGAGATCAATCAGGACGAGTTGGACTCGGGCTCATTCCCGGATTCGATCTACGAGGCGGGCATGATCGTGGGGAAGATCGGGATCGAGCTGGAGTACGAGTCGGTGCTCCAAGGCCGTCAGGGTGTGCGCCATGTCGAGTTCGACGCACGCGGGCGTATCGTGGGCGCCTTCGGCGGGGCCCCGCAGGTTGCGGCAGAGCCGGGGCGAGACCTCCATCTGAATATCGACATGGAGCTCCAGCGTTGGATCCGGAGGGTGTTCCCGGACTCGATGTCGGGTGCGGTCGTGGCGCTCGACCCCACGGACGGTGCGGTGCTCGCCCTCTACTCCGCGCCGGGCTATGACCCGAACCTCTTCACGGGTGGGATCGACGAGCTGACGTGGGCGGCGCTGAACTCCGACGAACGGAAGCCTCTGTATCATCGCGCTGTCGTCGGCCGCTACGCGCCGGCATCGACGTGGAAGTTGGCCTCCGCGGGCATCGCGCTCGACCTGGGCGTCATCACCCCCGACGAGGTGATGCCCGAGCCGTGCGAGGGCGCATACTTCTTCGGGGACCGCTTCTTTCACTGTTGGGACCGTGAAGGACACGGGTTCAACAACTTGGCCGAAGCGATCGCCAACTCGTGCGACATCTACTTCTACCAGATGGCGGAACGGATCGGGCTGTCCCGCCTCCTCGAGCGCTCGAACGACATCGGCTTTGCGGGGCAGTGCGGCATCGACCTCCCCCAGGAGAGTTCCGGACTTTTCCCGCAGGACGAGAACTTTTGGCGCGAGCGATACGGATACCGGCCTCGGCTGGGCGAAGCGCTCAACCTGATCATCGGCCAGGGCCCGAACTCTCAAACGCCGCTGAAGATGGCGCAGTTCTACGTCGCGCTCGCGAGAAACGGACGGGCGCCGGCCCCGACGATCGCGCAGGGCGCCCCAGTCGTAGACGGGTGGGAGTTGGACCTCGACGCGCATCACATCGCCTCGCTTCAGGAAGGTCTCCGCCAAGTGACACAACCCGGGGGCACCGCTCATGTACGCACGGCTCTCGAGCACTGGGAAGTGATCGGGAAGACGGGCACGGGGCAGAACCCCCTCTCCGTCCGCGGCTTGGCGGAAGATCACGCGTGGTTTGCGGGAATGGCGGGCCCGATCGGTGAGCTGCCGGAGATCGTCGTTGTCGCTCTGGTCGAGTACGGGGAAAGCGGGGGACAGGTGGCGGCCCCGATTGTGGCGAAGGCGGCCGACTTCTACCTACGCACGCAGCACAACATGCCGATCGACACGATCCAAACGTACTGGGATCACATCTCGACCGGTCCGATGCCGCCGTGGTATCGGATGCGCTTCCCGAGCGCCTTCCGGCCCCTCGACGGTGCCGAGGGAGAGAACCGCCTCCTGGACGTGCGGCAGCGGAGGCCGGGGCAGTGATTCGGCTCTTCGAGCGCTGGGCGCTCGATAGTCAGCTCGTACTGTGGATCGTCGGGCTGACCCTCTTCGGCCTGGCGATGATCTACTCGGCGGGGCAGGTGAACGTCCCGAACGTCGTCACGGAGTTCGCATGGTTCCGTCAGGCGCGCTGGTTCGTCATCGCGCTCGTCGCCTTCACTGTGCTGTCTCGTATCCCCCTTCGTTGGATCGAGTGGGCTGCGGTTCCGTCGTACGTGGTGAGTGTCGTGCTCCTCGCGCTGACCCTCGTCATCGGGGAGGGCCGAGGGACGGCCCAAGGTGTGCGGAGCTTCATCAACCTCGGCTTCTTCTCCTTCCAACCTGAGGAGGTTGCCAAGCTCTCCACCGTACTGGCGCTCGCGCATCTGCTCTCGCAGAAGGAGGCCGGGCTCCACTCCCTTCGAGAGCTCATCGCACCCGGCATGCTGGTGGCGGTCCCTCTCGTCTTGGTGCTCGGCCAGCCCGATCTCGGGACGGCGATGGCCTTCGTGGGGATCCTCTTCGCGATGCTCTACTGGGCCGCGACCCCGGTATGGCTCCTGCTCCTGGTGGCGAGCCCTGTGGTGGGATTGTTCGTGTCGTACAACACGGTCCTCTGGTCCATGTTCATCGTCACGGTCGTCGGTTTCTTGGTCCTTCTCCGGTACCGACTCTCTCTCTTCGAGTCGGTCGCCGTGGTGCTCACGAATTTCGCCACGGCCACGATCGCCAGACCGCTCTGGGACTCCTTGGCCGAGTATCAGCAGAACCGGATCCTGGTCTACCTCGATCCCGAAGTCGATCCGCGGGGCGCCGGCTACCAGGTCATTCAGTCGAAGTTGGCCATCGGATCAGGGGCCTTCGAGGGGCGTGGCTTCACCTTGGGCCCTCAGAAACGATTCGACTTCCTCCCGGAACAGCACACGGACTTCATCTTCGCCGTGGTGGGGGAGGAATTCGGCTTCATCGGGACGACGTTGGCCGTCGTGGCCTTCACCTTCGTGCTCGCCCGCCTCGTGCGGATGGCGTCGCACATGAGCGAGTCCCAAGCCTTTGCCGGCCTGGTACTGCTGGGTATCTTCGGCCTCTGGTTGGTCCACGTGTTCGTCAACATCGGTATGACCATCGGGATCGTACCGATCACAGGGATCCCGCTGCCGTTCCTGAGTTACGGCGGCACGTTCCTGTTGATGTCCTGGGTGGCCGTGGCGATCGCCGTTCGGGTCGCGCACGAAGAGCCCTGACGTCAATCGGGTCCCCCCAAGCCCGGCGCTCAAGGAGATCCATGGCCTGGTTCCGTAAGGACAAAAAGCCCCTCAAAGCACACGATCGTCGCGAGGTCCCCCAGGACGTCTTCGACAAGTGCAAAGGGTGTGGCGAGATCCTCTACCGGGAGCGCTTGGCGCAGAACCTGAATGTCTGCCCGCACTGTGGCTATCACATCCGGGTCGACGCGAAGATCTACCTAGACATCCTGCTCGACGAGGGGTCGTTCGACGAGCTCGACCCCGACTTGCACGCGGCCGACCCGCTTCGCTTCGCCGATCTCAAGGAGTACCCGGACCGGATCGCGGCTGCCGAGGCGAAAGGGAAGTCGGAGGCGGTGATCTCGGGGACCGGTACGTTGGACGAGATCCCGGTGGCGCTCGCCGTCATGGACTTCGGCTTCATCGGCGGGTCGATGGGCTCGGTCGTCGGAGAGAAGATCGCCCGGGCGGGACATGCGGCGCTCAAGGGCGACCGCCCGTTCATCATCGTGAGTGCGTCAGGAGGTGCCCGCATGCAGGAGGGGATCTATTCCCTCATGCAGATGGCGAAGACGTCGACGGTGCTCGCCCGGATCCACGAGGCGGGTTTGCCGTTCGTGTCGATCCTGACCCACCCGACCACGGGTGGGGTGACCGCATCCTATGCGATGCTCGGCGACGTGAACTTCGCCGAGCCGGGAGCCCTGGTCGGCTTCGCCGGCCCGCGAGTGATCATGGAGACGATCAAGCAAGAGCTACCGCAGGGCTTCCAGAGTGCCGAGTTCCTTCGGGAGCACGGGATGGTGGACCGCGTGGTCGATCGGCGTGAGCTGAAGTCGACCGTGGCGACGGTGCTGCGGCATCAGTTCGCAGGTTGGGCCGATTGAGCGAAACGTCCGCGATCACGCCGGACCGGTTGGACCGCCCCTTTTCGGACCCGCTCGTCGAGCGGCTCTTTCCGCCCCTGGCATCGGGCGTGCATTGGGGCTTGGATCGCACGCACCGCGCGCTCGAGGCGTTGGGTGATCCCCATCTGACGTATCCGACCGTCCATATCGGTGGGACGAACGGGAAGGGCTCCGTGACGTCGACGGTCGGGTCGATCCTGACGTCGAGCGGGCGACGAACCGGTTGCTACACGTCACCCCACCTCTGCTCCTTTCGTGAACGGATGCTCGTCGACGGGGCGCCCCTCTCCGAAGAGGCGATCCTCGCCTACGCGGCCGATGTACTCGAGCCGGTGCAGCGCTACGGGCTCACCTTCTTCGAGGCGATCACCGTGCTGGCGATGCACGCGTTCGCGCGGGAAGGCGTCGACTTCGCGGTCATGGAAGTGGGCCTGGGCGGGCGGCTGGACGCCACGAACGTGGTGAGACCTGAAGTGAGCGCGGTAACGAATGTCGCCATGGATCATGCCGACTACCTCGGGGACACGATTCCGGCCATCGCTCGAGAGAAGGCCGGGATCATGAAGCCCGGGATTCCCTTCGTGACCGCCGAGCGGAAGCCCGAGATCCTCGAGCTCTTCCGCGGCCTGGCCAGCGACGTCGGGTGCCCCTACCACGTCGTCCGCGAAGACTCCATCCGGGACATCGGGGTCTCGTCGGACGAAACCCGGCTCACCGTGCAGACCGATCGATGGGGAGAGGTCGCACTCCGTACACCGCTCGTGGGGCTGCACCAAGCCGCCAACGCGGCGCTCGCCGTGCACGTGGTTGCTCAGCTCGGCGACGAGCATCGACCCGATCTCGAGCACGTCGCGAACGGGGTGGCGACCGTGGCCTACCACGGGCGTGACGAGATCCAGCGGGTTGCGGGGACAACCTTCCTCTTCGACGTCGCGCACAACACGGCGGGGATCCGCTCGCTCGTCGACACGATCGATCGGCTCGAGCTGCCCCGGCCTCTGGTGGCCCTGGTCGGGGTTCAGGGGGACAAGGACTGGCAGACGATGCTGCCCGCACTCTTGTCTCGCGTAGACGGTGCGATCCTGACCCAACCGCCGTCCGTGCCCGAGGAGCGCCGATGGGATCCCGTGGCCGCAGCGGACGTGGTCGAGGGATTGACCGTCATCCGCGTCGTGGACGACTTCGTGGCCGCCCTCGATCGGGCCCGCTCGAAGGTCGGCCGGGGGACCGTCGTGGTCACAGGATCGGTGCACACCGTCGGGTCGACGATGAGCCTGCTGGGGCTGGACCCATTGGGGCGCTGAGGTAGATTCCGCGGGTCCACCGGACCCCGCACCAATTCGCGACGATGTCGACCTCGGACTTCGCCCGGCTCCCCGGCTTCCGGGACTTCCCGCCGGAGGAGTTCGCGCTGCGCCGGCACATCCAAGACGCCTGGCGCGACGTCGCACTCCGTTATGGCTTCGCCGAGTACGACGGGCCGGTACTCGAGCCCCTCGATCTCTACGTCGAGAAGAGTGGGGAAGAGATCGTCGGTCAGCTCTTCAACTTCACCGACAAGGGCGATCGCGCGGTGACGATGCGACCGGAGATGACTCCGTCTCTGGCCCGCATTCTCGGGGAGCGCAGCCGCGGCATGAGCAAGCCGATTCGCTGGTTCACCATGCCCCAACTGTATCGGTACGAGCGGATGCAGCGGGGTCGACTGCGCGAGCACTTCCAGTGGAACGTCGATATCGTCGGCGAGGCCGGCGTCTCGGCCGACGCGGAAGTTCTCGCGGTTGCGATCGACGGGCTCCGACAGCTCGGCCTCACCGAGGCGGATTTTGTCGCGCGGGTGTCGGACCGGCGGCTGCTGACGCAGATCCTTCTCGTGATCGGCGTGACTGATGAGCGCATGGCGTCGGCCTTCGCCATCATCGACAAGATCGAACGCCTCCCGGAGGAGAAGGCCGACGAACGCCTCGCCTCCGAAGCCGGCCTCGACGCCGTGCAGATTTCGACGCTACGCGGACTCCTTGGCTCGACGGGCGTAGGTGCGCTGGCCGAGGGCTTCGGAGGACACCCGGACGTGGCGCCCGAGCTCGAACGCTTACAGGAGTACGTCGCCGCCCTCGAGGCGATGGGGCTCGGCGCGTTCGTCGAGGTCGACCTCAGCATCGTGCGCGGGCTGGCGTACTACACCGGCATCGTCTTCGAGCTCTTCGACCGGAAGGGAGAGCTGCGGGCGATCTGCGGAGGGGGCCGGTACGATCGGCTCCTCGAGCTCGTCGGCGGGGAACCTCTTCCCGCCGTCGGCTTCGGGATGGGGGATGTGGTTTTGGAAGAGCTTCTCCGGGAGCGTGGGCTCGTCCCCACCTACGAGCCTTCGGTCGACTACTTCATCGTGTCGGTGACCGAGGAGGAGCGATCGGTCGCTCTGGGGATCGCCCATGCGCTTCGAGACCGCGGGCTGCGGGTCGCGTACTCTCTCAAGACACAGAACGTGGGCAAGCAGATGAAGGCCGCATCGCGGGCGGGTGCGGCGACGGTGCTCGTGATCGGGCCGGACGAGGTGGCCCGTGGCTTCGCCGTCTCCCGCGATATGGCGTCGGGCGAAGAACGCGACGTGCCGTTGTCGGAGCTCGGGTGAGCCGCGGCCGTCCGAGCCGACGTGCGAGGGAGGCCGCCCGAGCCAAGGCGGAGCAGAAGGCTGCGGCGGAGGCGAAGGTCGTCACCCAGCGAGCGATCAAACGGCTCGACCTCCTGGAGTGGGCGATCTTCGGCATCGGGGCGGTCTTGGCGATGGGTGGTGGAGCGGTCGTCGCGGGGCTGATGACGGCCGCCGCCGGGTGGGACTTCCGTTCGACGTGGATTGGTGCGTCCTTGTTGCTCTTCGTGGTTCCGGGCGTAGCCGCCCTCGCGAAGATCCGACGGGACGAGCAGGCCGACGCGGACCGCATCGCGGCATCCAAAGGACGATCCGATGGCTGACGACAAGAAGCTGACTCCGAGAGGCGAAGACTTCGCGACCTGGTACAACGAGGTCGTGCAACGTGCGGAGCTCGCGGACTACTCCCCCGTGCGCGGGAGCATGGTCATTCGCCCGTGGGGATACGGCATCTGGGAGAACATGCAGCGCGCGCTCGACCAGATGTTCAAGGACACCGGGCACGAGAACGCGTACTTCCCGCTCCTGATCCCGATGTCCTTCATCGAGAAGGAGAAGGAGCACGTCGAGGGATTTGCACCGGAGCTGGCGGTCGTGACTCAGGCCGGCGGCAAGGAGCTCGAGGAGCCGTATGTGGTCCGGCCGACCTCGGAGACGATCATCTACTCGATGTACGCCAAGTGGGTGCAGAGCTATCGGGATCTCCCGATCCTCATGAACCAGTGGGCGAACGTCATGCGATGGGAGATGCGCACACGCCTCTTCCTACGCACGTCGGAGTTCCTCTGGCAGGAGGGACACACGGCTCACGCGACGCCGGAGGAGGCCGAGGAGGAGACACTCCTGATCCTCGGCGTCTACCGGGACTTCATGGAGAACTGGATCGGCATGCCGCCGCTCACCGGCCTCAAATCCGAATCCGAGAAGTTCGCCGGGGCGGTGCGCAGCTACTCGTGCGAAGCGCTGATGCAGGACAACAAGGCCCTACAGGCGGGCACGTCGCACTTCCTCGGTCAGAACTTCGCCAAACAGTTCGACCTCAAGTTCCAGACGGAAGAAGGCCAGGAGGAGTACGCCTGGAACACGTCGTGGGGCGTGTCGACCCGGCTCGTCGGCGGGATGGTCATGACCCACGGGGACGACGCGGGACTCATCGTTCCGCCGCGCCTGGCGCCGGTGCAGGCGGTGATCGTGCCGATTCTCAAGGGGGACGACACCAGCCCGGTACTCGAGAAAGCCGACGAGGTCGCGGCTCGGCTCGGAGAGCTCGGCGTCCGGACCAAGATCGATGCGCGCGACAATCTCTCTCCGGGGTCGAAGTACTACGAGTGGGAGCGAAAGGGTGTCCCGTATCGGATCGAGATCGGTCCGAAAGATCTCGAGAAGGGATCGTTGGCCCTCGCTCGGCGCGTCATCCCGGAAGGGGAAAAGCGGAAGAGTTTCCTACCCGAAGCCGAGGCGATCGCCACACTGCCGACGCTGCTCGAGGACTTGCAGACGCAGCTCCGTGACGCAGCTCTGGAGCGCCGCGAAGCAGCGACCGTACGCGGGGTCAACTCGCTCGACGAGATGGAGGAGGCGTTCCAGTCCGGGGCCGGCTTCGTCTTCACCGGGTGGAGCGGATCCGAGGCCGTCGAAGGTGTGGTCAAAGACCGGATGAAGGCGACGATCCGATGCCTGCCGGGTGAGGAGTTCAAGTCGTCGGACACGCCGGCGAAATGCGTCTCGGGCGAAGGTGACTCGATGGCGGAGGTGGCTTGGGCCAGAGCGTACTGACCGGCCCGTTCGCGCGCGTCGACGGAGTGCTCTGCTGTGGGGAGCACTCGGCGGACGAGCTCGCCGACCGCTTCGGGACGCCTCTGTACGTGTACGACCTCGCCCACGTCCGTCGTCGGTACGAGCTCTTCCAGCAGGCCTTCGCACGCCTTCCCCATCTGATCGCCTACTCGGTCAAAGCCAACGGGAATCTCTCCCTCTTGAGGGCGTTGGGTGCAGAGGGGTGCGGGGCCGACATCACGAGCGGAGGAGAACTCTTCCGCGCGCTCAAAGCGGGCATCCCCGCCGAGCGGATCGTCTTCGCCGGGGTGGGGAAGTCGATCGCCGAGATCGAGGCCGCGCTGGATGCGGGCATCTTCGCCTTCAACGTCGAGAGCCGGAGTGAGCTCGAACGTATCGCGGCCGTCGCGCAGTCACGTGGGGTGATCGCGTCCTTTGGGGTGAGGGTGAACCCGGACGTCTTCGCATCGACGCCCCACGAATACACGGCCACGGGGCATCGAGAGACGAAGTTCGGTGTGCCGTGGGGCGAGGTGCCGGATCTCTACCGGTGGGCATCGGCGCACCCGCACCTCCATGCCGCGGGCATCGACGTGCACATCGGTTCGCAGATCGTCGACCCCGATCCGTACATCGCGGCCTTGGACCGCGTACTCGGCCTGATCGCCGAGCTCGGGGAGATCGGCGTGGCGATCGAGTACCTCGACATCGGAGGCGGCTTCGGCATCAGCTACGACGGTCAGGCCGCGATGGACGTCCAGCAGCTCGCGGAGCGCATCCGAGAACGGGTCTCCGGCACCGGCCTGACCCTCGTCCTCGAGCCCGGGCGCTCGATCGTTGGCGAGGCGGGGGTGCTCCTGACGCGCGTGCAGTACGTAAAGGAAGCCGCGGAGAAAACCTTCGTGATCGTCGACGGCGGCATGACCGACCTGATCCGCCCGAGCCACTACGGCGGGTACCACGCGATCGAGTTGACCGTCGACCCGACCGAACGTGTTGAGCGTCCTGTCGACGTCGTCGGTCCCATATGCGAAACCGGCGACTTCCTCGCCCTCGATCGGACCATGCCTCTTCCGGCGGAGGGAGACCTACTCGCCGTCCGCACCACGGGTGCGTATGGCTTCTCGATGGCGTCCAACTACAACGGCCGCCCTCGACCTGCCGAAGTCATCGTCGACGGTCCCGAAGTGCGGGTGGCCCGTCGCCGCGAAACCCTCGAAGACCTCATCCGCGGAGAAGAATGACTCCCCCACACGATCGCGTCCTCATCCTCGATTTCGGCTCCCAGTTCACCCAGCTGATCGCGCGTCGGATTCGCGAGGAGAGCGTGTACTGCGAGATCCATCCGCCGACACGGTCGCTCGACTGGATCCGTGAGTGGGGCCCGACGGCGATCATTCTCTCGGGTGGTCCGAACTCGGTGTACGACGAGGACGTGCCGAAGACCGACCCCGCGATCCTGCAGGAGGGCGTCCCGTTGCTGGGGATCTGCTACGGGATGCAGCTGATCGCGCAGATGGAGGGCGGGAACGTCGAGCACGGGCATCGGGAGTACGGGCGCGCCGAGTTGACGGTCGACGTCGGGGATGGACTCTTCTCGGGATTCGACGCGGGCTCCGAGTCCACGGTGTGGTGCTCCCACGGAGACCACGTCGACGAGCCCCCGACGGGGTACGAGCGTGTGGCGTCGACGTCCTCGCTCCCGATGGCGGCCTTCCGAGCGACGGATGGCCGACCGATTTGGGGTGTTCAATTCCACCCCGAGGTCGCGCATACGGCCCGGGGCGACGAGATCATCTCGAACTTCCTCTTCGAAGTCGCCGACTGCCGGCCGACGTGGACGCCCGGTGCGTTCGTCGAGACGATGGTCGAGAAGATCCGCAACCAGATCGGAGACGGCACCGCGATCTGTGGCCTCTCGGGTGGGGTGGATTCGTCCGTCGCCGCGCTCCTCGTGCACCGGGCGATCGGGGATCGTCTGACGTGCATCTTCGTCGACCACGGGCTCCTGCGGAAAGACGAGCGCGAGCAGGTCGAAACGATGTTCCGCTCGCACTACGACATGAAGCTCGTCGTGGAGGATGCCTCCGAGGCCTTCCTCGGCGACTTGGACGGGGTGACGGACCCGGAGGCGAAGCGGAAAGCGATCGGGAAGCGCTTCATCGAAGTCTTCGACGCGACCGCGCAGCGGGAAGGCACAGGCGCCGGCTTCCTCGTTCAGGGGACGCTCTATCCCGACGTCATCGAATCGGTGTCCGCGGGTGGGCCGTCGGTGACGATCAAGTCGCACCACAACGTCGGCGGACTCCCCGAGGACGTTCCCTTCGACTTGGTCGAGCCACTTCGTGAGCTGTTCAAGGACGAAGTGCGCGCCGTCGGACGTGAACTCGGCCTTCCCCACGCCTTCGTCGGCCGACACCCGTTCCCAGGGCCGGGTCTCGCGATCCGTGTGATCGGCGACATCACCGAAGAGCGGCTCGACACGTTGCGGGAAGCCGACGCGATCTACCTCGATGAGATCCGTGCGGCTGGCCTGTACGACGAGATCTGGCAGGCCTTCGCGGTGCTTCTGCCCGTTCGGTCGGTCGGCGTGATGGGAGACGGCAGGACGTACGAGAGGGTGCTGGCCCTGCGCGCCGTGACCTCTCGAGACGGGATGACGGCGGACTGGTACCCGTTCCCGCACGATGTCTTGGCCCGGATCTCCACGCGGATCATCAACGAGGTGCGCGGCGTGAACCGCGTCACGTACGACGTGAGCTCGAAGCCCCCCGCGACGATCGAATGGGAGTAGGGGCGGCACCCGCGTGAGGCTGCCGGGCCCGGTCCGGCGGAGACTCGCGCGCTTGATTCGACGCGTGCCCGTCCGGATTCGGGCGGGGCCGAATCGGGGCCGACTCTGGTCCCTCGCCGTATCGGGGCGGGGCACTCGGTCGGGCACGTACGAACTCGAACGCTTCGAGGCGATCGCCGAGCTCGTCTCGTCGGGCGACCGCGTGTGGGACATCGGAGCACACTACGGATACGCAGCGCTGGTCGCGGCGCGGCGCGCAGGTGCCGAGGGCGAGGTGACCTGCTTCGAGCCGTCCGCCTTCAACCGTTGGTACCTCGAGCGACATCTCCAGTGGAACGGGGAGCGAGTCGACGTCGTGGCGTCGGCGCTGGCCGACGAGGTCGGCGTGTCGGAGTTCGGGGGGAAGGGCGGCTCGGTCGCCTTTCACCTCGGCGGTGAGGGCGAGACCGTGTCGATGACGACGATCGATCGGATCGTGGCGGAGGGGCGACCGCTCCCGGACGTCATGAAGGTGGACACCGAGGGGGCGGAGCACCGCATCCTCGAAGGTGCCCGGGAGGCGTTTCGGCGCAGCGACGTGCGGCCATTGATGATGGTGTCCGTGCATCGGGCCCAACTGCTCGACCCGTGCGTCGCATGGGCCAGCGAGTTCGGCTATCGGGTTCTCGGCTCGCGGGCGATCCGACGCCACCAAGAAGGGGCGCCGTGGCACGGGGACCCCGACCTGCTGTGTGTGCCCCCCGCGCGCCGCGACGACCTCGATCGGTTTCGGGCGCTCCCTTCGTTCCGAGACGGGCTTCTGCTCTAGCCGACCTGGCCGAGGCTCGTGCCCGCCTACCCCGCATCAGGGTTCGGGTGCGACGGCGTCGGCCTCGATCTCGATGAGCATGTCGGGGTCGATCAGTCGGCTCACCTCGACCATCGTCGTCGTGGGATGGGCGTCGGCGAACACCTCACCATGAGCACGACCGTACTCCTCCCATCGCTCGATATCGGTGACGAACATGCGCGTCCGCGTCACGTGCTCCATCCCGGCGCCGACGCCCTCGAGGGCCTCGCGCATGATCTCCAAGCAACGGACGGTCTGCTGGTAGGCGTCGCCGACGTGCGCTACGCCTCCCTCTGGTGCCACGGGAGCCGTTCCCGTCACGAAGATCCGCTCGCCGGCCCGGAGCGCTCGACAGTAGCCGACGATGGACTCCCACTTGGCACCGCTGTACACCCGCTGGAACGACATTTGCTGGCCTTTCGTCGAGACTTGTCGACGACTCGTGTGTAGGACCGACTCGAGCGCTGACATACCCTCGAACCTCCTGGAGGACTCCACGTGCGTAGACCGATCGTGGTCACCCCTGCGCTGCTCTTTGCCGTAGCCCTCGCGGCCCTACCGTCGGCCGCTCAAACCGCGTGGGATGCTCCGCCGCTCATCAGCCACGCTGCTCCCTCGGGAGCCAGCGTCTTCGTGCTCTCGCCCACGGGCGGAGATCTCGGCGGTCTGGTCACCTTCCGGCACGAGGCCGGCCCGGTCGGGCTCGGCTACCGCGCCTCCATCTCGGATGACGCGAGCGGGGACGGTGTGGCCGTCGCCGGAGGGATCGACATCTCGGGTTTCCTGTCCCGTGGAGTCGAAGACGCACCGCTGGACCTCCTATGGTGGTCGGGTATCGGTGCCGGCATCGGGAACGAAACGGTGTTCACGGTGCCGATCGGTGCGGTCATCGGGTGGAGTGGACGGGGCAGTGACGTCGTCATCAGTCCGTACGCGGGCGGCCATCTGGCCTTGGACATCCGAACAGGTCCTGGGGACAACGTACGGCTGGGCGGTTCGTTCGATCTCGGGATCGACCTGGACCTGGACCAGGGTTGGCTCGTCCGCTTCGGCGCGTCGGTCGGCGATCGGGATGCCGTCGCCCTTGGGGTGCGCCTCCCGTCGTAGGGAGGCGCGACGTCAGTTGGAGTCGGACTCGCGATCCAGCTGCAGTTCGATCTCGTTCCAGACCTCGCGCATGAACTCCAACTCGTCGGCGTGCACGTCGGCGAAGTTGAGGAGGTCCTGATCGGTGACCCCGTGCCGAGCGAGTACGGCGTCCCGGTCGGCGTCGCTCAAACGTGCACTATCCGTATCGAGCGCGGTCGTGCGCAGGTCGATGTACGTGGCCACGAAGACGTCCCGTTCGATCGCGTCTCCGCCGGACCCGCCACAGCCCGCGGTGGTCAGAATGACGGATGTGACCGCCAGTGCTCGGATCTTGTCGAAGGGCATCAAAGGATGGGTCCGAAGTGAACGTCGAGGAACCGCGCCACGACCGGTGGCGGCGGAGTCGACTGTGGTATCCCGAAGCTCATCGGAGGGTCCTCGTCCGAGGGTCCCGCCCGATGAGGATCGGCGCTAGAGTATCGCACATCACCCCGAGTGGAGACGGCCCCGTGGCCGGCAGGAGGCGACAACGATGATCCGTGGCTCTCACCTTTCGATCGCGCTGGCGCTCGTCTTGGCCGGTTGTGCCGTCAATCCGGCCACCGGTCGTCGCGAGTTCATGCTCGTGTCGGACAACCAAGAGATCCAGATGGGTCGTGAGGCCGACCCGCAGATCACCGCGAGCTACGGCCTCGTCGACGACGCCGAGCTTCAGGAGTACGTCTCCGACATCGGCCTTCGGATCGCCGAGATCTCGGAGCGTCCGGAGCTTCCGTGGTCGTTCAAAGTCGTGGACGACCCGATCGTCAACGCGTTCGCGCTTCCTGGTGGCTTCATCTACGTGACCCGGGGCATCCTCGCGCACTTCAACACGGAGGCCGAGCTGGCCGGAGTCTTGGGCCACGAGGTCGGCCACGTGACGGCCCGGCACGGGGCAAGCCAGATGAGCCGCCAGCAGCTTCAACAGGGACTCCTGGTGGGTGGCATGGTGTTTTCCGAGCGCGTCCGCGAGTACGGCGGGCTCCTCATGGGCGGGCTCCAGATCCTCAACCTCTCGTACTCGAGAGGCGACGAGTCCGAATCCGACCTCCTGGGCCTGCGTTACATCGATCGCCTCGGTTATGACGCCGACGCGATGGTGGGCGTCTTCCAGATGCTCGCGGTCGCGGGTGGCGGTGGGGAAGGCCAGCGCCTTCCGGAGTGGCAGCTGACACACCCGTACCCGGAGAACCGCGAATCCGACATCCGGGCCCAGATCGCGGAGACGGGCGCGTCGCGAGACGGCGTCGTCGGGCGGGATCGATACCTCGAGATGATCGACGGGATCGTCTGGGGCCCGGACCCGCGGCAGGGCTACTTCGAGGGTCCGCTCTTCCTCCACCCCGACCTGGCCTTCGAACTGACCTTCCCGGAAGGGTGGCAGACGGTGAATCAGCGTTCGATGGTGGCAGGAGTGGCCCCGTCGGAGGACGCGGTCCTGATGCTCACGGTCGTGAGCGATGGGGTCGGTGCCGCGCAGGAGCTTCGCGACTTCCTCCGCGGTGAGGGGATCACGGCCGGGGCTTCCGGCTCGTCGAACCGGGGGGGCATCGAAGTCTCGCGGTCCGAGTTCACGGCGACGACCGAGGACGGCACCCTCGCCGGCGAGGTCGCCTTCATCAACTACGGGGGCGTGACGTATCGCCTGCTCGGCTACACCTCCACCGCTCAGTGGGGGACGTACGCGCGGGCCATCGACGCCACGATTTCCTCCTTCGATTCGGTCACTGACCGATCGGTTCTCGAGGTCCAGCCGATGCGCCTCTCGATTCGGACGCTCTCCGAGGCGACGTCGCTGAACACCTTCGTGCGGTCGAATCCGCAGCCGCTCGACATCGAAGAGCTGGCTCGTCTGAATCGTGTGAACCCAGCCGAGGTCATCCCGTCGGGCACGCGAATCAAGCTGATCGAAGGGACGCCGGTCGGTCGGTAATCCGACGCGGGGTCGAGCCCTGCGACGACGCGGTCGAGTTGGCCCGGATCTTGTCCGATAGTAAGGGTAGATGGGTCGTCTCCTGCCGGAATGGCAGGGGGCGACGGATACGGACGACACATCCGGAGCGGACCCGATGCTCAGCGCGGATAAACTGACAGTCAAAGCAGCCGAAGCCCTCCAGTCGGCGGTCACAGACGCTCGTCGCCGAGGGGCGCCCGAGATCCACGGGGTGCACCTCCTCGTCGCCTTGCTGGACCAGACCGACGGGGTGGTCGTGCCCATCCTCCGGAAGCTCGAAGTTCCGGTCGAGCTCGTGCACACGCGTGCCCGGGAGGCGCTGGAGGCAATCGCCAAGGTCGAGGGGGGTTCAGACCCGAACTTCTCGAGAGACCTGCGTCGGGCGCTCGACGGAGCCCAGGACGTGGCCGCCGAGCTCGGAGACGACTTCGTGTCGACCGAGCACCTCCTCCTCGGACTGACCGGCGAGAAGAACGACGCGGGGCGCATCCTCCGTGACGCCGGAGCGACGCTCTCGGAGGTTCGGGCCGCGCTCGAGGCCGTCCGCGGTTCGCACCGAGTGACCGACGACACTCCGGAGGAGAGCTACCGCGCCCTTGCCCGCTTCGCCCGCGACCTCACCGAGCAGGCGCGCCGAGGAAAGCTCGACCCGGTGATCGGCCGGGACGAGGAGATCCGACGCGTGATCAAGGTCCTGGCGCGTCGGACCAAGAACAATCCGGTCCTCATCGGGGAGCCTGGGGTGGGGAAGACCGCCATCGTCGAAGGCCTCGCCCAGCGCATGGTCGAGGGGGACGTACCGACGTCGCTCTCCGACAAAACGCTCCTCGAGCTGGACATCGGCTCCATGCTCGCAGGAGCCAAGTACCGCGGTGAGTTCGAGGAGCGCATGAAGGCCGTGCTCAAGGAGATCACCGAGGCGGACGGGCGCTATGTCGTCTTCATCGACGAGATGCACACGATTGTTGGCGCCGGGGCAGCCGAGGGTGCCGTCGACGCGGGCAACATGCTGAAACCGGCGCTCGCCCGCGGGGAGCTGCGCACGGTGGGCGCGACGACCCTCGACGAGTATCGGAAACACATCGAGAAGGATCCGGCGCTGGAGCGCCGATTCCAACCCGTCTACGTGGCGCCGCCCTCCGTCGAGGACGCGGTCGCGATTCTGCGTGGGTTGAAGGAGCGCTACGAGGTGCACCACGGGGTCCGCATCACCGACGATGCGATCTTGGCCGCCGCCAAGCTCTCGGACCGCTACATCGGTGGTCGCTTCCTCCCCGACAAGGCGATCGACCTGATCGATGAGGCGTCGAGTCGACTCCGCATCGAGATCGACTCACTCCCCCAGGAGATCGACGAGGTCGAGCGGAGGATCGTGCAGCTCGAGATCGAGCGTCAGGCGCTCCAAGACGAGCAAGACGGGCCCGCGGGCGACCGGCGCCGCACGATCGAGGCCGAGTTGGCCGAGCTTCGCGAGAAGAGCCAGGGCATGAAGGCGCGCTGGCAGGCCGAGAAAGACGTGATCGTCCAGATCCAGGAGCTTCGCTCGCGCGTCGACGAGCTCCGCGTGGAGGCCGACCGTGCGACCCGCACCGGGGACCTGAACCGTGCCGCGGAGATCGAGTACGGTGAGATTCCCCAGGCCGAGGAGACGATCGAGCGCGCGTCCCAGCGTCTCGCCGAGCTTCAGAAGGAGCACAAATACCTGAAGGAGGAAGTGGAGCCGGACGACATCGCTGCGGTCGTCGCGGAGTGGACGGGGATCCCCGTGACCCGCCTGATGGAGTCGGAGCGCCAGCGGCTGACGCAGCTCGAGTCGCACTTGGGTGAGCGTGTGATCGGCCAGGACGAGGCGATCGGGGTGGTGGCGAACGCGGTCCGACGTTCGCGAGCCGGTCTGCAAGATCCGAATCGGCCGGTCGGCTCCTTCATCTTCCTCGGCCCGACGGGCGTCGGGAAGACGGAGACCGCAAAGGCGCTGGCCGAGTTCATCTTCGACGACGAGCGCGCCTTGGTGCGTATCGACATGTCCGAATACATGGAGAAGCATGCCGTCGCGCGCCTGATCGGTGCTCCGCCGGGATACGTCGGCTACGACGAGGGTGGACAGCTCACCGAGGCGGTGAGGCGTAGGCCTCACGCGGTCGTGCTCTTCGATGAGATCGAGAAGGCCCACCCCGAGGTCTTCAACGTGCTGCTGCAGATCCTCGACGACGGACGACTCACCGATGCTCAGGGGCGAACGGTCGACTTCCGGAACGTCGTCATCCTCATGACGTCGAACATCGGGAGTCAGGACATCCTCGACTCCGGGGCCGACGGGCCGTGGGAGGCGGTCGAGGCGCGTGTGCGTGGACAGCTTCACGTGCACTTCCGGCCCGAGTTTCTGAACCGCGTCGATGACATCGTCGTCTTCCGACCGTTGGACACGACGGAGTTGGCCCAGATCGTCGAGATCCAATTGGCCCGCGTCGCGCAGCTGGCTTCGGACGTCGGGATACGCCTCCGCGTCGACGCCGCGGCGCAACGCTTCCTGGCGGAAGCCGGCTACGATCCGGTCTTCGGGGCCCGCCCCCTCAAGCGGGCCATCCAGAAGCATCTGCAAGACCCTCTGGCGCTTTTGCTGCTCGACGAGGAGATCGCCGAGGGCACGGTGGTGAGGGTCCTCCCGGACGCGGCCGGCGATGCCCTGTCCTTCGACATCCAACCTCCTGAGGCGCTGTCGGCCAACGGGGCATCGGAGGTGGAGGAGGTCGGTCGATCGTGACCGAGAGGAAGGCACCGAACGGATCGCGAAGAAAAGACTTCCGCCGAAGGGGGGTTCGATGAAGATTCGAGCAACGCACACCGTGCCCGCGAGGTCCGCACCATGATGTTCCGTCGCTCTCTAGCCGTTCTGGCGATCCTTCTCGCATCCGCAGCGTGCACGACCGTGGTCGTGGACAGCCCGCCGCCGGCGGTGGGGGCTCAGCTCTCGGTGGAGCGTTTCCTCCAAGCCGCGAACGAACGCGATGTCGTGGCCATGGGGCGGATCTTCGGGACCGAGGACGGGGCCGCGATGGACACCGGGTCGACGATGGGATGTGCCTTCAAGAAGATGGGCTCCCTCTTCGGCGGCTCCTCGTGCGTCTCGAAGCAGGAAGTCGAGATCCGCATGGACGCGATCGCCTCGATCCTTCAGCACGAAGACTATCAGGTCGTCGACGAGTCGAATGTGGCGGGGCGCACGGCCCCGGCGCGTCGGGTACTCGTCAACATGACGACCGCGGATGGGGTGTCGGTCGCCGAGGTCCCCTTCGTCGTCGTGCAGGACGGCAACGGTCGCTGGCTCGTCGAGCAGGTGGACCTCCAGCGGGTGATGGCCGCACGCTGACCCGGATCCGCTGATCCCACGGCCGGAATTCGGCCGCAGGGGAACCGGCACGGATTTGGAGGGTGAAGGAAGCTCAGTCGTCGTGCTGGACCAGCTCTACGAGGATGCCGCCGACCGCCCTCGGGTGGATGAACGCCACCCGGTGGCCACGGGCGCCGTCTCGCGGGATTTCGTCGATGAGTTCGACCCCCGCCTCGCGAAGCCGCTCCAAATCGGCGACGATGTCCTCGCAGCGGTAGGCGATGTGGTGCAGACCCGGGCCTCGTCGCTCGAGGAAGCGAGCGACCGTGGTGTTGGGCCCGAGGGGCTCGAGGAGTTCGATCGTGCCGACGAAGGCGACGCGGACACCTTGAGCTTCGAGGATTTCGGGAGGGGAACAGTCCTCGCCCGATAGGAGTTCGAAGTGACGGGAATAGTCGTCGAGAGAATGAACAGCGATGGCCACGTGATCGAGTGGCCGAGCAGATAGACCAGGAACCATCATGAGCGACCTGTGCCCCAGGTGTACGGGTCAAACGTCGGGCGGACGACCATAACCGGACGGCCCGGAACGCTACAAGGAGAGCCGTATGGCCAGCGAAGTCATCAACGAAATCACGGACGCCAACTGGACCGAAGAGGTCGAGAAGGGCGAAGAGCTCTACATGGTCGATTTCTGGGCAGAGTGGTGCGGTCCGTGCCGCATGATCGCCCCGGTCATCGACGAGCTCGCGGAAGAGTACCAGGAGAAGGGACTCAAGGTCGGGAAGCTCAACGTCGACATGAACCCGAGCACGTCGGTGCGCTTCGGGGTCCGCTCGATCCCGGCGGTCCTCTTCTTCAAGGACGGTGAGCTGATCGACCAGATCGTCGGCGCCGGGCCGAAGAAGATTTACGAGGACAAGGTCCTCCAGCACCTGTAGGAGCGACGCGCGGACCTCGCGCGTTCGCGGAGGGGGCTCGACCCCCTCTCACGACCGCGGGCCGGCCGGGGCGTCCCGGCCGGCCCGTTCGTCGTATCTTCCAGGGTGGCTACCCTGTTCATCGTAAGCACGCCGATCGGCAACCTCGGGGACCTCTCCGAACGTGCCGCAGATGTACTTCGCCGTGCCGATCGGATTCTCGCCGAGGACACCCGCCGCTCGCGGGTGCTCGCCGACCACGTCGGGGCGACGTGCCCCCTCGTCTCCCTCCACGCCCACAACGAGTCGGAGCGCACCCGAGCGGTGCTCGAATGGCTCGAGGCCGGACAGACGCTCGCCTTGGTGTCGGACGCAGGAACGCCGTTGGTGTCCGACCCGGGCGGGCGCCTCGTGCCGGCGGTGGTCGCTGCCGGGCACGCCGTGGTCCCGATCCCCGGCGCGAGCGCGGTCATGGCCGCTCTCGTCGGGTCGGGCTTCGATGCGACCCGTTTCACGATGTTGGGCTTTCCCGCGCGAAAGGGTCGAGATCGCGACCGCGACCTGACCTTCGCGTCGGCCTCCCCGTATCCGGTCGTCCTCTTCGAGTCGCCGCAGCGCCTGGTGAAGCTGCTCGAAGAGTTGGCGGTGCGCAGCTCGGGCGCCCGTGAGGTGTGCGTCGCGCGCGAGCTGACGAAGCTGCACGAGGAGTTCCGTCGTGGGACCCTCGAGGACGTCGCGGCCTACTACCGAGAGCACCCTCCGAAGGGCGAGGTCACGCTGGTCGTGGAGGGGCATACGAGCGAGGAATCTCCCGAGGATCGCGCCGTCCGAGCCGCCGAGCTCGCGACCGTGCTACTCGGGGAGGGGAGGAGGGCGTCCGACGTGGCGAAAGAGGTGGCGAAACGGCTCGACCTGGCGCGAAACGAGGCGTACCGTATCGTGCACGACGTCGAGCGTTCGTCGAACGCTGCTGGGCCCTCTCCCGAAGACCCGACGCACACCGCATGACCCTGATGTTCGTGGCGCTGATGGCCACCGCACCCGCCCTCGAGGCGCCGCCCGTCGACTCGATCACCGTGGCTCGGTTGAGGTACGACGGAGGAGGGGACTGGTATGCGAACCCCTCGTCGCTTCCGAATCTTCTCGCGGCGGTGCGCGAGCGGACGGGGATTCCGGTTGCCCGGCGGGAGGCGGAGGTCACGGCGCTCGATCCGGCCCTGCGCGACTTTCCCTTCCTGTACATGACAGGGCACGGCAACGTCTCCTTCACACCCGCCGAGCGAGAGGCCCTTCGTGCCTACCTGCTGGGCGGCGGCTTCCTGCATGCGGACGACAACTACGGACTCGACGAGTCGTTCCGCGCGGAGATGGAGGAGATCTTTCCCGACGCCGAGCTGACCGAGATTCCGCCCGATCACCCGGTCTTCCACACGTTCTACGACTTCGACGAAGGCCTCCCGAAGATCCACGAGCACGACGGGAATCCGCCTCAAGCGTTCGGGATCTTCCACGGTGGACGGATGGTCGTCTTCTACTCGTACGAGTCGGACCTCGGGGACGGATGGGAAGACGAGGTCGTCCACGAGGACCCGGTAGAGACGCGTGAGCAGGCGCTCCGCATGGGGGTCAACCTCATGTTGTACGTCCTCGGGCAGGCGGCGTCGTGAGTCCGACCGAACGACAGCTCGTCGCGCGGGTCGACGCGGTGCGCGCCTATCTCCAGCGCAAAGCCGTCGTCGCGACCGGCCTCTTCGGAGTCGCCGCCGTCGCGGCGGTCTTGATTCTGGCGTGGCTCCTCGTCGGCGGAGAGGGGTGGCGAGCCGGGTCGAACGTCCCGGCCGTCCTGGACTTCTCTCTGCTCGCCGTCCTCGTGGCGCTCGGCCTGGCTGCACGGCGGCGGGCTCGACGCGCCTTCGAGGAGGCGCCGCTCGCCGCAGCGATCGAGTCCGCTGCGGGGGTGGAGCGCGGCGTCGTCCGAGGCACGTTGGAATTGGCTCGCTCCAGGCCTTCGGGGGTCTCGAGCGCGCTCGCTCACGTGGCCGTTGCGGGCACGACCGAACGGCTCGCGGGCCGCTCCGAACCCGAACTCGCGGGAACGATCGGTGAGCGCGTGACCGAGTGGTCTCGACGCGGGTTGGGCGCCGCGGGGGCCTTGGCCTTCGTCCTGATCGCTCTGACGGCTGCGTCGCCGGAACGGACCCGTCATGCCCTCTCCGGGATCGTTTCTCCTCTCGCGACGGCGGCCGACCCGGTGCTCCCCGCGCTGGGGGTCCAGCCCGGCGACATCGAGGTCCAACGTGGGGCCGACGTGTCGCTCGACATCTCCGCGGCCGGCCGCACTCGCGTCCTCGTGTCGTGGCAGGCGGCGGGGGACATCGCGCGATCCGAGTGGGTCGATGTCCGAGAAGGGCGGGCGGCATACACCTTCCGCACCGTTGCGGCGAATATCGAGTACGGCATCTCCGACGACCTCGGCGGGACGACGGACCGATTCACCATTCGGCCCGTCGACCCCCTCTTCGTGTCGGATTTGGTCGTGTCGGTCACCTATCCGCCGCACACGGGGCTACCCGCCGACGAATACCGTGGCGACCCTCCGCCCCTTCGACTTCCGGCGGGCTCGACGCTCCTGATCGAGGGCTCCGCGAGCCGACCGCTGACGTCGGTGGCGTTGGTCGATACCGCGGGAGAACCCGCGGTCGACTTCGAGGTCGAGGAGAACGGCTTCACGGCGCGTTGGACTCCTCCGCGCGGCGCGGAACTCGCGTGGGCCTTCCGGGACGCGCGTGGGAATCCGGCCGAGATCCAGCCTGAGCCGCTCGAGATCACGGTGGTCCCGGACGAAGCCCCGATCATCGCCATCCCGCTGCCGGGTCGGGACACGATCATGCCGTTGAACCTTCGTCAGCCTCTGATCATCGAGGCCGGCGACGAGTACGGGCTCAGGCGTGTCGAGTTGGTTGCGTACCGCGTGACGTCGTTCGGGGAGCGGATGGAGCCGGTCTCTCAAGGCTTCGACGTCGGGGGACAACGCGCGATTCTCGCCCGTCCTCTTCTCAACCTGAACGGGTGGGGGCTCCTACCCGGCGACACCGTGCGCTACTTCGCACGGGCCATCGACAACAACCCCTCCGGCCAGGTATCGACCTCTCCGGAGTACGTCCTTCGCCTCCCCGAGGCCGCCGAGCTCCGGCGCGAAGCCGAGGATGCGCTGGAGGATGTGGCCGAGCGCCTTCGGGAGCTCGCCGACGAGGCTGAGCGCGAGGCCGAGGAGAACCGGGACCAAGCGCTCGAGGACGCCACGCCCCGCGGCATCCCTCAAGAGGGCGAGGAAGAGGACTTTGAGCAGCGCCAGGAGCTCGAGGCGGCGCTCGAGCAACAGCAGCAGATGTCCGCCGAGGTGGACTCTATGCGAGCGGGGATGGAAGCGCTCGAGCAGATGATGGAGGAGGCGGCCCAAGCGGACCCCGACCTCCGGCGTCAGCTCGAGGAGCTTCAGGAACTCCTACAGGAAGCGACGGGCTCGGAGCTTCAGCAACGCATGGAGGAGATGTCCGAGGCGCTCGAGCAGAACGACCTCGAGCAGGCTAATCAGTCCCTGGAGGAGATGGCCGAGGAGCAGGAGAACTTCCGCGAACGGCTGGAGCAGGCCATCGAACAGTTCCAGCGCGCCGCCCTCGAGCAGGACTTCCGAGCCACGACGTCCGAGGCCGAGGAGCTCGCACGGCAGGAGCAGGCCCTTGCGGACGCCATGGAAGCGGAGGATCAGCCGGAGCTGAGAGCCCAGCAGCAGGCCGAGCTCGAACAGCAGGCCGAGGAGCTCGAAGGTCGGATGGAAGACCTTCAGGAACGGCTCTTCGAGATGGGCGAGATGGAGGCCGCCGAGGGCGTCCGCGAGGCCCAGCAAAGCGCGTCGGAGGCTCGCCAGGAGATGCAGCAGGCGATGCAGCAGGCGCAGCAGGGTGAGACGGCTCAGGCCGGTCAGGAGGCCCAGGAAGCCGCGGCGGCGATGGACGAGGCTGCGCGCGAGATGCAGCAGGCGATGGCGGAGATGGCCCAGGAGCAGATGGAGGCTCAACAGGAGGCCCTTCTCCGCACCGCGGACGACGCGCTTTCACTCGCGCGCCGCCAAGGCGAGCTCCGCGAGGAGATGCGTGGCGCCAGCCAGGATCAACTCGCGGAGATGCGCGCTGCCGAGGCCTCTCTCCTCGCTGGTGTGCAGAACATGGCGGAGAACCTCCAGATCGCCACCGAGGGAGCGATGGGGGCCAATCGGGAGCTCTCGGCTCAGATGGGCCTCGCGATGGAGTCGCTCCAAAACACGATCGAGTCGATGGAGAACCGCCGAGGCGCGTCCTCCCCCGCCGCGCAGGCCGAGCAGGTCATCGGCGACCTGAATCAGCTCGCGCTGATGGCGATCGCTGGGGCGGAGCAGATGGGACAGCAGCAGAGCCAGGGGGCGTCGGGAGAGGAGGTCGCGGAGCAGCTGGAGCAGCTGGCTCAGCAGCAGGGCGAGCTGATGAACCAGTCCTCGCAGATGATGCCGATGCAGCTGCCCCAGGAAGCGATGTCCCAGCAGATGCAGCAGATGCAGTCGGGCCAAGAATCCGTCGCGAGTGATCTCGGAGATCTGGCGGACGAGCCCGGCTCCGAGGAGTCTCTCGGTGACCTCCAGCAGCTCGCCCAGGAGGCGCAGGCGATCGCCGAGGAGATGGCACAGGGGCGTCTGACCCCAGAGGTCGTGCAACGCCAGGAGCGTCTCTTCCACCGGCTGCTCGACGCTGGACGATCGCTCGAGCGTGAGGAGTTCTCCGAGGAGCGTGAGTCCGAGGAGCCCGGGGAATTCGAGCGCGGGGACGTCCTGGGCCTCACCGCCGATCAGATGGGTGTGATCCGCTTCGAGATCCCGGACGGGGAGCAGCTTCAGCGGCTCTCCCCGGCTGTGCGCCAGCTCGTGCTCCAATACTTCGAGCGTCTCAACCGGGCCCCACCGCCCGGAGGCGGGTCGTGAGCGTGCGGGGTGAAGCCCGACCCCGACGGCGTCGCCTCGGCCTTCGGGTCGCGATGTGCGTTGCGACCTTCACCGCGGGTTCGTGGGTTGGTGTCGCACTGCCGGCCGACGCGCAGGTCCGGATGCGAAATTCGGACTCTCAACTCCTCCGTGAATCTGCTGCTCTCGAGTCGCAGGGGGACTACGCCGGGGCGGAGACCGTCCTCCGGGCGCTACTCGAGCGCAATCCGTCGTCCTCCGGGGGCCTCTTCGCCCTGGAGCGTGTGCTCCGCGCGAGCGGGGACATCGTCTCGATCCTGCCCGCGGTCGACGGCTTTCTGGAGGAGCAGCCTCGGTCCTCCGGTGTGCGCTCGCTCAAGCTCCGCGTGCTCTCCGATGTGGACTCGATCGATGCCGTCCGCCGAGAGGCCGAGGTGTGGCTCGAGAGCGACGCCTCCAACGTCGTCCCGTACCGGGAAGTCGCCCGCGTGTATCAGGGAGCCTTCGGGCCAGATGAGGCGATCGACGTGTTGGAGCGGGGAAGAGCCGTGCTCGGCGAGCCCGATGCGCTGGCACTCGAGATGGGGGACGTGCTCGCAGCGACGGGGAACGTCACCGGCGCCGCGACCGAGTGGGCCCGCGCCGTCGGCCGAGACGCGGCGCAGGTGACTACTGTGACGCGTCGCATCGAGGGATTGGGCGAGGACGCGGATCTCGCAGGTCGACACGTCGTCGAGACGTTGGGCGAGGCGGACGAAGTCGGCCGCCGCCGTGCCGGGGCTCGACTGGCGCTCGATCTCGGGTACGACGATGTCGCGCTGGAGCTGACGCAGGACGTGGCCGACGACCTGTCGGGGCGCCCGTTGAGCACCTTCCTCACCGATGTGGCCCGCCGGGCACGAGAGCGAGGCATGTCCGACGTCGCGGCCTGGGCGTACGACGAGCTCGGGGAGGGGGCTCGGTCGCCGACGGAGCGCCGACAGTTCGACCAACGCATCATCGATGTGGCGCTCGCCGCGGGAGACACGGTGGCCGCACTCGAGGCTCAGCGACGGGTCGCCGAGTCCTTCACACCGGGGTCGGTCGACCGCCGTCGGGCGACCGCCCAGGTCATCCGACTGGAAGGGGCCCGTTCGGAGCCCGACGAGCTTCGGGAGATGCTCGACGGCTTCCGCGCGGAGTATCCGAACGCACCCGAGCTCGATGATCTGGCGGCCGCCGTCGCGGGTGCGCTGCAACGCCGAGGAGACCCGGCGGGCGCTGCAGGAGTGTTGGACGGCATCGAGGGTCCTCGCAGCTCGCTCGAACGAGCCTACCTCCTCCTCGACGTCGGTGAAGTCGACGAGGGGCGTGGCGCGCTCTTGCTCGCGCTCACTGGGCTCCCGCCGAGTGAGGCGACGCCGGTCATCCAATTCGCGGGACTGCTGGGGCGCGTGTCGGAGCCCGCCAAGGTCGCTCTCGCCGAGGCCGGGGTCGCGGCGCACCGCGGTGAGGGCGGGGCGGCCGCGGAGCTCCTTGTCCGACGTGCCCCGCTCTTCGATGCCGCGGAGCAGCCCGCGCTCCTCGCGGAGGCCGCACGGATGGCGGTTCGCGCCGGAGACGACGCGGCAGCCGCGGAGATCCACAGTCGGATCGTCGCCGATCATCCGGACGCGTCCGAGGTCGGTGAAGCGACCCTCGCACTTGCCCGCTACCATGCACGGACAGCCCAGGGCACGGCCGAAGCGATCCGGCTCCTGGAAGATCTCATCGGGTCACGACCCAATGCGGCGGTCGTCCCCGATGCCCGAGTGGAACTCGAACGGTTGAGGCAACGTGGTTAGGGACGGACGACGGGTAGGGCTCGGGCTTCTTCTTGCGGCTGTGATGGCCGTGGTGCCCGGCAGTGTCGCGGCACAGTGGCTCCTGGTGCCGATGGATCGGGACCAAGAGAACCACCTGCGCGCGTACGGACTGACGTACTGGACCCTCGAGCAGCAGGAAAAGGGGGAGTGGCTCCTGAACTACCGGGGCGGGTCCTTCCTCCTGCCGGACCAGCCGCGGATCCGCCGGGAAGCGGCGCTCCGCGGGGTCACGATCGAGCCGATGAGCGCCGCCGGCGAGGCCCGGATGCGCGCGACGATCGCGGGATCGAACATGGAGGCGGTCCCGCTCGAGCGCGCGCCGAAGGTGGCCATCTACACGCCACCCAACTCGACCCCGTGGGACGACGCCGTGACGATGGCGCTGGAGTACGCGGGGATCGACTACGAGACGATCTGGGACGATCAGGTGTTGAGCGGAGATCTCTCCGAGTACGAGTGGATCCACCTGCACCACGAGGACTTCACCGGCCAGTACTCGAAGTTCTTCCTGACGTACTCCGGGGCGCCGTGGCTCCAGGAGGAGGTGGCGCGGAACCAAGAGGTCGCGCGGAACTTCGGCTTCTCGGACGTCCCGGCGTTGAAGAAGGCCGTGGCGAGCACGATCCGTGAGTACGTCGACGAAGGAGGCTTCCTCTTCGCGATGTGCTCGGCGACCGAGACCCTCGAACTCGCCCTCGCCTCCGAGTTCGTCGACATCGCCGCTGCGTATTCCGACGGCACGCCTCCGGATCCGAACGCGTCGGCCCGGATGAACTGGGCACGTGGCCTCGCCTTCACGGACGCACAGGTGCAGATCGCCCCCTCGGTCAACGCCTTCTCCGACATCGATGGCCATCAGGTGAACACGCCGTGGCGGCAGGAGCTGAGCTACTACACCCTCTTCGACTTCTCGGCGAAGTTCGATCCGGTGCCGGCGATGCTGACGCAGAACCACGAAAACGTGCTCCCCGACTTCTACGGCCTCACGACCTCCTTCCGCGAGGACCGGCTCAAGTCGTCGACGGTCGTCCTGGCTCAGCAGGAAGGCTTCGCCAAGTACATTCACGGCAATCTCGGAGAGGGCACCTGGACGTACTTCGGGGGTCATGATCCCGAGGATGCCGAACACCAGATCGGCGATCCGCAGACGGACCTGGCCCTACATCCGAACTCGCCGGGGTACCGGTTGATCCTGAACAACGTCCTTTTTCCGGCAGCGAAGAAGCAGAAGCTGAAGACTTGAGCGCCGACATTCCCGACGGGTTCCCGATGACCCTGCCCGTGCACGCACTGGCGGGTTTCGACGGGGCTGAGGACGAACCTGATGGGGATGAGCGGAAGCCGGCGGAGCGTCCACCCGTCCGCCCCCTTAGCCTGAGCGCGGACGCGAGCAAGCGACTCAAGGCGGAGATCACCCGCGCCGGCGGCCGTGAGGTCTGTTTCCTGGCCGAGGTCGACGAGGATCGGGTGATTCACTCGCCGCGCGCCGTAGCGCGGGGGAACTTCGAAGCCGTCTTGGTGGCCGCCAAGGATGCGAAGCAGGGCGGGGTGATGCTTCACAATCACCCCAGCGGTGTCCTCGAGCCCTCGAATGCGGATCTCCGGGTGGCCGCGCACCTGTACGAGGACGGGTTGGGGACGGCGATCATCGACAACGATGGCGTACGCCTGTACGTCGTCGTCGAGCCCCCAGCGCCCAAGGAGATCGTCCTTCTCGACGAGGGAGACCTCGAGTCCGTGCTGGCTCCCGGTGGCGGACTCGACCGCGACTCGGACGGCTACGAAGACCGGCCCGGTCAGCGGGCGATGCTCCGGGCGATCGTCGACCGCTTCAACCACGGTGGCGTCGAGATCGTCGAGGCCGGAACGGGAACGGGGAAGTCGCTCGCGTACCTTCTGCCCGCCGTTCGATGGGCGCAGCAGAACCAAGAGCGGACCGTGATTTCCACGAATACGATCAACCTCCAGGAGCAGCTGGCGAGCAAGGACGTGCCGCTCGTCGAGTCGCTCCTCGGGGAGGTGTCCTGGGCCCTGGTGAAAGGGCGGGGCAACTACGTCTCGATCCGCCGCGCGCGTCTCGCGGCGGAGTCTCAGAGTTCGCTCTTCGACGACGATCGATCCGAAGAGATCCAGTCGTTGTTGGACTGGATCCACTCGACGGAGGATGGCTCGCTGTCCGATCTGGGCTTCTCTCCCGCGTCGGACACGTGGGAGGAGGTCCGGTCAGATCCCGACATCTGCCTCCGGGCCCGCTGCCCGCACTTCCAGCAGTGCTTCTACCAACAGGCACGCCGTCGGGCCGCCGCGGCCGACGTTCTCATCGTGAACCATCACCTCCTGTTCACCGACCTCGCGGTGCGTCGGGCCACGTCCAACTACACCCACTCCGCGGTGCTGCCCGCCTACCAGCGCGTCGTGCTCGACGAGGCCCACAACGCCGAGGACGCCGCCACCTCCCACCTCGGCGTCGAGATCACACGAGCCGGTCTCTTCCGCGTCCTCTCACGTCTCGATCGCCGGGGACGCGGCATCCTGACGGCAATCGACGATGCGGTGCGGGGGAGCGACGCGGGTGGCGAGTTGCGGGAGCGGCTCGAGAACACGGTCCGGCCGGCCTTGTCGACGGCACGGGCGGAGATCGAGGGAATCATCGAGCGCCTCGAGCCGTTCGTCGCCGACGGGGCGGGGGCCGTACGTCTCGGCGAGGCCGAAGGAGTCGAGCCTGCAGCGAACGAGGACATCTCGGAGCGACTCCGCGCCACCTTGGCGGCGCTGGGGACGCTGGAGCGGCGCCTCGCCGACCTTCGCACGCGACTCGAGCTCGAAGAGGAGCTGTCGGACCGTCTCGAGGGTCGCCTCCTCGACCTCCGGTCGGTCGAACGGCGCATCGCGTCGACGATCCACGGCCTTAGGCTCGTCCTCGTGCCAGGAGACGAGGCCCGCTGGTACGTGCGCTGGCTCGAGACGCGCGGGGCGGGGAAGCGACGTAACGTCGTCCTGGCCGCTGCGCCGATCGAACTCGGGGATGTGCTCCGCGAGTCTCTCTTCACGAAGGCCGAAACGACCGTTCTGACCTCGGCCACCCTCACGACCCGAAAGAAGTTCGACTTCCTGAGGGGGCGGCTGGGGATCACCGTCGACGACGTGTCGCACCAAGACATTCCACTGGAGGTGAAGGAGCGTATCGTGCGCTCCCCCTTCGACTTCTCGCGCCAGGCTGTGCTCGGCGTGGTGACCGATCTCCCGGGTCTCGGGGGGGCGGACCACGGCTTCGACACCCGGTCGGCCGACGTGCTCACGGACTTCGCCCGGCTCACGGACGGGGGTCTCTTCGGTCTCTTCACCTCGTACGCCGCGCTTCGGCGTGTGGCCGGCGTGCTCCGAGACGCGGGGGTCGACGCCGAATGGCCCCTCTTCGTGCAGGGCGAGGTCGACCGTCACCGCCTTCTGTCGCGCTTCGTCGACAGCGGGCGAGGGATTCTTTTGGGCACGTCGTCGTTCTGGGAGGGCGTCGATGTGCCCGGTGACCCGCTCCGCGGGCTCCTCATTCAGAAGCTCCCCTTCCGCGTCCCCACCGAGCCGATCACGGCGGCGCGAATGGAAGCGATCGAGCGTCGCGGTCGCGACCCCTTCCAGAACTTCATGCTCCCGCACGCAGCGCTCCGGCTCAAACAGGGCTTCGGCCGATTGATTCGGTCGCAGTCGGACCGTGGGGCGGTCGTGATCCTGGACGACCGAATCCTGACCAAGCGGTACGGGCGGTACCTCCGCGACTCGCTGCCGGACGCCCCCATGGTCAAGGGCGCGTGGCCAGACGTGAAGCGACGTCTCACCGACTTCTACGATGCCCTTGGAGGGGCTGAGGCCGGATTCTAGATTCAGGTCGATCCGGGCCTCGTGGCCCGAACACCCTCGATCGAGAGTCGTCGATGAATCGCGTCCCCGGTTTGGCCATCGGACTTCTGTACCTCGCCATGGCCTTCGGAGCCCTGCAGCGTGCGAACGGCGGTTGGGATACGGGCTACAACGACGTCGGCTTCTGGTGGACCGTGATCGCGGTCCTCCTGGCTATCGCGGGGTGCGGCGCCTTGGGTGGCACGTGGCTCCACACGCAGAAGACCGAACGGTTCTGAGTCCGGGCGCCACCGCGTCCAGCACGTTACGATCGGGGGGTCGTCCGCACGGCGGGCGGCCCTTTCCCTTTTCCCCTCGTCCCTAGGCCTCGATGTCCAGCCTGAACCCCTCGAAGATCGTCTGTGTCGGGAAGAACTACGCCAAACACGCTGCCGAAATGGGCAGTGAGGTGCCGAGCGAGCCGCTGATCTTCATGAAGCCCCCGTCGGCCCTGATCGACGCCGGAGATTCGATCGTCATGCCGGCCGAGTCCGAGCGGGTCGACTACGAAGGGGAGATCGGGATCATCATCGGTCGGCAGGCGTCGAAGGTGTCCAAGAGCGACGCGTGGTCGTACGTCGAGGCCGTTGTTCCGGTGAACGACGTGACGGCACGGGATCTCCAGGCTCGGGACAACCAGTGGACGCGGGCCAAGGGCTTCGACTCGTTCTGCCCGGTCGGCACGCCGATCCCGATCGCGGACGTGGACACCGCCGCCCTCGGGGTGACGACGCGCGTGAACGGCGAGGTCCGCCAGCACGGCATCGCCTCGGACATGGTCTTCGACATCCCCACGATTCTCGAGTACGTCTCGGGCATCATGACGCTCGAGCCCGGTGACCTCATCGCGACGGGTACACCGGACGGGATCGGGCCGCTCGAGGCCGGCGATGTCGTGGAGATCGAGGTCCACGGCGTCGGCACGGTGTCCAACCCGGTGGTCTCGGCGCAGGGATGAAGACGACCGCGCGCTTCGACGCGCTGCCTCCCTATCCCCTGGCCGAGATGAAGGCGCTTCGGCGCACCCTCGAAGCCGAGGGCGTCGACATCATCGACCTCGGCGCCGGTGACGCGGCGATCGACCCGCCTCCCATCGTCGTCGAGACGCTCCGAGAGGTCGCCAGCGACCTGGCGCATTCGCGCTACTCCTTCCAAGCCGGGCTCCCGGCGTATCGACAGGCGATCGTCCGCTTCATGGAGCGCCGCTTCGACGTCGCCGTCGACTCGACGCGAGAGGTCGTGCCACTCATCGGATCGAAGGACGGCTTGGCGCATCTTCCCTTCGCGTTCATCGGAGAAGGCGACGTCGCGGTCATTCCGGATCCGGGCTACCAAGCCTACCTGGGCTCGGTGACACTCGCAGGCGGGGTCCCGCACCTCGTCCCGCTGCGTCCCGAGAACGACTTCCTGATCCCGCTCGACGAGATCCCGTCCGACGTCGTTGCGAAGACGCGCATCCTCTACCTGAACTATCCGAACAACCCGACGACCGCCGTGGCGCCGGACGCGTACGTCCAAGAAGCCATCGCCTTCTGTCGCGGGCACGACATCGTCCTGGCCTACGACATCGCGTACTCGGAGTTCGGCTTTAACGGCTATAAGCCGCGGAGCATCCTCGAATTCGACGGGGCACGAGACGTGGCGATCGAGTTCCACTCCCTTTCGAAGACGTACAACATGACCGGGTGGCGGATCGGCTGGGCCGTGGGTGGGGCGGAACTCATTGGAGCGCTCGCGAAGGTGAAGACCTTCGTGGACACCGGCCCATACCTGGGGATCCAGGCCGCGGCGGCTGCCGCGCTCGACTCGGGCGAGGAGTGGGTGCGCCAGAACATCGACACCTTCCGTCGCCGGCGGGATGCGGCTGTTCAGGCCCTGAACGCCGCGGGCTTCGCCGTGGAGTCACCCCAGGCAACCATGTACGTCTGGGTTCCCGTCCCAGGCACGGAGTCCTCGGAGGCGTTCGCGCACCGTCTACTCGAGGAGGAGGGCGTCATCGTCCTCCCGGGCGCGGCACTCGGATCGGGTGGTGAGGGTTTTGTTCGTATCGCCCTCACCGTCGATGAAGATCGGCTGGCCGAGGCGGCCACCCGGATGGGGCGGGCGCGCGCAGGGCGGTAGGAACTGCCTTTACGGCGACAGGTTACGAAATCCATGGACGAACGGCCCGGACGTACGGAAGAACGCGGGAACCGGGCCTGGCGGCAGAGCCGGGGCCTCGGGTCTCGCCGTACCCGTGTATCGGCCTTCGCCATCTCGGTCGCGGCCCACCTGATCGCGATCCTCCTGTACACGTCCGCGATGCGCGTTCTCCGGCCCGATGACGTCGCATTCCCGGTCGAGACCGAGAACGAGACGGAGGACGCCCTCGAGCTCATCGAGCTGATCGAACTGATCGATCCGGATGTCGAACGTCCGGACGATCCGGAGGAGATGGACGACGTCGTGGCGGCAGAGGCCGACGCGCGACCTCCGACGATTGTGGGGGCACCGACCGCGGAACTCGTGCCCCCAGGGCTCACGGCGGCGGAGCGACTCCGACCGAGGCTGGTCGAGGGAAGGCTCTGGCAGGACTTACCGGATGAGTTCTACGAGATGACGACGCAGGAGCGAGAGGAGTACATGCTCTCTCGCAGCATCGTACAATGGTACGACTCCCTGGCGATCGCGGAGGCGGCGGAAGCGGCCCTCACCGACTGGACCTTCACCGATTCGAACGGTGGACGGTGGGGTGTGGCCGATGGACGCATCTATCTCGGCGACGTCTCGCTGCCTCTCCCCTTGAATTTCGGCACTCCGGTCGGCCAGCGAGATGCCGTGAACTACCGCTTGTGGGAGTTCGAGGAGATCCAGCGCCAGAGCCAGATGTTCCTCATCCAGGAAACGTGGCGTGAACGCGCAGAGGCGATCCGCGAGCGCCGCGACAGGGAGCGTGCTACGGCGCGTCCGGACACGATCGGGAGCCGGTAGCGGGAGCCTCCCGAATCAGCCCGGTGTACGCCATCTTTCGGCGCCCCTCGCACGCCGGCATCTCCCGGCATCCAAGGACGTACCGTGACTCAGGAATTGGCTCCCCGGCTCGACCCGAACGCGATCGAGCCGGCGCGCTACACAGCGTGGAACGACGGCGGGTACTTCGGCATCGAACCCTCGGCCGTCACGGTCGACGGTCGGGAGCCGTACGTCATCGTCATTCCGCCGCCGAACGTGACGGCGGTGCTCCACATGGGGCACGGCCTGAACAACACGGTTCAGGATGTGCTGATCCGGTGGCAGCGTATGCAGGGGCGGGCGACGCTCTGGGTTCCGGGCACGGATCACGCAGGAATCGCGACGCAGAACGTGGTCGAGCGTCAGCTCGCCGCCGAGGGCTCCCATAGGGACGACCTGGGTCGGGAGGCGTTCGTCCAGCGCGTGTGGGACTTCGTGGACAAGACGGGCGCCACGATCCTCGAGCAGCTCAAGGCGATCGGCGCGTCGTGTGACTGGGATCGCACGCGCTTCACCCTCGACGACGACCTGGCGCGCGCGGTGCGTGAGGTCTTCGTGTCCCTTCACGAACGCGACCTGATCTACCGGGGTGAGTACATCATCAACTGGTGTCCCCGGTGCCTGACGGCGCTCTCCAACGAGGAGGCGGAAGGGCACGAGACTGCGGGGCACTTGTGGCACATCCGCTATCCGCTCACCGAGGGTGCGTGGGACGCGGCGGCCGCGGCCAAGGAGGCTGGCGCGGAGACGACCGGCCAGTTCGCGGACGGTCGCTGGTACCTGACGGTCTCGACGACTCGACCCGAGACGATGCTCGGCGACACGGGGGTGGCCGTGTATCCCTCGGACGAGCGGTACACGGGCCTCGTAGGCGCGGACGTCGAGCTCCCCCTGACCGGCCGGACGATTCCGATCGTCGCGGATCGGTACGTGGATCCCGAATTCGGCTCGGGCATGGTGAAGGTCACCCCCGCGCACGATAAGAACGACTTCGAGATCGCGGGTCGTACCGGCCTCGAGCTCTTGAACGTGATGACCGACGACGGCGCCATGAACGACGAGGTGCCCGACGCGTTCCGTGGACTCGACCGCTTCGACGCTCGGAAGGCCGTGCTCGGGGCGCTCGAAGAGGCC
>JBCCEZ010000032.1:0-52568 GCA_039030015.1 Gemmatimonadota bacterium | reverse complement strand
TCGTGCTCATTCTCGTTCGCCGTCACAATGGAGCCATCGGCCAGCATGACCCGCATCGAGAGCACGTTGTCGGAATGGATGCCGAACATCCTGCACGTCCATCCGTATCCTCCACCCTGCATGTACCCTCCGACCCCGACGTCGGGGCAGCCTCCGCCCGGCACGTGAAGGTCGTACGGGTCGAGGACGGCATTCAGCTTTCCGAAGCGGGTCCCGGCCTGGACCACCGCACGCTTCGCCTCGGCATCGACGAAGACCCCGTTCATGAGCGAGACGTCGATCACCAGTCCGCCGTCGTTCAGACAGTACGCAGCGGTGCTGTGGCCGCCCGACCGGCAGGTGAAGGCCAGGTCGTGCGTCTTCGCAAAGGCGAGGCACGCGGCCACGTCTTGCTCGACCTCACAGAAGGCGATGAGCGCGGGCTTCTCGTCGTATGCCTTGTTCCAGCTCTCCTCATCCAGGTGGTAGCGCTCGCCCCCGGCGACGGCGACCACACCCACCATCGCGTGCTCGAGCTTGGCGACATCGCGCGGATCGAGACCCAGGCTGGTCACCGCGTGCGGTGGCGAGGCGGTCCACTCCGCAAGTCGATTCGCTTTCTCTGCGGCGCGACGATTCTCGTTGATCGGCATCCTGATCTTCCTCGTAGCGGATCGGGTCTATTCGACGCCCGGCGGCATCATCGACGGTGGGTAGAGCGGCGGGATCTCGGCCTGGTCGATGTCGACGACGATGACCTGAGGCGTGCCGCCGAGGTGGAACTTGGTGCCGCCCTCGTCGGACGTCGGGGCGCCCGCCCTCGACTGTTCAAGGGCGGTGGCGAATGCGGTCCGAAAGTCGGCGGGAGTCCGCACGTGATACGCGTCCGCGCCGAGCGAGCGTGCCCAGCCGGCCAGGTCCGGATTCCCGAAGCGGTAGTACCCTTCCCACGTCGGATCCCAGTCGTGCGAGTCCTTCCCGCTCAGGACGTACATGCCCTGGCTCACCATGCCCAGGTCGTCGTTGTCCAGGACGACCCAGATGGCACCGATCCCATGCGCGGCGGCCGTCGAGACCTCGGAGCCTTGCATCATGAAGGCGCCGTCCCCGGTCACCGAAATGCACGTCGCGTCCGGAGCCGCGACCTTCGTGCCGACGACCGCAGCCGTCGCCCACCCCATCGGGCCCATCCCGAGAGCGTTGTGGATCTGCCCACGTATGACCGAATCCCCGTCGCTCTCGCACGAGAGCGGGTCCACGGTGAGGTAGTGACAGCCCCACGCGATCACGTTCCCCGCGTCGATGAGCACGTGCGCGTCTTCGGGCGTCAGGTCGTTGAGCGCAGCCATGATGGCCTGCGGAAACGCCGGCTCGGCATTCGACGACATCTTCTCGCCGTAGGTGAAGGGCGACGTCCCGTGGAGCGTCGCGAGCAGGGCCCGACGCGCGTCGATGCGATCGTTGAGCGCCTTGTCGATCTCGACCTCGGCCGCGAGCTCGTGGAGCACATCGACCATCGCGCCGACTTCGGAGACGACTCCGAGTTCGATCGGGTACCCGCGCCCGATGACGTTGGTGTCCAAATCGACCTGCATGAACGGGCCCTTCGGCTTCAACGCCGGATTCCACCGCTCCGTGTCGAGGTCGTGAAGCGATGCGCCCAGCGTTAGCAACGCATCATGCGGCGGATCGGTCATGTAGTGCGCGGGCCACGGGCACGACGCCTTCCCGAAGTGCCGCAGCGAGAGCGGATGGGTCTCCGGGAAGATCCCCTTCCCGTCCGGTGTCGTCATCACGGGGAGCGCGAAGCGCTCGCACACGTCGATGAGCTTCTGCAGCCGACCCTGATCACCCGACTCCGCACCGAGCAGGGGTCGACGGCAACCGTTGCCCAAGAAGATGAGCGGCTTGTCCGCTCCCAGCAGGTTGTCGAGGATCGTCTGAGCTTCCGCACGCGGTGCGGCCATGTGCTGCGTCGGCCGGTACGCAGAAGACGAGGTGGGGATCACGAAGCCGTCGGGCTGCGGCTCACCGGATACTCCGTTGGGCACCGTGAGGTGCGTCCCGTAGCTCGGGTACGTCCGAGACACGCGCAGCGCGTGCTCGAGCTGCGTCTGGAAGTTCTGGATGTCCGAGCAGAGCGCGCTGTACTGCGTCGCGCCCTTGTAGATCATCGGGATGTCGAGATCGGCGCCCAGCCCTTCCTGGATGTATCCCTTGCCGACCAGGTCCAGCTCGAGCTCACCCGTAACGAGCAGCACCGGCGAATGGCTGTCGTTGGCGTTGACCATCCCATTGAGCGCGTTCAGCGCCCCGGGTCCGGACGTCACCATGCCAACGCCCAGTTTGCCTCGGACCCGGGAGTAGCCGTCCGCGGCGAAGAGTGCACCGCTCTCCTGACGAGCCAACACGAAGCGGAACTCCTTCCCGCGGTTCTTCAGCGAGACCAGGAAGGGGATGAGCCCTCCACCCGGTATCCCGAAGACCGTGTCGACGCCCTCGATCGCCAAGTAGTCGAGGAACATCTGCGAGCCGTCCTTGCCGCCTCCGGTGGGGATCCCGGTCATCTCGTCTCTCTTCGCGTGGTCAGGTGGTCGTAGTGGTCAGTCGGAGCTGGGCCAGAGCGGTTGCATCGGGAGCGGGCACGGGTCGATGTCCTCGTCCAGGAGCGAGGGGATCTCCATGCGGCTGAGGACGAGCTCGGCCGATCGAAGCGCCCCTTCGACCCACCCCTGCATGTCGGAGTACGCCTCACCGGCGGTATACAGGCCGGGGAGCGGTTCGATGAGGTTCGCGATGACATCGCGGTCGTCCGCACCGAGTGCCCACTGGTGGTATGCGGCTCCGGTCTCCAACTCGTCGGTCCAGAGTTGGTAGCTCGTCATCACGGGCTCCGGGAGCGCGTCGACGTCGAACAGAAGCTTCAATTGGGCCGTCACCTCGCGCACAACGGCCTGGGAGGCGGGGAAGATCGTCTGCGGTTTGTGACTGTGCGCCCGTTGTATCTCGGAGTCGAACATCGGCGGGATGCCTTGTAGGCCGCGCCACAGATTGATCTTGGCGTAGTCGCAGTAGATCGTGAGCGCAGCCGGGCCGTCGATCGGATCACCTTCGATCGACCCGAACGGGTAGACCGCGTTGATGGCGAGGTCCGTGAAGGACGGGCCCGCCGTGAAGGGCGGGATTCCGAGCGAGCCGTTCTCCCACCAGGGGCGCTCGTAGTAGAGGTTCACCTTGAGGAGAGGCAATCCAACGACCGAACGGAGGCGCTCCAGCAGCGCCTGGGTGTCCTTCACCGCGTGCAGCGCCGGCGAGTTCGGGTACAGATCCATCAACGGCCCCGAGGGGATCGCCAGGATCGCCTCAGGCGTGTGTACCTGCGTGGTGGGAACCCCCAGGCCCGCTCGCGTGCGGTCGGTCCACTCGGGGGCGAAGGCCAGCTCGTAGCTCCCGTCCGACTTCTGCGCGATGGCGGTCAACTCGGTGTCGAGCGCGATACGTCCTCCCGCCTTCTCCACTCGGTCCGCGAGCGCGTCCGGGATGGCCGCGAAGCCGGCCCGTGCCGTGTAGAAGGCCGGGTCCGCCGGGAAGTCCATGAGGAGCTGCAGGGCGACGCCGGCGTTGGCCATGTCCACGATGGGTCCCTCGAACCCGATCGTTTGCGTGAGCATGACGACACACTCGTTCGAGTACCCCATGTCGGTGAGGAGACCCCAGAACTGCCAATCCTTGAGGCTCGTCCCCTTCCACGTGAAGTCGAGGCGGAGTCGTTGCCAGAAGTCGGGGGTCGGGTTCGCGGGGGGCTCGTCGTGTCCGTTCTCCCGGAGCACGCGGGTGTAGACATCCGAGATGATCTCGGCCGGCTCCACACCACGCTCCCTCGGCTCACTTCCGTCCGGAGCCAAGTTGTAGAGTTCGCCCCAGATCGCATTGTGATCAGCCTCCGACCCTTTGACCGTGAAGGACCGACCCCGGTACGCGCGGCGGTTGTGCCCGCTCGGATCCTGCATCGGGAACGTCACGATGTCTGGACACTTGTCGAGCGCCGCGAAGGTCCGAAGAAGGAGATCGTGAGCCGACACGAAGCGCATGCCGCCCTCCTCCTCTCGCACCTCGCCGCCCCCGTAGTCGATCAGGTCGGACTGGAGTCGCCCCCCGGTGCGGTTGAGGCGGTCCACCACGAGGACCCGCTTCTCCGGGTAGTACGTGAGGATGCGCCACGCACAGTAGAGGCCGGCGACACCGGCTCCGACGATGACGACATCGACCTCGCGCGGCAGCAGCGCTGCGGGCGGTGACTCGGACACGCGCCTTCTCTGTTTAGCGGGGGTGGGGTCTGGTCGAGACCCCTTGGGGGAGGCGCGAGATTGTACCGGCCGTTCGTGGGAAGCGGCAAGCCGCTAGCCCGCAAGTCGCTTGCGCCAACTGAGGCGTTGTGCGGGGCCGCGGGTGATGGTTCCGCCAGCGGCGTACGTAGGGTCTTTTGGGTGCGAGTGCGGGTTGATCTCCTTCGTGGCCGAGGGGTAGCCCTAGCTCGATCGCATGACGCGCCGAGCGCGCGCGAGCGAAGCCAGCGCGGCGGACACGAACACCCAGCCCAACGCACCCCACGCCATCGCGTCGATCCGAGTGCCGGAGTCGATCAGCACGCCCATGAGGATCGGGGAAGCCGCTGTCCCGAAGACCATCACACTCTGAGCCATCGCCCGAATCGCACCGAGGTGGACGACACCGTACACCTCGGCCCACATGGAGCCGACCACGGTGGGGTTGAGCCCCGCCGTGACCCCGAGTCCAGTCATGAAGGCGGCTGCGACCCAGGGAGATCCGCCCGTGGCGAGCAACGCGAGGCCGAGCCCCATCGGGAGCGTGAACACGGGGAGCAGCGTCCGGCCTCCGTAGCGGTCGACGAGGGGCCCCGCGGCCACCCCGGTCGCCAGCTGGCTGAAGGCGAAGACGGCGAAGCAGGTCGCGAACCACTCGGGCGTCCAACCCTTCGCGTCCACGAGGTGGTTCTGGTGGAAGAAGAACCCCGTCACGATGAAGCCCGGTGCGACGACGGCCGGCAGCATGAGCGCGAACCTCGGATCTCGAAGCACCTGGCGTAGGGTCCACTGACGTCCGCTCGACCCTCCGCCCGGCTCACCGTCCCCGCGCGTCGATGACGCAACGGCAGGGTCGAACGCCACCTCTTCGGCCTGCGCGAGGCGTTCCCGCAATCGATGCTCGCGTTCGCCGTGCCCTTTCAGAAGAAGCTGCGTCCCGGGGAGCGCGACGACTGCCGTGAACAGACAGACGACGAGCCACGTCTGCCGCCAACCCAGCGCACCGATCGCGAGCACGGTGAGGAGGGGCAGGACGGCTTCTCCCAGCGGAAAGCCGAGCCCCGCAATGCTCATCGCCTTCCCACGACCCGCGTCGAAGTAGCGCGACATACTCGTGAGCGCTGTGTGGCTGAGGAGTCCTTGCCCGGTCAGCCGGAGGAGGAAGAACGCCAGCAGGAGGGACCCCACCCCGGCCGTGAGCGTCATCCCTAGAGCAGCGAGCGCCAAAGCGACGCACAGGGCCGCGGTGAAGCGCCGGAGATCGGCTGCGTCGAGGCGCTGTCCCACCCATGCGAGCGTGAACCCGCTCACGAGCGTCGCCACGGAGTACGTCGCACCGACTTGGCCGTGGCTCAGTCCGAAGTCGCCCCGGATGCTCTCATTGAAGAGCGAGATGAAGAAGGTCTGACCGAACGAGCTCAGGAAGGTCAGGCCGAGGCCGAACGCGAGGAATCGGCCGTGTTGCCGTACGAGCTCGGGATAGGTGACCCGAGTCGACGTGTGGGCTACCGGGCGTCCCGGACCGGCCAGATCTGCTGGCGGCTCGTCTTCGTGGCCGTGTGGAAGTTCCCGGTGGTGTACGGACTGATCGTCCATGCCTGATCTCGAGGTTCAGATCCTGTCGGCAACGACGACGTCGAGGTCCAGTGGAGCCTCTGTACCACGTCGAACGGGTGCCCAGGGGTCAGCATCGGGTGAGAGACCGACCAATCGAACACACTGACGAGCTCTCTGAAGTTCGGGAGTCGCCAATCACCGGCCGAGGATCCGTCGGTTAGGCCGCACTGACCGTCACTCAAGCTCCGGCTCGTGTCCAGCGCCCCCCAATAGGTGTCGGGCTCCAGACACCTCGGTTCGGTGAGCCACACGAGGCCGGTGAGGTGGTCCGTCACCGTTCCATCGTCGTTGTCCGTGAAGCGAGGCTCCGGCCAGTCGACGCCCGCTCTAATCTCACCGTCTTGTCCCGTTCCCCCGCAGTCGACCGAGCCTCCGGATTCGGCGAAACACTCGGTCTGGTTGGTGACGGGGAGGGACAGAGGAGCGTCATCGGTGCTGGCGTCGCTGCGCACAGGGAGCACCCAGTACTCGAGCGACTTCGGCTCGGTCTTGAAGACGCCCGACCATCCGAAGTTCGCGGCTCGCGCTTCGTCCGTTCCTCCCATCGACGTGGTCGACGTCCAGTACAGCTGCTGCTTGACGTCCGAGAAGGGGTAACCGTCGATCAACGCCTTCCCGCCGGAGGTCCAAGTGGTGCGGGACCACTCCATCAGACTCAGGAGTTCGTGGAAGTTGGGGAGGCGCCAGTCTCCTGCCGCCGACCCGTCCGAGAGTGCGCAGCTCCCCGCAGCCAACCCATTGCTGCGATCCAACGCCTCCGACCACCGCACCTTCCCCAGACACTCGGCATCCTTGAGCCACACGAGGCCGGTAAGGTTGTCCCGGACCGTTCCGTTGTCGCGGTCCGTGAACCGCGGGTCCGGGGCGGCGACTCCGGCACGGAGCTCCCCGTCTTGCCCCGTCCCCGAACAGCTGATCTGGAGGCCATCGGTACCGTAGCACGTCGTTTGATGCGTCGCCTGTGGCGGCGCCGGGGCTCGGCTGGACACACCGAGGCCCTCCACGTCCGTCGGAGAGTCTCCGTCGAGAGCACACGCGGACGCGACTCCAAACAGTACCGCACCGGTAGCGAGACCCGAACACACTCTACGGGATAACAGGTGGATCATGATGGAGGCCGTGCGGGGATTGGAGCGCCCGATGCGCGCGCAATCCTCGTGCAAGATCCCTGCCCCACCGCAGCACCCTCGCCACACGGTGAAACCGCGGTACACACTGGCGATTTGGGGGAGCCGAGCCCACGACCGTCGATGTCACTCGGCAAGAGTTGCCCGACGCGGCAAGCCACGCCACGATGGCCCACCGGCTTCGGGCTTTAGCGCTTCTTGTCCTTGATGAGCACGTTGTCCGACGCCGCATAGAAGGGAGGTTTCGGGCGCTCCGCGAGTTGCAGCTCGAGGAGACGCCTGCCTCCGCTGAGTCTCGTCAGGATCTTCACGACTTCGGCCTTGCCCTCTGTCGTCAGCACTTCCTCCCCCACCTCCGGCACGTATTCGGGGGCGGCGCTGTAGCCGGGGTGCTCATCGGGCGAGACGCGGACGCTGGACGCCCGAGCTCGCGACATGTTCGAGGATGACAATGGACCCACCCAGTTGAGGGGAAGCTCGGGCCGGCAATCGCGCCCCCCGAAACAAGAAACGGGGCCGCCTCGACGTGCGAGACGGCCCCGACTCTGGATACTGCCAGCTACGGAGCCATCACATCGCGACGACGTTCTCCGCGGCCGGACCCTTGGCTCCCTCGACGATGTCGAACTCGACCTGAGCTCCCTCGGCGAGAGTCTTGAAGCCTTCGGCCTGGATGGCGCTGTGGTGCACGAAGCAATCCTTGCTGCCGTCCGACGGCGTGATGAAGCCGAAGCCCTTTTGATCGTTGAACCACTTCACAGTTCCGGTCGTACGCATAATGCGCTCCTCGGTTTTCGCTGATCGGAGACACTTCGCGCGTACTTGCCGACAGCTGGTGTAACGCGGACGAACCGCGCGTTGTTGTGGGCACAGTGTACCCAATAAACAAAGGGGCCTGGGTCTCCAAGAACGAGATCCCCGCCCCCATCAACTTTCTGACGCGTCTCTCGACGCGTGACACATCCTCGCGGCACCCCGGTGCCTCGTCAACTGCTCCGGCGGGCCCGCAGCCAGCCCGAGGCGCGCGGCCCTCAGGCTAGTCGCGCTTGCGCAGCTCTTCGACGCATGAATGATTGGTCGTTGCGAGCCCCTTCCCCCCACCCCAAGCGGCGGCGCCGCCTGCCCGGGATCTCTATGCGCATCGCCTCCGTTCTGTCGTTCGCCGTCATGCTGCCCGGGACCTTGGCCGCTCAGACAGACACGACCTCCGCGCCCGAAGAGGTGGCCCTCCGCTTCGGTTGGCCCGTGGGTATGACGGCCTCGGTCACGGGTGTTCGATACCAAGAGGCCATTCCCGCGACCTCTCCGTCGGACACGAGTCGCGTTCACTTCTCCTATGACGTCAGCGTACACGACGATCCGCACGGCCTTCGAATCCACTTCGAAAACTTCGACATGCCGGGGTCCGAGGACGCGGATGACGTCGAGTCCCGGCTCATGTCTCTCCTGGGCTCGGCCAGCCCGGACTACTTCGTCTCCCCCGACGGAGAGTTGCTGGACATCGGCGAGCTCGACGAGACGATCGAGATCATGAAGGAGTTCGTCGGGACGCTCACGGACAGCATTCAGTCGGAGGCTCTCGAGGAGTACATGGGCCAGGCGATGAGTCCAGAAGTACTCTACGCTCAGGCCGCCGAGCAGTGGAATGCACTGGTCGGAACGTGGATCGAGGCCGTCTCCGAAGTGGGCATGGCGTACGAGCTCGATATCGAGCAGCCGCTCCCCATGCTCGGGAACGCGCTCGTGCCCTTCACGCTCGAGTTGGGCACGACGGGGTGGCTGCCCTGCTCGGAGGACGAGGCGTCGAATGATTGCGTGGAACTGATCCTTCGTTCCTTCCCCAATCCGGAGTTGATCCGCGAGCACGTCGCGGACTTCACGCAGCGACTCCTGAGTGAAGCCGCCGGTTCCGCAGCCCCGCAGATGACCTTCGAGGACCTCGAGATCGAGAACGAGGTGATCCTGATCGCCGAGCCCGAAGGTCTGATCCCACACCGTTTGACGATCACGCAGTCGAGCCGGGCCGTCGTCGAGATGGCGGGTATCGTACAGGAAGGCGGCCAAATCCGGATCGCCGACTTCGTCTACGATTACGGGTCGGAACGTCGCGAGCGCTGACTCATCACCGACCCGAGCCAGAATCTGAGATGCCGACCGACGAGTCTGTCTGGCCAACCCTTCCCGAGGTGATCGACGCGCCTCGTCTCACCTTGAGACCGTGGCGCCTCGACGATGTGGACGACGTCTTCACCTACGCTCAGGACGGTGAGTGGTCGCGGTTCCTCCGCCTCCTACCCTCCCCGTACACGCGAAGCGACGCGGAAGTCTTTCTGGCTCGCCAACTCGACCTCGATCGGACCACCCACCCGAGCTGGGCCATCACCCTCGAAGAGACGGCGATTGGCGGACTGAACCTTCGTCTCTTCCCACGGCACCGACTCGGCGAGTTGGGCTACTCGGTCGCCCGGGCGCACTGGGGTCAGGGGTTCTGCACCGAGGCGGCGGGAGCGGTGGTGGACGTCGGCTTCCGGACGATCCCCGAACTGAACCGCATCCGAGCGTTCGCGGACGTCGACAATACCGCGTCTCAACGCGTCATGCAGAAGCTGGGCATGACCAAGGAAGGCGTGCTACGCCACAATCGCGTGGAGGGCGGTGTATTCCTGGACGAGGCCTGGTGGGGGATCCTCCGGCCGGAATGGCAGGACGCCGCCTCGGCTCCGCCCTCACCCACGACCTGACATGACCGAAATTCCCCAACTCCCCGTGGCGTGCACCCTGACGTCGTCTCAGATCGAGTCCGGTCGGGAAGGTCTACTTCCCGGATTGGTGTCGAGAGCGAAGCGGTCTGAACGACTGAGCGACGGCTTCCGTTGGTACTTCGACACCGAGGAGGGCCTTCTTCGACAGGCCGGTGCGGTCCTCGAGGCAGAGCACAGCTGCTGCCAGTTCCTCCGCTTTAAGCTCTTGGTCGAGCCCGGTCGCGGCGCCATCGTCTTGGAGGCGACCGGCCCCGACGGCACGCCTGAGTTTCTCGAGAGCCTGCTCGGGGCGGCGTAGCTCCCTGCCCTACACGCCCAGTAGCCTTCTCGCGTCTCCCTCACTCGTCAGGAAGGGCGAGAGCATCTCCTTGAGATCCTCCGGAAGGGGCCGTGGCTCGAGCGTATCCCGGCTCGTACACACGAGGACCTCGTGACCCGCTGCGGCGAGGCGCCCCGCCTCGAGATGCAACACGTCAAAGTGGATCTGGAGCGAGCTCGTTCCGAAGCGCGTGATGTAGGCCGCGACCCGCAGTTCGTCGTCGAGCCGCGCCGGATACAAGAAGTCGGACTGTAGGTGGACCCGGGGCAACCACATGTCCCACCGGTCGAAGACTTCGCTGTACGGGACGCCTGCTGCTCGGAAGAGCTCCATCTCGGCGAGCTCGAAGAAACGGACGTACGCGCCATAGAAGATGATCCCAGCCCGATCGACAGCGGACCAGCGGACGCGTTCGTCGACGGTGTGGATGCGGCTCATGGTGGGGTTCTCGGCATAGTGGATGGGACGACTCACTACCCCTGACGCGTCTCAACGGGTGCAACGCGTGATGTCCCCGTCGATCGGGTTCGACCGCGTGCCCTGCTTGCGTCTGCCTCGACATCGTGGATCATCATGGTCCACGCGCCCGTTCGCCGGGACGCGAGAGTTCCGAGGACGGGGGCGGGTGCATGTACCACGACGAGGACCAGCGCAGGCCAGTGCCGGCGCCCGGTACGACGTCCGTCGCATTGGGCCTCGTCCTCCTCCTCAGCTTCGCCCTGCCCACCTTCGGACAGGAGCGCGTGACGCTGGCGGGGACCGTCGTGGACGTGGACACCGGTGAAGCCCTGGCTGCCGCGCAGGTTCTCGCTCCCCTGTCCGAGGTCGTGACCCTGACCGACTCGACGGGGGCGTTCGAGATCTCGTTCATCGAAGACGTGCAGTACGAATTGGTGGCCACGGCCATCGGATATCACTCGGCTCGGGCGACTCTGGGGCCTGAGGTGGTGGGCGCAGCGATCTCGATCCAGCTCCCCCGCGACGAGGAGGTGATGCAGGCGCTCACCGTGCTCAGCGAGCGTCTCGAAGAGCGCCGCCGCTGGCAACGGACACGCCGCCTCCGATTGGTGCACGAAGTCGAACTTGCACGGAGCGACGAGGAGTCGGCATACGAATTCGTCCGGGTACTGGCCGCGGCCCGTCCTTGTGACAACCTCCAGGAGCTCTGTCGACTGGGTCGATCCCGGGTCCGCCTCTGCATCGACGACACGAGGCCGAGCGCCGGAGCCCGCGCGCTCGAGGCCCTCGACCCGGCCGATCTGTGGCTGATCGAGATGTACAACGAGGGCCGCGAGGTGCGCGTCTACACCCGCTGGTTCATCGACAACACCCTCCGCGCGCGGCAGGGCGAGATCCGACTGAACCCGATCTGCTGAGGGATCGTTGACCCCACAGCACACGTCGGAGGAGGGCCAGGCGCCCGCACGGCTCGGGCTACCGGCCCGGGCGCTCCTGTTCGTGCTCGGCACCCTCTTCGTATCCGTCCCCTTCGTGCTCGACGAGCGGCTGCCGGGGGACATCTGGTCGTTCGTCTTCGGGGGCCTGGCGCTCTTCGCGGCGATCGTCGGGCGTGACCCTCTCGCGACTCGCACCTCGTCGGGCGAACGCTAGCTGACTCATGGCACGAATCGACCGCCAAAAGCGCGCTCTGGGCCACGCGATCCGGCGCACGAGCCCCAGCCGCACGGCCCAGCACTTGGTCGACCACGACCTGATTCACGGCCGGGTGATCGACTACGGCTGCGGGCACGGCTTCGACGCGGATCACTTCGGGTGGGCGTCGTACGACCCGTTCTACCGCCCAGACCTCCCCGAAGGCCTCTTCGACACGGTCGTGTGCACGAACGTCCTGAGCGCGCTCAGCCGCCTGAACCGCGCCAAGGTCCTCGATGCGATCGATGCGATCCTCGAGCCCGAAGGCGTGGCCTACCTCGGCGTCCCGCGCGGCTTGCCGGTGACGGGTCGGCTGGGGACCGGGCACACCCTTCAGAACTACGTGCAGCTCACCCTTCCGGTCGTGCACGAGGACGCGAAGTTCGCCGTATATCGCATGGAAAAGGGCGCGTCGTTCAAGGACCGCACCAAGGACCACGTGAGTCGGCGCGACGCGCGACGAGACCGCTAGGCCGAGGCCCCCGCAGCGAGGTGCTCTTCGCGGTACCCCTCGAGCAACTGCTCGACTTCCTCGAGGGTCGTCGTCTGAAAGAGCTCGGTCCGTAGCCGGCGCCCGTCCGGGAGCCCCTTGGTGTACCAACCGAGGTGCTTTCTGAAGTCGATGATCGCGCGCTCGGGGTTCCGCTCGAACGCGATCGCGTTCCGAGCATGCTCGAGACAGATCGCGAAGCGTTCGTCCACGCCGGGTTCGCCCGGGATCGGCTCTCCATCGAGCGCGGCACGCGCTTGCTTGAAGATCCACGGATCCCCGTGGGATCCGCGGGCGATCATGATCCCAGCGCAACCGGTTTCGTCGCGCATCCGCCGCGCGTCCTCTCCGGAGTTCACATCCCCGTTTCCGATCACGGGGATGTCGAGCGCGTCGACCAGCGCAGCGATCTCCTCCCACCGCGCGAAGCCGGTGTACATGTCCGCCCGTGTACGCGCGTGGAGGCACAAGACGGTCGCTCCCGAATCCTGACAGCGGAGCCCGATCTTCACGGGATCGCGCGTCTTCTCGTCGAAGCCGGAGCGGATCTTCACCGTCGTGGGAAGCGGCGTGGCATCGTCCACGGCCCGGATGATGGCCTCGCAGAGATCGAGATCCCTCAAGCAGCCGGAGCCACCGTTGCGCTTCACCACCTTCTTCACCGGACACCCGAAGTTGATGTCGATGAAGTCCGGCCCGAAGACCTCGGCGACGAAGGCCGCGGCATCGCCCATCATCGCGGGATCGGCCCCGAAGATCTGAATTCCGATCGGCCGTTCTTCCTCGTCGAACCGCAAGTAGTCGCGAGACCGTTTGCTGTTCATGACGATGCCCGCAGCGCTCACGAACTCGGACACGAGCACGTCCGCACCGAACCGACGGCAGAGGCGTCGGAAGGGCGATTCGCTCACCCCCGCCTGCGGCGCGAGGTACAGCGGGACCCGGTCTCCGTTCAGGAGCGAGAGGACGTCGTACGGCATGCCGAAAAGCTATGTGCTCCGCACATCCTCCCAAAGAGCGACGCGCGGGGTGCCCCCGCGGGCCCAAATCGGGTATAGTCCGCACCGATCGGCGGGATCATCACAACACGGGAGTCGGGTCGCGGATGAGGCTACGAGAGCTCTTCAGCGAGGAGACGGTCAATCTCGACTTGGCCGCAGAGGACAAAGGCGAGGCCCTCCGGGAACTCGTTGCCCTACTGTCGCTCGACGAGGCGTCCGAAACCACGCTCTTCCGAACGCTCAAGCGCCGGGAGAACCTCGGTTCGACGGGCATCGGAAAGGGGATCGCCATCCCCCACTGCCGATCGCTGGTCGTCCCTCGACTGCATCTCGCCTATGGGCGGCACCGCTCGGGCCTCGACTTCAAGGCGATCGACGACGCTCCGGTCCACCACTGTTTCCTGATCATCGCGCCACCGCTCGAGGTCTCGAACCAGTATCTGCCGGTTCTGGGCAAGATCGCACAGTTCGCGAAGGATCCGGATATCCCCGGGCTCCTTTCGGGCCTCGAAGACGCCCAGGGGTTCCTGCAGCTGTTGGATGAGCGGGCTCCCTGACGGGGAGCCTACTTCATCACGTACATCTTCCTCGTGAGCGGACGCATGCCGTTCACGGTCAGCTGCATGAGGTAGATGCCCGACGCGACCTGCCGACCCATCTGGTCGGTGCCGTCCCAGTACGCCTCGTACCGGCCAGGCTGCGTGTATTCGAGCTGATCGACGGCCACACCCTCTCCGGACGCATGCCTGAGCGCTACGGGGTGGGCAACCAACTGGGCGAGGACGTTGAAGACCCGGATGGACACAACGGCAGGACGCCCCTCGACGAACAGGTCATCCCCGAGGGTGAAGGGGATGGTGGTCTCGGGGTTGAACGGGTTCGGATAATTCTGATCCAGTTGGAATCCGTTCGTCGGCTCACCCAGCAGTCCCGAGCGAGCGTCTTGGGCAGACGCGAAGGTGGGAGCGCCGAGCAGGCACAGGAGGACGAACGAGACGCGGATCGTGCGTCTCATCTGGGCCTCCGCACACATATTGTGCAGTAGCTAAGCGTCAATCGCGCTCCATGAGTGAATGATCTCGGCACGCATGCCTGTTCCATACTACCGGAACATCGTGAAAGGGGTCAAGCACCGAAGAGGTCCCAAAACTCGGATCACGCTCCCCCTCCCTACGATTACGACGCGTGCGCCGCGCAAAGCGTTGTCTCGCGCTCGTTCAAGAAGGCGCAGGAACGGCCCGTCCACCCTCATCGCGAACCGTGGTACCTCGCGCATCGAAGTGGGTCAGGAGCGGGATCAGGTGCTTACGTGTCACATTAAGAACATCCCGGAAATCACCTGGCGACAGATCCTTACGCCCACCTAGGGATGTCGCGACCTTCGCTTCGGCCTCGTCGAGCACGTCGGCTGAGACGTACCAACCGTCGGCGACCGCGCGCAGTGTGCCGCCGCGTTCGAGGTAGCCGAGGAGCGACATGAAGTCGTGCCGGGCTCGGAGGGCCGCCGGTAGCTCGTCGAGGAGCGGCGCTGCCAGACCAGCGGCACGATACACCTCACCCAGCGCGTCCAAGGCCGCGCGCTGGTCCGAGTCGGGCTCCGCGACGAAGCCGGGGCGTCGCACCCCTCCGGCTACGGCTTCGAGCCGACCGGCATCGACCAGAGCCCCGAGCGCAGCTTCGGCGAGTTCGCTCGACGCCCACGCGGGAATCGCCCCCCGCACCGCCGCAAGCGAAGCCTCCGAGCGCAGTCGATCCTCGGCGTGAGCGCGATCGACGGCCTCGATGAGCAACTCCTCTGCCTCCGACCGGACCTCGGGCGCGAAGAGGGCGGTCGCGCCGCGAAGGAGCCCCTCCTCACTGAGCGAACGGGTCGCGTCCGCGGCCTCGGTCGGCGCCAGACCCGTCACGATCGGCACCCGATCGAGCGACAGGCCACTCCAGCCCGCGAGAGCGAGTGCGCCATGTAGCGCAGCCCGAGCATCTCCCGACACCACGGCATCCAATGCGGCTCGGTCCACGTCGGACAAGCGATTCCGCTTGGCAGGAAGCGGTTCGCCCACGACCCCGCCCCCGATCGTCGTCATCGGCGAGTAGGAGCGAAGAACCAGGCGATCCCCTGCCCTCGCGACCAAAGGCGATTCGAGTCGCAGTTGAACCCAACCCGCCGATCCCGGCGCGAGCCGGTCTTCTTCGAGCATCGCGACACGCGCCAACACGTCGGACGTACCGAGGTGCACGTGAACCCGTTGGTTGTGGTCAAGCCTCCACGCCGTGTCTGCGAGGAGCGACACACGACACGTGAGCATCCACGTCTCACTCCACGCGGGGTCGGTGACCAACGTCGCGCCACGACCGACCAGGTCGCGGTCTCCGCCGTCCCCCGTAAGCGCCGCCGCGGTGCGATCTCCGGCCACCGCGGACTTCGATTCGCGTCCGTGGACCTGAAGTCCTCGAACGCGTGCCCCATGATCCCCGGGGACAATGCGCACGCGATCGCCCTGGCTCAGCGTCCCGGTCCAGAGCGAGCCCGTCACGACCGTGCCGGTGCCCTGGATCGTGAAGACTCGATCGAGGGGAAGGCGGGTGAGGTCGTCGTCCGAAGCGACCCGTGCCCGCTCGGCCGCCGCCATCAGCTCGTCGGTGAGTGCGTCCAGTCCCGTGCCCTGGTGCGCGCTGGTGCGGACTCGGGGAGCCCCGGCGTACCGGGTCGAATCCAGAACGTCCTCGATGTCGGCGTCGACCAGTTCGAGCCACTCGTCGTCCGACGCGTCACACTTGGTGATCGCCACGACCAGCTCGGGTACGTCCAGAAGCTCTACGATCGCGAGGTGCTCTCGAGTTTGTGGCATGACGCCCTCGTCCGCCGCGACCACGAGGACGACCACATCCATACCCGCGGCCCCCGCCACCATCGCGCGCACGAAGGCCTCGTGGCCAGGCACGTCGACGACCCCGAATCGGAGCGAGTCCCCGACCGTGAGCTCCGCGAAGCCGAGCTCGATCGTGATGCCCCTCGCCTTCTCCTCCTTGAGACGGTCGGTATCGACTCCGGCCAGGGCTGCGACGAGGGCGGTCTTTCCGTGATCGATGTGCCCGGCGGTGCCGAGGATGACGCTACGCACGGGTGGGCACCGTGTCGGCCGGGAGCAGACTACCGAGGAAGCGGAGGGACTTGAGCGGCTTCGCCGCGAGATGATAGGCGATGAAGTCGGAGACGAGCGCGAGATGCTGCCGGAAGTGGGACATCTCGACCGGGACACGCCCCTGCAAGAGCTCGTCGAGCTGGCCGCGGGCAATCGGGCCGATCCGCGGACCTGCCGCGTCCTGGCCGCACTCCTCGCACCGGAGCCCTCCGGCCGAGAAGTCGAAGCGAGCCATCTCTCCCTCGGCGATCGGTTCGTGACACCGAACACACGCGGCGAGCTGTGGCTGGAAGCCGAAGGCCGTCACGATCGACCACAGCGCCGCGATCGCCGTGCCCGGAAGTAACGGAGCCTCGACCTCCTCGAGGGCGTTGAACGCACCGTCGAGGGCCGCGAAGACGGGGGGCTGCGGCTCCTGCTCGGCGTGCACGAGCACGACCTCTCCCGCCGCCGAGGCCCCGGCGAAGCGGAGCATGTCAGCGGCGATTCCCGCGCGGAGTCGGGTACAGTGGAAGTCTTTCATCGTGTGGAGGTCACGCTGCGGCTTCACGTATGCAGTCAGCTCGCCCGAGGCGAACGAGGCGAGCGTCGTCGCGCCTTTGCCCGATCGGCCGCGAACGCCCCGCGCTACGACGCTCAGCAGGCCGTGGTCCCGGGTATAGAACCGGAGAATCCGGCTCGAGTCCCCATAGTCGTGCGCGCGGAGCAACACTGCCGGGGTCTGGACGGCCGCCATCAGTCCAGGAGCTTGAGCTGGCGGAGGAGTTCACGACGCCGACGCTCGTAGACCGGCCGTTCGGCGGACGGGGCTCCACTGCCCTCGAACTCCTCGTCGAGGTGCGCGATCCGCTCCAGGATGGCACCCCTTCGCGCCGGGGGCGCCCCGGCAGCCGCAGGCCGCGCCTGCGTCGAGGGTTTGAGGATGTAGACGCCGAACCCAGCCAAGACCATCGCGAGCAGCAAGGCGACCCACTCGACCTGAGGCCTCGCCTGCTCTTCCCCCTGGACGACCCGCACCGCCGGCGCATCGATCTCCACACCGGAGAAGCGGATGTACGTCGAGCCGGCCTCGAGCTCGATCCGATCGACCATCTCGAGGCCCTCGACCTCCACCGCCGGCGCCGGCTCACGCACGAGTACGTCGAGGGCCTCGGTCATGCCCCGGTTCGGGATCGTGATCAGCGGGCTTTCGACCGAGTAGCGGGCGACGAAGATCCGTTCTCCGGGAGGGATCGCCTCGCGCACCACGAGCTCCCCCTCCTCGAATTCCATGACACCCAGTGAGATCTCTCCCTCGCCGGTCTCGACGTTCGCTGCCTCGGTCGGCAGTGGGTACGACCAGACGTGCCCTTCGTCCGACGGCCGCACCACGGTCCTGTCCTGGTCGTTCCGAAGCTGGAAGAGGTCGGTGACGCGCCACCCGATCGTGTCGGGCTCGAAGAAGACACTTCGCGACTGAAGGGACAGCCCGCTGCCGTCGGTGGCGGCGTGGACCGTATCCCACGCCTGGATCGCGTAAACGGTGTCGAGCGGTGTACGCGAGGTGACGGCCGGTGAGAAGTACACGACGTCGTGGTGTCTCAACGTGGCGAAGTAGATGTCGCTCTGAGCCGGGTCGGGCGCCGCGGGGAGCACGAAGCGGAAGGCCCCGTCATCAGGAAGTCGGATCGAGTCGATCGTTCCCTGCTCTCCCTCCGACACGTGGTGAAGCAGCACCCACGCTCCACCGAATGGAGCGTCGCCGCGGTAGGCGATGCCTTCGAAGACGGGCCCAGTCTGAGCCGTGAGCGCTCCCGGCGCCGACACGACGGCCAGAGCGAGGAACGCGAGCAGCCCCGCACGGCGGGGCACGCTACGGTGTGAAGCGGCCAAAGTCCTCGGGATTCATGCCTCGAAGGAGCTCCTTGAGCTCTTTGGCGTCGAGGCTGGACGACGTCTCGTCTTCGGCTTCGTGGGCGAGGATCGTCGGCTCATCTTCGGCGAACTCGATCGTCGCGTCTTCCAGCAGTTCGTCGTCCGCGAAGATGCGAGCGCCGGCGCGTAGCGCGATGGCGATCGAGTCGGACGGCCGCGCGTCGAACGACAAAACATCACCGTCAGCGTGTACAATCAGCTCCGCGTAGTAGGTGCTCTTCTCCACACTGGTGATCACCACCCGCTCGACCACTCCGCCGAACTGCTTGAGCACCGAGTAGCACAAGGCGTGGGTGAGGGGGCGCGGGAAGTCGGGATCGGCCATCTCCGTGGCGATCGCACGAGCTTCGGCCGGGCCGATCCAGATCGGGAGCAGCCGACCTCCTCCGACCTCTTCGAGGATGACCACCGGCGTCTTGGTGGTTCGATCCATCGCCAGACTCTGCACCTTGACCTCGACCAACACGAGCCCACACCTCCGGAGTACGGCCCCAGGCGCGCCAGATGGCGCGCCTGGACACCAATACTCCTCAACGATCGTCGGGTTCAGGCGCTCCGACGTCCCGCGGGTCAGACTCCGGCCGCAGTCCGCAGGTCGTCGGCTCGGTCCGTCGTCTCCCAGGGGAAGAACAGGACCTCGTCCCCGTCCTTCATGTCGGGGCTACGCGTCTCGGGCGTGCGTCCGAAGTGACCGTAGGCCGCGGTCGGCGTGTAGATCGGGTTCCGCAGGCCGAGCTCCTCGATGATGGCCACGGGACGGAAGTCGAAGACGTCCGAGACGGCCTTGGCGATGGCCTCGTCCGGCACCTTGCCCGAGCCGAACGAGTCCACGTGCACGGAAACGGGCTCCGCCACACCGATGGCGTAGGCAAGCTGGATCTCGCAGCGGTGGGCGAGCCCGGCCGCAACGACGTTCTTGGCTGCCCAGCGAGACGCGTACGCCGCAGAGCGATCCACCTTCGTCGCATCCTTGCCGGAGAAGGCACCGCCCCCGTGGCGACCCACACCTCCATAGGTGTCGACGATGATCTTCCGGCCGGTCAGGCCGGCGTCCCCGTGCGGGCCGCCGATGACGAAGCGTCCGGTCGGGTTGATGTGCAGGATGCAGTCGTCCGGGTTGTAGAGCGACTCGGGCAGTGCGGGTTTGACGACCCGCTCCGCGATCTGCTGCACGAGGTCCTCCTGACGGATGTCGGGATCGTGCTGCGTGCTGATGACGACGGTGTGGATGCGGACCGGCTTGTGGTCGGCATCGAATTCGATCGTAACCTGCGACTTCCCGTCCGGGCGGACCCAGGGGAGCTCCCCGCTCTTCCGCACGTGAGCCAGGCGGCGCGTCAGCGCGTGCGCGTAGTGGAGCGTCGGGGGCATGAGCTCCGTCGTTTCGTCCGTCGCGTACCCGAACATCATGCCCTGGTCCCCCGCACCGCCGGTATCCACACCCATCGCGATGTGGTCGGACTGCTGGTCCAGGTTCGTGAGCACGGCGCACGTACCGCCGTCGATCCCGAAGTCGGCGTTGGTGTAGCCAATCCGCTTCAGTGTGCCCCGAACCACGTCGGGGAGGTGGACGTACCCGTTCGTCGTGACCTCACCCGCAACCATCGCGAGTCCCGTAGTGACGAGCGTCTCACACGCGACGCGAGAGCCGGGATCCTGAGCCAGCATGTGATCCAGAACCGAGTCCGAAATCTGATCCGCGATCTTGTCCGGATGGCCTTCGGTGACGGACTCCGAAGTGAAGAGGGTGGCGCTCACGATGTCTCCTGTAGACGTGTTCCGCGAAGGGCGTTCGAGCAGCACGAACCCTACCCAAACGAACGGTGAGTTACAACGGTTACGATCGGGCGTCAGTCCGCCCGACCGGGCGGGATCATGCGTACCCGGGAAGCGACCAGCGAGCTGCGAAGCTCTCCTGGTCGACGGCGTCGCCGGCGCCTTCGACGAGGCAATCGATCACGTCCCGGCTCGTCGGAGCGGCCAGCGCCTTCCGAGCCGCCGTACGCGCGTGCTCGATCCGGATCTCTCGCACGAACTTCTTGATCTCGGGGATCGACGGCCACGCCATCGAGAGGGCCGTGATGTCGAGCCCGAGGAGAAGCAGAGCTCCGAGCGGGTTGGCGGCCATTTCGCCACAGACACTCACCTCGATTCCGGCGGCCCGACCGACTCGCGCGACCTGGTGGAGCTGACGTACGACGGCAGGGTGGAACGGATTGTAGAGCCGAGCCAGCCGCGTGTTCGTCCGATCGACCGCCAGGGTGTACTGAACGAGGTCGTTCGTCCCGATCGAAAAGAAGTCGCTGTAGCGTGCCAGCTCGGCGGCATCGAGTGCAGCGGCGGGCGTCTCGATCATCACGCCGACCTTGTAGCCGGCATTGTACGGGATGCCCGCCTTCTGAAGTGCCGCGGCCTCTTCCCCGAGGAGCGCGCGCACCTGGCGGATCTCGTCGACATCGTTCACCAACGGGATCATCAGGCGCACATCCCCGTGGGGTGTGGCCCGAAGAATCGCCCTCAGCTGGGTCCGAAAGAGATCGGGCTTGTCGAGGCACACGCGAATCGCGCGCCACCCGAGAAAGGGGTTCTCCTCCTGTGGCATGTGGAGGAACATCGGGAACTTGTCCCCTCCCAGATCGAAGGTGCGGACGTATACCGCACCGGTCGGAAAGGACTCCGCGACCGTTCGATACGACTCGTACTGTTCGTCTTCGTCCGGCATCGAGCTGCGGCCGACGACGAGGAACTCGGTGCGGAATAGCCCCACCCCCGCGGCCCCGTGGGCGAGGGCCGGCCCGGCCTCTCCGGGCATGTCGAGGTTCACGCGCAGCTCGACATACTGCCCGTCGAGGGTGACCGGCTCGAGGGCCGAAACGACCGCGATCTCCTCTTCCCACGCCTCGATCCGCTGTCGCCGACTCTCGAAGACCACGCGGTCATCCTCGGTCGGATCGAGGACGAGTCGGCCGATCCGGCCGTCGAGAAAGGCGCTCTGCCCGTCCTCCGCCTTCCTCGACACGTCACCGAGCCCTACCACCGCCGGAAGCTGCAACGCGCGCGCGATCATGACCCAGTGGGCCGTACGCGTCCCGTGGTCGGTCGCCACGCCCTTCACGTGCCCCAGATCGAGGTGGACTGCGAGGCTCGGAGTCAGGTTCGGCGCGACGACGATGACGTCGTGCTCCAATCCGGCGAGATCCGCCGGATCGTTCTTCCCCATCAGCCGGTGGAGGACGCGAATCATCACGTCCTCGAGGTCGTTCAGTCGATCGAGCACCATCGGATGGGCCGTGCTCGCCCACATCGAGCGTAGCTCGAGCATCCGTAGCTCGAACGCGCGCTCGGCGCACAGACGGTTGTCTCGGATGTACCGCTCCGTTCCTGCAACCACCTCCGGGTCCTCGAGCATGAGGAGCTGGGGGTCGAAGATCCTCGCCTCGACAGCGCCCAGCCGGGCTTCGGTCGCCCTCTTGTCGTCCGCCAAGCGGTCCTTGGCCCACGAGAGGGCTGCGGCGAACCGCTCCAACTCCCGCTCGATCTCCTCGTCGGCGATCGATCGATGTTCGACGACGGGCACACCCCACTCCAGGCGAAAGACGACCCCTTGGGCCATGCCTTCCGAGGCCGGCGATCCGTCCAGGACGAGAGACACCGGTTACGCCTCCACCTCGTCGAAGCCCCGCAGAACGAGGTCCGACAACGCCGTCACCGCTGCGTCGGCGTCGTCCCCCTCGGCTCGAATGCGAAGGCTGCTCCCCTTCTCAGCGGCCAACATGAGCACGCCCATGATGCTCTTCCCGTTCACCTCGAGTCCGTCCTTCTCGAGGAGGACGTGCGAGGAGAAGGTGCCGGCCAGTTGGACCAGTTGAGCCGCCGGACGCGCGTGCATGCCCGCGGCGTTGACGATCTGTACGGTCCGCTCTGCGACCGAATCGCTCATGACAACACTCCCCATGTGCTGAGTACCACGACCGCCACCACCGTCACCACGGCGGCGGGTCGCCACGCTCGGTGTCCGAACGCCACCCCTACCCCGAACGCGAGCGCGGCACCGACCAGCCAAACGGGCGAAAGTCCGCCCAAGCCACGCTCTCCGGCGACCCATGCCCCCAGAACGACCCCCAACAGCCCCGCCGTCCACGGCTGCAGCCGAGCGGTCTGTCCGGCCAGGTCCGCCTTGGCCAACACGGCGCCCACGTCTCGACCGGATTCCCAGCCGACGCGGAGCCCCCACACGCGCAGGCCCAGATGCCCGACGTTGTACACCAGAACGAAGCCGAGGGCCGAACCCCACCCTGGGACGCCCAAGCCGTACGCCGCAAGCGCAGCCAACGCGACCAGGGGGAGCCAGGTCGCCCAGACCAACCCGTCTCCCAGGCTCCCCAACGGGCCTCGGACCGCGACCTTGAATCGTCGGATCGCCTCATCCCCTGCCCCGTCGGCCTCCAGACGGAGCGCCGCCCCGAGAGCAACGCCACTCAGGTACGGGTGCGCGTTGAAGTGGTCGACGTGCCGTTCGAGCGCACGTTCGAGCGCGTATCGGTCTTCGCCGAACACGTCGCGCAGCCCCGGGAGCATCGCGTACCCGAAGCCCGAACCGAGCATGCTCCGGTAGTTCCACGAGCCCTGGACGACGAGAGAGCGGAGTAGGGTCCCGATTCTAGCTCCGGGGGACAGTGACCTCGGCACGGGGCGCTCGTCGCTCACAGCAGCGTCCCCATCGCTCCGAGCGCGATGCCGACGGCCACTAGCCATCCTCGTTTCCGAATTCCACCTAGGTCGTTCACGAGGATGCCTAGGGAGACGGCACCTCCCATGAGGAGGAGTGCTCGCGACTCCTCGATGTCGAGGGGCCAGCCGTTCGCGAGAGGTGTGACCGTCATTCGGGCCACGACGAGGCCGATCCCCGTCACGACCCCGGCTCGGAGGGCGTCGACCGCGATCGCCGAGAGATGCGCCCGGCTGAGCTGAGCCGCCGTCACTCCGGTCGGGTCGGGCACGAGGCGCCCGTTGAACTTCCGCTGTGCGGTCACCGAGAAGCCGGCCAACTGACCCCATAGGAGACCGCACGTGACACCCAACGGGAGCGCCGCCGGGCCCGCCAGCACCGAGGCCGTTCCGACCGCCACGACGGTGGCGGTCGCACCTTCGGGGAATCGCGCTCCACCTGACGGAAAGGAGACGAGGAGGTAAAGCTCCAGAACGGCTCCAACTCCGGCCCCGACTGCGACACCACCCGTGACGGCGCCGGCCAATACGCCCGCAACGAGAGGCCTCGACACCATGAATTGACCGACGGATGTCGCGTCGAGACCGAGCAGGGCACCGACGATGGCGAGGAGGAGGACGTCCTCCACTACGTGCCCACCAGCTGGGCTCCGGGCACCCTCGTCGAGTCGGGCAGGTCGCGGGCGCTCACGTCGATACCGGCGGCGAGGAGGATCTGGACATCGTCGAGGTCCTCGGTGGACAGGTGCAGGTACGAGAGCACCTCACGCCGTCCGTCCGCGTGGTGCTGTCCACCCAGGTTGACCTCAGCTCCCTTCAGCAGCCCCTGCGCTCCGAGCGCACGCATGGCGGCCAGACCTCGCGTCAGCACGATCGTGCGTGAGTCGTCCGTCTGAAGCGGAGCCAGTGACGCGGCGCACCCCGCGACAGATGAGAAGTGCACGTGCCGCTCACCCGCGGCGAGCCGGTAGAGGTCCTGCTCCCACGCGCTCTCTGCGAGCTCGTCGTCCACCACGAGAACGGTGTCGAAACGAAGGGCATGCCCCCACCCGACCACGACCTGCCCGTGTATGAGACGTTCGTCCACCCTGTAGAGCAGGACCGCCATCTCGCTCAGTGCGCGGCCGTCGGGGCGATCGCGTCGCGGCCGCACGTCACGACCCGGTCCACGAGTTCGTCGACGGGTAGAGACCGGTGAAAGACGAAGTCCAGCAGCATGGGGAGATTCACGCCCGTGACGACGATGCGGCGGGCGTCGTCCCGACACGACGACAGGGCAGCCATCCCGCAGCTCCCGGCGCGCAAATCGACGAATACCAGCACCGTGCCCTCCCCCATCACCTCGTCGAGCTCGCGCCGTAGCTCTTTCGGCCCCTTGCCCTCATTCGAGATCGGGACGAGGCCATCCGCGGCGTCCCCGGCGATGCGACGTACGGCATCCACCATCGCCTCGGCCATCGGGCCGTGCGCCAAGACGACCCCGCGAACCTCACTCATAGTCCTGCTCCAGGTATCGCTTCAGTCGCTCGTCGAACGCCTCGGCGGAATCCACACCCGAGAACTTCAGGAGGTGGTTCATCGCGACGACCTCCGAGATCACCGTGATGTTCTTGCCCGGGTTCAGTGGGACGGTGACGCGCGGGATCTGAACGCCGAGGATTTCCTCGTACTCGGGCTCGAGGCCGGTCCGGGTGTATTGCCGGTCCTCGGCCCATAGCTCGAGCTGGACGATCACTTCGATACGCTTCTGGTGGCGAATCGCGTGAACCCCGAAGAGGGCCGAGACGTCGATGATGCCGATGCCCCGGATCTCCATGTGATGGCCCTGACGCTCGTGCGCCGCGCCGATCAGAACGTCGTTGCCCTGCCGAGACACCATGACCAGGTCGTCCGCGACGAGGCGGTGCCCCCGCTCGACTAGATCGAGCACGCACTCGCTCTTTCCGACACCGCTCTCTCCGACGAAGAGCAGGCCGACACCGTACACGCTGGCCAAGGAGCCGTGGAGTGACGTCGTCGGGGCGAGCGAGCGCTCCAAGAAGGGCTTCGCGAACTGGTAGAGCTCCTTCGTGCTGCGGGCCGAGCGGAGCACCGGCACGTCGTGCGCGCTCGCAGCCTTCAAGAAGTACTCCGGCACCTCCTGGCCCTTCGACACAAAGACCGCAGGGACATCGAAGCCGAAGAGGACGTCCAGACGCCCGAACGCTTCCTCATCCGACAGCGTGGCGAGGTAGGTGACCTCGGTTTCGCCAAAGACCCACATGCGGCCGCGCGGCACGCGCGCCGTGTACCCCACGAGCGCCAAGCCCGGGGAGGTGATGTCCGGATCGGACGCGGCGTGATCGAGCGACGCCCCCTCGTTGAGGAGCTCGAAGTTCAAGGACTCCTTCTTGGCCTGAACGATCTCCGCGATCGTGATCGTCCGCTGAGTCACCCGACTCCCCTTCGACATGTCGAGGGAACCGGCGCGGAGTCGGCGTGCATCACTCGGTCTCGACCCCCTCCGAGAGAGGCGGGGCTTGGTGATCCCGCCTGCGCTCCCGTTGCTCCCGCAACATTCGGCGCGCGCGATCGATGACCTGGGTGAGCGCCGGACGGAAGTCCGACGCCGCTCCTCGAGCCACGATCTGAGACGCCCCATCGACGTGGACGACGACCTCGATCGACCGCGTATGGCCTTCGTCGTTCCACGTCACCTCTGCGTGGGTGGCCCTTTGCTCGAACTTCGCCAGGGCAGACACCTGCGCGTCCGTTCGCTCGAGGATCCGCTTCGGCACGGAACCGTGTCGCTCGCTGATCGTCACCTTCATCGTGTCCTCCCCGACCGAGTGTCCGACGGTCTACCCCAAAAATAACGCAGGGTCGTGATCGCGGACTACCTCGATGAGGTGCTCTTCGACGGCGGACGCGGTCGCGTCCCAGGAGAAGCGCTCCGCAAAAGACCGGGCCGACGCCCCCATCTCCTTCAAGCGGGCCGGATCGTCGACCAGAGAGTGGATCGCGTCTGCGATCGCGTCGATGTCCCCATGCGGAACGAGAAGGCCCGTCGTCCCATGGACGACCGACTCCCGCAGCCCGGGGGCATCACTGGCGACGGTCGGCGTACCGCACGCGCCCGCCTCGAGATTCGAGATGCCCCACCCCTCCTTGGGCGACGTGAGCACGTGGAGCCAGCTGGATCGGAGAAGGTCGAGCTTCTCCTCGTCGGAGACGAAGCCCGCAAAGCGGACGCGATCCCCGATCCCCAATTCGGACGCGAGCGACCGCAGGACGCTGTCTTGGTCTCCGGCTCCTCCGACCACGAGGGAGACGTCGACGCCCCGCGCGGCCAGCCGCGCGATGGCCTGCAGAACCAAGTCGACCCGCTTGTACTTCTTGAGCCGGCCGAGAAAGAGCAGTGTCGGACGCTCTGCGCGCTGCGAGGCGGGCCCCGGCGTGTACCGATCGACGTCGATCCCATTGGGGATGACCGTGATGCCCTCCGGCCGGAGGCCGCGGTCGATCAGGTCCTCCTTGGTGCTCTCCGACACCGCGATCATCGGAATGTCACGGAAGACCCGAGGAATCGGACGCTCCAGGAGCCACGTGGCCGCGGCGATGGGCGGCGTGGCCGCCTGGAATGCGGTAGCCCCGAAGAGGTGATGAGCCAGGCCCACGACCGGTACGTCACTCCATGCAGGAGTGAAGAGCGGGACCTTGTTCAGGTCCTCCACGACGACGTCGAAACGACGGTTCGACCAGTGCTTTTTGAAGTACGCCGGCCCCGCAATCGAGAAGGTGTACCGGCGGCCGGCCCGATGAACCTCGATCCCATCCAACTCCGCTCGCGGCTCTGAACCGGGCCAGCCGGAGACGAGGGCGGTCACCCGATGGCCCATGCGCGCCACGCGACCGAATGTCTCGTGCAGGTGCTCCTCCGCGCCGCCCGCTTGCGGGTTCTCTCGGTCGAGCCAGTTGACCACGAGGATGTCGAGCGGCCGCGGCGACGAGGTCACTGGGACTCCGAGCGCTCCTTGAACAGCGCGTCGAGGACACCGTTGACGAAGCGGGGAGACTCGTCGCCGCCGTATGCCTCGGCCAGCCGAATCGCCTCCTGGATCGCGACCTTGGGGGGCACGTCCGGTCGGTGCAGGATCTCGACCGCACCAATCCGCAGAACCGCCCGATCGATGGCGCTGAGACGGTTCAGGTTCCAGTTGTCGAGCGCGCGGTCCAGGGTGCGATCGACCTCGGCACCGTGTTCGTCGAGCAACGTCATGAGCTCGCGCACGAAGGGGAGTCGCGGCGGGGCGATGTGTCGCGTCGCGGTGGTGTCCACCAACGCGTCCCGCAGGGAGCCTTCCTTGCCCCCACTCTCCCACCGGTAGTGAATCTGCAACGCCCAGGCGCGGGCCCGGGCACGATGGATACGCTCGGACGGTTCGAGTCGGCTCGACTCCGTTTCTGCAGACGGACTCATCGCCCGGTCGCCTCCAGCGACGCGTAGACGGAGATCATTTCCAGCGCCGCCATCGCCGTCTCGTATCCCTTGTTGTCCTTCCCGTCGGCCGCCCGGGCCATCGCCTGGGGCTCGTCGTCGGTCGTAAGCACGCCGAACACGACCGGGATCCCGGCATCGCGCGCGACGGCGCCGAGGCCGAGGCTCGCCTCCTGGCATACGTAGTCGAAGTGGGGCGTCTCCCCTCGGATGACACACCCGAGCGTGATCACCGCATCAAACCCACCCGACCGTACCGCCTGTTGGGCGGTTTGCGGCAGCTCCCACGCTCCTGGGACCCAGATGGTCGACACGTCACCCGCCGCGACTCCATGCTCCAGGAGCGCGTCGTGCGCGCCGGAACGCAGCCGGTCGGTCACGTGGTGGTTGAAGCGGGCCACGATCAGCGCAACGCGTCGGCCCGTTCCATCGACCTCCCCCCGGCGCTCGTCAACCGACGAACCGGCGGTGCTCACAGGAGGTGACCCAGCTTGGCCCGCTTCGTCTCCAAGTAGGCCTCGTTGTGCTCGGAAGGCTCGACCTTGAGGGGCTCCTGGCCGGTCACCTCGATGTCGTATCCGTCGAGCCCCACGATCTTCTTGGGGTTGTTCGTAAGGATGCGGATCGAGTGGAGGCCGAGGTCGAGTAGGATCTGGGCACCGATCCCGTAATCCCGCAGGTCCGGGGCAAAGCCGAGCTCCTCGTTGGCTTCGACCGTATCGAGGCCACCGTCCTGCAGATGGTACGCCCGCAACTTGTTGCCCAGCCCGATTCCCCGCCCCTCCTGGCGCAGGTAGACGATCGCTCCCGTCCCCTCCTCGGAGATCCGTCGCATCGCGGCCTCGAGTTGGCCGCCGCAGTCGCACCGCATCGAGCCGAAGACGTCTCCGGTCAGACACTCCGAGTGCATCCGGACCAAGACGTTCGCCTTCTTCTCCACGTCCCCAGCGACCAAGGCGACGTGCTCGCGCCCGTCCAGGACGCTGCGATAGCCGATCACGGTGAAGTCGCCCACATGCGTCGGCATCTTCGCCGTCGCGATGCGCTCGACCAGGCGCGTGTGTTTGAGTCGGTACGCCACGAGCTGCGCGACCGTGATGAACGGGAGGTCGTGCTCCTGGGCAAAGACCTCCAGCTCGGGGCGGCGGGCCATCGTGCCGTCGTCCTTGTTCAGGATCTCGCAGATGACGCCGACCGGAGCGAGCCCGGCGAGACGCGCCAAGTCGACCGCAGCTTCCGTTTGGCCGACCCGACGCAGGACACCGCCCGCCTTGGCACGGAGGGGTGCGATGTGGCCGGGCCGACTCAAGTCGCTCGCCACGGTAGTGGGATCGGCCAGGAGCTGAATCGTCTTCGCTCGATCCTGCGCACTGATCCCGGTCGTGACGCCGAACTTGGGCGCTCCATCGACCGAGTGGGTGAAGGCCGTACGGTACGGGTCCGAATTGTCCTCGGTCATCAGCGGGAGCTGCAGCTCGTCCGCCCGCTCCGGCGTCATCGGAACGCAGATCATGCCCCGCGCGTGCTCCAGCATGAAATTCACATGCTCGGGTGTCACGGCCGAGGCGGCCATGACGAGGTCGCCTTCATTCTCACGGTCCTCGTCGTCGGCCACGATGACCATCCGACCGTCCCGGATGGCCGCGATGGCGTCTTCGACTCTGCTGAACCTCATATCAATCACCTCGCTGCCCGCGTCGGGCGAGGATGCGTGCCACGTATTTGCCAATCATGTCCCCCTCCACGTTCACGGGGTCACCCACCTCGAGCGTCCCGAGGTTGGTGTGCGCGTGCGTATGAGGGATGATGCCGATGCGAACACCGCTGTCCGGCAGAAGTTCGCTGACCGTCAAACTGACGCCGTTCAGCGTGATCGAGCCGTGCTCGATGGTGTCATTCGCGATGGCGGAAGGTATCCGGAAGTCGAGCAACCAGAAGTCGCCCTCCTTCGTGTGCTGCGTGAGGTGACCGACGCCATCCACATGTCCCTGAACGAGATGGCCGTCGATCCGACTCCCCAGTGCGAGCGCCCGCTCGACGTTGACCTTCGCCCCCGGCTCGTACCGGCCGGCCACGGTCTTCGCCAACGTCGTCCCGATCACGTCGACCGAGAACGTGCGGTCGTCGACGGTGGTGGCCGTCATGCACGCGCCGTCGATCGACACCGAGTCCCCGACACCGAGTTCGGACGCGAAGGGTGCGTCGATCACGAAACGGCGCGTCGACTCGCGCTCCTCCACGGTGCGGATCGTGGCCATCGCTTCGACGATTCCGCTGAACATCAGTCAGGCTCCCGACGGTCCAGAATGGTCCGAGTGTCTCGTCCAAACGTCGCAGGAGGCAGGACCGGCGCAAACGCCCTCAGAGCCGAGGCCGTTCCGGGATCGAAGGCCTGTACGGCGTCGGGCCCCAGCACGGTGGGCGCCGTGTAGAGAATCAGTCGGTCGACGAGGTCTGCACGCAGCAGGCCACGACCGAGCGCCGCACCGCCCTCGCACAGGACAGAGCGTAGGCCTAAGCGGTGGCACACGGCCAAGACCGCAGACAGCGAAAGCTCATCCCCCACCGCGGGAACCGAATGCACCGAAGCCCCGCGACCTTCTGCTTCGGAAGGCCCGGTCGGGTCGGCGGTCTCGCCGTACACCAGGTGCAGCGGAGACACGTCGAGGCCGTCGAACAGCCGCGCGTCCGCCCGTAGACGGCCGTCTGACACCAGCACGACCCGATGTGTGGGCGTGCGACCCGGGCTGCCGTGGCGGATCGTGAGCTGCGGGTCGTCGGTGCGCACCGTGCCCGATCCGACCATGACGGCGTCGAAGCCTGCGCGCAGCCGATGCACGTCTTCGTCGGCTTCCTGACCGGTGATCCGCGTCGCCACCCCCGCGGCCGCCGTCACAGCACCGTCGAGGGAGAGGGCGAGTTTGAGCGCCACGAAGGGACGGTCCGACCCCACGGCGTGGTGGTGAAAGACCGGGTTCTCCGCTCGGGTACGCGCGGCGTCCCATACCGGCCCCACGACATCGAGGCCGGCGTCTCGAAGACGCTGCGCCCCCCCTCCCGACTTCTCTCCAGGATCCGAGGCGCCGTACACGACCCGTTTCACTCCTGATTCGATCAGCGCATCGACGCAGGGAGGGGTCTGACCGTGGTGGTTGCAGGGCTCCAGCGTGACGTACGCCGTCGCCCCCCGGGCGTCCCCGGCCTGGGACAGCGCCACGATTTCGGCGTGCGCGGCCCCGTACTCCGGGTGCGCACCCTCCGAGATCCGTACGCCGTCGCGGACCAGCACACACCCGACCATCGGATTGGGGTCGACGTGCCCCCACCCTCGGTCCGCGATGCGGGCCGCGTGCTCGAGGTGCTCGACCTCGTCGGGGCCGAGGGATGCGTCCATGGAGCTACGAGGTCAGGCGTGCGAAGACGGTCCCGAACCAACGCCCGGACTCACGATCGTAGCTGGCGTTGCCCGAGACGGCCGGATCGCCGCCCTGAATGCGCCCCACCTCGACGCCCAACGTGAGCACGATGCTGAACGTCTTCGCCACCCCGACGAACCACTGCTGACGGTTGTCTTCGAGCGCGGCGGAGAGCACGCCGGCCGTCGACTCCGTGATCGTCACGTCGGCCGAACGATCGTCCCAGCCCCATCCGCCCAGAAGCTCGAAGCCCCCGACGTCCTTACCGATCGTCGCGCGGAGGGCCGTGACGGATGGGTCGACTCGAAGGGGCCCGGACGCCACCTCGACCGCCCCGACGAACGACCGGGAGACGGAGAGGGAAATCCCGGGCACGCTGAAGCCCTCACGCAGGATCCCGACCCTGGTTCCGACGGTCAACGAGAAGGGGTCGGTATCGAAGTCCTCCCCAGGCAAGCTCATCCACGCGGCGTGCACGAAGGCGTCGACACTGAAGAAGCCTCCGACGGTGGGCATGATCCGTACGCCCTCGAAGAGCCCGACGGCCGCCCCAGCCGACCACGACGTCACCGCGAAATCCACGGGTCCAAAGGTCGAATCGGCGAGACCCGGTATCGACGCCCCCGTACGCCGCACGAAGCCGAAGAGTGCCATCCGCGGACCGCCGCCGACGCGCTGCCCCAGCGTCGTCGCGCCTCCGAGGATCGGGCTGCCGGCGACCGCCGCTCCCGAGAGGGCAGCGAGGACGCCCTCGGCCGTGAACGCTCGCAGCGTACATCCGCCCATCGCGCCCCCGGCGCTTTCGCACAGCTGCACCGCATCGGCGGCGGTCTGAGCCACCAAGGGGGCACCGCTTGCAGCGAGCGCGAGAAGCAGGGACAGCGCGAGCCCGATCGATCGAACCGTGGTCACGACCTCAGAGATACCGCACCCCTTCCCCGGTCTCGATCGACCCGATCCTCCACGCATCCACCCGCTCGGCCCGGGCCGCTTCGATGATCTCTCCGACATGCGAGGGATCACATGCGACGATCATGCCAACGCCCATGTTGAAGACCCGGTCCATCTCCGCACGAGCCACACCACCGGCATCTTGTAGCGTCGTGAAGACAGGCAAGACCGGCCACGACGACGGGTCGACCGCGGCTCCGAGTCCTTCGGGCAAGACCCGCGGAAGGTTGCCGGGAATCCCTCCGCCGGTGATGTGCGCCAGCCCGTGGACCCGCCCTTCGCTCAACGGTGTGCGGAGCGCGGGCACGTACGTCCGATGCACCGCGAGCAGCTCCTCCGCCACCGAACGCCCGGTCCCCGGGAGTTCGTCATCGATCCCGAGTCCCATCGTGTCGAAGACGATGTGACGAGCCAACGTGTACCCGTTCGTATGCATGCCGGACGCAGCGAGCCCGACGAGCGCATCGCCCTCGCGGATCGACGAGCCGTCGATCAGATCCCCCCGCGCGACGCTCCCGACGATGAAGCCGGCCAGATCGTATTCCCCGGGCTGGTAGAAGTCCGGCATCTGAGCCGTCTCTCCACCGAGCAGGGCACACGAGTTGGCGCGACACGCCAGCGCCACGCCGCGCACGACGTCGTTGACGACCTCTTCTTCGAGCACGCCCGTGGCCAGGTAGTCCAGGAAGAACATCGGGGTCGCACCCTGAACCAGGATGTCATTCACGCAATGGTTCACCAGGCACTGCCCGACGGTGTCGTGCCGACCGCTCATGAAGGCCAGCTTCAGCTTCGTCCCCACGCCGTCCGCGCTCGAGACGAGCACGGGGTCGGAGATGTCGCCCGGGACCTGATACAGTCCTCCGAACTGGCCCAGTTCCGACAGGGTGTGGCGATCCCTCGTCGAGGCGACGAGCTGCTTGAGGCCCTCTTTCGTGCGCTCCGCGGCATCGAGGTCGACGCCGGTGTCGGCGTAGCTCAGTCCCTCAGCCATGATCCATCGCCCCGACACGCCCTTCGAAGGCGGTCATGTCACGGAAGTGGTCGACCCTCCGTTCGACTCCAACGGAGGTGAGCGTCTTCAATCGATCGACGGAGAAGCGTTCACACGCGAAGGAGCCGAGCGCGGAACCCGTGACCATGGCGCGTCGGAGTGTTTCCGGGGAGAGATCTCCGTCCTTGGCGATCTGCCCCATGAATCCGCCGGCGAATGCGTCTCCTGCTCCCGTCGGGTCGAAGACTTCCTCGAGCGGGTATCCGGGCACGAAGAAGAGCCAGTCGGGCCCGAAGAGGATCGCGCCGTGCTCCCCCTTCTTCACGACGACCATCTCGGGGCCGTGCTTCTGCACCCAGCGCGCGGCCTTGAGAAGGTTCGGCTCGTTGGCCAACTGACGGACCTCCTCGTCGTTCACCATGAGGATCCGCACCCGGCCGATCAGCTCGAGCAGCCGGTCGCGGCTCCCTTCGATCCAGAAGTTCATCGTGTCGCACGCGACGACGTCCGGCGACTCTACCTGGTCGAGCACGTCGATCTGCAGGGACGGATCGATATTGCCGAGGAAGAGGTACCGCGCGTCCCTCACCTCCTGAGGAATCTTGGGCGCGAAGTCGGCGAAGACGCCCAGCTTCGTCTCGAGGGTGTCTCGGCTGTTGAGGTCGTAGTGGTACCGACCGGCCCAGAAGAAGCTCTCACCCGGGGCATGCTCGATGCCGGAGAGATCGACCCCGCGGCCCTCGAGAAAGCCGAGATCGTCGAGCGGATAGTCGTCGCCGACCACGCCGACCACGTGGACCGGATGAAGCACCGACGCGGCGGCTGCGAAGTAGACGGCCGACCCGCCCAAGACGCGCTCGGCCTTGCCGAACGGTGTCTCCACCGAATCCAAGGCCACACTTCCCACGCACAGGATCGACATCAGCCGTCACTCTCCTCGTTCGAATCGTCCCGGAGCATCTGCTCCGGGGCCTCAATGCCCAACACACGCAGACCGTTGCGCAACACGATCTGCACCCCACGGGCGAGGGCGAGGCGCGCCTCCCTCGTCTCGGGGTCGTCACTCAGCACTGCGAGCTCCGGGTTCCGCGACGGATTGCCCGCGTGGTACCACGAATTCGCCTGTCCAGCCGTCTGCTCCAGGTAGTCGCACACCATGTGCGGCGCCCGGTGTTCGGAGGCCCGCTCCACGACGCCCGGGAAGTCGGCGAGCTGCTGGATCAACTCGCGCTCCATCTCGTGCGAAAGCGCGTCGAACGACCCGCCCCCGCCTCCAATCGACGTGCGGTCTACGCCGGCTTTGCGGAAGATCGAGCACATCCGCGCGTGCGCGTACTGGACCTTGTACATCGGATTCTTGTCGGACTGATCAAGCGCCACGTCCAGGTCGAAGAGCATCTGGGCGTCCGGCTTCCGCATCTGGAAGAAGTAGCGGGTGACCTCGACGCCGACCTGGTCGCACAGCTCGCGGAGCGTCATGCCCGAGCCCGTGCGCTTCGACATCTTCACCTCTTCCCCGTCCTTCACCACCCGCGCCATCTGATGCAGGACGTACTCAGGGTAGCCGGCGGGAAGACCGAGGGCCTGAAGGCCAGCACGCACTCGGTCGACGGTCCCGTGGTGATCGGACCCCTGGACGTTGATCACGCGCTCGAAGCCACGCCCCCACTTGTTTCGGTGGTACGCGACGTCCGGAACGAAGTAGGTGGGAAGTCCATTGCTCCGCACCATGACCCGGTCCTTCTGATCTCCGAAGAGGCTCGACTTGATCCACGTCGCACCGTCCTTCTCGTAGACCATGTCCTCGGTACGGAGCGCTTCGATCGTGCCATCGACGTGGCCGTCCGTGTAGAGGGAGCTCTCGAGGAAGTACTCGTCGAAGTGAACGCGGAAGGTCGTCAGGTCGGCGTCCTGCTCCTCCCGGATCCGACGCACGGCGAAGCGTTGGATCTCGAGCAGGTCTTCTTCGCTCTCGTCCTTCGCGAAGCGGTCACCCTCGGCCGACTTCAACTCCTCCGCCAAGTCGATGATGTACTGGCCCCGGTACCCGTCGTCCGGGATCGATTCCTCGATCCCGAGGGCCTGCCGATACCGAGCGCGGACGCTAAGCGCCAAGAGCTCGATCTGCCGGCCCGAGTCGTTGTAGTAGTACTCGCGGTGTACCGCCCAACCGGTCCACGCGAGGAGGGACGCGATGGCGTCTCCCAACGCAGCCTGCCGGGCGTGCCCAATGTGGAGGGGGCCGGTAGGGTTCGCCGAGACGAACTCGACCATGATCGGTCGGCCGTCGCCCTCGTTCGACTGCCCCCACGCCTCGTCCGACTCGACGATCTGCGCGAGCGCCGATCCGACGGCTCCCGAAGCCAAGCGGAAGTTGAGGAAGCCGGGTCCCGCGACGTCGACCGAGTCGACCCCTGCAGCAGCTCGATCCAGCTTCTCGGCGATCTCTTCCGCGATCTGGCGCGGCGCCCGCCCCAGCGTCTTGGCGAGGGTCAGCGCGACGTTCGACGCCACGTCCCCATGGGTCGGGTCTCTCGGACGCTCGAGCTGAATCGCGGCGTCCTCGACGCCCATCGCGGATAGGACTTCGGTCACCGCTGCGCGGATGGTCTCGTGATCGGACACGTCAGCTGTCGCTCGAGTCGGACGTTGAGGAAGACGAGGTGGAGGAATCCGACTTCGTGGAGGACCCGGACGAGTCACTCACGGAATCACCGCGATCCGCGGACGCCTGCTTCTTGTAGTCGTCGGAGCGGTAGTCGGTGATGTAGAAGCCGTCACCTTTGAAGAGGAAACCGGCGCCACCGGAGATCTTCCGGCCGGCATCCGCGCCGCACTCCGGGCAGACGGATACAGGGGCGTCCGACATCTTCTGGAACACCTCGAAGCGGTGGCCCTTCTGACACTCGTAGTCGTAGGTCGGCATACGGCGAGAACCCGGATTTCAACTGGGGATGCCAGCCACGGCTGGAGTCCCGTCAGACGGGGAAATTAGCGGCGTCGGGAGTGTGGTTCTACCCGTCCCACCGTCCCCATTCCTCGCGGAGCGCGTCACTGATCTCGCCCAGGGTCACGCCCTGCTTCACCGCGCCTACGAAGGCCGGCAGGAGATTGTCGTCGGACCGAGCGAGGGATCGGATCGAGTCGAGTTCGCGACGCACCGTGGCATCCTCTCGGGCCGACTTGAACGACGCCAACCTCCCCTTCTGCCCTGCCTCCAACGCCGAGTAGTCCGGTTGACCGATCCGGGGCGCCCCCTCGTCCTCCTCGTATACGTTCACACCCACGACACGCCGTTCGCCGGACTCGATGTCCATCTGGAATCGGTACGCCGCCTGATGGATCTCCTCCTGCATGTAGTCGATCGCGCGGGACGATCCTCCCATCTCGTCGATGGCATAGAGGTACTCGCGCGCCTTCGCTTCGATCTCGTCTGTGAGCGCTTCGACGTAGTGCGACCCGCCCAACGGGTCTGCGGTGTGCGTCACACCACTCTCGGAGGCAAGGATCTGCTGCGTCCGCAAGGCGATCCGGGCCGACTCCTCCGTGGGCAGCGCCAACGCCTCGTCGTACCCGTTGGTGTGCAGCGACTGCGTCCCGCCCAGCGTGGCCGAGAGCGCCTGGATCGCCACGCGGACCACGTTGTTCAACGGCTGCTGAGCCGTCAGAGTCGAGCCGCCGGTCTGCGTGTGGAAGCGCAATCGGCACGAGCGATCCGACGCTCCGTGGCGATCTCGCATCAGCTGCGCCCAGAGCCGACGGGCCGCCCGGAACTTCGCGACCTCCTCGAAGAGGTCGTTGTGTGCGGCGAAGAAGAACGACAAACGAGGCGCGAACGACTCCAGCTCCAACCCGGCGTCGAGCGCTCGACGCACGTACTCCAGCCCATTGGCGAAGGTGAAGGCGATCTCCTGCGGTGCGGTCGACCCCGCCTCACGAATGTGGTAGCCCGAGATCGACACGGTATTCCACCGGGGCACCTCCCGAGCGCAAAAGGCCATGACGTCGGTAATCAGACGCAGACTCGCATCGACCGGGTAGATGTAGGTGCCCCGTGCGATGTACTCCTTGAGGACGTCATTCTGCACGGTTCCGGACAGCGCGCTTCGGTCAACGCCTTGCTCGTCACCCAGGGCAACGTACAAAGCCAGGAGGATCCCGGCGGTCGCGTTGATCGTCATGGAGGTCGATACCTCCCCGAGTGGGATCCCCGCGAAGAGCGTGCGCATGTCGTCGAGCGAGTCGATCGCCACGCCGACCCGACCCACTTCACCATTCGCCATCGACGCGTCCGAGTCGTACCCCATCTGCGTCGGGAGGTCGAAGGCCACGGAGAGTCCCGTCTGCCCTCGATCGAGGAGGTAACGAAAGCGCTCGTTCGTTTCTTCTGCCGTTCCGAAGCCGGCGTATTGGCGCATCGTCCAGACCCGTCCGCGGTACATGTCCGGGTAGACACCGCGTGTGTACGGGTAGACACCGGGCTGTTCGCCCTCGCCGTATACCGGATCGACCGGAAGACCCGAGTCGGTACGCACGGTCGGGTCGTCCGTCATCCGTCCGCCTCGTCCTCGGATTCGTCGGACTCGGGTGCCTTCAGATCGACCAAGAGCTGATCCTTCTCCACCGTTTGGCCCGCCTCGACGAGCACCGCGACAACTACGGCGTCCGCCTCCGCGACCAACTCGTTCTCCATCTTCATCGCTTCGACGATGGCGACGGACTGGCCCTCGTGTACGAGATCGCCGGGGGCCACCTCGACCCGAACCACGAGCCCCGGCATCGGAGCAACGACCGGCTTCGGACCGGACCGGCCACCGGCGGCGCCGGCCAGCTCACGTACCAATGCGGTCCGCTCGTCGATGGCGTCCACCTCGATCTGCTCACCATCCAGCGCGAGGAGCCACCGCCCGTCCCCGGTCCGGTTGGCGTCGATGCGGATCGCTCGACCGTCGAGCGTAAGGGAGTGAACAGGGCCGGGTCCCACCGTCTCTAGATCGGCCACGACCTCGTCTCCGTCCACCAGCACCCGACCTCCCGAGAGGTCGACCGCTACCTCTCGGTCTCCGACGGTCACTCGATAGATCACGACGTTTCGCCTTGCTTCTGAAGGGTGAGCACGGTCTCGACGTGCGCGGTTTGTGGGAAGAGGTCGTACGCCCGAACCGAGGCGACCTGGTACGCACTCGTCAGGACCGCCACGTCTCTCGACAGGGTTGCGGGGTCACAGCTCACGTACACGATGCGTCTCGGCCCCGCGCGCAGGATCTGACCCGGCACGGTGGAGTCGAGCCCCGTCCTGGGAGGGTTCAGGACCAGCGTATCGGCCTCCCACGCGTCCGCCAGGCGTTGTTCGACTGCGGCGCGAACCGCCGTGAACCCCTCGGGCGCTTCCGCACTCGCCATCCGGACCGCCTCGGCGCTCGACTCGATACCCATGACGACCCAGCCGGCCATCGCGGCCGCCCGACCGAGGTCGCCGGTCCCGCAGTACGCGTCGACCAACCGACTGCCGGTCTCGCTCGGCCGCCCGATCCATTCGACCACGTCGTCGCGGAGCATGGACGCCGCGCTTCGATTCACCTGCTCGAAGGCCGTGCCCCCTCCGGGACTCTCCACGCCGGCGGCGAGTACCACGGGACCCTGCTTCGGTGCGTGCCAAATCGCGCTCAGCACGGGGACCGCCTGAGCCAGGGGCTGGGCATTCCACCCTTCTCGCCCGCCCGAGACGGTCAACTCCACGCCCGCGGACGCCGCGCGGAGGGTCAGTCGCAGTCGAGCCGACGGCGGGAGGTGACGCGCTCCGTCTCCCCACCCGTCGCGTAGGGCCCGCCACGCGGCCATGACCTCGGGCTCGGGCAGCACACACTCGGACGATATGTCGACGACGCGGGTCGGCCGATTCACCTCGTGGAAGCCCGCGACCACCCGGCCCCCGGGGAGGCGGCGAAAGGAGAAGGCGACGCGGCTGCGGTACCCCACAGCTTCGGGCGCGGGCACGACCTCGATGCCGTCGAACCACTCGACGCCCCCGATGCGCCCGAGTGCATCCGATACGAAACGCCCCTTCCAACGCAGCTGCTCTTCGTAGGCGAGGTGCTGCAACTGACACCCGCCACACCGAACGAAGCTCGGACATGCGGCTTCGGCTCTGACCAAGCCAGGCTCGAGGAGCTGCTCCAGCTCACCTCGCGCCCAACGGGACTTGGACTTCGTAATGCGGACACGGGCGCGGTCCCCCGGCGCGGTTCGATGAACGAAGACCACGCGACCGTCTTCGAGATCGCCCACACCCGCCCCTCCCGCGGCGACGCCGCGCACGACCACCTCCGCGTGGTCGCCGACTGCGATCACCGAACGACGTTCCAGGGCCAGCCCGTCGCGCGCCACGCGGGGAGTGCGGTGTCCGTGCGCCCCCCTGTTCGAGGTGCTCGCGACCGGCGATGTCCGTCCTCGAGGAGCGCCGCGGCGACGGCCGCTGCCAAGATGTCGTCTTCGGGGACCGATCGTTCGAGCAGCTCGGGGTGTTCGTCGACGTACCGAATCGTCAGGCGGCCCGCACAGAAATCGGGCTCGTCCATCACGCGACGGTGGAAGGGTACGCAGGTGTCGACACCGACCAGGACAAGCTCATCGAGCGCCCGTTTCATGCGGGCGATCGCCGTGGGCCGATCCGCAGCGTGCACGATGAGCTTGGCCAGTAGAGGGTCGTAGTGCAGGGTCACTTCGCCGTCGTGCACGATCCCGCCGTCCCATCGAACTCCCGGGCCGGTCGGGACCGCGAGATGACGGATCGTCCCGGTCGACGGAAGGAAGCCCCCGAACGGATCTTCGGACGTGACCCGACACTCGATCGAATGGCCATCGAGTCGGATATCGTCCTGACCGAACGAGAGCGCTTCTCCACTGGCGACGCGGAACTGCCACTCGACCAGGTCGATCCCGGTCACGAGCTCCGTGACCGGATGCTCGACCTGGAGTCGCGTGTTCATCTCGAGGAAGAAGAACTCGCCGTCTTGGTAGAGGCACTCGACCGTGCCTGCGCCACGGTAGTCGACGGCCTGTGCGGCACGAACGGCCATCTCGCCCATCGCCGCTCTCTCCTCTTCCGTCAGCACGGGGGAGGGCGCCTCTTCGATGAGCTTCTGGTGTCGCCGCTGTACGGAGCACTCGCGCTCGGCGAGGTGCACGACGTTGCCGTGGGTGTCCCCGAGGACCTGGATTTCCACATGTCGAGGATGTCCGAGGTACCGCTCGAGGTAGACGCTCCCGTCTCCGAACGCCGCGGTCGCCTCACGAGAGGCCGCCTCGAACGCACGCGCGAGGTCGGAGGGCTCTTCGACGACCCGCATCCCCTTCCCACCACCGCCAGCGGACGCCTTCAGGAGTACGGGGTACCCGATCTCCGCGGCGGCCTTCTCGGCCTCCGCCGGGTCCGAAAGGGCTTCGGTCAGCCCTGGGACGATCGGTACCCCCGCCGCCCTCATCCGGCGGCGTGCTTCGGTCTTGTCCCCCATCGATGCGATCGTGTCGGCGGTCGGGCCGACGAAGATCAAGCCCGCGTCCTCGACGGCCCGCGCGAAGTCGGCACGTTCCGACAGGAAGCCATACCCCGGGTGGATCGCTTCGGCACCTGTTTCTTTGGCGACTCGGATCAGCTCGTCGGCCCGGAGGTAGCTCTCGGCTGACGGTGCGGGTCCGATGCAGTACGCCTCATCCGCCGCGAGCACGTGAGGGGCCAGGCGGTCGGGCTCGGAGTACACGGCGATGGAGCGAATCCCGCATTCGCGGGCGCCGCGCGCGATCCGTACGGCGATCTCGCCTCGGTTCGCGATGAGAACGGAGCCGATCAAGGGCGTGGGGGGCTGGGGGGTCGGAGAGAGCCCTTGAATCTATCAACCCTACGCCGGAAACGCAGATGGGCGACCCACATGGGCCGCCCATCTGTCTCGTTGGTCGGGAGGGCCGTTTAGCCGCGCACCCGACCGTTCACCACTCTCTCGTCACCATCACGCATGATCGTGAGCTCGACGTCCTCGTCGTCTTCGTAGCTGGACAGGATCCGACGGAAGTGCGACGGAGACGTCACATCCCGACTGCCCACGGACAGCACGACATCACCAGCCTCCAATCCCAACGGCGAATCTTCGTCCGCTTCGAGCACGAGGACACCCTCGTCGACCCCGAAGTACGAGGCGAGGCCTTCGTTCATCGAAGTGAGTTCGAGTCCACCGGTCGCCGACATCAGGCCACCGGGCCCGAAGAAGGAGACGGAGCCTTGAGAGGGCCCGACGCGCAGCTGGAAGGGCTCGTCGCCGTTGCCACGCAGGTAGATCGCACTTTCGCGAGCCCGTTCCCCGAGGTCACGGATCTGCTCCCGGAAGACGTTGGCATCCCAATCGGACCCCAGGACGCGCACGTCGCTCGTCCAGTTCGAGAGCTCGTCTGCCGTGACGATGGTCGTCTGCGTGTCCCCATCCCGGAGGAATTCGACCTCGACCTCCTGTCCTTCTTCGAGATCCGACACGAGTGCGAGTAGGCGTTGCACCGGCGCGGAATCATCCAGATCGAAGTCCGCCTCGGCACGTGCCCCGATCGACTCCGTCATCCGTTGTCCGTCGAGGGCCGTGATGACGTCTCCGTCCCGGATCCCAGCGTCGTCCGCGGGGCCGTCCTGCAGGACGTCGGTCACGAGCACGCCGTCTGCGTCACGCCGTCCACTCTGACGAACGTCCACGGAGATCCCGAGGCGAGGGCCCTGGCTCCGGAGCCCGAGCTGAGAAAACAACTGGTCCATCCCGGGTGCACGGACGCAGTTGCATCGCTGAATCTCGTCCCCGTCCCGATCGACACAGCGGCACGTTTCGCGCTCGAGCTGCGCCTCGACGGGCGTCGCGATCGGCGCCGTCGCGGCCACGCCCACCAGCATGGCGATCGCTCCCAGGACCCGCAGTCCCGCCTTCATCTTCATCCTTCGTCCCTCCCCAACGGGGGTCGTCGTAGCTGTTCAGAGCCTACGATGCGACGAGGGAGGCCGCGGGTTGCCGCGGCGTGCTACAGAGGGATGTTGCCGTGCTTGCGCACCGGGTTCTCGTCCCGCTTGTTGCGGAGCATATCGAGCGCAGAAACGAGACGGGGACGGGTCTCCCGCGGGTCGATCACGTCGTCGACAAATCCGCGTGACGCGGCGATGTATGGGTGCGCGAACTTCTCGCGGTACTCCTCGATCCGGGCGTCCGTGGCCGCGACCGGATCATCCGATGCCGCGATCTCCTTCCGGAAGAGCACCTCGACGGCACCCTTGGGACCCATGACCGCGATCTCCGCCTGGGGCCAGGCGAGGTTCACGTCACCGCGAATGTGCTTCGAGTTCATCACGTCGTAGGCGCCGCCATACGCCTTCCGCGTGATGACCGTGACCTTCGGTACCGTCGCTTCGGCGAAGGCGTAGAGGAGCTTGGCCCCGTGCCGAATGATGCCGCCGTGCTCCTGCGCGACCCCGGGCAGGAATCCCGGGACGTCCTCGAAGACGACGAGCGGGATGTTGAAGGCGTCGCAGAAGCGCACGAAGCGCGAGCCCTTCGTGGACGAGTCGATGTCGAGGACTCCCGCGAGGACAGCGGGCTGGTTCGCGATGACCCCGACGGCATGTCCGCCCACATGCGCGAAGCCGACGAGGATGTTCCCCGCGTACTGTTCGTGCACCTCGTAGAAGGCCCCATCGTCGACGACCGCGCGGATCACCCCGCGCATGTCGTACGGGTGGTTCGGGTTGTCCGGCACGATCGAGAGCAACGATTCGTCCCGCCGATCGTGTGGATCGGCAGCATCGACTTCGACCGGGAGCTCCCGGTTGTTCTGCGGGATGAAGCGCATCAGCTCGCGGACCGACGCCAGACATTCCGGTTCGGAGTCGGACGCGAAGTGAGCCACCCCGGACTTCGACGCGTGCACGTCGGCTCCGCCGAGCCCTTCCATGTCGATGTCTTCGTGTGTGACCGTCTTCACCACGTTCGGCCCGGTCACGAACATGAAGCTGGTGCCGCGTACCATGTACACGAAGTCGGTGATCGCAGGGGAGTAGACTGCGCCCCCGGCGCAGGGCCCGAGAATCACGCTGATCTGGGGGATGACTCCCGACGCCATCGTGTTGCGGAGGAAGATGTCGGCGTACCCCCCGAGGGATACGACGCCTTCCTGGATGCGAGCGCCTCCCGAATCGTTCAGCCCGATGATCGGGGCCCCGTTCTTCAGCGCCATGTCCTGGAGCTTGACGATCTTTTCGGCGTGCGCCTCGGACAGAGACCCGCCGAATACGGTGAAGTCCTGACTGAAGACGTAGACGAGACGACCGTGGACGGTGCCGTACCCGGTCACGACTCCGTCTCCCAAGACCTTCTTGTCCCCCAACCCGAAGTCGGACGAACGGTGGGTGACGAAGCGATCCAACTCGACGAACGACCCGTCGTCCAGAAGGAGATCGAGTCGTTCGCGGGCCGAGAGCTTGCCGCGGTCGTGTTGGGCTTGGATCCGGTCTGCACCGCCACCGAGGCGGGCTTCCTCACCGAGTTCTTCGAGTCGCGACAGCTTCTCTTCGATCGACATTCAGCGTCCTTGGGGGAACACACCCGAGGTGTCGGGCACGACCGACGTATCGGGCACGGCCAACGAGTCGGCCGGGAGAGAGTCCGCCGGGACCGTGTCCGGCGTCAGGGGGACCGGGACCCGGTCTTGGATACGAACGAGCTGCGTTTGCCGCGAAACCTGGCCGTCCACGACGGAGAAGAGGCCGGTCGCCCCGTCGACCGAGTCGAGCGCCTCGAACGCGTTGCGCACCTGCTCGGGAGCGATCCGGCCCGGCCGCAACGCTTCCAAGAGGAGAAGGGTCGCATCGAAGCCGATCGAAGGAGTCGTCCCTACCAGCGTGCGTTGGAAGTACTCCTCGTACGCATCGCGGAAGCGGATCGCGCCGGGGGCCCCGCCCTGCGAACCGACCGCGGCCGTCGCGACGATCCCCGTTGTGAGGCGGGAATCGACGACCTCCAGCACTTGAGCGTCCGTCCACCCCGTCGTGCCGAGCAACTCGATCGCGAGGGTATCGAGACCGAAGTGGATCGCCTGCGGGGCCAGGAACTCGACGTCCTCAGGCGGGATCGGCATGAAGATCGCCGTAGGCTCGAGGAGCTCCATGTGCAGCGTGTCGTCCTCGGCGAGGCTCATGGCCCCGAGTTCTCGACTCCGAAGGGCATCTCGGGCGGACCGAAGCTGCGGCTCGAAGAAGGTCGCCCCAGCCTCGTAAGCGTAGCGACCGACGACAGGCATCCCGAGATACGCTGCCGCCTGTTCGAACGCGTCGGCCTCGGCCTGCGCTTCCGGCGTCTGCGGCAGTACGATCGCAATGCGTTGGAACGCCCGCGACACGGCGTACGACGCGACCGCGACGGCGGCCTCGGTGTCGGGCCCCTCCAGGGAATACACGGAGGGACCACCCCGCGACGCGCTCCGAGCCGTCGGGCTGACGAGCGGAATCGACGTCGTACGCGCCGAGCTCGCGTTCAGGAGATCGTCGTCCTGGAGGAGACCGATGATGCCATGCACCCCCTGGGCCTCCAGCTCCGAGACGAGGGCCGCGGTGCGCGACGGGTCGGCCTCGTCGTCCCCGAGGATGACCTCGACCGTGTAGTCCTCTCCCAACACGGTGGCGGCGGCGACCTCGATGCCCTCCGCGATGGACGCAGAGAACTCCGCGAGCGCAGGCGGCCCGCCCAGCGGCAGGATCACCCCGATTCGGAAGTTCGTCTCACGGCCCCTGCCCTCTGGCAGAATCCCACCGAGCACACCCTCGGCCCACGCGCGATCCTCGCCCACCAACCCCGCGGCGAGCGCCGACTGGGCTCGTGCCTCGGCCTGCTCGGATCGACCGAACTCAAGCAGGGTCACGGCGAGACGAGCCTCGGCCACAGCCCGTAGCGGCCCGGTGGACGTGGAGGCATCGAGCACGCCCGTGAGCTGAGCGATCGTCATCGAGTCGGCCAGCGAGCGCACGCGTGCTCCACCCTCGACCAACTGGCCGGGCGGCGCACTCGCTTCGATGCGCAGGAGGCGATCCAGCTGAGCCTCCGCCGAGTCCGGGAAGGTCCTCGCCTGGAAGAGGTGCACCGCACCGCGTCGCTCGTCGCCCCCTGGAAGGAGACCGAGGTACCGCTGCGCGGACGCCTCGGCCCGACTCGGGTCTCCCGTTTCGAGCGCGGCCTGGGCGCTGAGCCAGAGCGCCCGTCCCGATGCATCGGAGGCCGGGTACTGCTCGAGCAACTGATCCGTCGTGCGGATCACTTCGAAAAAGCGTCGCGACCGAAAAGACGCTTCGGCCGCTTCCAGCATGGTGGTCGCGGCGGCCTGGTCCGCGTCGCTGATCGGTCCAGGCTGTACGACCACCGGCATCGGGCCCGTGGGCTCGGTGGGTGCACCATCCCCCACCGGTCCGCCCACCGTCTGGCATGCCGCAACGAAGGCGGTCTGGGCCATCAGGAGGCGAACGAAGCGCCCGGACGCATATCGCGTCCGGGCGCCCCTACGGGCCGCCATCGTGCTTACGACTCCTCGGTCTCGGCCTCGCCTTCACCTTCGGCTTCGGCCTCACCTTCGGCCTCGGCTTCCGCGGCGGGCTCGTCTGCCGATTCCGCGTCCGCCTCCTCAGGCGGAGCCTCAACCTTGATCGTCACCGGAGCGTCGTTCGCCCCCGCCACGGCGGCGGACGGCAGAGCGCCATCCTCCGCTTCCACCGGGGAGTCCCGCTCGACTCGCGGGCGAACATACTCGTCGTCGTCGTCCGCTTCTGCGGCAGACGCGGCGGCTGCGGCAGCGGCTGCCGCTTCGGCGGCCGCGATCCGTGCCTGCTCGATCTCTTCCTGCGACTTCCGATCGGGCACTTCGGTGACTTCGAGGACGATACGGCGGTTGCCCGCATCCGACTCGATGACCCGGAGCGACACCGTGTCGCCGGCCGCGTAGTACTCCTCGAGGCGGTCGGCGTCGTCCACCCCCGTGTGGGAGACCGGCACGAAGCCCTCGACCTCGTCGCCGAGGTTGACCACCACACCCTTGTCCTGGAGACGCGCCACCTGCGCATCCTGCTCGACTCCGGGTGCGAGGCGCTCGCTGATTCCCGGCCACGGATCGTCGCTAAGCTGCTTGATGCCGAGGCTGATGCGCTTGTTCTCGGCATCCACATCGAGAACCATGACCTCGAGCTGCTCACCCTTGTTCACGACCTCGGACGGGTGCTCGACCCGCTTCGTCCAACTCATGTCCGAAACGTGGACCAAGCCGTCGATGCCGGGCTCGATCTCCACGAAGGCGCCGAACGAGGTGAGGTTGCGGACGGTACCGCCGAGCTTCGTACCCGTCGGGTACTTCACCGGCAACGCCAGCCAAGGATCCTCTTCGATCTGCTTCATACCGAGCGAGATCTTCTCGTCGTTCGGATCGACCTTCAGGACCACCGCTTCGATGTCCTCGCCGATCGACACGACCTTGGAGGGATGCCGGACGTTGCGCGTCCAGGACATCTCGGAGATGTGCACCAAGCCCTCGACGCCCTTCTCGAGCTCGACGAAGGCACCGTAGTTCGTGATCGACACGACCCGGCCGCGTACACGCGAACCCACCGGGTACTTCTTGTCGATGTCCGTCCACGGGTACGGCAGGAGCTGCTTGAGCCCCAGTGAGATCCGTTCGCGGTTCCAGTCGATGTCGAGGACCTTCACGTCAATCTTGGCCCCGATGTCGACGACTTCGGACGGATGTCCGACGCGGCCCCACGACATGTCGGTGATGTGGAGCAGTCCGTCGAGACCGCCCAGGTCGATGAAGGCACCGAAGTCCGTGATGTTCTTGACCACGCCCTCCCGCACCTGACCGACCAAGAGCTCCTTCACGAGGGTCTCGCGCTTCGTCTCGCGCTCGGCCTCGAGGATCACGCGTCGCGACACGACGATGTTCCGGCGGCGCTTGTTGAGCTTGATGATCTTGAACTTGTACACGTCGCCGATCAGGTCCTCGATGTTCGGGACCCGGCGAAGCGCAATCTGCGAACCCGGCAGGAAGGCGTCGACGCCCATCAGGTCGACCGTCACGCCGCCTTTGATCTTGCGGACCAGCGTTCCCTTGACCGGACGATCGGCCTCGTGCGCCTCGCGGATCTTCTCCCAGACGCGGAGGAAGTCGGCCTTCTTCTTGGAGAGGACGACGACACCGTCGTCGTCTTCGAGGCTCTCGAGGAGTACCTCGACCTCTTCCCCTTCGGTCGGCGCGTCCTTGAACTCGTCGAGCGCGACCGCGCCCTCGGACTTGAAGCCGAATTCGAGGATGACGGCCGCGTCCGAGACGCGAAGGACCGTCGCGTTGACGATCTCGCCTTCCTTGAATGCCTGGAAGCCACCGGAGAACTGCTCGAGCAGCGCTTCGAATTCTTCCTTCGACGTGGAGAGGACTTCCTCACCGTATGGGTCGAAGAAGAGCTCAGGGGAGATCCCTTCCGGGATGTCCATGACGGCCGTGGCCGTCGCCACCTGCTCGGCAGCCGCTTCGGCGGCTGCCTCTTCCGCGGATAGTGTGGTCACCTCACCGGTCAGGGCATCGACGATGACCTCTTCGCCGTCGGCGAGATCGTCCGCGTCGGTGGTGACTTCGGGGGAGTCGGGGGCTTCGCCCTCGGACTCGGGAGTGGGGGTATCGTGTTCGGTCATGATCCTGGGGCTCACGCGGAGTCGCGGAGCGCTCTCTGTGCCGAGCCTCCATCACCCAGAATCGGGCGTCGGCGCGTAGGCCGATCGAGGGTCGGGTTCGGGTGGAAAAAAAAAGAAGGCCGTGGCCATCGGCTCGGACGGTTCCGAGCCTGGGAAAGCTAGACGGGCCCTACTAGACCGTCAACTCGGATCGACTTCGGGTCACCCGCGCCCGTCGAGGTCTCGCACGAGCGCCTCGATCGCAGCCACCTGCTGCTCGAAATCGAGCCGGGTCGTGTCGATCAGGTGAGCGTCCTCGGGCTTCCGAAGGGGTGAGTGCTCACGCTCCGAATCCTGTCGGTCCCGAGCCGCGATCGTGGCGGCCTGCTCCGCGACCTGATCTTCGCTGGGGTCCTCGACCCCGACCTCCAAGAGACGCCTCCGCGCCCGCTGCTCCAGGTCGGCGACGAGGTAGACCTTCACGTCGGCGTGCGGATACACCACGCTGCCCATGTCCCGGCCGTCGGCGACCAATCCACCCTCGGCGCCGGCGCTTCGTTGGAGCGAGAGCAGACTCGCTCGAGACGGTGCCAGCGCTGCCAATTTCGGTACCCGCGCGGTCACGTCTCGACTCCGGAGCTCGTCGCGCACCACCCGCCCGCCCACGAGCACGTCGAAGCTGGTCCCGGAGGAGGTGACCCGGACGTCGAGCGCGGTCATGTCATGCTCGGTCAGGTCGTCCCACCGGTCTTCCGGAATTGCTGCTTCGAGAAGAGCCAACGTCAGCGCTCGATAGAGCGCGCCCGAATCGAGATGTCGAAAGCCGAGGCGTTGAGCAACCGCCTTGGCCGTCGTCGACTTCCCCGAACCCGCCGGGCCGTCGAGTGTCACGATCGGCCCGCGCTTCTGGTCGGGCTCGTCTCCCGTCATGACGTCGTACTCACTCGATGGAGGAGTTCACGGAACCCAGGGAAGGAAACGTCGGCCAACGAGGGCGCGAGAACGTCGATGTTGTGACGGGGCAAGGCGGCAAGCACCGAGAAGGCCATCACGATCCTATGGTCGTGGTACGGGAGCACCGGGCCGACGAGGGCTCGGTCGCTCCCCGATACGACCAAGCCGTCCGGGAGTTCCTCGACCTCGGCCCCAAGAGCGCGGAGATTGTAGACCATGGCGTGGATTCGATCCGACTCCTTCGCCCGCAGCTCCTCGGCCCCCCGGATCTCGGTGACCCCCTCCGCGACGGCCCCGAGCGCCGCGATCAGCGGGAGTTCGTCGATGACGGCGGGGATCTCCGAACCCTCGACGACGGTCCCGGTGAGGCCCGAAGGGCGGACGGTGACCGCCCCGACAGGCTCGACTCCGTCCGAGTGCTCGTCCACATCGATCACCGCGCCCATGCGGCGCAGCACACTCAGGAAGCCCGTACGCGTCGGATTGAGCCCGACGTTCTCGACCGTGAGCTCTCCACCCGCCCCACCAAGCGCCCCGAAGGCCAAGAGAAAGGCCGCCGACGAGATGTCTCCCGGGATGTCGAACGCCAACGGATCGATCCGCTCGGGGGCTTCGCGAAGTTCGACCCGCCAGCCGTCAGCCACCGCGTGCGAGACGACGGGAACGCCGACAGCGCGAAGCATGCGCTCCGTATGGTCCCGAGAGCGCGCCGGCTCCGTGACGAGTGCAAACGCACCGCCCGTGACGCCGGCCAACAAGATCGCCGACTTCACCTGGGCGCTCGCGACCGTGCTCGACCAATCGATCGGCTCGAGCGGAACGCGCCCCTGCACCGTGAGCGGAAGTCGCCCGGCTTCCTCCTCGGACGTGAAGCGGGCGCCCATGACCTCGAGGGGATCCGTCACCCGCTTCATCGGCCGGCTACGGAGTGACGCGTCCCCGTCCAGTCGAGCGACGAAGTCGCATCCGGCCAACACACCGCACAAGAGTCGGGTCCCCGTCCCGGAATTCCCGAGGTCGAGCGGCTCGCTCGGGGCCGAGAGACCCCGGAGGCCGAGCCCGGACACCCGGATGGCCGACCCGTCGCGCGGCAAAGGAGGGATGTCTGCACCGAGCCCCCGTAGGGCCTGGGCCGTGGACGCCGCGTCGCCTCCGAAGAGAAGGCCGGACAGCTCGCTCTCCCCGTCGGCGAGAGCCGAGAAGATCAGGGCGCGTTGGGTGAGGGACTTGTCCCCTGGAACACGAATTCTCACGTCGGCCCACTCAAGTGCTCGAGTCGGCGGCGAATCACGCCGCGCGCCGAAGTGGGCTGTTCTCCCGATTCAGTCGACATGCGGGCCCACGACGAAGAGCAGAGGCACGGCCGAAAGCAGCGCGTCGTCCGCCACCGCGGCGAGGAATTCCTGCTCCCGGTCGTGATGCGTCTCCAGGGAGTGGAACGGCACATCGAGTCGAAGGAGGCCACGAAAGGGACCGCCGAGCCCCAATCCGGTCAGCGCACTGCGCCCCACCCCGCCGAACACCTCATGAGCAATCGCTCGTGCGCGCCGGCCCGCTTCCTCGACGATGTAGACATCACGAGCCTCCTCGACGGTCGGATCTTCGCGAGTATGCTCGATCGTCGGCCCGTCGTCCTGGGGGCCGGCCGGAGTCGATGGAAAGAAACCCATCAGCCCATCGAGCTCGTGGCGAGTGCGTCGGAGCGGAGCACCACCTCGTGCACGAGTCCGTCTTTGGCCACACGCGCGCCCGGGAAGTGTGCCCGGGCCTCCGCCTCCAACGGCCGGGTGTCGTCGCTGTACCGCGCCGAGATGTGCGTGAGGAAGAGCGCCCCAACGCCGGCTTCGGTCGCGACGCGACCGGCGTCCGCAGCGGTGGAGTGTCCGGTTTGGACCGCTCGCTTGCTCTCGTCCGACGTGAACGTCGCCTCGTGCACGAGAACGTCCGCCCCGTGGGCGACGCGCTTGGTTTCCGCACAGGGGGTGGTGTCTCCCGTGTACACGACGCGCCGCCCCGGGCGGGCCTCCCCCACCAGGTCCGCGGCTCGGATGACGGTGCCATCGACCTCCACGTCTTCGCCTCGATGCAAGCGACCGAACAGGGGCCCTTCAGGCACTCCGAGGGACCGCGCCCGCTCCACGTCGAAGCGGCCGAGTCGGTCGTGCTCGACCAGCACCCACCCCACCGCCTGCGTCCGGTGCTCGACCGGGAAGGCGGTGATTTCGTACTCGTCGGACACCCACCCTTCTCCCGCCCCACACTCGATGATCTCGATCGGGAAGCCGGCCCGATCCTGGCCGAGGGCGACGATGTCGCGGAGGACGCGCTTCGACCCGACCGGACCGAAAATCGACAGGGGCTCCTCCCTGCCCTGGAGCCCCATCGTGCGGAGCAGGCCGGTAATCCCCAACACGTGATCCGCGTGGGTATGGGTCACGAAGATCGCGGAGATCGAGAATCCGCTCTGGTACCGCATCATCTGTCGCTGCGTACCCTCGCCGCAGTCGAAAAGAAAGAGTTCACCTTCGCGCTGGACGGCGATCGCGCTGACGTTCCGCCCGACCGTGGGGCGGGCTGCAGCGGTGCCGAGGAAGGTGAGGCGGATCATGTGGGGGCGAGCGGGCGGAAACGACCTCCCGCAAAATAGCCGGCGTTCAGCTGATCCGGAATTGGAACTGGAGGAGGCGCCCGGGCTGGGGTAGGCCACACTGATCGTAGACCGCGGCGTCGCCCACATTGCGCAGGGAGGCGGAGGCATCGAGGCGCTGCATCGAGCCGCCCCGACCCCACTGAAACAAGCGACGGAGCGTGAGATCCACGATGCCGCTGGAGGCCAGCGGCTCCAACCCCCCGACCTCGGGATTCTCACAGAGCTGCTCGCCCATGAAGCGCACGTCGACCGAGCCCCGGAATCCCGCAGCGAGGGCGGATTCCGCGGCCACCTTCCCCGCGATCGAGGGCTCGTATTCGAGGTCGATGTCGCCGCCTTCGTCCAATCCGCGAACGCGCTGGAGCGTCAGGTCTCCCGTAAGGGTGGCACCCGCGAGTGTGCCGACGACGAGGACCTCGAGGCCCGTGCTCCGCACCTCGTCTTGGTTCACCCGCTGGAAGCGTCGGACATCGTCCGCACCGACGACGGATCGACGCACGATTCCGTCCGTCAGCCGGTGATGAAAGCCGACGATCTGGAGTTCACCACCCGATCGGGTGGCCGTGAAACCGGCCTCGGCACCGAGCAGCGTCTCCGGTCGCAGCTCCGGGTTGGGCTCGAAACGACCGAGCGCGCCGGAGTAGAGTTCGCGCAACGAGGGGAACCGCGAGCGACGAGAGACCCCTCCGTGGAGGAGCACGCCGTCGGACACCAGCGAGGTGACCCCCACGCGTGCGCCGAAGTCCGTGATCCGCTCGACGGGAGGCTTGTCACCGCTCTCCGGCGTGTCCGAGCCGTCGACAGCCGCCCCGAAGGTGACGCTGGTGAGGCCGTCGGATCCGAAACGGACCTCGGTCTCCGCGCCGGCACTCCACAGCCTCTGCCGATAGCTGTTGGCACCGCCTGGCGTGAGGACCTCGTCGTGACGCACGTCCGCGTACGTCGCCGACACGCTCAGGTCCGCCGACGAGCCGAGCGTGTGGTCGCCCAGCAGACGCAAGGTGACGACGAGGTCGTCGGCTTCCTCCGTCTCCTCGACCGTCTGGAAGAGCTCGGACTCGAACTGCTCGATCGATGTCGAGCCGATGTCGACGCCGATCGACGCCTCCAAATCTCCTTCACCTGCCCCGGTCTGACGCTGACCCGTCCCCCCGGAGAGGGCGGCGATGACGCGGCGCTGCTCGGGGTAACGCCACAGTCGCGGACCATCCTGATGGGCCTCCGGCGGAACACCTCGCTCGATGTCGTACGCCGACGTGGAAAGCGAACCCCACACGCCCTCATCGGCCCGGTAGCGGGCCGTAAAGAAGCCATCGACCCGGCGCACGTCGCTGTTCAAGCGCCG
>JBCCEZ010000031.1:0-53295 GCA_039030015.1 Gemmatimonadota bacterium | reverse complement strand
GCGTTCGGCGCCCTGCCAGCAGTGGCGCAGAACACGGGCACCGTGACCGGACTGGTCCGCGATGCAGTCAGCCTGGCCCCGCTAGCGGGCGCCCAGGTGGCGATCGAGGGCACCGGGATCGGCGGCTTGGTCAACAACGTTGGCCGTTTCTTGCTGCTGAACGTGCCTGCAGGAACACAGACCGTGAACGTCACGATGATCGGCTACTCGGCCGGCACGCAGACGGTCTCGGTCACGGCCGGTGGTACAGCCACGGCCGACTTCGGCCTGCGTGAGCAGGCACTGGCCCTTGAGGGCGTGGTCGTGACCGGAACGGCAGGTCAGGCACGTCGTCGTGAGGTTGGGAACACGATCGAGTCGGTGGGCTCTCGTGACATCGAGATCGCAGCCGTGACGGACGTCGGTGACGTTCTTCAGGGACGCGCGGCAGGTGTCCAGATCGCCGACACGGATGGACAGGTTGGTGCTGGTTCCGAGATCCGCATCCGCGGTAACTCCTCGGTGACCCAGGGCAACCGTCCTCTGATCTACATCGATGGTGTCCGGATGGAGACCAACACGTTGACGCTGTCCGATGAAGCCGCGGCGACGCCGATGGCTCTGGACGCGATCAACCCGTCCGACATCGACCGGATCGAGATCGTGAAGGGACCTGCGGCCACGACGCTCTACGGCACGGAAGCCGCGGGTGGCGTGATCCAGATCTTCACGAAGCGTGGTGCGGCCGGCGCTCCGGCGTGGACCGTATCTGTCGACGGTGGTCAGAGCCGTATGGGTCACATGGGCCCGAACGGTGGCGGCGACCTCGGCGCCATCTCGAACTACTACACCGAGAACAACACGGACGTGTACCCGGGTGGTGACACGGGTATCGACTGGCTGAACTCGGACGACGCGAACCTGAACCCGAACGGCCTGCGTCTCAACGACTGCGCCACGGGTGACGATCTCGCGAACTACCCGACCATCGCGGGTTACGGTGCCGAGCCGGGCTGCCCGGGCAGCGGTTCCTGGTTCCGCGATGCGTACATGCAGCGCTACAACCTGAGCGTGCGTGGTGGTGGTGAGACGGCGACCTACTTCGTCTCCGGCCGTTACGCGGACGAGCAGGGCGTTGTCGACCCGCAGGGTCAGGACAGCTACAACGTGCGTGCGAACGTTCAGTTCCAGCCGTTCGACGGCCTGGATATCAGCCTGAACAACATGTACACGCGCCGCAACATCACGTGGATCCCGAACGGGAACAACGCGTCGGGACTCTTCCTGAACGTGCTTCGTGGTGAGCGTGGGTACACGCCAGACAACGATGACTCGCTCGTGCTGTTCAACGACATCAACACGTTCCTCAGCCAGTGGGTGACGTCGGCGTCGATCGGTTGGTCCCCGACGGCGAACTTCAGCCACCGTCTGAACTTCGGAATGGACTACAACTATTCCGACTACGTGGACTTCAAGCCGTACGGCAACTACGAGTTCGCTCTTGGCTCTCGCCAGAACGACACTCGCTCGGACCGGAACCTGACGTTCGACTACAACGGTTCGTGGCGTACGGACATCTCCGAAGGCATCTCCTCCTCGTTCTCATGGGGTGGTCAGGTGTACGAGGAGTTCAGCTGGGGCCTCGAGGGCCGTGACGGCGACTTCGCCGGGCCTGGTGACCAGCTGGTCGGTGACGGCACGCTGCCGTTCACGGACGAAGACCGTCTGACGATCCGCTCTGGTGGGTTCTTCCTGCAGGAGCAGATCGGTCTCGGCGACCGCTTCTTCATCACGGGTGGTGTGCGCTGGGACGGCTTCTCGACGTTCGGCTCTGGCTTCGGCCTCGCCGCGTACCCGAAGGTCTCTGCTGCATACACGATCTCGGACGAGAGCTTCTTCCCGCAGGATGGCCCCATCGACGCGCTGAAGCTGCGTGCTGCGTGGGGTAAGTCGGGTCGTGCGCCTGGTGCGTTCGACGCGGTTAAAGTGTACGAAGCCACGCAGGCCGATGAGTTGGTGCCCGGCCTGATCATCGACAACCTCGGTAACGCGGACCTCGGTCCGGAGATCTCCCAGGAGCTCGAAGCCGGTTTCGAGCTGTCGGCCTTCAACGGTCGCTTCTCGGCTGACTTCACGTACTTCGACCAGAAGACCCTCGACGCCCTCATCGGCGTGCGCGAAGCACCTTCCTTCGGTACGGAAGAGGCGACGCTGCGCAACCTCGGTGAGACCGCCAACCGCGGTATCGAGATCGTGGGTAACATCGTAGCGATGCGTACGGACAACGTTGAGTGGTCGATCAACGGTGCGTATGCGACGAACAACTCCGAGATCGTGGACCTCGGTCCGCTCGAAGACGCTGGATTCAACCTGCGTGTGGGCTTCCCGATCGGCGTCGAGTACGACCGCGTCGTGACGAACCCGAACGCGGTGGGTCAGCTGCCTGAGTACTCCGATGAGGTACTCGGCGTCAACTACCCGACGCAGATCTTCAGCCTCGGAACGCGTGTCACGCTGAACCAGTCGCTCACCTTCGACATCCTCGGTGAGGGCCAGGCCGGTCACTACAAGGCCGCGGGTCTCGGCTGGGCAACGGCGCGTCGTGAGACGTGGCCGGCGTGCTACGGCATCCAGGACGAGTTCAACGCGAACGGCATCACGAACCTCACGCCTGCTCAGCTCACGACGTGCGTTCCGGCGTACGTCCGCTGGGGCATGTGGACGGATGCGGCGGACTTCCTGAAGATCCGCTCCGCTTCGCTGTCCTACCGTCTCCCGGATGGGCTGGTCCCGGCCACCCGTAGCGCGACGCTCGCGCTGCAGGTGAAGAACCTGGCCGTCTTCACGGACTACCAGGGCATGGATCCGGAGGCTTCCGATCGCGGCAACAGCCGTGGTGAGGCTGCGTTCGAGTACTACAACATGCCGCCGCCGCGGGTCTTCATCCTCAACATGACGGTGAACTTCTGATGAACAACTGGACCAGAAGGGCTGGCCGCGTGTCAGCCGCCGCCATGGTTGCGGTCGTGTTCTCGGGGTGCTCCCTCGAGGTCTTGAACCCTGGAGCGATCCAGGATGCTGACCTCAACACCCCGGAGCTGATGCCGGTGTTGGTCTCCGGTGTATCGGCTGAGTACAACGACATCGGAGATATGTATGCCTTCTCCGGTGCTCGCCTGACGGACGAGGTCGCGGGTACGGGTTCGTACACGTCGACCCAGGAGTACCGTCAGGGCATCTTCGACTGGGAGTCTTCCGAAGGTTTCTGGGAGCAAGCCCATGAAGCCGCGTGGGCAGCGGACCAGGCGTGGATCCGTTTGGAAGAAGTGCTCGAGGCAGGTGCGAACAGCAGCCCGGATGCCGCGCGTTTGTTCGCGCTCCGTGGCTTCGCGTTCCAGCGTCTCGGTGAGAACTTCTGCCAGATGGTCTTCAGCGTTGAAGACTGGGTCGATCGCACGGTCGCGTTCGACTCGGCTATCGCCAACTTCAACCGTGCCATCACGATCGGTACGGCTGCGGGCGCTTCGGCTGCCCAGTGGGTCACGGCCTCGCAGGCAGGTATTGCGCAGGCTCACGTCGGTAGAGGCGACTGGGCTTCGGCCTCGAGCGCTGCTGCCGCGGTCACGGATATCGCGTTCGTCGACCAGGCCCTCTACCACGCTTCGGCCAACACGAACCAGGTATGGAACGAGTCGTGGGGTCGTGCTGAAGTTGGTGTCTATCGTACCCTCGCTCAGCGCATGCATGACGGTGCGGACGCGGATCCCCGCGTTGCGTACACGAAGTGCGGCGAGTGGGACGACCTGACGTCGGCCTACCCGGATAACATCCCGGGTGGTGTCACCTCGACCGGCGATTGCTCCGGTCAGGGCTCGGGTGCGCACCAGGGCGCCGATGGCGACCACGCGCACTATCGTCAGGACAAGTACAACGAGCGTGGTTCGGACATCGACCGGGCGTCGGGCGTAGAGATGCGTCTGATCCAGGCCGAGGCGGCCCTCCAGGGCACCCCGGACTTCGCTGAGTTCATCGGTCACATCAACGCGGTCCGGGCGCACTACGGCCTGGCTGCGCTGGCTGCTCCGACGGCCATGGGGACGCTCTCGTTCCCGACCGATGAAACGAACATGACGGATGCTCTGCAGATCCTTGACCGTGAGCGGTACGCTACGCTCTGGATGACGGGTCGCCGTCTGTTCGACCTCGATCGTTGGGACCACCCCTTCCTCGCGGGTGGGTGGATCGTCGGTTCCGCTGCGTTGGCCAACCGCCTCCGCTGCATGCCGCTCCCGAAGATCGAGTGCCAGCTGAACCCGAACCTCGCAGACGACGCCAACGGTGTCTGCTCTGGCTAGGGTGACGTAGCACCCCCGGCTTCGGCCGGTTGAGCTGCCCCTGTCGACTCCGGTCGGCAGGGGCAGTCTCGCTTCGGGGACCGGCTTCCGGCCTCGTCAAGCCGGCCGTCTGGTCATGCACCGCATTCCCGAGCGTATACTGAGTAGAAGACAGGAAGCTTTTCGCGGGAGCAGAGATCGGTGAAGATGCGGTCGACCTTCGTGTGCAGCGCCCTGTTGGCCGTCAGCATGGCCAGCGCGGTGGAGGCACAGACTCTGCGCGGCCGAGTGGTCGACTCCGAGACCGGGGAGCCTGTGCAGCTGGCGTATGTCGGGCTGCTTCAAGAAGGCCGGGATATGGTCGTGGCGGCCCTCGCAGGTACCGGTGGAGAGTTCGAGATTACCGCACCCGAGGCCGGAGGGTACTTCCTTTACATCTCGCGCACCGGATACGAGACCCTGATGGATGGCGTCTTCGATCTGGGTGACGGTGGGGTGTTCGACCTCCAGGTCGGCCTTCGACCGGCCCCCATCGCGTTGGAGGAGAGCCTCGTGGTCGAGAGTGCTCGACAGGACGTGAGCCCGCTCGAGGCGAATGGCTTCTACGATCGAGCGATCATGGGCCAGGGCACGTTGCTCATTCGAGAGCAGATCCAACGCCTGGCGATCGACAAGGTCACCGACGCCTTCCGCAACATCCCGAGAATCGAAATCGATCAGTCGCGTCCGCTGACAGGCAGTCCGGACGTCATGGCCAACCCGGCGATCTGGAATTGGAGAGGCGGTCGGAAGTGCTCTCCTACCCTCTACGTAGATCGTCACGTCGTTGCGGCTGGCGGGACGATGACCGTGCGGCCAGACGACTACATGACGCCGTCGGAAGTCGAGGCGATCGAGATCTACACGCGGTCGAGTGAGGTACCCGTCGGCTTCGACGAGATCTCCAACTGCGGAGTGGTCCTGGTGTGGACCCGTCTCCGCTAGCGATCAGCCGCTAGCTGCCACCTCCTGCGGGATCACTCGTTCCGCTCACGACGGTCGCGATGAACGCCGCCGTGCCGACAATCGCACCACCGATGATCGCGGACGTCTTACCCGCGTCCAGCTGACGAACCAACAGTGCGGACAGAGTGGAGATCGGATACAGCTCTGTGACCGTCTGAGTCGCCCCGCTGGCGTCTGTAACGTCAGCGACCACCGACAACGACGTGTTGGTCCACGTCACCTCGTGCACCTCGTCGAATCGGACCTCTTCTTCGGTTCCGTTGGCTTCACGAACGACGACTCCACGAAGCGCAACGTCCTCGCGCTGAGGAGCCGTGGGCGGCACGGGCATCGGTGCCACGGTGAAGCACCCCGCCAGTAGGGGGGCAGCGACGAGGAGGGCAGCGAGACGGGACGAGGATTTCATCAGACTAGAATCACGTTCTGGGGGTATGCCGTGGCGGCGCGGGAAAGTGGGAATCGCCACGACGCGATGCAATCCGATACGCGTGCGCTCCCCAGCGGTGACAGGGATTCCCCTACCGAGAATCCACCAGCTCGCGGATCTGTCGGAGGGCGGCGTCGACCTTGAACTGGATTCCTCGGACCCCTCGCTCGACCGACGCTCGAGTCGGATCGCCGGAGACGCCTGAATCCTCGAACCCGCCCCCGGGGGCCAATTGATCGGTCCGGATGTGACGCGGATCGACGGCGAGGAGCTGAGACGTGTCGGAGATCCCGGCGTGTCCGCCGATCGTCTCCTGGGTCTCGCCCTCCTCCATCAACCACTCGCGGAATCCGTTGTTCGAGTAGTAGTCACCGACGAAGTGGACGCGCGATGCCTCACCATCCCACTCGGCGTTCAACATCTCCGCAACCTGCTGCATCCCGCGTTGGTTCCCGCCGCTGTCCCCGATCATGACGATGTCGGTGAAGCCGTGCACTGCGAGGCTGCGTGCGGCGTACTCCAACAGCTTCATGTAGAACTCTTCAGGGAAGGTGATCGTCCCCGCCTTCGACATGTGCCCGCGCGTCGGGTTGTTCACGTCTCCTTCCGGGACGTACGTCACGACGGGAGCGACCAGGGCGTTCCCCAACTCCCTCGCGATCATCGCGGACGCGTGATTGATGATGAACTTGTGCTTCCCGAGCACCATATGCGGGCCGTTCTGTTCGGTACCGGCCGTCGGGATGATGATCGTGGTGGTTCCGGAGTCGATGGCGTCACGGACCTCGGTCCACGTCAGCTCCTCGAGGAAGACGGAGGGCAGGATCTGGGCTGCGGCCGGAGCCGCGGTCAGAATGAGTAGAGCAGACGCGAGAACGGTGCGCATGGCAGACTCCATCGGGTGTACGGTGAACCGATTCTGCCGGGGGGCTTCGATGGCTGGCAAGGGCCTGCCCGCCGATCGCTCTTGGTCGGCGGGTTAGCTTTCCTGCATGACGATGGTCGATTGGCTGCTCACGGAGCAGCTGGTGGAGATATTCCTCGAGGGTCTCCAGAAGAGGCCCGGGCTCAACGCAGAGCTCGTGGCGCGTGATCCGCACGGGGAGGAGGATGTCCTCGCGGGTGCGGGAACGGCGGTGCGCATCGACGCTCGAGACGGGGCGGCCTACCTCGTCACACCGAAGCGTATCGCGCGGGTCGTCGATGCCGCCGCCTACGATCTGATCTCGTTCCCGGACCTCATCGGCTACGACTGGATTTCGCCCGAGATGTCGGAGAAGGTCGAACAGAAGGCCGAGCACTACGACCGGCTCTACCTCTATCCGCGGTCGGCCCCGCCGATCGTCCTGGATCGTCTCGGCGACGCCGTCTACCCGCTCATGACCTTCCTTGGACGCGTCCTCGAGTATCAGTCCCAGAAGGTCATGCTCCGAAAGCTCGACGAGGACGTCGTCGACCTCCTCGGGCGGTGCCTGCTGGCCGCGGCGCGCAGCGACCTCTTCACCGACCAGGAGCTGGTCTCGCGCTTCGGACGGGGCAGAGAGTCGATGCAGGTGGTCGCGGGCATGTGGCCGCGTATGAACTTGGCTGCTCCGGATCTTCGCGAGCTGGTCAGCGCGCTCGCCGCGGCCCTGATCGAGCGTGCCGACGACCGGCCCGACGCGTGGATCGACTGGGTCCAGGTCTCCCCTGAGCGGCTGCAGGCGGCCGCAGAGGTCTTCCGGCGGGTTTCGACCGGCGAGGTCTGACCTCATCTTTCGGGCCCTTTGGTATGGGTCTGGGGAGACTTCGACGGAGGTGGGACGATGACGGGACGGGTGATGAGTTGTACACGTGCGATCTTTGCAGTCGGCATCCTCGGTCTTTCGGCGTGCGCGCCGGTCGACGTGGACGAGGCCACGGTTTCGATCGACTTCGAGCGCTACGAGCTGCCGAATGGGCTCGAAGTCGTCCTCCACGTCGATCGGTCCGATCCGATCGCGGCCGTCGCGATGACCTTCCACGTGGGCTCTGCCCGCGAGGTGGAGGGCAAGACCGGCTTCGCTCACCTCTTCGAGCACCTCTTCTTCCTCGACTCCGAGAATCTCGGTCCGGGTGGACTCGATCGGCTGATGACCCGAGTTGGTAGTTCGACGAACGGTTCGACGAGCAACGATCGAACGAACTACTTCGAGGTCGTGCCGATCGACGGGCTGGAGAAGACCCTCTGGGCGGAAGCCGACAAGCTCGGCTTCTTCATCAACACGGTCACCGAGTCGGTCGTCGCGAAGGAGAAACAGGTCGTCAAGAACGAAAAGCGGCAGGGCGTCGACAACCAGCCGTATGGCCACAACAACTTCGTCATCAGCAATGCGCTGTATCCGGATGGTCACCCGTACCAGTGGCAGGTGATCGGCTCTCTCGCCGATCTCGAGTCAGCGGAGCTCTCGGACGTGATCGACTTCCACGAGAGGTGGTACGGTCCGAACAACGCGACGCTCGTCGTTGCGGGGGACATCGACGTCGAGCAGACGAAGGGGTGGATCGAGCGCTACTTCGCCGAGATCGCTCCGGCGGAGACTCCGATACCCCCGCCCCCGCCACCGGTCGAATTGGCCGAGTCCGTGCGACTCTTCCACGAAGACAACTTCGCGCAGCTCCCGCTGCTGACGATGGCCTGGCCCACGGTTCCCGTGTACCACCCAGACCAGTATCCCCTCGACGTCCTGGCTGCGATCCTGACGGACGGGAAGTCGACCCCGTTCTACGAGGTCTTGGTCGAGGAAAGCGCGGTCGCGCCCGGGCCGTTCGCCTTCCAGAGGAACATGGAGCTGGCCGGACGTTTCGACGTCTCGGTCCGAGCCTACGCGGGTACAGACCTCGACGAAGTCGCCGATGCGGTCGAGCGCGCGTTCGACCTCTTCGAAGCCAGGGGGGTCCCGGCCGAAGAGCTGGAGCGAATCAAGGCCGGCTACGAAACGGACTTCTACTCGGGCCTGTCTTCCGTGCTGGGGAAGGCCTTCCAGCTGGCTCAATACGCGATCTTCGCGGACGACCCCGGCTTCGCCGCAACGGACCTCGAACGTGCGCTCGCGGTGACGGAAGAAGACGTGATGCGGGTGTACGAGCAGTACATCAAGGATCGCCCGGCGGTGATCACCAGCTTCGTCCCGCTCGGCTCCGCCGACCTCGCCCTCGACGGCTCGGAGCGCGCCTTCGTGGTCGAAGAGCCGATCGTGATGGGGGCGGAGGCCGAGATCGGGCTCGTGCTCCGAGGCAACGATCGAACGGAATCGGCGATCGACCGATCCGTCGAGCCTCCGTATGGCGCCTCGCCGTCTCTGGCTGCTCCGGACGTATGGCAGACCGAACTCGACAACGGGATGGCCGTGCTGGGGATCGAGGACCGGGAGGTGCCCTTGGTCCAGTTCGAGCTTCGCGTCCGCGGCGGGCAGCTGGTCGAGGAGGCTGGAAAGGTCGGTGTCGCGAACCTGCTTGCGCAGAGCATGACGGCCGGCACGGCGAACCGGACGCCCGAGCAGCTCGAGGCGGCGATCGACCTGCTGGGCGCATCGATCAACGTGACAGCCGGAACGCAGTCCTTCTCCGTTTCCGGGAGCACGTTGGCGAGGAACTACGGCGCCACGATGGCGCTGGTCGAGGAGATTCTCCTCGAGCCCCGGTTCGATGCCAATGAGTTCGCGCTCGCGCAGCAGCGCGTGGCGAACGGGCTGCAACAGCGCGCCTCCTCCCCGGTCGGGGTCGCAGGGGACGTCTTCCAGAAGCTCCTCTATGGAGATCACGTCCTGGCCGCCAATCGATTGGGGGATCTCGACGGGATCGAACTCATCTCGATCGACGACCTGCGCGCGTACCACGCCGACGCGCTCCAGCCGGGGTTGGCTTCGTTCCACGTCACCGGATCGGTCTCCGAGCGGGAGGTCGTGGCGTCGCTGTCGCGCCTCGAGTCCGAGTGGGGCGGCGTAGGACCGTCCTTACCGGCAGCACCCGAGTGGGCTCCGGATCGGGCGGGTCTCTACTTCGTGGATGTCCCGAACGCGAGTCAGTCGGTTCTTCGGATCGGCTACCTGGCCTTGGCCCAGACGGATGATGCGTACTACCCGGCGTCGGTCATGAACTTCCGCCTGGGCGGGGGCGGCTTCGCCTCCGATCTCACGCAGATGTTGCGTGAGCGCCGAGGCTACACGTACGGGATCGGCTCGGGATTCGCGGGCACGGACATCCCCGGCCCCTTCTCGATCTCGTCATCAGTGCGGTCGAACGTGACCTTCGAAGCGCTCGATCTGATCAAAGACATCGTCGAGGCACACGGTCCGGAATTCGACGAACAAGACCTGGAGGCGACGCAGAGCTTCCTCCTCCGCGCGAATGCCCGAGCGTTCGAGACGGGCGGGGCCAAGCTCGGCCTCCTGTCGAGCATGAGCAGCTACGGCTTCTCCGCCGACTACGTGCTCCAAAGAGAGCAGGTCGTCCGGGACATCACTATCGAAGACATCCAGGCGCTAGCCGGTGAGTACCTCGATCCTGCCGGAATGATCTGGCTCGTCGTCGGAGACGCCCGCACTCAGCTTCCGCGGCTGAGAGAACTCGGTCTCGGTGAGCCGACGCTGCTGGATCGGAACGGTCAGCCCGTCGGCTAGCGGCTCCGGTTCTCGAAATACCAGAGTCCACCGCGCTGGCTACCGAGCAAGACATCGTCGTCGCCGTCCCCGTCCCAATCCGCGAAGGCGGGGGCGGCGAAGTCGACGAGCGGTAGGTCGAGCGTCCCTCCGTCGACGAACTCGGGGGCGGTCCGGGTCCCGGCATTGCGGAAGACTCGGACGCCCTCGCCCTCGGATCCGAGCACGAGATCGAGATCTCCGTCCTGATCGAGGTCACGAAGGATCGGGAGCGAGCGTCGGCCGACATCGATGTCGCCGAACTCGTCGGATACCAAGGTGAACTCCGCGTTCAGTGCCGAGCCCGTGTTCTCATAGAAGTTCAGCTGACCGGACGCCTCGCCGAGGAAGAGGTCGAGATCTCCGTCCCCGTCGATATCGCCCAACGCCGGTGTGGCGTTGCGACCCCGCGTGAGCGTGACCACTGCGGAGTCGACGAGCACGAGATCAAACGAGCCGTCGGTCGCGTCGTTCCGGTACATCCGTACTTCGTCTTCCCACGACCCGAGGATGGCATCCAGGTCACCGTCCCCGTCGAGGTCGCCGAATGCGGGCATTAAGTGGTATCCGCCACCGACGAAGAGGTCACCGTCCTCGCGGAAGCGCGGCTCGGTCGTAGTCCCGTCGTTGATCAGGCGGTACAGCTTGCCGTTCTGCGTGTCGTCCTGTTCGATCTTGTTGCCGACGAGGAGGTCGAGGTCGCCGTCTCCGTCGAGGTCGATCGGGAGCGGGATGGTCTCCGCACCGTAGTCGATCGTCGAGAGGAAGCGGCTCGTGTGGTGCTCGAAGTCCTTCGGCGCCACCTGCTCGAGGTAGTGCAGGTTGTCGATTGTGGTCGTGTTCGGGTTGTACGCACCGCCGAGTACGCCGACCAGGAGGTCGTCGTCCCCGTCGCCATCGACATCGCCCAACGTCGGGGCGTTGTACCCACTGGTGGTGAGCGGCTCGTCGACGGGGAAGGGCGTGGGCTCTCCACGCATCGACGGCGTCCTACACGTTCCCGTGTTCTCGATGAAGAGGATGCCGGGCTCGAAGTAGTCACCCCAGAACATGTCCTCGTCGCCGTCGTTGTCGACGTCGCCGAGGGCCATCGTGTTCGCTCCGTGTAGTGAACCGATCTGAGCCACGATCTCGATGTTCTCGAAGCGATCCGTTACGAATCGAAAGCTGGGCACACCGGCTTCGTCCGTCCCGGTCTCTTCGTACCGGGTCACCGTCCCCACGAGTCGACCGATGAGCAGATCGACCTGTCCATCACAGTCGATGTCGGTCGCGTTCGGGATGTTCTGCCGATCGGAGAAGAGCGGGACCCCGTCCGTGTCCTTCAGACTGTCGGCGGCTTCGACGAAGCGCGGCGCGCTCGTGGTCCCCTCGTTCCGGTAGTAGCGCACGTAGCTGAACAGGCGCTCGGCCAGGAGGTCGACGTCCCCGTCCCGGTCCAAGTCCACGAAGCGGTACCACTCACCGACGTCCAAGTCCTGGAAGCGTTCGGTCTGCCATTGGAACTGGGGCGTTTCGCCAGGCCGGTTCTCGAAGAACATGACGCTGTTCGACGCCTCTTGAAGGAAGAGGTCGTCGTCGCCGTCCCCGTCGATGTCGACGAGCTGCGGACGCGGAATGTTGAAGCCGCCCAAGAAAGGCTGGTCGATCCGCTCCCCGTCTGCGGTGACGACCGGGAATGGATCGATATGCCGGACGTAGCCGGCGCCATCGGCGGGGGGCTGGACCGTCCCTCCGGTCGTCGCGCCCGTACAGGCGCCGACCAGGAAGGAGAGGCAGCCGAGCGAGAGAAACGTTGCCGCACTGCGCCCGGCTGCCCGCATCAGTTTCCTCCTGCTGCGGCCGACATTCCGGCCGCGTAGCGTCCGACTTCGATCACCGACACGATGTCACGCGAAGCGCGATCGATCGCGACCACCGTCCCCGGGCGATCCGCCCCGGAGGCACTCGTGTACGTGCCGGCCACGTTGCGGCTGGATACGTACACCGTCTCCCCGTCTGGCGAGATCGCCGATCCGTGCGGCTCCACGAGCGCGGGGTGCTCGATGACGTCCAGGATGGACCAGTTCCGCGCGTCGATGACCGTCACGGTGTTCGCGGCCTGGTTCGGAATCCAGACCTCGCTGCCGTCCCGGCTGAAGACCGGGTGCCAAGGCTGCCCCCCGACATCGAGCGACTCGATGACCGAAGGTTCTTCGCCGGTGAGGTCGAAGACGAGGAGGTCCCCCGTCATCTGTCCTCCCGCGACCATGCGCTGTCCGTCCGGAGCGATCGCGAACTGAACGAGCATGTGGTTCATCATCCCGTCGATCGGAAGCAGGTCGACCTCTTCCTCTCCGACCGCACCGTACGCCACGCTGTTCTGACCCAGGCTGGCCGAGAAGAACCGGTCACCCATGGGATCGACGGCGAGGGCGTGCGGGCGAGGGAAGAAGACGTCGACTTCCTCGATGTCCATCGAAGACCGATGGATGACGCCCACGCGCTGAGGCGGATTCACGGCCGCCATCGAGCGCCCGACGTACATCAGATCCGAGTCCGGATCGAGGCTCAACATCCCCGGCGTCTCGAACGAGGCCTCACCCACGAAGTTGTTGTCCCGGTCGAACTTCAGAACCCGTCCATCCGCGATGAGCGAGACGTACCAGTGCGAGCCGTCCGGCTCGACCGCGGTATGGTGCGCCTTGGCGGTCGGTGAGTAGCCCAGCTCCTTGAGGTCGACGGTCGTCACGAGCTGGTTCGTGGACATGTCGATCACGGCGACGGTGACGTCGTCCTGGCTGGCCACGTAGAGGTACTGCGGGCCCTCCTGAGCCGAGATCGGCGTCCCCAGACCGCCTGCGGAGGCACACGCCGTTGCGGCGAAGGCGGTGAGCACCAGGGCGAAGCGCGAGAAGCGCTCTCGGATCCGAGGCGCCAGGAGCGCCGGCCGAAGCCGACGCTCCTCTGCGCCCGACGGTGTTGCTGTCGTCATGCGTCTTGCTCCTACTGGGAAATCGTGCGCGGGCGGTAGCGAACGATGAAGAGGCCTTCACGCCCGCTGGTCACCACGACGACTCCGCTCTCGAAATAGGGGTAGTTCGACCACGAGCCCGTCATCTGGGCGTCGTCCCCACCGTACGGCACCGTGTCGAAGTTGCCGACCGGCACCGGGTTCTCCGGGTCCGACACGTCCAGGACACGCAGTCCACTCTTGTAGTTGGACTGATACATCGTGTTGCCGAGGATGTAGAGGTTGTGGTCCGTCGACTTGGTGTCGGACATGTACTCCTGGGCCAGCACCGGGTCGTCCAAGTCGGCGAGGTCCCAAATCAGGGTCCGGGTGTTCGTCACATTCCCACCCGTCTCGTCCAGCTCGTCGCCCATGAAGAAGTAGGCGTGGTCCTCGGAGAGCCAACCCTGGTGGGAGTACGCCACGTTCGGGTACGAAGCCATCGACACCGCCACAGGATTCGACTTGTCGGTCACGTCCGCGATCGACAGGGCCGTCTCGTTGGAGCCGAGGCAGATCTCGCGACCTTGGTAGTCCTCATCGGGACCGTGGTAGACGACGCACTGCGCGTCGTGAGAGTACCCGGTACGCTGGCGGCCCGTCGTCATGTCCTGGAAGCAACCGGCGAACGTCGGGTTTTTCGGGTCCTGGATGTTGATCATGTGGAGTCCGCCGCCACACGTCTCGCCCCCGCCGCTGCTACCGACGGAGTACGCGTAGCCGGTCTCCTCGTTGATCACGATGTTGTGCGCGCTGGCGATCTCGGTGTAATGCGCATCGGCTTCGAACGTCACCGGGTTCGACCCGTCGAGGTCACGGAGGTGGGTGAGGTCGAACACCTGCATCCCGTGCTCGGCCGCGCCGTCGGAGACGACGTACATGTGGTTGGCGTACACCTTCATGTCCCGCCACACCGAGGCGTTCGCCGTCTCGGGCATCGGGAGACGGCCGAGGTAGACCGGGTTGCCCGGGTTCGTGATGTCGACGAAGGCCGTCTGGTCGGACATCCCCACGAGGACGATCTCGCGTCCGGAATCCGGATCGGTCCATCCCCACACGTCGTTTGTCGACATGCCGCGGTTCGCGCCCATGTCGGAAACCGGGAGGAACGAAAGGAGGTCGACCGATTCACATGTGAACGCAGCGGCCTCACCCTCATCGGAGCAGCGGACTTCGTCGCCCATGACTCCGTCCATGCCGAGGACCTCACCTTCGATCGATCCCGCCGCCGCCCAGCCGTCGGCGGTACGCTCGAAGACGACGCCCGAGCCGGCGCCGCGGTCGGATCCGACGGCGCCACCGACGGCGAGGTCGCCGGCCATGTCGACGGTCGCGGCGAAGAGCGCCTGTCCGGTGTGCCCGCCGCCGAGCTGCTCGGCGGCGCCCCATTCCGAACCGTCCTCACTGCGCGTGAAGACATAGGAGCGACCCTGTCCGGCTCCACCACCCGGGGCACCGATCCAGGCCGTCTGACCGTCGTAGGCGATCGAGCTACCGAACGCCGATCCACCCTGGGTCTCGAACGGCGCGAGAAGCGATGTGATCTCGAACCCGTTGTCCGTGAGCTCGTAGACCTGGACGCTTCCGATCGCATTCAGGAAGCCCGGGACGCCGATGAGCGCCGTCTCGTCTACGATCGAGATCGAGGAGCCGAAGGCGGCACCGGGGCCGAGGAGCGGAGCTTCGAGCGCGCCCTGAGGAGCCCAGACGTCCTGCCCTTCGTCGTACGTGAAGTGATAGACGGCACCCTGGCCGTCTCCGATGCCGCCGGCCGCGACCATCATGTGGTCGCCCGAGACTTCGATGACCTCACCGAAGCGATTTCCGGCTTCGAGGTCGGTGGCGGCGATCTGCGAGTGCTCGACCCAGTTGTCTCCATCGCGGCGGAAGGCGTAGACGACCCCGCGGGCCTGGTTCTTGGCGAGCGAGCTGATCATGGCCCAGTTGCCGTTGATCGAAATCTCGGCACCCAGGGTGTCGGCTGCGGTCGCGTCACCGGGGACGAGCTGGCCCGCTTCCATCCACGTGCCACCGCTGTTGCGGTAGACGTACACCGCACCGGCTCCAGCGCCCGCGTGGGGGGCCGACGCCATCATGATGTCTCCGTCTACGGCAACCGAGGTGCCGAAGTTGTTCCCGGCCGATGCGTCGCCCGGTTGGATCATCTGGGTTTGGCTCCACGTACCGGAGCCGTCGCGCCCGAAGACGTACACGACGCCGGAGCGGTTCGGATAGTCGGGCTCGCCGACAATGATGTGGTCTGTGCCGACGGCGACGTCCGATCCGAACGCCTGCGCCGCCAAGGGCGACGCGACGGCGAGAGACGCGAGAGCCGAAAGGGCGAGAAACTTGCGGTTCATGCCTTCTGAGTCCTTGCTGCGTGGGCGGTGGGACGGGGGAAGTTCGGTACGACACCCACCGAGAATAGATCGTACCATGCCCAGGAATCCTGTCCTGAACAAGCGTTTGCGGGTCTTACCGGGGGAGGGCGCTTCGTGTTTCCGGGTTCCGCGGGGTCAGCGTTCCCGGAAGACCATCACCAGGACGAAGATCACGGCGGCCACGGCGAGCGCGGTGAGGGTGATCTTGACCCAGCTCCACGGCCGCTCCCCTTGGATCTCCCCGGTCCGCGCGTTCACCAGGAAGCGGTAGATCTTCTCCTGGTAGCGGTACGAGCAGATCCACATGGGGAGCAGGATGTGCTTGAAGGTCACGCGGTCGTGGCGGGTGTGGAGTGAAGAGATCTTCTGATGATCCCCGCCGATGTCCCGACGGACGTCCTGCCGAATGACGACGTCCATCCGTTCGGTGGCGCGCTGCCAACCTCGTTTCACATCGATCTGATATCGTTCCGCGGTGAAGCCCGAGAGGTACTCGTCCGCGTAGCTGCGGAGGTTCTTGAGATCCCACGGTTCCAGCTCCTCTGCGAGCTCGCGCGGGAGCGACTCCGAGCCGACGACGAGTACGTCGTCGAAGATCCGCGCGACCCGTCCGGAAGCCGGGCGCCATCGGATCTTCGTCTCCTGATACGTCTCGGTCACCATCTTCCCGTCCCGATTCACCGTACGGGTGCGCGTGACCATGTAGTTGTCCCCACGCATGCCACTGTACTGGGACTGGGTGTCCGCGTCGTACGTCCAGTACGGGGCGTAGAGCCCTTTGAGTCGGCCCTCGAGCTCGGCCAGCTTCTTCAGCGCATCCGGGGCGAACCAGAGCTTGTTGATCCACGCCTTGAACTTGTCGGTGGCTTCCGCGCGATCGATCGCGAACGGCAGGACCGCCTGAGGCTTCAGGAGTCTCTGTGACCGCTCCGTAGAGACGATCGCAGACCCACAGTACGGGCAGGCGAACGCCTCGTGTGTCGGTGAGGGTTCGACGAGGGCCGCACACGACGAGCATTGGACCGAGGTGACCTCCTCGGTCGCGGCGCTGTCCGCCATCGCATCGATCGAGAAGGACTCGAAGTCCTGCTCCTCGAAGCCCTCTCCGGAGTTGGGGATATGCGTCTCGGTCCCGCAATACGGACACAAGAGAGAGTCCCGGCCCGGCGCGAACTCGACGTTCGCCCCGCACTGATCGCACGGGAACTGCCTCACCCCATCACTCACCGCCCGCCTCCCTCCTACTTCGGATCAGCCTCAGGATCCCGGAAGTGGCGGAGGCGAGGAACCGAACATCTTGGCGACGGCGTCGACCTGGCCGGCTGCAGTCCAGTCGGCCATGCCGTCGGTCCAGACGAGCGTTTCCCGCGTGACGGCGCCCGACGCGATCTGCTGGGCCATTGCGGCCGCATCGAAGGGCCCGGCCTGCTGCCCGCCGATGGCGGCGAAGAATTTGGGGCCTTGGGGAATCGGGGGCGGAGCGCCACCGCCCTGGGCTGGGGCCTGCCCCTGACCCATGTGCTGGCTCATCTGGTTCGCCATCGCGAAGCCCATGCCCGCGCCCATGCCGCCGGCCATCATGCCGCCGCCGCCTTCTTGGTTCGCCATGTCCCCGATCGCCTCGGCGGTCTGGAACTGCTGGTACCGGTTCAGATCCCCGATCACGCCCATGCTCGTGCGCTTGTCGAGCGCCTCCTCCACTGCGGGCGGAAGGGAGATGTTCTCCACGAGCAAGGTGGTCAGCTCGATGCCGTAGCCGCCCATGTCGTCGGAGACGCGGTCGCCCAGCTTGACGCCGAGTTCGTCGTAGTTCGCCGCCATGTCGAGGACCGGAATACCGGACGAGGCCATCGCGTCCGAGAAGCGAGACACCAGGATGTTCCGCACCTGGTCCGTCACGTCCTCGGTCGTGAAGTGCCCGTCGGTTCCGACGATCTCCGTGAGGAACTTCCCCGGGTCGGAGACCCGCATCGCGTAGGTACCGAAGGCTCGCACGCGTACCGGACCGAACTCCGGGTCGCGCATCGTGACCGGATTCTTGGTGCCCCACTTCTGATCCGTGAACTGTCGCATGTTCACGAAGTAGACTTCTGCCTTGAACGGGCTCTCGAAGCCGTGCTTCCATCCCTTCAGGGTCGAGAGGATGGGGAGGTTCTCGGTTTCGAGGTCGTACATCCCGGGCCCGAAGACGTCGGCGAGCTGACCCTCGTCGATGAAGACGGCGGTCTGGCCTTCACGGACGGTCAACTTCGCGCCGTTCTTGATCTCGTTGCCGTGACGGGGAAACCGCCAGACGAGGGTATTGGGGCTCGAGTCGGTCCACTCGATGATGTCGATGAACTCGCCCCGGATCTTGTCGAACAGGCCCATGGCCGTCGTCCTCCTCGGTGTGGCTACTTTTTGTCGTCGAACCCAACGGGAAGATAGTGCCCGCCGCGCCCTTTCGCTGTTTCTCCGTACAGGGTACGCGGAGCCGACTCGGCTTCTTCAACGAAGCCCGGCGTGCCTTGCTTGAGCGCCGCGTGCCGGTCAACGTCGAGTGGTCACGACATCCGAATCTTCGACGAGGTCCCCATGGCCCGTGTCGCCCCGTCACGCCGTGCGTCCCGCCCTGTTCGTTCGATCGTGTGGCGCTCGGGCCTCATCGCGCTGGCCCTCGCCGCTGCCCCGTACGGCGCCGACGCGCAGGAACCGGCGTCGTGGGGGAACGAGCTCCTCTTTCACACCTTCTCGATCGCCGCGGTGGATCCAGCGACGGGCGAGTCGGGCGTGGCGGTGACGACGCGTGTTGCCTGCGTCGGCAATGGTGTGCCGTGGGTGCGAGCAGGCGTAGGCGCCGTCGCGACCCAGGCCTCGACGAGGACGGAGTACGGCGCCGAACTGCTCGACTTCATGGAGGAAGGGCTCTCGCCAACGGAGGCGCTCACGCGGGCGACCGAGGCCGATGATGGACGCGAGCGTCGTCAGGTCGGCGTCGTGTCCGTGGACGGACGCGCGGCCCAGCATACGGGGAGCCAACCGGGCGCATGGGCCGGCCACCGATCGGGACCCAACTACGCAGCCCAGGGGAACGTCCTAGTCGGACCGGAGGTCGTCGAGGCCGTCGCGGACGCCTTCGAGGCGTCTGAGGGATCCGAGCGGCATCTCGCCGACCGACTGATCGAGGCGTTGATGGCCGGGCAGGTCGTGGGCGGGGACCGGAGGGTGGGTAGGCTTCAGTCGGCCTCGGTCATCGTGGTCGATCCCCGGGAGGGGATGGCCCGGCGGCCGGATGGCCAAACCGTCCATATCAACGTGTGCGAACACCAGACACCGGTCGCCGAGCTGAGACGTGTCTACGACACAGTGTCCCAGACGTTGGGCTTCAGGGAGCTGTCGCAGCCGTCCGGCAACGACGTATGGCAGTTGAAGCTGATGTTGCACGCACTCGGGCGGTTCGGCGACGCGGACACGCCCCTCGAGCGGAACAGGACGTCGGGCTTCTTCAACGACGAAGTGGCGAGCGCCGTCGATGAGTTTCGGATCGTGAAAGGGCTTTCGAATCCGCTCCAGGGGGGCACACCGCCGGGCTTCGTGGACGCGGCATTGATCGAGATGATGTGGATCGACCTGGAGGCCGCGGGGAAAGCGACCGCTCTCCGCGCGCAAATCCGTGAGCTGACACGGGTTCGCCGCTGACGGTTAAGGGTGTCCCGACCCCCTCTCGACCCCTAGCTTCCCCCCCATTCCGCACGAAAAACCGTTAGCTTCAAGGTCCCGCCGATTCTCCGGGTCTCACCGGCTGATCGGCGGGGTTTCGCCATAGGTCTCCTACACGAGGAGTTCATGACCGGACGTACGGCCGCCCATACGGGTCAGGCAGCCTCCGGCCTCGGCACCGCAGCCCCCGGCGCGGCTTCGCCGGCAGCATCGACTGGGCCCGAGGGCCCGGCCGGGGTGCCCGTGCGCGCGCCTGCCGTGCTGATCGCAGGCCCGCGGGGAATGCGGGTGTCCGGTGTAGGACCGAACGGGGCTCCGATCCAACCGGTCGGATCCGACGAAGCGCTGGTCGGCGTCCTGCCTCCGGTGTACCCGGAATGGCTCGGCGACCGCTCGTTTGGCGTCGCTCACGGCTGTCGGTTCCCCTATGTCGTCGGGGAGATGGCCCGAGGGATCGCGAGCGCGGACATGGTGATCGCCGCGGCTCGTGCCGGCATGATGGCCTTCTTCGGAAGCGCCGGCCTGACGATGCCTACCGTTCGGGAGGCCGTAGAGAAGATCCAAGCGGCGCTGGGCACGTCGGTCAGGAATTGGGGCGCGAATCTGATCCACTCGCCCCAAGAGTCCCACATGGAGATGGACTTCGCCGACCTCATGATCGAGCGCGGTGTGACCAACATCTCCGCGTCGGCCTTCATGCGGCTCCAGCCGGCGATCGTCTACCTCTCCGCCAAGGGACTGACCCGCGGCCCGGACGGCTCGGTTCGACGCCGGACCCACATCTTCGCCAAGGTCTCCCGCGTCGAGGTCGCGCGCCCGTTCCTCTCGCCGGCGCCCGAAGTGATGCTGGCTCCGCTCGTGCAAGCGGGTCGACTCACGGCCGAAGAGGCTGCTCTGGCCCGCGAGATCCCCGTAGCCGGCGATATCACCGTCGAAGCGGACTCCGGCGGGCACACGGACAATCGACCCCTCCCGGTCCTCCTGCCGCGGATCATCGAGCTGGCCGACGAGGTGCGCGCCGAGTTCGGCTATGCGGAGCGGCCGCGCATCGGGGTCGGTGGTGGCCTCGGTACCCCAGCCGCTCTGGCATCAGCCTTCGCCGCGGGAGCCGCCTTCGTGGTTACCGGCTCGGTGAACCAGGCCGCCGTGGAATCTGCGCTCTCCGAGGATGGACGGCAGATGCTGGGCCAGGCGTCGATGACCGACGTCGCGATGGCCCCGGCCGCCGACATGTTCGAGCTCGGTGTCGAGGTTCAGGTGCTGAAGCGCGGGACGCTCTTCGCCCAGCGTGGAAAAGAGCTCTACAGAATCTTCCGCAGCTACCCCTCGATCGAGGCGATGCCGGAGGACGAGCGGGTCGCGATGGAGCAGAAGGTGCTCGGTCGTTCCGTTGCCGACATCTGGGCGGATACGGAAGCATTTTTCTCCGAGCGGAACCCGCCGGAGATCGAGAAGGCCAAAGCCGATCCGAAGCATCGGATGGCGCTGATCTTCCGGTGGTACCTCTTCATGGGCGCACAGTGGGCGCGCTCCGGAGAGCTGGATCGCCGCGCTGATTACCAGATCTGGTGCGGCCCGGCGATGGGTGCGTTCAACGACTGGGCGCGGGGAAGCTTCCTCGAACCCGTCGAGAACCGCTCCGTCGTACAAATCGGGCTCAACCTGTTGGAGGGTGCGGCCCACCTGACGAGGGCGAACCAGCTGCGACTCGCAGGGGTTTCGCTTGCTCCCGGCGATCGCGCCTTCGCGCCTCGCCCACTTCGATGAACACGACACATCCGAGATAGATCGATGTCGACATCTCCCCCTATTGCCATCGTCGGAATGAGCTCCCTCTTCGCAGGGAGCCGCGACCTCGCCGGGTTCTGGCGGGACATCGTCTCCGCCACGGATCGGCTGACCGACGTTCCTCCGCACGCATGGCTGATCGAGGACTACTACGACCCCGATCCGTCCGCCCCGGACATGACGTACGCGAAGAGGGGGGGCTACCTCGACCCGATTCCGTTCAACCCGATGGAGTTCGGGCTTCCGCCGACGACGATCCCGGCGACGGACACGGCGCAGCTGATCGCACTGATCGCGGCCAAGCGGGTCCTCGAAGACGCAGGGCGGTTCGGAAGCCACGCGGACCACAGCCGGACGAGCGTGATCCTCGGTGTCGCGTCCTCCACGGAGCTCGTCGTCGAGATGGGCTCCCGGCTTCAGCACCCCATTTGGCGGAATGCGCTCCGCGAGGCCGGCCTCCCCGAGAGCCGGGTGCAGGAGATCATCCAGCGCATCAAGGATCACTACCAGCCGTGGCAGGAGAGCACGTTCCCTGGTCTCCTCGGGAATGTCGTCGCAGGTCGTATCGCCAACCGCCTCGACCTCGGTGGCTCCAACTTCGTCACGGACGCGGCGTGCGCGAGCTCGATCTCCGCGCTGCAAGCGGGTCTACACGAGCTGTACCTGGGCGACAGCGACATGGTGCTCGCGGGAGGCGTCGACGCGCTCAACGACATCCTGATGTACATGTGCTTCTCCAAGACGCCCGCGTTCTCGGCGACCGGAGATTGCCGACCCTTCTCGGACGAAGCCGACGGCACGCTCATCGGGGAAGGTGTCGGGATGGTCGCCATCCGCCGGCTCGAAGATGCCGAGCGCGATGGTGACACGATCTATGCGGTCATCCGTGGACTGGGTGCGTCGTCCGACGGGAAAGGCGGGAGCGTCTACGCGCCGCAGCCGGAGGGACAAGCGAACGCGCTGCGTCGCGCGTACGACCGCGCCGGATACTCGCCGTCGACGGTGGAACTCGTGGAAGCGCATGGCACCGCCACCAAGGCGGGTGACGCGGCTGAAGCGCGGGGCCTGACCTCGGTCTTCGGTCCTGCGAACGAGGATGGTGGGGCGTGGTGTGCGTTGGGTTCGGTGAAGTCCCAGATCGGACACACCAAGGCCGCGGCGGGCTCGGCTGGGCTCATCAAGATCGCACTGGCCCTTCACCACAAAGTGCTGCCCCCGACGCTCAAGGTGTCGAAGCCGAACGCTCAAATCGGCATGGACGACAGTCCGCTGTACATCAACACGCAGACCCGTCCGTGGATTCGTGGCTCGGACCACCCGCGGCGCGCTTCGGTCAGCTCGTTCGGTTTCGGGGGGTCCAACTTCCACGTGACCGTCGAAGAGTATTCGGGCCCCGGGAAAACAGCGCCCAAGCTGCGGACGTGGTCCGAAGAGTTGGTTGTGTTGTCCGCTCCGTCTTCGGCAGCGCTCAAGACGGCTCTGAATGGGGTTCTGGAGCAGGTCGACGGGGAGTACCCGCTGGGGCTCATCGCGCACGAAGCCGCGCATGCGTTCGATGCAGGCGCGGAGGCACGCGTGGCGATCGTCGCCGACTCCAGCGAGCAGTTGGCCGACAAAGTTCGTACGGCCGTGCAGGCATTGGATTCCGGTCGGGCCGAGAGCCTCCCGGATCCGGACATCCACTTCGGCTTCGGAGCTGCCGACCGTGGCAAGGTCGCGTTCCTCTTCCCGGGGCAGGGTAGCCAGTACGTAGGGATGGGGACCGGAGCGGCGGTGACCTTCGACGCGGCGCGGTCCGTCTGGGACGGCGCGGCGGACTTGCCCGCCTTCGCGGACGATCGTCTCGATCGGGTCGTCTTTCCGGCGCCGGCGTTCACGGGCGACGTGAAGAAGGCTCAGCAGGCCGAACTCACGGCCATGCACCGGGCGCAGCCCGCGATCGCTGCGGTCAGCCTCGGGTACCTGGCCCTGGTGGAGCGCATGGGGCTGACTCCCGACGCTGTCGCCGGTCACTCGTTCGGTGAGCTCTCTGCCCTCGCGGCCGCCGGTCGCATCGACCGGTCGGAGCTGCTCACTACGGCTCGTCGGCGGGGTGAGCTCATGGCCGAGGCCGCTGCGTCGAACGAGGGCGCGATGATCGCGGTGCGCTCCGGCGCCGAAACGGTGGCGTCCCACCTCGGGGCGGACAGTGGCGTGGTGATCGCGAACGACAACGCCCCGAACGAGGTGGTCTTGGCGGGGTCGGTCGCGGCCATCGAGGCGATGGCCAAGCAGCTCAAGGATGCGGGCCTCTCGTCGATCAGACTTCCGGTCGCCTCGGCCTTCCACTCCGAGATCGTCGCGGATAGCTGCGAGCCCTTCCACGAGCACTTGGGTTCGATCGATTGGCACAACAGTGACGTCGACGTATTCGCCAACAAGACGGCGGCGGTCTATCCGAAGACGGCCAAGGCCGCCCGTCGGCTCCTCGCCGACCAACTGGCCGAGCCCGTGCGCTTCCGTGACATGATCGAAGGCATGCACGAGGCCGGGGTGACGCACTTCGTCGAAGTCGGGCCGAGCAACGTGCTCACCAAGTTGGTGGGACGGTGCCTCGGTGATCGCGCGCACGTCGCGGTCGCCCTAGACGACAAGAAAGCCCACGGCCTGCGCGCGTTCTGGCGCGGCCTCGGTCGACTCGCGGCCGAAGGGTTCCAGCTCAATCTCGGTGTTCTTTCGGAGGGTTATCGCGTTCCGGACGCGCCCGCCGAAAAGAAGCCGTTCGAGATCATGATCACAGGATTCAACCACGATCGACCGTATCCGCCCGAAGAGGGGGCCGCCGGCATCGCGCCGCCGAACCCCGAGGTGCCCGAGACGGTCGAACCGGTCGTGGCGGCCCCTGCCGCGCCTCAGGCCGCCGCCTCCGCGCCGGTCGCTCCAGCGGTGCCCGTCGTTACGCCGGTGGCGCACGAGGCGCCGGCCCAGACGGCCGGTCAGGCTGATCCTGCGGCGATGGCCCACGTACATCACGTGACGATCGAGGCCCATCGTCGTTACCAAGAACTCATGGCTGACAGCCACCGCGCTTTCCTGGAGATGGCGGGGCAGGCGCTCAACCAAGTCTCGCACGGCGGCGCGGTCGCGCCGGTCTCGTCAGCGGCGCGCCCCGCCTCTGTGCCGCAACCTGTCGCGGCCGTGCCTCCGATGGTCCAGCCGGCAGCTCCGGCCCCTGCGCCGACGCCGCCTGCACCCGTTGCGGTCGAGCCGGCCGAGGCCGAGCCCGTCGCGGCCCCCGTGCCCGCGCCTGCGGCGCCTGCGGCTGTTGCCGCCTCGCCTGCTGCGGATCAGGCGCCGGCGGTCGACGTGACGCAGATGGCGTTGGAGGTCGTCTCCGAGAAGACCGGGTATCCGGTCGACATGCTCGACCTCGACATGGAGATGGAAGCGGGACTCGGCATCGACTCGATCAAACAGGTCGAGATCCTGTCCGAGCTCCAGGAACGACTCCCCGGTCTCCCGGAGATCGCACCCGCCGAGCTGGCCGAGCTACGGACCCTTCGGGACGTGGCGGACAAGCTCTCGGTCGGAGGCGTCGTGGCTCCGGCTGCGCCCGCCGTTGTGGCCGCCCCCTCGGTGCCTGCTCAGGCACCCGCGGTCGACGTCACGCAGATGGCGTTGGAGGTCGTCTCCGAGAAGACCGGCTACCCGGTCGACATGCTCGACCTCGACATGGAGATGGAGGCCGGGCTCGGAATCGACTCGATCAAGCAGGTCGAGATCCTGTCCGAGCTCCAGGAGCGACTTCCCGGCCTGCCCGAGATCGCACCGGCGGAGTTGGCGGAGTTGAGGACGCTTCGTGATGTCGCGGACAAGCTCTCGGTCGGAGGCGTCGCAGCTGCGCCGGTGGCGGCCGCCTCGGTCGCCCAGCCGGCCGCGCCTCCGACGAACCCCGGTGTCGACGTCACGCAGATGGCGCTGGAGGTCGTGTCCGAGAAGACCGGCTATCCGGTCGAGATGCTCGACCTCGATATGGAGATGGAGGCAGGGCTCGGAATCGATTCGATCAAGCAGGTCGAGATCTTGTCCGAGCTTCAGGAGCGCCTTCCCGGCATTCCCGAGATCGCACCGGCCGAGCTCGCCGAGCTGCGTACGCTCCGCGACGTGGCGGATAAGCTCTCGGTCGGAGGCGTCGCGGCCCCGACCGCGGCACCAGCCGCCGCGTCTGCGGCCCCCGCGGCCGGGATCGACGTGACCGCGCTCGCTCTCGAGGTCGTGTCCGAGAAGACGGGATATCCCGTGGAGATGCTCGACCTCGATATGGAGATGGAGGCGGGGCTCGGGATCGATTCGATCAAGCAGGTCGAGATCCTGTCCGAGCTCCAAGAGCGCGTCCCGGGCATGCCGGAGATCGCTCCGGCCGAGCTGGCCGAGCTTCGTACTCTGCGCGACGTGGCGGACAAGCTGACCGTGGGAGGAGCGCCGGCGCCGCCGGCTGCCGTTCCGACCGCTTCGGCTCGGGCCGACGCGGAGCCCGCGACGGAGGATCTCACAGCCCTCGCCCTCGAGGTCGTGGCCGAGAAGACGGGATATCCCGTGGAGATGCTCGACCTCGACATGGAGATGGAGGCCGGGCTGGGGATCGATTCGATCAAGCAGGTCGAGATCCTCTCCGAGCTGCAGGAGCGCGTACCGGGTATGCCGGAGATCGCTCCGGCCGAGCTGGCTGAGCTGCGCACGCTCCGAGATGTCGCCGATAAGCTGTCGGGCGGGAGTGCGCCGGCGTCGCCGGTGGCACCGACCGCCCCGGTAGAGGAGCCCGCTCCTGTCGTCGAGGCGCCGGCTCCGGTCGCAGAGACTCCTGCGGTTGCAGTCGTGGCCGACCCGACGAAGATCTCCGCGTTCGTACCGACGATTGTGTCGGAGCTGCGCCCTGGGTTCGGCCTTTCGGGCCTGTCCGCCGGTACGCGAGTCGAGATCACCAACGAGTTGCCCGCCCTCGCCGAAGCGTTGCGGGAACGCCTGGCCGAACGCGGCGTGGACGCGGTGATCGTCCCCGAGGCTTCGGTGTCGGCTCGCAGTGTGATCTGCCTCGCCGCCCTCGAAGAGGTGACCGATGCAGCGGGCTCGACGGCCGTGCACCAGCGGGTGATTCAGGCGGGGCGCATGGTCGCTCAGCATCCGGTCGTCGAGGAGCGACTCTTCGTGACGGTACAGTCCACCGGCGGAGATTTCGGTCTCGGCGGTGACCCTGCGGGTGGGGCGTGGAACGCCGGCGTCGCCGGGGTCGTCAAGACGGCGGCCCGCGAGTGGCCGGGCGCGTCCGTGAAGGCCATCGACGTCGCCGACCCCGCGAACGCGGCCGACGAGATCGTCGACGAACTGTACCTCGGTGGACCCGCGCTCGAAGTCGGGATCTCCGCGGAGGGGCATCGCTCGGTGGTGCGGATCGATACGCTCCCGCGTTCGGGCGCTCGTGGACCTGCGCTCGATCCGGGATCGGTGCTGATCGTCTCCGGTGGCGCGCGGGGCGTGACGTTCAGTTCCGTGGCGAAGTTGGCCGAGGCGTGGCAGCTGAAGCTCGCCCTGCTGGGGCGATCAGCGCTGGCCGAATGGCCCGAAGGGGTGCCGCTCACGACTGACGCGGTCCAGATCACCGGCGCCCTGGCGGCCGCTGCGAAGCAGCGTGGTGAGACTGTGGACTTCGCGGGCATGCAGAAGCAGGCGTCGTCGCTCGCGGCGAGCGCCGAGGTCCGCATGAACCTCGCCGACCTGGATGGACGCGGCGTCGAGACGATGTACCTCAGCGCCGACGTCTCGGACGCAGCGCAGGTCTCCGATGCCGTGGATCACGTTCGACAGACATGGGGATCGGTCGACGGGATCGTTCACGGTGCTGGTGTGCTCCGAGACAAGGCGATCGCGGACATGACACCCGATCGGGTGGCGGACGTCTTCGGTCCGAAGGTGAAGGGCTTGTCGGTGCTTCTCGAGGCGACGAAGGAAGATCCGATCCAGGTCATCGCTCTCTTCTCGTCGATCGCTGCACGTGCCGGGAACGCGGGACAGTCGGCGTACTCGGCGGCCAACGAGGTCTTGAACAAGATCGCGGCGTCGGAGGCGCAACGGCGCGGCGCATGGTGCCGGGTTCGCTCCTACAACTGGGGCCCGTGGGCTGGGGGCATGGTCGATGCCGGTCTCGCGGCTCACTTCGAGAAGCAGGGGATCGCACTGCTCGACATCGATGGAGGCGCTCAGTTCTTCGTCGACGAGCTCGGACTCGAGGGTGAAGGCGTCGAGCGCGTCGTGCTCGCCGCCCCGTCGTTCCCTGCCGGAACGCACCGACTGACCTTCCCGGCCGAAACCGCGTCCGAGGCTGCGGGCAGCAGCCCTAACGCGCGCCTCGCGCCTGCGATGGTCGCGGACTTCGCGCTGCGCATCGGCCAGGCGCTCAAGCCGGTGGGCTCGATGCGGATGTACCTCGAGGACTTCGTGATCTCACGTCCGGGCGAAGAGACGAGTCCGACAGAAGGGGGCCACGTCGTCGACGTTCAGCCGATCGAAGGAGCCATTCCCGGCTACCGTCTCGTCTTTAAGGATGCGACGGGTGAGACCCATCACGAGACGGTGGTCCGCTATAGCGAGAACGGCGCGGCTCCGCCGCCGTCGGTCCCGTCGGGCGGCCTCGAGCCCTGGCCGTTCGAAGCGGAGGCGGCGTACGTGCTGCTGGGCCATACCGGGGACCACCGATCGATCGTCGACCTGGAAGGGGTCTCGGAGGAGGGGGGCATGGCGTTGCTCCGGATGGCGTCGAACCTCGATTGGCGCCCCAAGGCGTTTGCGAGGGGCTTCGATCCGTCGACGTTCGAAGGCCTGCTCCAGCTGGGTGAGCTCTGGACGCACCACACGTCGGGCGCGCGGGAGAAGATGGCGAGCATGGGGCAGATCATCGTGCACCATCTCGAGTCGTTTCCCGATCAGCTCCGGTCGGCCTTCCGAGCACGCAAGACGGAACGAGGTACGCTCTTCGACTTCATTCTCGCCACCGAGGAGGGTGACCTCGTCGCCGAGCTGCGCGAAGTGCAGTTCGACGCGCCGAGCGCCTGAGCCGTTACGAGCGAGCGGAGTCGTACATGAGCAGTTTCGAGCCGATTGCCGTCGTCGGACGTGCATGTGTGTTACCCGGTGCTTTGTCACCGGACGAACTATTCGAGGCCGTCCGGGAGGCGAAGGTTCTCATCGACGAGGCGCCTGCGGGCGCGTGGGGACTCGACTCGCGGCGTCTGATCGCAGTGGAGTCGCCTGGCCCTGGGGCCGAGTACGTCGTGAGCAACCGCGGGGGATACGTCCGCAACTTCGATACCGTCTTCTCTCCGGAGCGCTTCGCCGACCGCGTGGTATCGCCGGAGCGCCTCGACCCGCTCGCGCAGTGGTTGCTGTACTGCGCCGAGGTCGCGCTGGGAGAGGCCGGGGTGGAGCGCGCGCCGTCGAGGACGGGGCTCGTCATCGGCAACCTGTCGTACCCGACGGTCGAGCACACGCGCTTCGTCGAGGACTTCTGGCTGGGCGAGGGCGATCACGCCCCGAAGCCCGGCCTGGCCGGGGACCGCTCGGATCCGCGGAATCGATTCAGTTCGGGAGGGCCGGCGCACATCGTGGCGCGGGCCTTCGGACTCGACGGTGACGTCTTTGCGTTGGACGCGGCGTGCGCGTCTTCCCTGTACGCCCTCGAGATCGCGTGCCGGCGCCTTCAGGATCGTGAGTCGGATCTTATGTTGGCGGGCGGTGTGGCCCGCGCGGATCCACTCTTCATTCACCTCGGCTTCACGGCGCTACAGGCGCTGAGCCCGAGCGGTCGGTCTCGGCCGCTCCACAAAGGGGCGGATGGCCTATTGCCCGCCGAAGGGGCCGGGTTGGTCGCGCTCAAGCGGCTCTCGGACGCGGTCCAGGACGGCGATCGAATCTTCGGTGTGATTCGGGGGATCGGACTCTCCAACGATGGCCGCCAGAGTGGCTTCCTCGCCCCTGCAGCGGATGGACAGGTGCGCGCCATGAGGTCCGCGTACGCGCAGGCGGGGCTTTCCCCTCGTGACATCGACTTCATCGAGTGCCACGCGACGGGGACGCCGCGTGGCGATACGGTCGAGCTGGAGTCGTTGGCTATGCTCTGGGGCGATGGCCCCAAGCCGGCCATCGGATCCCTCAAGGGGAACATCGGGCACCCCATTACGGCGTCGGGCGTGGCGAGCCTCCTCAAGATGCTCAGCGCCTTCGAGCATCAGGTGCTCCCGCCGACCCCGTGCGACGACCCGCTCGACGCGATCGAGGCTCAGGGCTTCCGCCTCTTGAGTCAGGCCGAGCCGTGGGAGTCGGCCGGCCCACGGCGAGCAGCGATCTCGAACTTCGGCTTCGGCGGGAACAACGCCCACCTCATCGTCGAAGAGTGGACCGGAGCATCGCCGGCGCACGATGGCCGGACGGCCGATTCAGCCGCCAAGCATGCTCAACCCATCTCCGTCTCGGCGATCGGTGTCATCACGGGTTCGTCCGTCGGCCTACCCGACTTCGTGCGACGGCTCGTAGCCGCCCGCGACGAGCACTCGACGCGCACCGGTGACGTCGTCCTACCGATGACGAAGCTCGGCTTCCCACCGAACGATCTTCAGGAAAGCCTGGCACAGCAGACTTCGATTCTCGCGGTCGTCGAGGAGGCCTTGGGTCAGGTCGGTGGCCTGAACCCGGACCGAACCGGGGTCTATATCGGGATGTGCGTGGACCCGCAGGCTGCGCGGCACGGACTCCGCGTTCGCTTGCGCGAGCTGCTTTCGCCGGACGTGGACATGGACGGGTGGCGGGACGTGAACACCAAGGCCGCCCGTCACCTCACCGCGGCGGGCGTCATCGGCTGCATGCCGAATATCCCGGCCAACCGAGTGCACGCGCAGCAAGATTGGCGCGCACCGGGCTTCACCGTCGCGAGCGAGGAGTTGTCGGGCCTCGATGCGCTCAAACTCGCGGTTCGGGCCCTCCAGGCCGGCGAAATTGACGCTGCGCTGGTCGGGGCGTCGGACTTTTCCCACGAGGCCGCCCACAAGGCCGCAGCGCAGGGTGTACTTCCCGCCGACCGTCAGCGCCCGGGCGATGCCGCCGTCGCGATGATCCTGATGCGCGAGAAGGATGCGCAGGAGAAGGGGTACCCGGTCTTTGCGTCCCTCGTCGAGGGCGCGGACGTACCCGCGTTCGGTCCGGTCGCTTTGGATCTGGACCCCGCACGAGGCGAGAGCGAGGTGACCGCCCGCTTCGGCCACGCGCACGGAGCTTCCGGCTTGCTACACGTGGCTGCGGGCGCGGTGGCCGCGCACCTCGGCGCGGAGTTCGATCGCGAAGGAGCATGGCCTGCCCCTCGCCGCCTGGGTTCCGTTCATACGCGTTCGTCGACGGAGTCGTATCAAGGGCTACGCCGCGTCTTCGACATCGCGGGTGGGTCGCACACCGTCGATGCGATCGCACCCGTGGACGCGCCGCTGGTTCGATTCTTCGCGGCGGACTCGCTCGCCGAGTTGGCCACTCAGGTCGGTGCGGGGGTGACCGCGTTCACCGGGCACGTTCGGGTGGCGTTGGTCGGGAAGTCCGAGGAAGAGATCGAGCGCCTCAGGGCGCACGCGGCCGCGGAACTGGCCGAAGGACGGACACCTGCTGCCCCCGGGTTGTTCTTCGGAGAGGGCAGCCCAGACGGCGAGGTCGCGTTCTGCTACACGGGCGCAGCCGCAGCTTATCCGGGGGCGGCTCGAGACCTTCTCCTGGCCTTCCCGAAGATCGGGCACAACCTCACGGTGAAGTTCGAGGGGACGCCCAAGTTGGCGGATACCCTGTACGGCGCGGACCTCGAGTCCTTTTCTCCGGCGACGCAGTTGCAAGGTTCGTCCTTCGTCTGTCAGGCCCATACCGAGTTCACCCGTTCGATTCTGGGTATGCACCCACAGGTGGCACTGGGCCTTTCGTCGGGGGAGACCAACTCCCTCATGGCGTTCGGTGTGTGGCACGACCTCGATCGCATGCTCTTGGACATCGACTCGTCCGAGATGTACGTGAACCAGCTCACCGGCGAGTGCCGGTCGGCGGCCGAGTACTGGGGTTTGCCTGAGGGCGAGGTGCCGCGCTGGAAGAACTACCGGATCGCCGCACCGCTCGCTCAGGTCGAGGCAGCGATGAGCGGCGAGGACCGTGTGTACGTGACGGTCATCCACCACTACGAGGACGTCGTCATCGGCGGGGACGCCGACGGCTGCGATCGCGTCGTGGAGCGGGTCGGCCGCAACAAGGCGATCGAACTCGGCCTCGATATGGTCGTGCACTGTGCACCGCTGGCTCCCTTCGAGCAGACCTGGCACGACGTGCACGTGCGGGACACCCGCGCTGTACCCGATGTCCGCTTCTATACAAATGCCGGCAATCGGGCGTATGAACCGACCCGCGAGGCGGCGGCCGCGGCCATCACCCAACAGGCCATCGATCCGGTCGACTTCCCCAAGACGATCGAGCAGGCGTACGAAGACGGTGTGCGCGTGTTCATCGAGCACGGCCCACGTGCCATCGTGACCGGAGCCGTCGGGCGGATCCTCGAAGGCCGTCCTCACGTCGCCGTCGCGCTCGACCCCCACGAAGGAGCCGGACTCGAGGCGGTGACACGCTCCGTGGCCAAACTTTGGGCGACGGGTGTGCCGATGGAGCTCGACGCCTTCGTCGATCGCCTCCGGGTACTGAGGCGCGGTCGACAGTCTCTCGCCGAACCCGAAGGCGCACTTCTCCGCCTCTCTGCCCACAGCCCGCCGGTCGTCTGGCCCGCGAGCTTCGACGCAGCAACGAATACCACGAACGATCAGGACACCATGTCGGATTCGAGCCCTCGTCCCGCCGTTGGCGTGACCGCTGTCCCCGCCGCCGATGGCGGTGTCATGGCACCTCCTCCCGCGGCGGGCTTCGGCTACGACGTTACGCAGGCGTTCCCGACGGCCCCTTCGTCGGCACCGGCGCATCCTCTGGCCGCGACCGCTCCGGTGGTGGCGCCCGTTTCGTCGACCCCGCGTGCCCCCGCACCGGTGGCCCCGTCGGGCGATCCGAAGTTCGAACTGTTCTCGTCGATCGCCCGAGCGCACGAGGACTTCCTCCGTGAGCAGCAGGCGACACACGAGCAGTTCCTCCGCCTCGGCCTGAACGCGCTGGACGGGACGACCGTGCCGAGCACGGCCCCGCCCCAGTTGCGGACTCCGGATCTCAGGGTTGTGGTGTCGGATCCTCCGGCTGCGGCTTCGGCCCCCTCGGCCTCGGTCGCGGCGCCCGCACCGCCCGCGCCTGCGACTCCGATCGCCCCCCAGGCCCCGACCTCACCACCGTCTCCGACCACGTCGAAGACTTCGGCGCCCGCGCCGTCCGCGGCCGCGAAGAAAGCTCCGGACGGGCCGCCCTCGCCGGTGATCCCGGTCGCACCTCCGATCAACCGAGACGAGCTGCCGGAGACGGTCTTCCTGACCCGCGAGCAGCTCGAAGTTCACGCGAGCGGAAAGATCTCCGAGATCTTCGGTGAGCTCTTCGAGCAGCAAGACGGATATGCGCGTCAGGTGCGCATGCCGGAGCCTCCGCTCCTCTTCGCGGACCGTGCGCTCTTGATCGAGGGCGAACCCGGGACGATGAAGAAGGGTCGGGTGGTCACGGAGACCGATGTCCAGGAAGACGCGTGGTACCTACACACGGGCCGGATGGCGCCGGGTGTGGTCATCGAGTCGGGGCAGGCCGACTTGCTCCTCATCTCGTGGCTGGGTGCCGACTTCCTCAACCAGAGTGATCGAGTCTACCGGCTGCTTGGTTGTGATCTGACCTTCCACGGCGACCTACCCGCGCCGGGCGAGACGCTGACCTACGACATCTATGTCGATGGTCACGCGAAGACGGGCGACGTCCGTCTCTTCTTCTTCCACTACGACTGCTACGTCGGTGACCGCCTGCTGATCTCTGTCCGGAACGGTCAGGCCGGCTTCTTCACGGACGAGGAACTAGCGGGATCGGGCGGCGTTCTGTGGGATGCGGCGGACGACGAACCCGATCCGGATGCCCGCCTCGATCCTGCCCCCCAGCTGACGACCAAGCGATCGTTCAGTGAGGAGGACGTCGGGGCGTGGATCGCAGGCGATCCTTGGGCGTGTTTCGGCGAGGGCTTCCATCTCTCCGCGTGCCACACCCGTACGCCCAACACACCGGACGGCCGCCTTCGGTTGATCGACCACGTTCCGGTCTTCGAGCCCGAGGGTGGGCCGTGGGGCCGCGGCTACCTCCGCGCCGAGTCGCACGTCCCTCAGGATGCATGGTTCTACGAGGGGCATTTCAAGAACGACTCGTGCATGCCCGGGACGCTGATGGCGGATGCCGCCACGCAGGCCCTCTCCTTCGCGATGGCCGCCATGGGCTTCACGATCCGTCGTGATGGCTGGCGCTTCGAACCGGTTCCTGGTCAGATGGCGCGCTTCCTGTGCCGTGGGCAGGTCATCCCGGACGGCCCCCACACGCTCGAGTACGAGGTGTTCATCGAGGAGGTCGTGGATGGGCCCATGCCCGAGGTGTACGCGGCGCTCCTGTGTAAGAGCGACGGCTTCAAGGTTTTCCAGTGCCGTCGCTTCGGACTCCGGCTCGTGCCCGACTTCCCGCTCACGACGATGCGCGAGCATCTGGACCCCAACGAGGCGATCCGCCTCGTCGGGCCCGGCGACAGCGATGTCCGTGGGGACTACGAAGCACTCCTCTCCTGCGCCTGGGGTCGACCGAGCGATGCCTTCGGCAGGATGTTCGAGAAGTTCGACGGTCCGCTGAAGTGCCCGAGGCTTCCGGGTCCGCCGTACCACTTCGTGAGCAGCATCGTCGAGGTGGACGTGGCGCCCGGGTCGGCGTCCGAAGGTGGCACGCTCGTCTCGACTTTCGATGTCGACCCCGATGCCTGGTACTTCGCCGAGGGCCAAGGGCACATGCCGTTCGCCGTACTGGTGGAGGCTCTCCTGCAGCCGTGTGGTTGGTTCGCCTCGTATCTGAACTTCTTCGCGGACACCGAAGGGGACGTGGCCTTCCGGAACCTCGACGGTGAAGACTGCATCCTGCACAAGACGGTCACGCCAGAGATGGGCCCCCTCACGCTGACGACGAAGCTGACGCGCTTCGCCAAAGCCGCGGGCACGAGCATCGTCTTCTTCGAGGTGACGTGCGCGGACGCCGAAGGTCCGGTCATGACACTGACCACGGACTTCGGCTTCTTCAGTCCGAAGGTGCTCGAGGAGCAGCGTGGGTTGTCGACGACAGACGAGATGCGCGCGCGCCGAGACGAGACTTCAGCACATGCCGTGATGCCCCTCCAGGACGGGGGCGGCGAACTCGCGCATCTGCCCGGGATGGCGAGCGGGAAGATGCGGATGCTCGACGACGTGACGGGATTCTGGCCCGACGCCGGCGATGCCGGACTCGGTCGGGTGCGCACCTTCCAGCGAATTCATCCGGATGCGTGGTACTTCAAGGCGCACTTCTACGAGGATCCTGTTCAGCCCGGCTCGCTAGGACTCGAGGCCTTGGTCCAGTCGGCGAGAGCGCTCGTGCACCTGAAGGGGTGGCTCGAGGGCATCGAGGACCCGGTGTGGGAGCACCCGATCGTCGGATTCCCTCTGGCGTGGCGGTATCGAGGACAGGTCGTACCCACCAACGATGAAGTGGTGACCGAGGTGGAGGCGCTCGAGGTCGACATCGTCGACGGGGAGTCGGTGACGGTGACCGTCTTCGGTACGCAGTGGGTCGATGGGCTTCGGATCTACGAAGTCCCGTCGTTTGCGGTCCGGGTCCGTTCCGGAGCGAAGTGACGCGTAGTCCTGACATCCACGTTTGGCTCGTCGACCTGGAGGACGAGGGCGCGCTGGCGTTGGCGGACTCCGGGCTACCCGACGAGTTGGATCACCGTCGAGCGGCCTCGATCAACGATCCCGAGGCGGCGCGCCGCCTGCTTGCTCGGCGAGCCGCCGTCAAAGCAGTGGCTGCCGAAGCGCTGTCCGAGGACCCCGGCGACTTTCGTATCGTGCGGGCTCCGGGTGGCAAGCCGGTGATCGTGTCGAAGACCTCGAAGGCGCCCGCCCTGTCGGTCGCCCACGCCGGTCGCCTGCTCTCCGTCGCCGTGTCCACCGCGGTGAGCATCGGGGTCGATGTCGAACGAGTGCGTCCGGTTCACCGAGCGCGTCAGATCGCGCGGAAGTGGTTCGATGCACGTGAGGCTCAGGAGTTGGAGGGCGTCGATGAGCACGCGCGGACCGACGCCTTCTTCCGGATGTGGACCGCCAAGGAGGCCTTGGCCAAGAGGCACGGGGCCGGACTTCGTCTGATGAGGGGTCAGAAGAGAGAGCTCGACGTGCGCGAAGCGATCGCGACGGGCACACTACGGTACTTCGACGTCTCTCCCGGCTACGTCGCCGCAGTAGCAAGCACCGACACAGTCGGGGAGATCCGAGTCGTTCAACCGGAGATGCGCCGTTGGACCACCTAGTATTTGGAGCGCCGGATCTCGATGCCGGGGTTCGTCAGGTCGAGGGTCTGCTCGGAGTACCCTCGTCCCCCGGCGGGCGCCATGAAGGGTTAGGGACGTGCAATCGTCTCTTCGGCTTCGGTGGCCGGTCGTACATGGAGGTGGTCAGCCCGGACCCGGATCAACCCGATCCTCCGCGGTCTCGTTGGTTCGGCTTGGACTCTCTCACCGAGCCGCGCCTCGTCACGTGGTGTTACGCGGTCGACGACCTCACGTCGGTCGTGGAGAGGGCGCTCGCGGTCGGCGTCGATCTCGGCGGTCTCCGTGAGGGCAGTCGCCGCACGAACTCCGGCGAATTGCTGCAGTGGCGAATGACCGATCCGTGGGCGAATCGACTCGATGGAGCGGTTCCGTTCTTCATCGATTGGGGCGACAGCCCTCATCCGGCCTCGTCTCTTCCGGACCCGTGCCGCTTTCTGAGCATCCGGGTGCATCATCCCGAGGCGGGACGAGTGGAGGAGGTGATGGCCGCTCTGTCTTTGGACGTCGCGGTGGTCGATGCCGACCACCCCTCACTGTGCGCGGTGATTCGCACACCCTCAGGAGATGTCGATCTATGCTGACTCGCTCCACGCCCCTCGCCGTCGTGCTGACCGCACTTCTGTCGGCTGCGGTCGCTGCACAGGAGCTCCCGCGCGTCGTCGTCCTCGCCACGGGGGGAACGATCGCGAGCACCTACGACGAAGAAATCGGAGCACTCCGTGCGGCGTTGACCGGAGATGAAATCGTCGCGGCGGTCGAGGGCCTGTCCGAGATCGCGGACGTGAGTGTCGAGCAGATCGCCAACGTAAACAGTCGCGACATGACTCCGGCCATCTGGCTCGAGCTGGCCTCACGGGCCAACGCGCTCTTGGCCGAACCCGATGTGGCCGGTGTGATCGTAACACACGGGACCGACACCCTCGAAGAGACGGCGTACTTCCTCGATCTCACGGTCGACAGCGACAAGCCGGTCGTGGTGGTGGGGGCCCAACGTGCTCCCACGATGTGGGACACGGATGGTCCACGAAACATGCTGAACGCCGTTCGGGTCGTGGTGTCACCGGAGGCGGTGGGCATGGGCACCATGGTCGTCATGAACGGGCAGATCAACGCAGCTCGAGAGGTCACCAAGACCAACACGTTGGATGTCGAGACCTTCCGAACGCTGGACTTCGGGATACTCGGCGTAGCGGACATCGAGGCCGTTCGGTTCTACCGGGCTCCCACGCGGCGTCAGACGATACCGCTACCGGCGAACCCGACCCTCGGTAACGTCGTGATCATCAGCGAATACGCCGGTTCGACCGGCCGAGCGCTCCAGCTTTTATTGGATGACGGTGGCCTGGATGGCGTGGTCGTCGCGGGTCTGGGGCTCGCCCACGTGAGCACTCCGACCCTCGAGGCTCTACGTCGGGTGCGGGCTGCGGGCGTCCCGGTCGTCGTAGCGTCGCGGGTGCCGACTGGCCGGATCGTTCCGCTTTACGCGAACAACGTAGACCTCCTCGACATCGGGGCCGTGCAGGCGGACAACTTGAGCCCGTGGAAAGCTCGAGTGTTGCTCATGGTCGCCATGCAGCACACGCAGGACCCCGAGGGTCTGAGGGCGTACTTCCGGAGATGAGCGGATCGGAGGTCGACGCGCTTCTATCCCATGTGGAGACGCTCCTCGCAGACGGAGGGCGTGCCCGAGTGCTCGATGAGGTCACGGAGCGGGGGTCATTCGAGGACCACCTACGCCGGCTGCGTACTCGCATGGGCGAGCATGGCTTCGGTTCGGACGCCAAGGCTCTGTCGAAGTGTGTTCGCCGCCTCGACAATCGGACTCGCCAGGATGGCTTTCGGGTGCTGCACGCTTGGGACCATCAAGAGCACGCCTTCTCACGAGACGTCGTCCCCGCGCTCTTGCTCGACTTCTTCGTCCGAAGTGAGGTGGACTCGAAGGAGCCTCGCACGGTACTCGGGATCCTGCTCGACTACTACTTCCTCCACCTCCTCGCGCTCGCTGCCATGCGGGCTTGGGATACCGACGACCCCGACTCGACGATGGGTCGCGTGCACGACCTCCTCGGGCTCTTGCAGGGCTCGGCGGGATCCGGGCACCACTTCGTGGAGGACGCGGAGACACTCCTGATTCATGCGCTTTCGCAGTTCCACCCCGAGGAACAGGCCTACGATCGGATCATCGAACGGGTAGGCCATCTGAGCGCAGAACGTCAGCTACGATTTGCGATCGCGAGTGCCGCCGTGCTCAGCGCTCACCTACGGTGGGGCTTTTGGCTCATGTACGGACGCGACGTGGTGCGGATGAGGGACGACAACGTAGGTGACTATCCGTGGTTGCTGTGGACGATCGGCACCTTGCTCGAAGAGTTCACCCGGAGCACGGACGACGCTCCGCCGCCCTCAGACGTCGTGACGGCCCTCGTCCAGGCGTTGGCGGCGGATCCCTGGCTTCTGGAGGGTGGGGCCCCCTCGGCGCTCGAGCCGTACCGAGATCGCCACGGCGAGATCGTCGGGCAGCTGCGCGCTCGAGCCGTGGACCTGGTGTCCGCCATGGAGGGAGATCCGCCCAGGAAGGATCGTTACCACCCCCTGTCCTTGCACTTCAACTTCCCGCACAACGCTCTCGTCGCGATCACGACGCTCGCCCTATTGGAGTCGAAGCCTCAGCCCCTCCCGATCAACGCGCTATTCAAGCCTGAGATCGAGGGCTTGCCCGAGGAGGAGTCGCAAGAGCGACTGGCCCGGCTGCTGATGCACTTCTCGTCCGGGAGCCCTGACCGACTCGGTCGGCGGGGTGCGATGCTCGTCGCATACGACCCGCTGTCGGCCATGCGAAGCCACTCGATGACCCGCGACGTCCTGAAGCGGCTCGGGGGCGTAGCGGGTTAGGAGACTCCGTGACGCGACAGGCGGACGCCGCTTCGGCGTAGTACGGCCCGCACCCTGGCTTCGAGCCGGTCGGCGATGATCGGCTTCTGTAGGAAGTCGTCGGCCCCGGCCTCGAGGAGTTCGAGCTCGTCTCGCGGATTCGCCGAACTGGTGACTACGATGACCGGCAGCGCTTGGGTGCTCAGGGACTGTCGAATGCTCCGGAGGAGCTCCTTCCCGTCCATGCCCGGCATGAAGAGGTCGAGCATCACCAACGAGTAGTCCTCGTCCCCGGCGTCGATGAGCGCCTTCGCGGCGACTCCGTCGGGCGCCCCGACCACTTCGAAACCCATCTCGGAAAGGACCGCGGACACCAGGGTTCGGTCATCCTCGTCATCGTCGACCACGAGCACGGGTCCGACCGACTCGGCCGTCACGTCCCTGGCCGGCACGACCCCGAGGACGCGTTCCACTTCTTCGACCGTCGTCTCGCCGTTTCGGACGCGCTCGAGGCCGACCTCGGCGAACGTCCGCATCCCATCCGCCTGAGCGGCACGGAGGAGTTCGGCGTCGTTCGGATTCTTGTTCAGGACCGTGCGCATCTCCGGGGAGACGACGAGCACCTCGGGGATCGGGATTTGATTGAGGTATCCCGTGCCTGCGCACGATTTGCATCCGACCGCTCGTTTCACCGGCTGAATGCCGAGGACGGCTGCGAGCTTGGCCTCACGCGACTTGGCGTCGCGCTGCGCGTTGAACGGGCGTGCGCAATCCTCACACAGGCGGCGAACGAGGCGCAGCGAGACGACCGCGTGGAGCGACTCGGCGAGCCGACCGGGAGCGAGCCCCATGTCCACCAGCCGCCGGATGCCGGAGACCGCGTCGGACGTATGAACCGTGGCGAGCACTTTCCGGCCCGTCACCGCGGTGCGCAGCGTGATCCGCGCCGTGGGGAGGTCCCGGATCTCGCCCGCATGGATGACGTCGGGGCTCCGGTCGAGTAGCTGCTGTAGCGTCTCCGCGAAGGAGATCCCAGTCATGGGGTCGTAGCGGATCTGGGTCACGCCGGGCACGATCATCTCGGGCCGGCCCTCGAGCGAGATCACGCTCTGACTCTGAAGCGCCGCGAGCGAAGCGTAGATGAAGCTCGTGGTTCCGGATCGTGCGGGGCCCGTGACGAGCACGAGTCCGTCGCTCCGCCCGAGGATCTGTTCGATCTTGAATCCCTCGGGGCCGTCGAAGCCGAGGCTCTCCAGCGTCGGGACGTCGGTGGGATCCATCAGGCGGATCGAGACCAGCTCCCCGTCCGGCGTCGGCGTGGTCAGGAGGAACGCCGTCTTTTCGAGGTCCGGGCTCACCTTGACCTTGAAGCCGTCGTCCGGGTTGTGGCCCGGCTGCTCGAAGGCGAGATGGCGCAGGCGGGCGACGAGACGACTGTGAGCGGTGGTCGGCAGGTCGACGACATGTTGGAGCACGCCGTCGATGCGGTAGCGGGCCCGTCCTTGCTGGGCTCCCGGCTCGATATGGATCTCGGTCGCGCGGTAACGAACGGCCTGCTGGAGGATGACGTCGGCCAGCTTGACGACCGCCGGGTCTTCCAACTCGAAGCTCGTGAAGAGCCCCTTGCCTTGGTTCGTCACAACCTGGAAGTCGCTCTCGGCCACGCGCGCGACGAGCGTCTGTAAGGCGTTCTTGGGTGCACGCGCCGGGGCGTACGCTCGCTCGAGAGACGGCGTGATCATCTCCGGACTGGCCATCAGGAAGACGGGCTGGCGAGCCGAGTGGGCGACGATCTCCTTGTGAGCCGATCGATTCGTCGGATCCGACGTCGCGATCACGATCGTGGTGTTCGTCGAGCTGATCGGGAGGATGCCGTAACGCCGAGCCACCGCCTCGGGAATCAGCTTCACCGCCTGCGGGTCGAATGTCCCCGCATCGGCCACTCCGATCCGGAAATGCCCGGCGACGCGCTGGGTGAACTCCAGGTCCCCCATCCGGCAGGCCTGCGCTACTTCGGGCCACGCCTTCCGAAGGGCCGCGATATCAGGGCGACGAGCGATGTCGAGATCGAGTCCGGCGTGCTTGGCGACGTCCTTCAGCCAGTGGTTCGATGTGCTCTCGGTCATCTTCGTCCGTGCGGGAGCTGCGGAGGGGCCGACGTCGGTAATCTACCCCATGCGAGCGCCTTAGCCACGCCAATTATGCGGGAGGGCCGTCCGGGTGCAGTTCGCACTCGGGCGGCTGAGCCCGGGTCCATGCGAGTCCGACGATGCGCCACCCGTCTTCGTACTCGATCAGGCTGACCGTATCCACTCCGCAATGGCTGAACTCGGCGCCGGCATAGAAGTCGTAGGGAGTCCACACGGTTGCGAGCGGACCGTCGACGAAGACGGTGGGGCTCCACATCCGCTCGATGAGCGGATCGGCGCTGCTGGTAATCCGAGCGGCGAGTCCCTCGACGTCCGTTGAGCCGAACGTCGTCATCCCGTCCCGTGCCTCCGACCACTTCATGACGACGTCGGGGTCGAGGACCTCCCGGAGCAAGTCGGCGTCCCCATGCTCCAGTGCATCGAAGAGACGCTGCACGATGCCGACGATTTCGGCCTCGGTCGCATCCGATGCGATGTACGAGGCGGATGCCGGCGCGCCCGGGGTGTACTGGACTTCGCCGGTCGGCTCCTCGGTGCTGCAGGCGATGAGACCGAATGTCAGAACGAGTGAGGGGAGCAGACGCTTCATCGGTTATCCGCAGTGGGTCGTTATCGACGGGCGGAAAGTACGAGGGCGCCGCCTGTTTCCCCAAACATGTGCAAGTCGCCGACGCCGTCTCGTCTCCACGAACACGCACAAGAACCACGCGGTGGACGAGACGATCCACCGGTATCCGACGGAGGGTGCTCCGATGCGTACTTGGATGGCTCTATTCGCGACGACTTCGATCCTCGCGGCTCCGGGCGGTGAGATCCCGGCCCCGATTGCGGCCCCGAACGACTCAGCGGTTCCGGTCGATGAACGGTCCACCGCTGCCGACCGGGAGTCGGTTTCGGTCACGGTGTACAACCAGAACTTCGGACTGGTGCGTGAAATCCGCGCCATCGACCTGGCTCGAGGACCCGTGGCCCTCGAGTACCGGGACGTCGCGTCTTCGATTCAACCCGAGACGGTGCACGTTCTGCCGCTGTCCGCGGGCGGCTTCCAGCTCCTGGAGCAGAACTACCAGTTCGACCTGCTCAACCCGCAGAAGCTACTCGAGAAGTACGTGGGTCGGACCGTGAACGTCTATCGAACCAATCCGGCCACCGGCGTAGAGGAAGCCGTCGAAGCCGAGGTGCTCTCTGTGAATGGTGGCCCGATCCTGCGGATCGACGGCGAAATCACCTTCAACTATCCGGGGCGCTTCGGCTTCCCAGAGATGCCGGACAACTTGATCGCGGAGCCCACCCTCCTGTGGCGGGTGGACTCACCGGGCGGGGAGCAGCGCGTCGAAGTGTCGTACCTGACGAACTCGCTCAATTGGAAGTCCGACTACGTCATGGTATTGGGTGAGGACGATGATGAAGGCGCACTCACGGGTTGGGTGACGCTGACCAACCAAAGCGGCACGTCGTACGAAAACGCGCGTTTGCAGCTCGTTGCCGGGGACGTGCAGCGGGTGAACGCTCAGCTCCCTCAGGCCGCCTACAGGGAGCGGATGATGGCGGACGCCGCGATCGCCATGGAATCCGGGTTCACCGAGGACGCGTTCTTCGAGTACCACCTCTATACCCTGGGTCGCCCGACGGACTTGATGAACAACGAGCAGAAGCAGGTCACGCTGCTCGAGTCCGACGGTTTCGGGGTCCAGAAGCGGCTCATCTTCCACGGAGCCAGCTACTACTACCGCGGCCAATACGGTCAGGTGACTTCCGATCAGAAGGTCGGGGTCTTCCTCGACTTCGAGAACAGTGAGGAAAACGGCCTCGGCATGCCTCTCCCGAAAGGGACGGTACGGGTGTACAAGCGAGATCACACCGGCGCGCAGCAGTTCATCGGTGAGGATCTGATCGACCACACGCCGAGGGACGAGGAACTCCGCATCAAGATGGGCGAGGCCTTCGACGTCGTGGGGGACCGGCGCCAGATGGACTACACGGTCATCTCCAGTTGTGTGTCGGAGAGCACGTGGCGCGTCGATCTCCGGAACCACAAGGACGAAGACGTCGAGGTCATGCTGGTGGAGCCGGTCGGCGGCGACTGGGAGATCCTGTCGAGCACACACCCCTTCACCCAGACCGACGCATGGACGTTCACCATGTCTCCGGAGGTCGAGGCGAGCGGCGAGACGCGGGTCGAGTATCGCGTTCGGGTCCGCTGGTGCTGATTCGTTGAATCGGGTGGCCGCGAGGCGTGGGCACGAGCCACGTCCCGCGGCCGCCGTTTCCCCTGGCGTGACCGGAAATCGGCCGGCATTATCACCCGCTTCGAACGACTGCCCTCTAAAAGGGGCGGTGCTCACCTCATCGAGAGGCTGACAGGATGAGAAGAGGGATTGCTCGCTGGACCACCCTGAGTGCGTTCGCGCTCATGACCGCCGCGTGCGCCGGAGATTCCGGCATGAGCAGCGACCGCGGCGACGGGGTGTCCACCGACGGCCAGTGGGCCAACATCGCGGGGAACACGTACGGTCAGCGCTACACCGAGCTGAACCAGATCAACCCCGGGAACTTCGCGGACCTCGAGGTCGAGTGGACGTACGACGCGACCCACCTGGGTCAGATCAACGCGCGCTCCACGCCGGTCTACGTCGACGGCATGTTGATCAACGTTCACTCTCAGTACCGTTCGGTCGTCGCAACCGACGCCGCGACGGGCGAAGAGATCTGGACGTACACCGAGCCCGAGACGTTCCGCTGGGCCTACTCCATGCGGAAGAACCACGGGAAGGGTGTCGCGTACGCGAACATCGACGGCAACGACGTCGTCTTCCTCATCTCCCCGGCGTTCTTTCTCCATGCGCTCGATGCGCACACGGGTGAGCACATCGAGGGCTTCGGAGGCCAGATCGACATCGAGGGCTTCCCGGCCACCGGCGTCGTGGATCTCCTCGGTCCCGAAGGGCTCGGATACGAGTACGAAGACGCCGCCGAAGGCATCCCGCTCGACCAGGGCTATATCACGAGCTCGTCGCCGGCCATCGTCGTGAACGGTGTGGTCGTCGTCGGGAACTCGGCGGAGCAGGGCTACAACCAGACCCGCCGCGAGATGATCCCCGGCGATATCCTCGGCTACGACGCCCGCACCGGTGAGCATCTGTGGAAGTTCGACGTCCTTCCGGGCCCGGGTGAGGTCGGGCACGAGACGTGGGAGAACGATGCGTGGGAGTGGACCGGTGACATCTCGTCCTGGGCACCGCTCTCGGCGGATCCGGAGCTCGGGATGGTCTACATCCCGACCAATGGCGCCACGCAGGACTACTACGGTGGCTTCCGTCCGGGCGACAACCTCTTCGGTGGGAGCCTGATCGCCCTCGACGTCGAGACGGGTGAACGGATGTGGCACTACCAGCTCGTCGAACACGACATCTGGAACTACGACACGCCTCAGATCCCCGTGCTCGGCGACGTCGTGGTGAATGGTGAGCCCACGCCGATCGTGGCGCAGGCCACGAAGCAGGCGATGCTCTTCGTCTTCAACCGCGAGACCGGTGAGCCGATTTGGCCGATCGAGGATCGTCCGGTCCCGCAGTCGAAGATCCCGGGCGAGCAGCTCTCCGAGACGCAGCCGTTCACGACCCGTCCGGCACCGTACGACATGCAAGGTCTACCGGAGGACGAGCTCGTCGACTTCTCGCCCGAGCTTCGGCAGATGGCGCTCGACGCACTGGAGGAGTTCGAGTGGGGTCCGATGTACACGCCGCCGCTCCACCGCGACAACGACGAGGGCAAGCGTGCGGCGCTGTGGTGCCCGGCCGACGTCGGTGGGACCAACATCGACGGGACGCCGGCGTTCGACCCGGAGTCAGGCATCATCTACGTGCCTTCGCAGAAGGGTTGTGGCTCTCGGATCATGATCCCCGGGCCCGAAAAGGACCCGGGTGGCGTGTACGTCGAGGATCTGACGGAACAGCCGACCGGCACGACGATCAACGAGTGGGTGCCCGGCTCCGCGGCGAGCCCGGGCCGTGTGGATGGCCTCCCCATTTGGAAGGCTCCGTACAGCCGGATCACGGCGATCGATCTCAACACGGGTGACCACCTCTGGTACATCCCGATCGGCGATACGCCCCGGAACGTCTTGGAGCACCCCGCAGTAGCCGACGGACCGGATCCGAGGACCGGTTCGGGCCGTCAGGCTTCGATGTTCGCGACGCCGGATATGCTGGTGTACGCCGGCCACAACAGCGACAACGACCCGCACCTCTTCGCGGTGTCGAAGGAGACCGGCGAGGAGCTCGGCCGGGTGGAGCTGCCGAGAGCGAACCGCTACGGGATGATGACGTACATGCACGACGGGCGTCAGTACATCCTCGTGAACACGAACCGCGGGAACTTCACACTCTCGCTGCCGCAGTAAGTCCATCGCTCGGCCCAGGCTTCGGCCTGACCGAGCCGCGATTCGAGTCGAGGGGTCTCCGGTTGGACCGGGGGCCCCTCGTCTGCGTGGAGGAGTCATGAGCACCGACAAACCGATTCTCGTTGCGGTCGCCGCACTCTCGATCGCCAGTGCGGTGCCTGGCTCCGTGTCGGCTCAGGCGTATGAGGAGTTGTCGGATCCGGTCCGGGAGTTCGTCTCGGTCTCGGCGGACCACGTCGTGATCCGTGATGTCGTTCTGATCGACGGTACCGGGGCGCCGACCCGAACGGGTATGGCGATCGAGGTCCGAGACGGGCGGATCGCGAGTGTGGGGACGACGTCGGAGGTCGGGGTGCCGGCCGGCGCCGAGGTTGTAGATGGCCGCGGGCAGACGGCGATACCGGGCTTGGTGATGCTCCACGAGCACCTGTTCTATCCATCAGGCCAGGCGCGCTACAACACGAACGAGATCTCGTTTCCGCCGCTCTATCTGGCGGGTGGGGTCACGATGATGCGGACCGGTGGAAGTGTGGACACGTACACGGACCTCCGTGTCGCGCAGCACGTGGAGGAGGGTCGAGTCGCGGGTCCGCACATGGACATCACGGGCCCGTATCTGGAAGGTCCGAACGGCTTCGTTCGGGCGATGCCACAACTCAGTACGCCGGAGCAAGCTCGCACGCACGTGAACTTCTGGATCGACCAGGGCGTCACGTCCTTCAAGGCGTACAACCTCATCCGGCGGGCCACGCTCGGGGCCGCCATCGAGGCGGCGCACGCTCGGGGTGTGAAGGTTACGGGGCACCTCTGTTCGATCACGTACCGTGAGGCGGCCGACCTCGGCATCGACAACCTCGAGCACGGCTTCTTTGCGGCAACGGACTGGGTCGAGGGGAAGCCGCCGGATCGGTGTCCTCGTGGCGCGTCCCGGACGTACCTCGAGCTCGATCTCGACTCCCCGGCCTTCACCGATCTCGTGGACCACCTCGTCGAGCGTGGCGTGGCGCTCACGTCGACCCTCAACGTCGTCGAGCGTCGGGCGCCCGATCGGCCCGCACCGCCCGAGGGTGCCCAAACCGCCATGCTCCCTCAGCTGCAGGAGCGAGTGATGGCGGCCTTGGGTCGCGGCGGGGAGACGAGTCGCGAGTTGCTCGAGAAGTACATGGCGATGGAGAAGGCGTTCTACGATGCCGGCGGGCACCTCGTGGTCGGAACCGACCCGACAGGGGCGGGTGACGTCGTGCCTGGGTACGCCAATCAGCGCTCTCTGCAACTCCTGGTCGAGATGGGGCTTTCGGTGGAGCAGGCCGTCGAGGTCGCGACGCTGAATGGCGCTCGCTACCTCGAGCGCCACGACGAGATCGGCAGCATCGAAGTCGGCAAGCGCGCGGACATCGTTCTGATGACGGGCGATCCGACCGAAGACGTCGAGGCGTTCCGCGCGATGACAACGGTCTTCAAGGACGGCGTCGGCTATGACTCCGCCGCGCTCTTCCTGTCGGTGCGCGGCTGGGTCGGGGTGCGTTAGTCCGGAGCTAGAAGAGCCCGCTCGTATAGATGTGTAGGCGCCAGCCGCCGCCCCCACGGACGCCACGCCCGAGGTCGATACGAAGGAGTCCGTCGAAGAGCGACGCGCCGGCGCCGACTCCAACGTGACGGGGAGTCGTCGGCACCCGCTCTCGAGGGCCAGCCCACCCCGCGTCGACGAAAACCGCTCCGCGCAAACCGGGAAGCGCTCCGCCGACTTCGGCCTTCGCCAGCCAATACGCGGTGCCCTGGGCGGTCCCTCCGCGGAAGCCCCGCAACGTGCTCGTTCCGCCGAGGAAGAAGTGACGTTGCACGGGTGGTGAACCGAAGGTGGTTCCTCCGTTGAGCTGGACCACACCCGACAGGGAGGACCCCAGCGGTCCGATGGCGACGACGGTCGCCGATGTCCGCGCGTACTCGAAGTCGCCCGTGGCGCCTTCGCCGCGTAGCTCCCACTGGAAGGCGGGTGTTTCGGACCCGAGGCCGTACTGGCCACTCGCGGCGATCCGAAGACCGCTCGTCCTACCTTCGGCGGCTCGAATGTTGGCGCGGAGGCCGTCGTTCCAGAGGTCGGCGACGGAGACGCGCGTACCTGTGTCGACAGAGCGGTGATCCTCGGCGAACACCTCGAGGTCGAGGCCGAAGCTCGTACCCCCGACTCGTCGTCCTGCGGTGGCCCCGCGGGTCCGGTAGTACTCGCCGTCGTCCTGGCCGACGAGCAGTGTGCTCACGGAATTCCCGAACGATCCTGCGGCCCGGTCCGGATGACTCGCGTCGGCGAATCTCGAATAGCCCTGCATCCACCAGCCGGGTCGATCCTGACCGTCCGTGACGCGCAGCGCCCCCGTCGGCTGCACGTCGGCGGTGCCGACTCGGACGTCGGCGTACCACCGAGATCGACCGACCGCGCCGAGATCGAACGTGGTGCCGAGGGACAGCGCACGGACCCGGTCGTAGCGGGCCCCGTGGAGTATGCGCCGACGCCACGATGGGGCGTGAGCCCGAATCGGAGCGCCCGCCACCTGGGTCAGTCGATCGACGAGGGGGTCGAGTTCCTCGGAGTCGAAGGAGAGTAGTTCACCACTACCCAAGGGCTCGGGCAACTCCGGCGCGTTCCTCAGCTCCTCTGCGCTGGGGGTATACGTGATGGTGGGCACATCTCCGGGCCCGCGACCGCGCAGGGTACGGCGCGCTCGATCCGATTCCGGGGGGAGCAAGTCGTCCGTGGGGGCTTCGTTCACCCAATAGTCCGAGACCACCCACTCGATCTCCAGCGGCATCGACACGATACCGCTTCCCCAGTTGAAGACCCCGCGGCCGAGCATCTTTCGCGGAAGCCACCATCGCTGCTCGAAGAGAGCATACTCGAGCACGATGGTGTCGACCCGCCCGATCCCTGGGAGGATGAAGCCCGGCACGCCGTCCAGGGAGCCCGGGTTTCTCGCCTGCTCATCCCATACACCGCTCGGACGGAACGCGGCGCGCGCGAGCACGCCCGTGCCCGCGTCGAACCAAAGGGAGCCCACGACCGATTCCCACTCTTCGGTACGTGGTCTGACGTGCACCTCGATCAGCTCGAGGGACCGGTTGGGCGGGGGAAGGGAGACCCGAAGTGTGTCTCCGGAGGCGAACGTGTAGTGCTCGAGGCCTTGTCGGCTGATCGGCTGAATGAAGCCGGCGTCGAACAGGTCGAGCCGATCCCCTCCCGGCTCGAAGAGCAGGGGCGCCGCGATGTCGCGGAGAGCGAGTTCGTCCTCGATGTCGATTTCGCCGAGCCACGAGCGGCCCACCCGAAGAGACTCTCCAACGACCGGCTGAGTCGTGCGGCTACCGATCCAACGGACGACGTGTCCGTCGTCGGGCGCCCACCGAACCCGAGCCAACCGTTCGCGGTGATACAGCGTGCGTTCCCGACCGAAGGTCCGGCCCCCGATGCGGACTCCCACGCGCATGCGCTCGGTCATCTGGGCCTCGTAACTCTCGAGCCCCTCCGTCGCCTGGATCGCTCCGTACGCGCCGGCCACGAGGGCCCGAGCACCCTCGTCCAGAAAGGTGTCCGGCGGTACGCCTTCCGGGAGCTGTGCCGCGATCGGCACGCCGATGAACGAGAGGCACGCGACCGACCATGCGGCCGCGCGCGACCGCATGGGGTTTCCGATGCTCCCTCTCCCCGAACGAAGGCGTGGACGCCTTCCCTACGGGGCTGTCACGAGGCGGGTTCCAGACTCTTCCCCTACCTCCCGCTGCGGTTGCTTCGGCTGCTCCCCCCGATCGGATCACCGGACGGCATCTGGATCGCGGGTCCGGGGACCGTGTTCTCGATCCCGGACTGCCACCGACGAATGTCTGCGGCTGCCAGACCACGGTGAGGTGTCGAGCGCCCTTCGGCTTCGATCGCCTCGGCGAGCCGGTCGAGGCGGTCGTACAAGATCGCACGGACCTCGGTCGCGTTTCCGTCCATCGAGGCCTGCTGCATCATCTGGTCGATCACGGTCCGCTGCGTCGCGTGGAGTACCTGAGCCTCGTACTCGTCGTCGGGAACGGCCAACCCCCACGTCACCTCCATGAGGCGATCGACGACTTCTTCGAGATTCGGGTAATCACCCATGCTCCCGTACAAGACCAGCCGAGCCATCCGTGCGGGGTGAAGGACCTCTCCGACGGTGAACGCGGCAGACGCCTCCGCCGCCGCGATTGGGTCGAAGATCTGTTCGGTTCGGCCCGGGAACATCTCGCCTTCATCGTGCCGGAAGGCGGGGGGCGGGATCATGTCGACGATCGACTGCGGGAGTGTCAGGAAGTCGGGCGACAGCGTCGAGAGCACAGTCTCCATCGCGTCACGTTGCTCCTCCGCGTCGATGATCGTGAAGGGCACCTGACCGTCGCCCTTGAGCGCGTATCGGTAGTCCGCCCCACCGAGACTCTGCACGGCCGCCCTCAGCTGGAAGCGGTGGTGCATGTAGAGTGGGAGGAGGATGTACTCGAGGTCGGAGAGCGGTTCGCCGGGTCGTATGGCATCGGCCCCGAAACGCTCGAGTCCGATCTCCCGAACCCGGATCTCGAGCTTCAGGTGGTCGACGAGGTTCTCGCCGTTGTCCCACACCCCGGCGAACTGATGCGCAGCGCCGATGAAGTTGTTGTTCGTGTGCCCCATGTAGATGAGGCCGTCCTGGATCCCGCGGTCGGTGATCGCCGCGAGCGCAGCACGCTCGTTGGTTCCTGCGGGAAACTCACGGTACAGCCAGTCGATGGAGAGGACGTCGTACGTTCCGATCCGCTGGACGTATGCGTCGGATAGGTCGATGCCTCCGTTGTCGTCGATCGTGACGTATGGGGCCGGGTAGTCCATCACACTCTCGCGGCCGTACGCACTCGCCATGTAGTTGTGAGGGAGGCCGATCGTGTGCCCGACCTCGTGAGCCGAGAGCTGCCGGACCCGGTCGAGCGCCATCTCTACCGCGTCCGAGTTCGGCGCCACCTGGGCGAGGTAGTCGAAGACCGGTGCGTTGGCGAACTCCCCTGCATCAGGATCCTGCTCTGGGGCCGAAATTCCGCCGCCGAAGGGTGGCACCATGCCTTGCCCCAGCATGTAGTCCTGGCGGAGTCGGAGGCTCCCGAGGTTCACCACGCCTCGGATGATCTCACCGGTTCGTGGATCTTGGATCGAGTTGCCGTACGAGTAGCCGCGCGTCCGACGGTGGGTCCAGTGGATCATGTTGTAGCGGGCGTCGTTCGGATCCACTCCGTCGGGTAGGATCTCCACTCGATAGGCGTCGATGAATCCTGCGGCCTCGAAGGCGTCGGCCCACCAGCGCGCGCCCTCCACCAAGGCCGAGCGTACGGGCTCGGGCGTGCCTGGATCCACGTAGTAGATGATCGGCTCGACCGCCCGGGACCGCTCCGCTGTGGGGTCCACCTTTTGGAGGCGGTGGCGCGCCACGAGTCGCACCCGCATGTCCTGATTGATCGGGGACGCGTAGTCGAAGAGCGTCGGGCCGTTCACGCCGATCCGAGGATCGGCGACACGGGTCTCGTATCCGTCGTCGGGGAGTTGAATGAAGGAGTGATGCTGACGAAGCGTCACCGCACCACCGGTCGCGGCGACACCGTTCACCAAACCGCCTGGGTTCCGACTCGTGAAGGTGAGCATCGCCTCCACCTCGGTGTTCTCCGGATACGAGGCGGTGTTCGGGAGGTAGATCGCGCTTCGCGAGCGCTCCAAGGCGAACGTGCCTTGGCCGCGGGCCGCGATCTGATCGACGACTCCGCGTGCGTCGCGGAGGAAGAAGGCTGTCGCGTCGACGAGGATCCGCCCGTCCGTCTCGGCCGCGATGTCGAAGCCCCAGTGCACGGAGGGAGCGAAGGCATCCCGGACGGCTTGGACCTCCGTCGGGTTGTCGCTCTGAGCCACGAACTGGTAGTTGGGCTCCATCAACAGCACCCGCGGTCCGACCCGCTGGGCTTCCAAGACGTGCGTGCCCCGAAGTTGGCCACGGTCGATGCCGACCGGATTGCTTCCGAGGCCGGAGCCCATCGAGATCTGATACAAGAACTCAGTGTCGAGCTGATCGATCTCCCAGAAGAGCGAGCCGGTCGCGTCGTCCCAGTACAGATCGAAGAAGCCCTCCATCCGCTCCATCCCGGCCGTGCGCTCGGCGATGCTCGGCAGCGCTTGGCGTGCCGCAACGGGCGACACGGAGGAGAGGAGGACGGCTACGGCCGTCGCGATCGACAGACCCAGGCCGCTCCAACGAACGTGCCGGAGGCTTCGGGGGATGTGATGCATTGCGGCACCCTTACGTCGAGTTGTGATGGTCCAGAGGGGCAACGTCGGCGGGCGAATGAGCGAGGACAAGCCGGTCCGTCATATATCTTGGGCTGAGACGTCACTCATGGCTGAGCGGGAACCGCCCTGCAACGCGCGATGGACCCTTCACGACACCACAGCGAGGAGTTGGAGGCGCGGCTCGCCGAATTGCATTCGGCCAGCTTCGGCTGGGCATGCTCGTGCTGTGGATGGAACGAAGCCGATGCGGAAGACGTGTTACAGACAACGTATCTCAAGGTCATCTCGGGCCGCGCCCGGTATGACGGACGCTCGGCGTTCCGGACATGGCTCTTCGGGGTCATCCGACACACTGCGCGGGAGTTCCTGCGCTCGAAACGCTCTCACCGAGAGAAGTCGATGATCCTCTTCGCCCAGCAGCCCGACGATGTGGAGCACCCCGAGCCTACGGCGTCACTCGAGGCAGGGGAGCTGGCCGCGGAGGTGAAGGCGTCGCTGTCGACGCTGCCCGACCGCCAGCGGGAGGTCCTGGAGTTGGTGTTTTACCAAGAAATGACGATCCGAGAAGCCGCCGATGTCATGGAGGTGTCGATCGGATCCGCACGGGTACATTATGACCGAGGCAAGAAGAAGCTCAGGGCTCTTCTGTCCTCGGAGTCCAAGAGCGAGGGGACGACATGAGTCACGAGAACGACGATCGTCGCATCGTGGACGGCTTCGCCGAGCTTCGGCGCCAGACCGAGTCCAGAACGCCGGACTTCGATGCGATGATGGCCAAGGCTCGTACCGCTGCGGCGGACGTGCCCCAGCTCACCGTGGTTGTGGGGGGCGAAGAGGGTGCCGCGCCGGCCGTACGCGGAGATGTCCGACGACGCCTGACACAGGCGGGGGGTTGGGTTTCTTTGGCCACGGCAGCGGCGGCGGCTGGTCTACTGTTGGTTCAGTCGGGTGGGGCCGGGGCCGACGCGGAATTCGAGGCCTTGGTGGCCGCATACTCCGCGAGTGCGAGTGCCGGAGCGTGGACGTCGCCAACGGCTTCACTCCTGGATGTCCCGGGCCTGGACCTCGGGTCCGTCCCGACCTTCGACGGTGTCTTGAACGCAGGGGACCGAAGTGGGTCCGCGGAAGGGAGGGAGTCATGAGGGGCACGATACGTGGCAGCCTGGTTGGTTTCCTCCTCCTCACTGGGCTCGCTTTGGGCTCGCCCGTGGTGGGTCAGGACACAGCCGCATTGAACGAAGATCCTCTCTTCGAGAGCCTCTATCCGCCGGAGCTCATCATGCAGCACCGGCGCGCGATCGGCCTCGACGACGAGCAGCGCGACGCGATCAGCCGATTGATCTCAGACTTCCAGGGCCGCGTGATCAGCCTCCAGTGGGAGCTGCTCGACGAGATGCAGCAGCTGGGGACGGTGACGCGCCGGTCTCGCGTCGACTTGGACGAGGCGATGGATGAGATCGGTGACGTCTTGGACAAGGAGAAGGACATCAAGACGGCGCACCTGGAGATGCTCGTCCGGATCAAGAACATCCTGAGACCGGATCAGCAGGAGATGCTCGATCGTTTCAAGGTGCCGCCCGGGGGTGAAGGGTAGGGGCGGAGCAGATCGGAATCGTCAGAACGAGAGAGGGGGGGCCGCCCGATGCCGGGCCCCCCCGACCGGTGTTGTGGGGGGTTGGCCCCCGGGGCGGGGGTGGGGGCCCCCACCAAAACCACCAACAACACCGGGGGTT
>JBCCEZ010000030.1:0-53329 GCA_039030015.1 Gemmatimonadota bacterium | reverse complement strand
CGTCGATCAGTTCAACCGACTCGAGCTTTGACGCGTTTCGCGCCTGCGATCATCTGTGAATCGCGGTTCGGTCGGTGGTGCCTGCTCGCCCTGGTCGCGACGCCGATCGCGTGCGGCGAGACCCCTATAGACGTGGTGGACCCGGTCTCCCCGGAGGGGGTGTGGCAGGTGACCGTCCCGGGGAGCCTCGAGACCACACTCCGACTCGCGGACGACGGCACCTTCAACCGAGTGGTCGCGAATCTGAGCGGCTCCGGCTGCTCGTCGTCCTCCGGGACGTGGCGGGTGAACGGGGACGCACTCGTCCTGCAGACCAACGTCCTCGAGAACGAGCCCGGTACGGCGACGGAGACGTTCACACTCTCGGTCGACGGCTCGACGCTCTCCCTCACCGATGGGTCGGGCACCGTCAGCTTCGCCGCGGCCGGAGCGATGGTGAGCTGCGTCGACTACGGCTTCGGGAGCTGGACGGGATCGTTCACGGCTGAAGTCGATGGAACGCCGGTGACCTTCTCCGACCTCGAGGTGCGCATCGACGTCGATGCCGGCGAACTCGAAATCAGCGCGGACGCCCAAGCCTGCGATGGCTGCGCCGGGGTTCCGATCGAGCTCGTGCTCCGCGTCGACACCAACGCCGGCGCCCTCGAAGCCCGCGCCTATACGGTGCAGAACGTTCCCGGAGCGACGAACACGTTGTTTGGGCTCTACCACCCGGAGCCGGGCTCAACCTCGTTCAGCGGATTCGACACCACCCGCTTGTCCCCGCCAGGGACGCTCTCCCTATCGGACGTCGGTGCGGAGCGGGCTGCTGGCACCTTCTCGTTCCGGGGGAACCCCCGCGTGGAGGGCGAGATGGCATCCGGGGGCGCGACCTTCGTGGAGGTCGAAGAGGGACGCATCGACCTCGTGTATCGCTAGCTTCCCCATCGTCTCACCCCTACGTCCACACGCGCTCCGTGAACGACTCGGTCCTCATCGTCGGGTACGGCCGATTCGGCCGGGCGATCGCCGACCTCCTGACCGAGGGCGGCTACCGAGTCTGGGCCCGGGACCCGCATGTGCCCATCCCGGCCGACCTCGTTCCGACGGCAGACGCGCTGGCGGGGGTCAGCCTGGTCTTGATCTGCGTCCCGGTCGCGTTCGTGGAGTCGGTCCTGCGCGAACTCCGCCCGATCCTGCGACCCGACCAACTGGTGATCGATGCGTCGAGCGTGCGAGCTCCCGCCGACGACGCGATGAATCGAGTCCTCGGCTCGGACATTCCGTGGGTCGGTACGCACCCTCTCTTCGGCCCTTCGTCTCTGGCGATGGGCGAACGACCGCTCCAGGTCGTCGTCTGCCCGAACGCTCAACACCCGACGGCTGCCGGGAGAGCGCGCGCGCTCTACGTCTCTCTCGGCTGCGACGTCATCGAAGAGGACGCCGAAGCCCACGATCGGAGCATGGCGTACTCGCACGCACTCGCCTTCTTCTTGGCCAAGGGCCTGCTGGATATCGACGCGACTGAGCGCACCCTCTTCATCCCTCCGTCGTACCGAGCGATCCTGGGAACCGTCGACGCCGTTCGGTCGGATGCGGGGCACCTCTTCTTCGCCATCGAGAATCTCAACCCCTTCTCTCCGGACGCCCGCCGCGAACTACTCGCCGCGCTCGAACGTCTCGACGAGGAGCTGCGTCAGGCCGCCGTCGACGACACACCGGACGCCGCAGCCGACTTCGTGATCCCAGACCTCGGCGAAGCTGCGCCCGAATTACGGGAGGTGCGGGACGTGATCGACGACCTCGATCAACGGCTGGTGCACCTCATCGCGCAACGCACCGCCGTGGCCGCTCGAGCGGGACGAGCCAAAGGGGAGCACGACCTTCCCGTGCGAGATCCGACCCGGGAACGCGAGGTGTTGCGGGAGCGCCGGGCGTGGGCCTCGGAGGCAGGCCTCGACGACGCCGCCGTCGGCCGCCTCTTCGAGGAGTTGATGGCGCTCGCTCGCGGGGTTCAGGAGCGAGGCGACTAGGTCAGTCCGCCTTCCGCCCTGGCTGGTACTCCCCGAAGTCCGCGCGGATGTCCGCAACGCAGGACACCGGGATGCCGAAGACGTCGCAGCGGGCGGCTTCGACGATCCGCCGAGCCTCCCCACCCTGCCCGAGTGACGGCCTTTTCCCCCGAAGTTGGGCGGTCCGGCCGTCGATTTTGAGCTGCACCCACGTCATCTCTTCGGCGTCCAACGCCGCTCGGATCGTCTTCTGAGCCTCGTGCTCGACGTGGGCGGCGGCGCCACGAATGCCGGCCGTGAGAGCTGCGACCAGCACGACGGTCGCGGCCGGCCGTACGAAGCGCTGGAGTCGTCGAACCCGGCGGCGGCTCGCGTAGCGGTCGGGCTGTGGTCCGAGGAGTGGCATTCGGGCCTCCGTATCTGGGGGGACTCACCCTCGTGAGCTATCCCCTCAGACCGGGCCGCGACCCGAAAGTCACAAAAGAAAGAGGCCCCGAGCCAAAGCCTACCACACTCCCCCAAGGAGTTACTACAGGGGTAGGCTCTTGCTCGGGGCACTCCAAACACTCGTCCGCACCACCACACCTGCCTCTAGACGCACGCCGGCTCCGAAGTGTGCAAAGGACCCGTCGATGACTCCGGTCACGGCTGCGAAGCCTCCACGCGCAGTCGAGCCAGGAGCGCGCGGCGCCGGCATCGGACGGTCGAATCGGCGAGTCCGACCTTGGGCGCGACCTCGGCAGAGGTGAGCTCAGACAAGTAGAGAAGGCGGATCAGCCGCTGCTCGTCCTCCGAGAGCCCCGAGAGCAGCTGCTCTACCTCGATGCGGTCCAGGACCGCCGCCGTCCCGTCAGAGGCCAGTGCTCCTGGAAGGACGCGCCTCCGGACACGACTGCGGTCGGAGCGCTGTGCCTGCAAGAAGACGTTGCGCGCGATCCGGTACGCCCACGTCGATCGACTCGAGCGCTGGTCGAAGGTCCGCCAGTGCCGCCAGATCTGGATCAACGTGTCTTGCACCAGATCGTCGCGTCGGTCGGGATCATGCTCCCAGGAGGAGAGGTATCGGCGCACGACCGGCTCCAAGCCCCCCAGCGACACAATGTCCGCGTCCATCTTATCTCGCCCCGAAACGCACCCGCGTCGGGTGCCCATGGGGGGTACGGAGCACCGCCCGTAGTCTTCGGATCGCGTGGCGTTTGTGGGACCGGACCGTCGCCTCCGAGACGCCGAGAAGCTCAGCGGCTTCCGAGGTCGAGCACCCCTCTAGCTCGCAAAGCACCAGAACCTCACGTTCTCGCTCCGACAGCGTCGTGAGCATGTCGGCAACCAACCGTCGTCGTTCCCGCTGATCGAGGGCGGTCTGAGGATCGTGCCGACCCTCCGGCTCGCTCATGGCGACGTACTTCACGACGAAGCGTCGATGTGCGCTCCGACGGCGCGCATCGCTGAGGCACACATTCGTCGCGACCCGGCGCAGCCACCCTGCGAAGCTGCCTTCGCCTCGGTAGGAGACGGCGCGTCGCGCCACGGCCAGCCACGTCTCCTGCACGAGGTCGTCGGCGTGGTCCTCGCACTCCGCGTAGGCGCGGCAGACGCCACGGGCCAGCGGCCCGAACTCGCGCATCACATCCCGAGCATGCTCACGGTCACCCGCCGCGAAACGCTCCGCATTGAACACCATCGCTCTTCGATCCCAAGGGACTACACACCTTGGAACGCGATGAAGAGCTAGATCGGTTTACACGGGTTTATCCGCAAAGCGGAGCGGATCCGAAGAGGCACGGTTGGCTCAGGCAGTGCCCGAGCTCGCAAGCCTCTCCGTCCTCGAATGCAAGGCATTGGCTCCGACCGCGTACAACCCCGCCGCCGCCACGGCGAGTACGAACGACATCACCCCCGTGGGCGCGGCGTAGAGGGCTGCGAGTACGACGGCCGGCACGAAAGGTCCCAGCCGATCGTATCCGACAACTGGAGTCGGTGCACGATCGGCGGCGATCTCCGCGTCGAGCGCCGCGACCCAGCGGCTCTTGCTGTCCGGGTCGACCGGGGGCACATCGCGAGTCACCTCTCGAAGGGCCCGGACGTCCTCATCCATGATGTCGGGTTTTGAGTCCCTGTTCATGATGCCTCCCTCCAAGAATCCGTGCGCGGGAACGGGCCGAGCTGCTTTCGAAGCGTTGCGAGAGCTCTATGCAGGCTCGCCTTCACTGTACCCTCCGCACGGTCCAACGCCTGCGCGGCCTCGGCAACGGACATGTCCTCGACCACACGTAGCAATATGACCTTACGCTGCAAATCCGGAAGCTCCGCGACCGACCGCCACAGCCCGATCCGGAAGAGCTCCTCATCGATCGTCGGCGGCCGATCCGTAGTTGCGCGCACCGGACGCCACCGCTCGAGCAGGCGACGGCGCCCAGCCCGCTTTCGGTACAGCGTGCGGCCGATGTTGAGCGTGATCTGGTGCAGCCAAGCCCCAATCTGGCTATCGGGGGGCAACTCTCCACCCTTCCGCCACGCGGTGACCCACGTGCGTTGAAGGATGTCGTCGGCTTCGGTCGGGCCATCGGCGAAGGCAGACGCTACGGACCGAAGGCGCGCTCCATACGTGTCCATCCACCCGTGAACGACGGACGGGTCGAGTTCACTCATGGTGAACCGCCGCGGACTGTCGCTCAGGGCTGCGGAGGGGAAGGCGGCTCACGAACAGGCCTGCGACGACGAGGGCGAGCGACGGAAGAAGGATGAACGTGAGCGGAACGTCCCCTAACAGGCTCGCGTGGTACCCCCGCTGAGCCCAATGGAACATGGTCCAGTAAAGGCCGATTCCCCCGACCCAACAGACAACGAACTCAGCGCGGGTAGCGCTGACGGGGTTCGGCACTTCGGCTCGGATCCACCCGGCTAGCCACGGGAGTATGAACGCGACGGACATCGGTACCGCGAGGGCCGAGAGCTTGAGAAAGGCCAGCGCAAGCCTCAGTCGCGGGTGTGTTTCAGCGTACGGGCGCTGGTGGTCGGCAACTCCGTCGAAGCCCGACATTGCTTGAGACACCACGGTCCCGACGCCACTCACACGCGTGAAGTCGGACGAGACTTGGACCTCGTTGGCCGGAGACCCGTCGAACAAGCGTGTCGTGGTGCCGATCCGCACCACCCCGGTCGGGGCGGCTACATCCACGACGACCATGCAAAGGGTTACGAATACCGCGAGTCGGACCGCCTGCCCAGCTAGGCCGTTTCGAGCCGGGATGTACGGAATCGAAACCGCAAGCGCGACGGGGAGAATCCCGTATACGAACCCGAACCACGCGATTCCTCTGCCCGCTCCGTTGACCGCTAGCTCTACGCCGCAGATGAACACGGTGGCCCACGCGACGTGGGCTAAGGACGGGAGGATCGATGCCTTCTGCTCATGTAAACGACTCATGGTGTCAGACACGTTGATGGGGTGAGATCGAAGCGACCGCGCGGCGCACTTCCGATCCGAGATCATCAACCTCGATTAGGAGTTGTTCCGTGCAGTGGATCAAAAAGAACTGGCTCATCGTTGCCTTCGTGCTCGTCAATCTCGCTGTGGCAGCCCCGGCCCACGCAGGGTGGAATGACGCGACCTGCATGGGTTCCAATGGGGAGACCCACGATTGCTGCGAGATCTGCTTCATCTTCTGTGGCTGCGAGTTACTCTAGGGTGACGGCCAGCAGAAAGGTCATTCCCATCTTGATCCTGCTCACCGCCGCAAACGTGGCGGTGAGTCAGGGTCGGTCGAATCCCGAAACGCGACCAGTGACCACCCTCTCCGAGGCCGATCATGTCCCCGGACTACCGTCCTCCGAGTGTACCGTGTACGTCGGCTTTCGAAGTGATTGTCCCTTTTGTGGGAAGGCAGCCGCCCAAGAAGCTGAGCGCGGCGGTTCGCCGATGATCCATTGGGTGGGCACCGAATCCGACGCAGGCGCATCGGCATACCGAGATCTGGTCGGAGAACGGTCGCGGGTCACCATCTCAGACACCTTTTACAGTCAATTGCGGGTCGAAGCTGTGCCCGCGGCGATACTTGTGGACGGGAAAGGCCACGTGCGTAGCACGTGGCCCTACAGAGGAGATGAGGACGTCAACGCGTTGCGCGCAAGGTGCGAGCAACCGCTCACCTCCGAATAGCGCCTGAAGAGGCTCGCCCGGCCCCGGTGGCAGTGCGCTATGCCGCCGGGGCCTCCGGAGCAGTTTCTATGGCACGAACCCCAAGCTGAGCGCTCCTGGCCTCCGAGGATCCGAGAAGCCGTAGAAGAGCTCGCCGTCGAAGAGCACAGTCTGTAGGCTGCCCATCGCGCGCCCCGCCACGACGTTGTGTCCACGGTCGATCAGCATGCGCACAGCGTCCGGTCCGAAGCCGGACTCAATCTCTAACCGGTCGGGCTGCCACTGGTGGTGTATCCGCGGCCGGACCGTCGCGTCAGCGATGTTCATGCCGTGGCCCAAGACGTTGACCAACAGCTGCATGTTCGTCGTGATGATGCGGCTGCCTCCCGGGCTTCCCGTCAGGAGGTAGGGCACGCCGTCGCGCAACACGATGATCGGCGTCATCGAGCTCACCGGCCGACGACCGGCGGCAATCTGATTGTCCGCGCTGCCCATGAGCCCAAAGGCATCCGGGATGTCAGGCCGCAGCGTGAAGTTCCCCATGTTGTTGTTCATGAGGAAGCCGGCCCCATCGATGACCACTCCGGACCCGTACGAGAACATCAGCGTGTAGGTATTCACGACGGCGTTTCCGTCGGAGTCCATGACGGAGTAATGCGTCGTCTCCGGGCTTTCGTATGCGGTGAGATCACCTGGAGCGATGTCCTCGGACGGGCGCGCGTGCGCCATCTGGATGCCATCGGCCAGCGTTTGCGCGTAGGCCTCGCTCGTGAGCTGCCGTTCGGGGAGCTCGACGAAGTCCGGGTCACCGAGGTATTTCGACCGGTCCGCGTATGCCAACTTCATCGCCTCGGCCATCACGTGCATCGCATCCGCGCTTCCATATCCCATCTCCGAAAGAGGGAAGCGTTCGAGGATGTTCAGCATCTGGACGATGTGCATGCCACCCGAGCTCGGAGCGGACATCGCTCGGACATCGAAGCCATGGTAGCTCCCGGCAACCGGCTCCCGTTCGACAACCCGATAGCTCTCGAGATCTTCGCGGGTGATGATCCCGTTGTGAGCTTCCATGTCTGCGATGATCCGGTCCGCGATCGCTCCGCGGTAGAACGCGTTCGCCCCTGCGGCCCGCAGCTGCTCGAGCGACCAGGCAAGATCCGGCTGACGCAGGATCTCGCCGACCTCGTACTCGGACCCGTCCGGACGATAGAACGCGGCAGCCGACGCAGGATTCCGGGTCAGACGCGCCTTGCTGGCACGGAGGTTGTTCGAGAGGTCGTCTGTGACGACGATCCCCTCTCGGGCCAGCCGAATGGCCGGGTCTACGACCTGCGCCCACGTCATCGTCCCGTAATTCCGCAGGATGTGGCCCAACCCGGCGACGGTGCCGGGCACGCCGGACGACTTGTGGGAGAAGCGGTACTCGTCCTCGTCGACGTCACCTCCCTCACCGAAGTACATGTCCCGTTGCGCGAGCGCCGGCGCGACCTCTCTGAAGTCGACCGCTACCGTGCGCCCCTCTTCAGCCAGGTGCACCAGCATGAAGCCGCCGCCACCCAGGTTGCCGGCGCGCGGCAAGGTCACTGCCAAGGCCAGCCCGACCGCGACTGCGGCGTCGATCGCATTACCCCCCTGCTTGAGGATTTCGACCCCGACGCGCGTCGCATCGGCGTTCTGGGAGGCGACCATCCCGTTCCGACCGACCACCGGATGGTTGATCGCGTTGTACTCGTTGATCGGCGCAACGGCGATCGCCGGGGCTTGCGCCGACGACACGTGGGGAACACCCAGAAGCCCTACTACCGCTACGAGCTGGAGGGCGACGGATCGGAGTCGGATAGGAATCATGGTCGGCACGCGGAAAGGGTCGTCGGCCAGCGCGATGGAGTTAGTGCCCGGCCGATGCGTTGACCAGGGTCCTGCCTACTGATCCGCTCGCGCCCTCACCAGCTCGAGCACTCCGTCTCGATCCGCCTGCGTCGACAGAAGCACGACATCATCAGGCTCCGCCCAGTTCAGGAGCGCCTCGGCGGCCGCCACCTCGTCTTCGTGGACCGATACGCTGCCGGGCTCGGCTCCGAGGGCTGACATCTCGGCTTCGATCATCGAGGCGACTTCGCCCGAGTCTCGACCACGCTCATACCCCGGCATCCTCTTGATCGCCACACGATCCGGCTGGAGCCCCCACGCAGCTCGGACGAAGTCACGGATCGAGGCGTCGTCTCGATCGCCGGCCTGACCGATCATCAAGGCCACCCGGCTCGGCGTCATCGCTTCGATGGTTCGTCCGATCGCATCGAAGCCGTGCGCGTTATGGACGAAGTCCACCAGCACGGTCGCCCCCGCGACCTCGAAGAGGTTTCCGCGTCCCGGACTCTGCTCGGGATTCGGATCGAAGGCGACGAGCCCACGTCGAATGCCCTCGTCCCCGATACCGATCGCCCAGGCCAGAGCGGCCGCTCCGAGGGCGTTGCTGATGTTGTAGACCGCGGCCCCGCCCATTGTCGCCGGGACCGAAGCGGCGTCGACGAGGCGCACGTCTCCGGCGTCGCTCCTCCGCACCAGCCACCCGTCGACCCACACCCAGGCGGCGCTACCCCCGGCTCGACCCAACTCGTCGGCAGCGTCGACCGCGACCCACGTCACGTCAGGCCTCAGGGCCTGGGCGGCGGAGGAGACGTACGGATCGTCGGCGTTCGCGATCAACGGCGCTCCGTGACGCACGGCCTTCGCGACGACGAGCTTCGCCGTGGCCACGTCGGCGACGGAGAGGATCCCCCACTCCCCCAGATGGTCCGCGGCCACATTGGTCACGATCGCGGCATCCGCACGGTCGACACCCAACCCACGCCGGAGCATCCCCCCTCGCGCGGTCTCCAGAATCGCCACCTCGACCCGGCGATCTCGAAGCACGGCTCGCGCGCCGCCAGGCCCCGACCAATCGCCGCCATCCAGGAGCTCATCCCCGACGTAAATCCCGTCGGTACAGGTGAACCCGACCGTGTAGCCCGCCGCCTTGGCGATGGAAGACGCCATCCGAACCGTCGTCGTCTTCCCGTTCGTGCCGGTGACGATCACGGTCGGGATGTCGAAGACGTCGTCCCACTCGACGTCCTCTGGGGCCGGGAGCGCGTCCGCGGCCCACGACAGATTCCCACGTCCGGACCCGACTGCGGCGAACTCGTCGTCGGCTCGGAACGAGAGCCCGCGCCGTCGAGCCTCGGCGGCGAGCGCGAGCAGCGCTGGATCACGCTCGTCGGCGATCGACTGGTTCAGGCTGGGGAGGACGTCCGAAAGAGAGGGAGTGTCCCCCGACGCTCCGACGTCCGAGGCCGCGGCCGCCCAGGCCCACTCATTGACCTCGGTTGCTGCGTACAGCACGTCCGCCGGAGCCGAGAAGTACACGCTCAAGCCCCCGTCGTATCGCCGAACGGCGAGCGTCGAATCCGTCCACCCCACCGCATTCAGCGCCTCGGTGGCGCGCGCACTCCACGCGACTTCCATGGCATCGACGGGGCAACCGGACACGGTGCCATCGATCACGGCTCCTGGGGCGTCTGCCAGGAGGTTGGGCCCCGTGAGCCGCCTCGAGTCTCGAAGCTCGACGACGATCGTCGACACGATCGGCTAGTCGTCGAGGTGGGGTTCGATGTATACGCCGCGTTCGTCGACCATCACTCTGCCGCCGACGTCGACATCATCACCGCCGAGCTTGGGCAGTGGGTGGTCTGGGCCAGCCCCTGCGGGCTCCTTCGTCTCGATGGCCGCATCGGGACTGAACTGAACGATCTGCTTCCACGTCCGTTTGATCTGGTCTCCGAAGACGAGGAGGAGGTCTTCCGGCTCGGCCATCCTCAGGACGTGGTCCACCGCCTCGACCTCGGCGTGAACGACGTCGATGGCGTCGTCGGGCACCCCCTCGGCACGAAGTGTGGCCGCCAGGAGTTCCGCGATCTCCGTCGGCTCCCGCCCACGGACCGAGTCATCGCGCCGGCACACGTAGTGGTCGAAGCGACCGGCCACCGTTCGCGCCATCTCCTCCACATCCTCGTCCCGTCGATCCCCAGGGGCGCCGAGAACGAGCATCTTCCGGCCGGCGGCCGGCAGCTGGTCGACGACCTTACACATCGCCTCGACGGCGTGGGGGTTGTGCCCATAGTCGAGGATCACGCGGAACGGATGCTCGTCGAAGACGTTCATCCGCCCAGGAGCTTGGAAGTACGAGGTGTCGAACGTCTTCAAGCCGTGTCGGATGTCTTCGAGCTTCACTCCACCACAGTAGGCCATCGCTGCGGCGACCATCGCGTTCTGAACGTTGTGAAGCGCCCGCCCTTCCAACGTGGCTGGGATCAGGTGGGTCCAGAGCAGCGGGATGTGCTGACCCTTGTCGTACAGCGTGACCATGTGCCCGTTGATGCCGTCCTCGAGCCCGATGGCCCGCCCGCCTGCTCGTACGTGCTCCCGTACCAACTCGTGGGACGGATTCGTGGTGACGTACAGGATGTGTTCGGCCTCGACGTGGCCGGACATCTGGAGGCAGAGCGGGTCGTCCGCGTTGAGGACGGCGGTATCGGTCGCCGCCTCGACCACGACCCGTTTCACCTCGGCGAGCTGTTCGAGCGTATCGACGCCGCGAAGGCCGAGGTGATCGGCGCGTACGTTGAGACACGCCGCGACGTCAGCACGCTTGTAGCCGAGTCCGGCCCGAAGGATGCCGCCGCGAGCCGTCTCGATCACCGCGACCTCCACGGACGGATCGCGCAGCACCATGTGTGCGGCCATTGGCCCGGTCATATCGCCCTCGACGCTGATCTGACCGTCGATGTAGACGCCCTCGGTCGTCGCGAGTCCCACGTGCTTGCCCGAGAGCTTGTAGATGTGGGCGAGCATGCGGGACGTCGTCGTTTTCCCATTCGTGCCCGTTACGGCCAGGATCGGGATGCGTGACGGCGTCCCTGGCGGGAAGAGCATGTCGAGGACAGGACCGGCGACGTCGCGAGGTGTGCCCTCCGCAGGATTTGTGTGCATCCGGAAGCCCGGCGCCGCGTTCACCTCACAGATGATGCCGCCCGCTTCCTTGTACGACTGGGTGATGTCCTCGGCGATGAAGTCGATCCCCGCCACATCGAGGCCGATCGCACGGGCCGCCCGGCGCGCCATGTCGGCGTTGTCGGGATGGATCACGTCCGTAAGGTCGACCGCGGTACCGCCGGTCGAGAGGTTGCCGGTCGACCTCAGGTACACCACTTCGCCGTCCTCCGGCACCGTTTCCTCGGTGTAGCCGAGCAGGTCGAGGAGGCGCTTCGCTTGGTAGTCCAGCTCGATACGGGTGAGGATCTTCTCGTGCCCGATCCCACGTCGGGGGTCTTCGTTCACCTCATCGACCAGCTGGGCAATCGTCTGGCGGCCGTTCCCGACGACGTGCCCCGGGACACGCTTCGACACGGCGACGAGCTCTCCGTCGACGACCAGCATCCGGTGGTCGAAGCCTCGTGCGAACGACTCGACGATCACACCTCGAGAGTGCTCTCGTGCCTTCTCGTACGCCGTCCGGACATGCTCCTCGTCCTTCAAATCGAGGGAAACCCCACGCCCGTGGTTGGCGTTGAATGGCTTCACGACGACCGGGTAGCCGATCCGCTCAGCAGCACGGACTGCGTCCTTATCCCCGTAGACGAGCTTCTGCTCCGGCACCGGCAGGCCGAGATCTCCGAGGATCTTGTTCGTCTCTTCCTTGTCCGAGGCGATCTCGACGGCGATGTGCGGGGTGCGCGACGTGATCGTCGCCTGGATGCGCTGTTGGAAGCGTCCATGCCCGAGCTGGACCATCGAATACTCGTTGAGCCGAAGCCACGGGACGTCTCGCTCCTCCGCGGCACGGACGAGAGACGCCGTGCTCGGGCCGAAGGCGTTGCGCTGCGAATACCGGATGAAGCGATCGCGTTCTTCGCCCCAATCGAACTCTTCCGGGATCTCGGCGACCCCAGCTCTGGCCTCGTCCGGCAAGAGCGACATCAGGAGATCGCGGCCGAGGCGTCCGGCGTGAAGGCCGACCCGGCGGTCTTCGAATTGGTACACCACGTCGTACTCGCCCTCGGTCCCCGTTCCGCGGGTCCGCCCAAACGAGACGCTCTCCCCGGCGAGGTTCTGAAGCTCGATGGCGACGTGCTCGAAGATGTGCCCCATCCACGTGCCTTCGTCCTCGGTCAGTCGTCGCACGAAGCCTCCATGCACACCATACGAGCAGCCGTGCTCATGCAGCCCGGGCAACGCCTCGAGCAGGCCATCCGTGAATCCTGTGCCGAGGCGTACGGACGGCCACTCCTCAAGCGGCCCGAGGTCGACGCGGAAGCGGATGCACGGGAAGGACGCGTAGAGGTTCGGACCGACGTACGCGGAACGTTCGACGAAGCGCATGGTGGAGAGTCCCTTGAGTTCAGCCGGGCAGCACGTGCTTGTGCGACGCTTCTCTCGTGTTGAGGTCGTACGACCACCCGTCGACGAGGAAGTGCACTCGCGCGTTCACGAGGCAAGCAGGCTCGCCGTCGGAACGGGCATAGAGGTTAGAGTACTCGATGTCGGAGGGATCCACGACCGTGACCGACCCGCTGCCGACGACCTCGAGCACGTCGTCCGGCGCGATGAAGGCGGCGGTGTCCTCGTCGAGCCCCAACCCGATCGCGAAGGGATTGAGCCCGAGCGCGGTCATCAGGCGACCGAGCCGGGCCCGCTCGGCGAAGTGGTGATCCACGACAACGCGGTTGGTGAGCCCGAGTCCGGGCGCCATGGTGACCAGTCCCCCTTTGGGGAGCAGCCCTTCGCCTCCGAAGGCGATCATGTGCTCGGACATGAAGCCGGCACCGGCGGACGTGCCGCCGACATGCACGCCCGCAGCACTGGCCTCCCGCAGGGCGCGAGCCATCGATGTGCCTCCGATGATCGTCGAGAGGCGGAGTTGGTTTCCACCGGTCATGAAGATCCCGTTGGCCGAGCGAACGAGGTCCAACCAGTCTGAGCGCTCGCACTCCTCCCGGGTTCGAATCGGGATCGCTCGGGCCTCCCCCGCACCCAAGCGGTCGAAGACCTCCTCGTAGCGCGTGCCTGTATCGTCTAGCTCCGACGCCGTCGGGATGACGACGAGGCGTCCGTCCGACCCTCCGCACAGCTCGACGAATCGCGCGAGGATGCGACTCGGGCCGATCTTCTCTTCCGCGCCTCCGATCGGCACGATGAAGCCTTTCCGGGTGCCGTCGCGGGTGCGTGCTACGTCGTTGTCGGCCAAGGCCGGTGCTCCACTTCGGGGGATCCAAACCCAGGAAGCTACCGCAAATCCCTAGGGGGTCATCCCCCGTAGATGTCGACCTCCGACTCTCCGTCCGGTCCGATCGATCCCCGGTACATCCCGGGGGTGTTGAAGCAGAACTCGACGTGGCCGTCCGCGTCGATCGCGATGAGCCCTCCGGCCCCGGGGACCTGCTCCTCGAGGGTGCCGAAGACCACGCCGCGGACGGCCTCCGACAGGCTCGCTCCACCATACGCCATGCGGGCGTGGACGTCGTACGCAACCGCATTCCGGAGGAAGTACTCTCCCCATCCCGTACACGAGACGGCGACCCGGTGAGAGGCATACGTGCCCGCGCCGATCACCGGTGAGTCTCCCACTCGGCCCCACGTCTTGTTCGCCATCCCACCGGTCGAGGTCGCGGCGGCGAGCCTTCCTTCACGGTCCAACGCGACCGCGCCGACCGTGCCTGACTTCCCCGTCGCATCGGGGAGCGAGTCGGCGATGGGGGTTCCTGAGGGAGCGATCACGTTCGGGCGTTTCGAGGCGCTGAGTCGGGCCGCCTCGAGCTCCGCCCAACGACGATCGGTGTGGAAGAACGCACCATCCGTCGACTCGATTCCACGCGAGCGGGCGAACGCCTCGGCCCCGTCTCCGATCAAGAAGACGTGCTCGGACTCGTCCATCACGGCCCGGGCGAGCGAAATCGGCCATCGCACATCGGTGACCCCGGCGACGGCTCCGGCGCCCAAGGTGTGCCCGTCCATGATCGACGCGTCCATCGCCACGACTCCCCGCTCGTCGAAGTTCGACCCTCTCCCCGCGTTGAAGAGGGGCGAATCCTCCATGACCTGCACGGCCACCTCCGCGGCGTCGATCGCCGAGGCACCGGCACGGAGGCGCTCATGCCCCGCGATGAGCGACTCGGTCAACGCGGCCCGGTATTCGCGCTCGAGCGTGTCGGACATCTCCTCCCGAGGGAGTGTCCCCACTCCACCGTGGATGAGGATTCGAGGAGTAGAGGGAAGCGACATGCTGAGAAGCTTGGTTGAAGCGATGGCCGTTTCGACTGTGCGGCCGGAGGCACTGGAAGGAGAGAAGGTACCGTCGAACGCACGGCTTCGTGAGCGAGTCGTGATGGCGTCGGAGACTCTGGCGGACGCCTCGACTCCGGTGCTCACTTGAGAGACTCGCTCCACGAGCCGGACACCGCATGACCCACACCGACGTCGCCCCCATCCTCGAACTGCACACCCTGGAAGCCTTCCAGGCCCTGAGGTCGGAGCCGCGCCTCCGGCTCGTGGAAATCCTCGTCGAGCCCCAGACCGCACGAGACGCAGCTGCTCGCCTCGGCGTGCCGGTGACGCGGGTCTACCACCATCTGAACGTTCTCCTCGAGCACGGCGTCGTGCGTGTCGTCGAGACACGCGCCAAGAGAGGATCGGAGGAACGGGTCTTCCAGCTGGTAGGCCGCACCCTCGTCCCTTCCGAAGCGTTCGCGGAGGAGTTCGGCAACGACGGAATCCGTGCCGTCGGCGCGCTCGGCTTCCGGCACGCGGAGGCGAGATTCCTGAACGCGTCGACGGCTGGGAACGAAGCCGGGTTGTCTCAGGCCACGGTCCTCCTGTCCTCGCTTCACCTGACCGAGGCTCGCCGTGACGAGTTGGCCGCTCGCCTCCAGGAGTTGATCGCCGACTTCGCCGAAGACACCGGCCCAGGTGCAACGTCGGTGTTCTTCGCCGTGCACCCGATGCGATCGGTGCGGGAGGAGAACCGCCCCGCGCCGGTTCGAGGAGACGAGTAGGTCGGACGGGCCGGGGTATCCACTTGTCTGATCGCGAGTGGTGCACGACCATTCAAACCAACTGAATGGTCGCTCGGCGGTGCGGCCGACACCCCGTTTGCTCGCTGTCCCCGCATGCCTTCTCTCAGCTTCACCCAGGGTCTCGACGTCGCGTGGCTTTGCGCCCTCGCTCTTCTGGCCGTCTCCGCGGGTCGACGCGAGGAGTCCGGGGGCCCCACCGTGCCTCGCGACATTCACCTGGCCGCGTCCTTCTCCCTGGCCGTGATCGGCGTGCTCACGCTCGGGGTGTGGTGGATCGGTGGGCGCGGCGCGACGGAGCTCGGATTCCGGGCTCCAGACCTGTCGCCCCTCGCGTGGGGCATACTGGTCATCACAGTCGGAGTGGTGGCCGCCCACACCGTGTGGAAGACCACCGGCTCCCGCCTCGAGGAGACACGGGCCCGATGGCGCTCCGAGACGTCGGTGATGCCGGAGCGCGTCGCCGACCTGCCGACCTATCTGCTGATGGCGGGGTGCGCCGGACTGTTCGAGGAAATCGCCTTCCGAGGGTTCGCGATCAGCGTCCTACTCGGTCTCGCCGGCGACGGGACGGCGGCCTATGTCGCCGCCGTCGGGGCCCCTGCCCTCTTCTTCGGATTCGCGCATCGCGGGCAGGGAGTCGGCGGGGCGGTTGCGGCCTCGATGTGGGCGGCAGGCCTCGGGGCCGTGTACGTCATGACCGGGTCTCTCTGGCCCCCGATACTCGCGCACATCCTGTGGGACGCGAACGCGGGGGTGTGGCGCTGGGCACTCACGGAGCCCACCGGGCGCTAGCGCTGCCGCTCCGCGATCCGTCCGAACGAGGACGCGAACGGCCCCTACTCGCAGCTCTGGCAGTTGTGGTTGTTCACCGCGCCGAGACTCTCGAGAAGCGCGATCGTCTCCGGGAAGGGCTGCACGCGCTGTCGCGGGCCGTTGGCCATGTCGACCGTCGTCTCCCCTCGGCGACTCACGACCATCACGTCGGCGCCCTGAGAGACGAGGTACTCGATAAGCTCGTTGTCCCCTCGAGCGGCCGCATGATGAAGCGGCGCGTAACCGTTCAGGTCCCGCGCGTTCACGTCGGCGCCGTGCTCCTCGACGAGATACTTCACCGAGGCGAGCCAGCTGTCCGGCGCGTGGGAGTGGGAGTTCGCCGCGAAGCCCTCCCCATACCCGACGCCGGACGCCGCGTGGATCGGGTGCACCGCAGGGCCACCCGTCGGAACGGGGTCGAGCCCGGACTCGTCTTCATCGTTCCCGCGGCGACCGAAACGCCGTGACGGGACCTTGCGCGTCGTGATCGACGGATCCGCGCCCGCTGAGACGAGGAGTCGCATGGCCTCGAGATCCGTCGCGTAGGCCGCGCGCCAGAAGGCCGTCGCCCCGGCGAAGTTCACCCCGAGCATGTCGAAGTTGAACGACGTGTACCAAATGTGACGCCCGGTTCGGTGGTTCACGTCGGCACCCGCGTCGATGAGCGCGGTGAGGAATTCGAGATAGTCGGTTTCCTGCTGGGTGAACGCGGACGGCTGCGGGTAGGCGGCCTTCGGTCCCCAGCGGCGATTCAACACGGTAAAGAGGGGCGCCGCGCCATCTTCTGCGACGGTGTTCGGATCGGCACCGAGCGCGAGGAACTCCATCGCGAGGTCGAAGTTGCCGTTGATCGTCGCCATCAGCAGGGGCGTCGTCGCATCCCCGGCGGTGGGCTGGTCAAGCTCCGCGCCGTGTTGGATCAGAAGGCGAGAAGCCTGAACGCGACCGTCGCGAGCCGCGAAGTGGAGGGCGGCGAAGCCACCTTCCTTCCCGACGAGGTCGTTGTATCCGAGCGGGCGCTCCTCTTCTTCCGCCTCGGATTCGTCGTCGTCGTCGGACTCGCCCTCATCCTCAGACTCGGGCTCGGGCTCAGAGTCGAAGTCGTCCTCCGGCTCGTCTTCACCGCCTTCGTCCGCTCCCTCGGCTTCGCCCCCTTCCTCGGGGTCGTCCTCCGCCTCGGATCCAGCGCCCTCCTCGGACCCAGCGGACTCCTCGTCCGGAGTCTCCTCTGCCGTCTCTGACTCCGGGGGTGCTTCCTCGGCTTCAGCCTCGCCGGCTTCCTCTTCGTCACCCTCGTCCTCGGACTCCTCGCCCTCCCCTTCCTCGTCGTCGGGCTCCTCCTCCGTCGGCGCGAGCAGCTGTCCCTGCGGCCCTCGGGTGTCCCTCGCCTGCTCGTTCGACCCTCGTTCGGCATTCCGCCGAACGTTGGCGAGTTGAGCACGGAGGCGGCGCTCCGGCATCGCCTCCGCCGCGATCGCCACGTAGTCGGTCACCGCACTCGTAAGACTCGGGTCCGCACCGGCTTCGAGCAGCGCGGCCATCGTCTCCAATCGGTTGGCCGCCGTCGCCCACATCAAAGGCGTCTGGTCATCGGCCACGGTGCGAGCGTCGACCGCCGCTCCGTGCCGCACCAACGCGTCGACCGCGGCGGCGTGCCCCGACGCCGCGGCGTAGTGGAGTGGCCCGATGCCTGTGGTCGTCACCGCGCCGGCGTCGGCTCCCCCGCTCAACAGTGCGTCGAGAGCTGCGGCATTCCCTTCGCGACTCGCCAAGTGCACCGGGGTGTAGCCGCCGAGTCGTGTGGTCGCCTCGGTGTTCGCCCCGGCGTACAGGAGCACTCCGATCATCTCCTGGGCGTCGTTCACCGCGGCCCAGTGCAGCGCACTCATGCCATCGCCTTGGGCCGCATTCACGTCGGCGCCCTCTCGCAGCAGCGAGCGCACCATCTCGGTGTCCCCGTGCTGAGCCGCGTCGGCGACCGGCGACTCGAGCGCCCCCCCCGTGAGGAGGAGCGCAACGCCGACCGCAGCCAGACGGATCATCGACCCGACTCGCTCGTCGAATTCGAGCGCCCGACCGAGAGCGGCAGCGCGTCGGTGCTGTCCCCGAACGACTCGACGTCGTCCATGCCGAGGAGGTGCATACCGCTCAGGAGGGCGTTCGCCATCGGCGTTCCGTCCGGCGCGATGATGTGGTTGCCACCCTTGGGCAGACGCCCATTCGCTCCACCCGCGAAGAAGAGCGGGCAGCGCTTGTGGTTGTGGAGATTCGGATCACCCATGGGCGAGCCGCAGACGATGAGCGTCTTATCCAGGAGGTGGGTATCCCCCTCGGTGATCCCCTCGAGCTTCTCGAGGAAGTAGGGGATCAGGCTCATGTGGTACGTGTTGATCTTGCTGAAGGCGAGGACACGCTCTTCGTTCCCGCCATGGTGGGACGCGGCGTGGAAGCCCGCGGTAACACCGGTCTCGGGGAAGACGCGGCCCGACACGTCGCGACTCGTCTTGAACGTGACGACACGCGTCATATCCGCCGCGAAGGCGAGCGCCTGCAGATCGAACATCAGTCGCACGTGATCGCCGTAGTCGTCCGGGACGCCTGCCGGCGCTTCGGCCAGTTCGCGCTGCTCCCCGCTCATGTTGCGGGCCTCGATGTTTTGAATGCGTCGCTCGATCTCACGGATGTTCGTGACGTACCGATCCATCCGGATTCTGTCGTCCGGTCCCAGGTCGCGGTTAAGCGAATTCAGGTCGCGGAGTACCCAGTCGAGAATGCTCCGCTCCGTCCGCCGCCGCTGCGCACGCTCCTCGGGGGTCGCACCTCGGCCGAAAAGCTGGTCGAAGGCGACGCGGGGGTCGCGAATCATCGGGAGCGGTTCGGTCGGTGACGCCCACGACACGGTGTCGGTGTAGACGCATGCGTAGCCGTATGCACACCCACCCGCCTGATCCACGTTCTCGATGCACAGCTGGAGCGACGGGATCGGCGTGTCTTGGCCGAAGCGCTGCGCGTAGATCTGGTCGAGCGACGTCCCCACGTGAACGTCGGACCCTTCGGTCTGCTTCGGGTGAGCCTGGGTCAGGAAGACCGCGCTGGAACGGAAGTGATCTCCTCCGATCTCTCGCGGCAGCTCTGCTTCGGCCCCGCCCACGTCCGTGTTGCTGATGATCGTGAGGTAGTCCCGATACGGCTCGAGCGGACGGAGGGACGAGGGCGTCAGATCGAAGTCCGACCCGGCGTCGGCCGGCGACCAGAGGTTCTGGGTCGCGCCCCATTCGTTGCACCCGGCTGCGCCGTGCACCATCTCGATGCCCACGAAACGTGTGACGTCCGTCACGTCCGCGGCCGAGGAAAGGCGTCCCGCCGGCACCATCGCATCGAGGAACGGGAGGGAAACACTCGCCCCCATGCCCTTGAGGAAGGTGCGGCGTTCGATGCTGCTCTTGAGCAGGTTCATGGTCGTTCGTCCGTGTCGTGCAGCTAGTCGTCGCGGTCCTGCGGAACGTCGGCCACCTCGGCACCCCGACTCATGCGGAACGCCGGGCTCATGACGACACCCAGGATGTAGTTCGACATGCGATCGCCGTTGTCGGCAGCCGCACGTTCCATCGCTCGAATCGTCGGCATGTCGTAGTACTCGACACGTCGGCCGATCGCATACGCCATCAGGTTCTTCGCCAGCGTTCGGCGGAAGACGGTGGGCCGCTTAAGGATCGTCGTGCGCAGCCCGACCGGACCGGTGATCGGCGTGCCGTCGTACAGCTCACCACTGGGGTCGATCTCACCCAGATTCTCCTTGATCCGCCACGCTCCGGTCACGTCGAAGTTGTCCAATGCGAGGCCGATCGGATCGATCACGCGGTGGCACGACATGCACGACGGGTTGTCCCGGTGCATCTCCATCCGCTCCCGGGTCGTCAGCTGGCGAGATCCCTCGGCGGCCGCCGTCTCATCCAACTCCGGCACCGCCGGAGGAGGAGGAGGAGGAGGGCTACCCAAGAGCACCTCCATCACCCACTTCCCGCGAAGCACGGGTGACGTCCTGTTGCCGTGGGACGTCATCATCAGGATGCTGCCGTGGCCGAGGAGTCCTCTCCGGTTCTCATCCTCGAGCGGGACGCGGACGAAGTCTTCGCCGGTCACCCCGGGGATGCCGTAGTGATCCGCGAGCTGCTCGTTCACGAAGGTATAGTCCGCCGTGAGGAGTTCGAGCACGCTCCGGTCTTCCTGGACGATCGTGTGGAAGAGCAGCTCGGTCTCCCGATCCATCGCCTGCTTCAACTGGTGGTTGAAGTACGGGTAGAGCTGCGCGTCCGGGTTGATCTTCTCGAGGTCCTGCAGGCGCAGCCATTGTGACGCGAAACGCGTGGCGAGCGACTCGGCGCGAGGGTCGGCGAGCATACGGCGGACCTGACGCTCGAGCTCATCGTCGTCCGTCAGCTTCCCGTCTCGGGCGAGGCGAACCAACTCGTCGTCCGGCGGGGACGCCCAGAGGAAGAAGGAAAGTCGAGTCGCCAGATCGGCGTCGTCCAGTTCGTACAACTCCCCGGGGTCGACTCCGTCGGGGGTCCGCTCGAGGCGGAAGATGAAGCGAGGACTCGTCAGCGTGGCCCAGATCGCATTCCGGATGCCGATCTCGAATCCACCCTGCTCGCGGCCCTCCTCGAAGAAGACCATCAGCTCGTCGACCTCACCGCTTTCGAGGGGACGACGGAAGGCCTGCGCCGCGATGCTCTCGATGATCTCCTCCGCGCACGGTTCTTCCTCGTCCGGCGACGTCGGGCGGCAGCTGAAGATGCGGCGTCGAGCCGGAGTGTCGGAGACCCCCGTCACGGCAAACGGACCGCTTACGGAGAGGTCTCGGATATGGGGAAGCGTCGTGACGCCGTAGCCGACACCCATGTTGGGGTCGGCCAGCGTGAAGTCGAGGGGTGTGATGAGGTCCGTGACCGGACCCTCTCGTTCTAGGAGGAACGCAGCGGACACGTGTTGCGGCCCAGCCTTCACGTGGATCGGAGGAGTCTCCCACCGGAGCCCGGTCGGATCACCTTCCGTCATCCATCGATCGATCTCGATCAGGGCGACGCGCGCCCCGTTGACGGCGACTTCGACGTGGGCCGTTCCGGCCGTGAGCCCGAAGAGCTGTCCATCGGGACTCGGGTGCATGTCGAGTTCGAAGACGTACTCGCCATCCGCAGGGAAGTTGTGCGTCACCGCCGTTCCGCCTCGCGTGCCGAGCGGTGTTCCCTCGACGTGCCCCACCTGGGATACCGTCTTCGGGATCTTGTAGACCGTGGTGGAGGGTGACGCACCGACGTCACCAACCGCATCACGGCTCACTTGGGCCGCGGCCCGCATGTACGACTCGATCAACGTGGCCGAGAGAATCTGCGTGTCGGCGATGTTGTCGAAGTTGTCGCTGAGCGTCTCGGTCGGCAGGTAGGCCGACGCGTCGATCTGGATGCCGAACAGCTCTTCGATCGACGCCTCGTACTCGGCCCGATTCAGGCGCTGGAAGCTCCGGCGACCCGGGTTCGGTTCATCCCGCGCGATGTCGTCCAGCCGGTCTTCGAGAACCGAGGCCAAGATGTCGAGCGAGTCCCCTGCCGGGCGCCCCACCCCGGGAGGAGGCATCATCCCCGCCCGAAGCTTGTGGATCATCCGCTCGGCGATCTCGGCCGACGCCTCGGGTGTGCCGACATCGAAGCCCTCGAGAGACAGGTCGCCGCGAAGCCGCCGCTCGTTGTGGCATCGGACGCAGTACTGCTGCACGACGTCGTTGAGGACGTCGTCGGACGCGTACGAGGCATCCCCGATCGGGGTTGGGTACGCGTGCACCGCGAGGTCAGCGCGAAACGTGCTCTCAGCAGGAGCCTCGAGGTGGCTGTACGCCCCGGTTACGCCCAGGAGAGCGAGTCCCGCAGCGAAGAAGTGTGTCCACGGTTGATTCATAGAGTGGATATACCGCCGGACTTCCAGGCGGTCCAGCGGTTTTTCGGGCCTCGGGATCCACCCTACAAGGCCCCTGAGATGAGGAAACCGTTGGAGTCTCGCGGACGACTCAGGCGCGCAACCAGTCCGTGAGCGGGTTGCGGAGTCGTCCCAGCATGCGCGCCATCGAGTAGTGGTGGATCCCAGGCATCACCCAGTGCTCGTGTCGAACGCCGTCCCCATCCAGCTTCGCCGCGTAAGCCCGCGACTGGCGCACGAACTCCTCGGTCTCCTCCTCGCCTACTGCGATCAACAGTGGCGGGGAACTTCGGAGGGGGCGACCGATCGGACTGAGATCTGACACATCCGCCGGCGTGAGTCGAAGGACGTCGTTCAAGTACGACGCACGCATGGGAGCGAGGTCGAAGAGCCCACTGAGGAGCATCGCTCGCTCGACGCCGACGTCTCGGTCGAGTCCGTCCTGTTCGAGGACCTTCGCCACCAGGAAGGCGCCGACCGAGTGTCCGCAGAGTGTGACCCGGCGGGCGTCTCCTCTCCACCTGGAGACGTGCTGACCGATCCAGTGGACCGCGCGCTGCACCTGGTCGACGACATCGCCCACACGCACCGAGGGCACCAGGTCGTAGTTGACCAACACACACGTCATGCCGAGGCGGGTGGTCATACGTGCGATGTACCGGTAGCCACTCTTGTCCAGAGCTCGGAAGTACCCACCGTGAATGAACACGAAGACCGGGGCGCCGTCGCCCTCCGCCGGAAAGACGTCGAGCCGTTGCCCTGGACTGTCGCCGTACGCGATGTCGAAATCGTGGGGCAACGCGTACGTCGCCGCCCGACTCTCCAGCGCATTCGCCCACTGGTACACGCGCGCGGTGGGGTGTCTCCGACGCAGATCGAACTGCTCGTCGAGCGCGTTCATCGTCTCGTGGCCTCTACCGAGCCGGTCGGTTGAGGACGGCCGTGGTCAGTAGGCGTACGGATACACGCGCTTGGCCACGATCCGGAAGCCGGCCTGGCCATAGATGTTCTCCGTCTCCTCGATGTGGAGCACTCCCTCGATCCACATGGGGGCGTCCATTCCTGCCAGTGATGCACGCCTCGATCGATCCATCTCGACGAAGACGAGCTGGTGCGGTGGAGGCGGAGGAGTGTGCACACATGCCCCGGCGTACGGCACGAGCAAGAACTCGGTCGCCGTCGTCATCCAATCTTCGAACGGCACCGTAAAGCCCGCGATCCGCACCTCTTGCCCGTCGAGCGCAGCAAGCTCCTCGCTCCGCTCGCCTGTGCGGTAGTCCAGGTCTCGAAGCGTGCGCCAATCGATCTCCGTGGGGTCCTCAGCCGCCGCTACCATCCTGTTCGCGGACTCGACGGGCTCGGTGCTCCAAGGTGTGCTCCACACCACAAGCACCGCGATCCCGAAGGAATACACGCTGCCGCGGGAGCGCCGCTCCGCGCGAATCGATGGGGTGGTCACGGGCATGACAGGTCGACGTACACCGGGTTCATCCACACAGGTCGGACGGTTCTACAGTATAGCGCTCGGCCAGTTCTGAGCATCTTCCGTGGCTACCGTGTCTGAGTATCGTGCACGTTACGTTGACGCCGAACACACCCGCCCCGCCCGCGCACGCCGATCGCGCGGCGAGGCACACCCCCTGAGTCCCATGACCGAGAGCCACTCGCTTCGAGTGATCCCGTCCTTCGATCACGCCGCGGCTCGGCTGTGCTCCGCCGCGGCGGTCGCACTCGCCTGCTCGCTCGCCTCTCCCGCCGGGGGTGCCGCCCAGGACCAGTTGGCGGGCACCTCCGCGTCCGGTCCGACGACGTCTGTTCCTCGCGTGGGGCCGGTCTCGACGGACGGCACCGCGGTCGCGGGCCGAACGGACGAAGCCCCCGTGATCGACGGTGTGCCCGACGAGCAGACGTGGCAGAACGGTCCGGTGCTCACGGACTTCACGCAGCGCGAGCCCGACGACGGCGATCCGGCGTCCGAGCGCACCGAGGTCCGCGTGGTCTACGACGACGACGCACTCTACGTCGCCGTCTGGGCCTGGGACTCCCGCGCTGGGCAAATCGTCCCGGGTGAGGCGATCCGTGACTACGAGGTCACCGACGCCGACGCCGTCATCATGATCTTCGACACCTATAAGGACGAGCAGAACGGCTTCGTCTTCGGTACGACGCCGGCGGGCATCGAGTACGACGGCCAAGTCGCTTCGGGCGGCTCGGGCGGAGGTTTCTTTCTCGGCGGCGGCGGCGGAGGCGGAAACCGCTTCCAGTCCGGGGCCGGTGGCGGCTTCAACAAGAACTGGGACGGGAGCTGGACCGTTGCCGCGTCGCAGGACGACCGGGGCTGGTACGCAGAGTTCCGGATCCCGTTCAGCACGCTCCGGTACTCGGCGGATCAGAGCACGTGGGGCTTCAACATCTCCCGTCGGATTCGCCGACTGAACGAGGAGAGCTTCTGGACTGCCGTTCCCCGCGAATTCAACCTCTACAGGCTCGAGTTCGCCGGAGACCTCGAAGGGATCGAGCCTCCCTTCCGACGGTCGGGCACCGTCACGCCGTACATCCTCGGATCCACCGCCCGCGACTACGCCGGCGGGCAGCCCGACTTCGGGGAGGATGTCGAGGTCGGTGGTGAGGCCAAGGTTCAGCTTACGCAGAGCCTCACGCTGGATGTGACGGCGAACACCGACTTCGCGCAGGTCGAGGTCGACAACCAGCAGGTCAACCTCACGCGGTTCTCACTCCTCTTCCCCGAGAAGCGCCCGTTCTTCCTGGAGAACGCGGGCTTCTTCAACGTCGGTGGAGGGGGGGCAGACCTCTTCTTCAGTCGCCGTATCGGGATCTCGGGCGGCCAGCCCGTGCCGATCACGGCCGGAGGGCGGCTGTCCGGCCGGGCCGCGGGCCTGAACCTCGGTCTGCTCCATATCGAGACCGATGGACCTACGGGATCGGGAGACGGCAACGCGTACTCCGTGGCCCGGGTGGCGAAGGAGCTGCCGAACCGGTCGAGGGTCGGTGGCATCTTCGTCAATCGAAACGGAGACATGTCCGGCGACTACAATCGGACGTACGGCCTCGACGCCAACGTCGGGATCGGCGACCAGGTCAGCATCTCGTCGTGGGCGGCCCGGACGGAGACCCCTGGCTTGGACGGGGACGAGTTCGCGTGGGACCTCACCGCTGGCCTGACGACCCGCGACTGGCGAGCGAACGCGACCGCTCGTGAGATCGGCCAGAACTTCAACCCGGAAGTCGGCTTCCTCCCGCGCAACGGGCACCGGTACTACCAGGTGTTCGGCATGTACTACATCCGCCCGAACGGGATCTTCCGTGAGCTGCGGCCGCACATCTCGTACTTCACCTTCCGCAGCCGCCGGGATGGGGTCCAACAGGGCTTCGAGGAGTCGGCGCGCTGGCACATCGACAACCACTGGCAGTGGCACTCGGGGATGGAGCTCCACACGGGCGCCAACTACGTGACGGAGGGCCTGTACGAGCCCTTCGAGATCCGTGGCACGGACGTCACGGTGCCGGAGGGTTCCTACGCCGGGTGGGAGGCGCAGATCGTCTTCTTCACCGATCAGTCCCGTTTGCTGTCGCTGAACTCCCGACTCAACTGGGGTGACTTCCTGTCCGGGTCGAAGCGGACGACCAGCGCAGACGTCACCGCCCGGATCGGCGCGCGATCGAGCGCGACGGCGTCGGTTTCCTACAACGAGGTCGACCTACCGCAGGGAGAGTTCACCACCACACTCGCCAGTCTACGCCTCGGCTACTTCTTTACGCCGCGCCTCTACGTCCAGTCGTTGGTCCAATACTCGGACCAGATCGATTCCTGGTCGGCCAACCTGCGCTTGGGGTGGCTGAACACTGCGGGTACCGGCCTCTTCGTCGTGTACAACGAAGTCCAAGGAATCCAGGATCTGGTGGGCCCTCAGGGACGCTCGTTGATCATCAAGTTCACGCGACAGTTCGGGGTCCTCGGGAACTAGACGTAGCTCTCCGGGATGGTTCGCACGGTCCAAAAGCCCGTGGGCTCAAAGCCGGCCCCGAGCCAAAAGCGCCGTGAGGTGCGGTTGGCTGGCTGAAAGCTGACCGTCAGGCCTGGGTGGTTCCGCTCGGCGGCCCACTGGACCGCGGCCTCGACCAGCGCGGACCCCACCCCACGTCCGCGCGCGTGCGCGACCGTCGCAGTCTCTCCGAGGAAGGGCTGATCGTGGGGGCACAGTCCCGGGGCATCGTTCGTCATGTCGAGCGTGAGTACCCCGACGTCTTCGCCATCCAGGGTCGCGATGAGGTGAGCTCCGCCGTTCCGCTCCAGCCTGCGGTGAGATTCGATGACCTCATCCATCGTCGCCTCGTGAGTCGGGCGCGGCGAGTAGATCGGCGACACGTATCGGTAGTCGATCTCGACCATGCAGAGGCGAGCCACGACCTCGAGGTCGTCCGCGCTCCCTTCCCGCACCTCGACGCCCCTGCGTTCGGGAACGCGATGGGGGAGCACGCCGACCGGTCGGATCGCGCAGTAGGCCATGCGCGCGAAGCCGAGGTCGGTCACCGCCTGGACGGTAGCGGGAATGTCGAGGTGAGACAGGTAGTGCCGGCGCGCACCGCGCTCGAGTAGGGCGGGAGCGAGGTCACCGTAGAGCTCGGCGAGCAGCCGGGTCGGGTCAGGAGACGACGCGGCCATGGAGAAGCCGGCCGCCGGCAGGCTGGCGCTCGAGCCGTCCGGCCGACCCATCAGTACACCGACCGGGGCATCAGAGGCGATCGCCACCCGGCCGATGTACCCGTGCGCGAGGAACTCTCGGAGCAACGCCTCCGCCACGGCCGGATGGGCGAGTGCGTCGGGTACCACGGGGGACCGCTCGCGGGCCCGGCGCTGTTGACGAGCGATCAGCGCGGCAACGTCGCCGAGCTTCGCTTCCTCAATCGGCACGATCTCCACCCGCGGCGTCGCCCCTACCTCGTGGCCTTCGGCACCTGAGGATAGAGGCTCGCCCAGAATGAGGCGAAGAGCGCCCGACCCTGTGTCCGGTTTCGAAGACCGTTTGCGCTCTCGGGGTGAGGGAGGCCCGAAGGGTCCTCCCGGAGGTCACGATCACCCCAGGAGCTCCTCATGAACCCCGTCACACGCCTCCCCGCCCTGCTCATCTGCCTCGCGTTCGCCGCGTGCGGCGAAACACCGGTCGACGTCGTCCCCCCGGATACGAACCCACCCCCCGCCCCGGCATCGCTCGACATCACACCCGCGACGACATCCTTCGACGCCTTCGGTCAAAGCACGAGTTTATCGGCCGCTGGCCAAGACGCAGCCGGAACGGCCTTGGCCAACGCATCGCTCACGTGGACGTCCTCCGACCCGACGATCGTGCAGGTGGACGCATCGGGTACGGTGACCGCGGTCGGGAACGGCACCGCCACGATCACCGGCTCCCACGCCGACGTGTCCGCAACGGCCGAGGTCACGGTCCTCCAGGTCGTCGCCTTGGTCGACCTTCAATCGCCGCCCGCCATGTCGGCCGGAAGCACCCACCAGATGGTGGCGCTCGCCCTCGACGCCGGGGACAGCGAAGTCGTCGGCGCGACGTTCGCATGGGCGTCCGAAGACCCCGCGATCGCCACGGTAGACGCGAGCGGCCTCGTCACGGCCGTGGCCGACGGGACGGCCGCAGTGACCGCGATCGCGACGGACCTCGGAGGTATCGAAGCGAGCGCGAGCGAAGACGTCACGGCGGCCACGGCCTCTCAGGTCACCGAGTTCACGCTCTTCCTCACGACGGGCGGCGCGAGCTTCCAGTCGGGAACGTGGGCGATCAACCAGAACAACTTCGGACGCCGGATCTCCGTGGTCGGGAGCGGTCACCGCATCCGTGTGCTGAACGACACCCTGTACTACGGGAGCGGGATTCGCGTCAGCCGGATGACCCTCACCGGGAACAACGCCGGCTTCGTCCCCAACACGGATCAGGGCAATTGGAACGGCTTCGCCGTACACCCCGAGGGCATCGTGCTTCTGGACGGAGCCGACGACGACATGACCTTCCTCGACCGAGCGGGCAACGTCCTCGGATCTGCAGCCTTCCCGGAGACGTCGTCGAACACACAGGACATGTACGGCGTTTGGGACGGCACACAGATGAGGATCGCCCAGACCGGTCAGCGGAAGCTCATGAATGCCGACGTGTCCGCACGGACCGTCTCCCTCGGCGAAGACTTGTACGACCACGTGCGTGCCCCCGGCCCGATCGGATATGCGAACGGCAACACGTACGTCGCGTACAACGAGAAGCTCTATGAAGTCGACTCCGCAGGGGTCGTGACCGAGCTCTTCGCCGCCCCCAACGGGCCTGGCGAGTTCGTCGACCTCGTCGTCGTGGGCAACCACATCTACAGCATCCACGACGGCACGGGCGTCCTGTACCAGACGGACCTCGCGACGGGGCTGACGACGAACTTCCGCGAGAATCTGGTCAGTCCGTCCGGCCTCACCGCCATCGAACGACAGATCGTCCCGTGACGCGCCGGGGCGATCCCGTCCGCGCCCCGGTCTGCGCTCGGCGTACCTCACAGCACCGCGGCCGAGAACCGACGGGGGTTCGGAGCTGCAACCGGGCGGGGGCTTCGGCCCCCGCCCACCCGACTAACGGTCGTCCGGAATCAACGCCGCGAACCGATCCGCCTCGGCGCCCAGGTCGGCAACCCGGAGGTTGTTGGCGAGTCCGAGGATGGACGGCCAATCGTACGGCTCCACGCTCGGCGACCGGGCCGCTTGAGCTCTCACACGCTCTTCCGCGTCTGTGATGAGAGCCCGGCCTTCATCGGTACGGCCGACTTGGAGGAGTGCCCCCCCGAGCAAGCCGGTGATCCGGATCGTCGTGGCGTCGCTCGCCCCCTTGATTCGCGTGGCCATCCCTCGTGCCTCTTCGAGTGGCTCGAGGGCGTCGCCTGGCCGGCTGTCCATCATCCGCACGATCCCGACCGTCATGAGACCCGCGGCGACCCGTTCGTGCTCCCCCTGCCAATGCCGCCGAAGGGCGTCCACGTTCGCGACCGCGACCGAGTCCGCGAAGTCGGGACGGTCCGCTCGGAACGCCGTGCCGATCAGGTTCTGCCGGACCAACGCGGTGCGAGGATGACCGAGGCCGTGAGATTCGGACACGGCCGACTCTACGAGCTGCATCGTCGCCATCGCGTCGTCCGTACGTCCGAGGTCACGAAGCACGAAGGCGTGGTTGTTGAGCTGAACGAGGTAGTTGTCGTCCTCCGTGTCGAGGGAGTCCGCCCACAGCGCCAGCCCCTCTTCGTACAGCTCGGCGGCACGCTCGACGTCCCGAACAGCTCGAAACACATACGCGGCCCGTAGGAGTCCATCCGCCCGAGTGGACGCCGGCGGCGGGTTCGAGCGGATTCGCGCCAAGCCCTGCTCGGCCAGCCTTTCGGCGACCTCCAGCTGGGCCGCATCTCGGTGGGCGGCGGCGAGCGCCAGGATCAAGGACGTCGCCCCGTGGGACGCGTCACCCGACAACGCTCGACGGCGATCCAGCATCTCGGCCTGGACCACGACGAGACTATCGAAGAGTCGAGCGTTGTTGAGCCCGACGGCCACCCAGCCGAGGGCTTCGATCGCGGGCTCACTCGTCGGCCCGTGCAGCTCTTCCGTCACGGCCAACGCCTCCTCGTACATCCGGATCGCCCGCTCGAGGTATCCGAGGTTCCCGTACGCCCGGCCGAGCACATTCAGGAGTTCGGTCTTCACCTCGGGGCGCTCCTCGAACTCGCGCCTCACGCGCTCCTCACCCCAATCCACAAGCGCGAGCGCGCTCGTCGTATCGGAGGGGGCCGTACCCGGCTCGCGCCCCTGGAAGACGTCCGCGATGAAGTCCAGCGTGATACGCGCGTTCTCGGCCTCGCGCTCCGCGGCAATCGCGGCTGCCTCGGCTCGTTCACGTTCGACCGCGAGGGCCGCCACCCCACCGACGGACATCACACCCACGAGAGCTGCCGTCGCAACGCCCCAAGCGTGCCGTCGAACGAACTTCTTGGCCCGATAAAGGCGCGCGCCGCCGAGCGCGTCGACCGGACGGCCGTCCAGATAGCGCTCCACATCCTCGGCCATCGCGGACGCCGAGGCATATCGCGCGACGGGTTCCTTGCGCAGCGCCTTGAGCACGATCGCGTCCAAGTCCCTCGCCAAGGTTCGGCTCAACGTGGCGAAGTCGACCGGCGTGCCGTCCGCTCCTGGCCGCGCCATGGCGAACGAGGACGGTGCCGTGGGCTCCGTCTCACAGATGGCCCGCTCCACCTCGTACCGACTCGAGGTGTCTTCCCCGAAGGGACGCATGCCCGTCAGCAGTTCGTAGAGGAGGAGACCCAGGGCGTGCACGTCGGTCTGCGTCGTGACCGAGCGGCCGAGAATCTGCTCGGGTGACGCGTATCGGGGAGTCATCCATCGGGTCGCGTCGCCCGTCGCCGAGTTGTCCTCTGCGTGCACGACCTTGGCGATCCCGAAGTCGAGCAGCTTCGGTGCTCCTTCCTTGTCGACGAGGATGTTCGACGGCTTCAGGTCGCGGTGAATCACGAGACTTCGATGCGCGTGATCGACCGCCCTTGCGACCCTCACGAAGAGGCGGAGACGGGCTCGGAGGTCCAACCGAGCGTCATCCGCGTGAGTGGTGATGGGAGGCCCGTCGACTCGTTCGACCACGAGATACGGATGGCCTTCTTCCGTCATGCCGCCGTCGAAGACCTTGGCGATGTGCGGGTGAGACAAGTCGGCCAGGATCTGGCGTTCGAGCCGGAACCGGACAGCTAGGTCACCCTTCGGGTCGTCCGCTCGCAAGACCTTGAGGGCCACCGACTGCTCGAACGACCCATCGGCGCGGGTCGCATCGTACACGGTGCTCGTGCCTCCGCGTCCCAAGACGCCGACGACCCGATAGCGACCTACCACCGTACCCGTCGAGAGTGTCCCCTCGACCCGGCCCAGATCCACCAGAGCGTCGGGAGGAACCGAAGGCCCGGTCGCCTCAAGGAAGTCACCGACGTGGGCTTCGAGGTCGAGCAGATCCTGCACGGCGCGTCGCACGTCCGGATCTCCCTCGCACTCGCGTTCGAGGAAGTCGGCCCGCTCTGCCAGCGGGCGATCGAGGGCGGCCGAAAAGAGGTCGTCGACCCGCTTCCACTCCGGGGCCCGCCCGCTCACGATTCGAGCGCCTGCAGGAGATAGACACGAGCACGCGTCCAGTCTCGACGGACCGTGCGCGACGTGACGCCGAGCGCGGTCGCCGTCTCCTCCACGGTCATGCCGCCGAAGTACCGACACTCGACGAGCCTCGCCATTCGTTCGTCGCGCTCCCCGAGCCGTGTCAGAGCCCGATCCAGGTCCAATACGTCGACGTCATCCGGTGTGGTAGACGCCGACGCCGCCTCCAACGGAACCTGAACCCGGTCTCCCCCTCTCTTCGAAGCCCGCCTACGCCGCGCATAGTCCGTGAGCACGTGGCGCATGACGCGGGAGGACGCGGCGAGGAAATGGGCACGGTCGTTCCACACGTGGCGGGTACGATCCGCGAGGCCGACGTACGCTTCGTGCACGAGCGCCGTCGTGCTGATCGTATGCCCGGGGGACTCTTTCGACATGTGTCGATGAGCGATCTCACGCAGCTCGTCATACAAGAGCGAAACCACCTCGGACGCCGCCTCGTCGTCTCCGCGTCCCCACGCCGCGAGCAGCTCGGTCAGATCACCCGAGTCGCTCACGGATGGGCACCACAGAGGCACGCCGGCCATGATACCACGGGTTCGAATCGTCGAAGCTTCATTCAACCATGATGCCAACCCGCGAAGGGGCGCGCCAACGTCTCGGGCGGGCCGTCAGCGTCGCAGTCTTATCCCCGCGAGGCGAGGTGGATCACCCGAGTCGATCTCGAGACCCACAACGGCGAGCACTCCCGCTTCCCCGAGGATCGTCAACTCGAAACCTCCTCCTCCGAAGCCGACATCCAATTCCGTAGCGGCGGTCAGCCACGACCGAATGGCCGCGAGGTCGTCGTCGAGAGCGCCGCTCCCATACACGTTCTGGAGTGAGACCGAGAAGCCGTCCCGCGACATCGCGTCCAGCGCACCGCTCTCCGCCTCCGGTCGGAGCGCGTCCACGAAGGTCCGAAGCAGCGTCTCTCGCGGTGACGAACCCACGGGCCGAGTCGCCTCGACGACTTGAGACTCGCCGCGGGGTCCCTCGCTGGGCACCGTCTCCCCCGCGAGGGTGCCATCGAGCCATCCGAGGTATGTCGACACACGGGCGAAGTAGTCCCGTGCGCCATACGTCGCCGGCCCATTGCGACCCGGGCCGCCCATCGACGAGACGCCCGCGATGAGATACGTCCCATCGACGTCCAATAGCGCCGGGCCGCCACTGTCACCGCCGGCAGGTGTGCCTTCTAGCTCCGTCGCGTCCGGTCCTTCATCGAAGACGAATACGAGCAGCCCGTCGTCCGCCGTCTCGATCCGGTTCGTCGCACCGCGACGCCGACGATCTTCACCCGTCGGGCCCGTCCGCCCATCGCCCGTCCGCCCGTGGCCGAGGATGATCGCGATCTCGCCGGCCTCTCCATCCCCGCGATACAACGCCATCGGAGCCACTCCGACGACCGGTCGATCGAGTTGGATCAACGCGACGTCGTGAGGGCCCATCTGGCCCCAGTCCGGGTGGAGGTAGATGTCCCGGGCCTCGTAGCTCTCACCGCCCAATACTACGCTCCGAGAGCCCCGCCGCAGCATCCCGTCCGCGACGTGCGCCGCCGTCAGGACCCAGTCGGCGCGGATGAGCGTTCCGTCTCCCATCCGCCCCCCCAGCTGCGCCACTGCGGGGAATTGCGCCCCCAACTCGAGGTAGTCCGCATCGGGACGGTCGTGCCGACGCACGATTTCGTCGTCCGCAGCGAAGGTGCTCAGCATCACGATGATCCAACCCAAACCCCACATCGATTCCTCCTCGGTTCCGGTCGGGTTGCTGCACGCAAACCCGTCCGAGAGGGTCGCAGATCGATGTGAAGGCGTTGTGAAGCGAGCGGCTAACTCACGATCGGTAGATCCACCGCGAACCGGGTCCCGACTCCCACCTCACTCGAAACCGAGACGGTGCCGCCCATACCTCGGACCAGTTGCCGCACGATGGCCAGCCCGAGCCCCATCCCACCACTCGCTCGGTTGCGGCTCCCGTCGACGCGGTAGAATCGATCCCACACGTGAGCCACTTCACCCTCGGGGATGCCCTGCCCGGAGTCTTCGACGGTCAACCGGACCCAATCGCCGCGGTCCTCTGCGAGGAGGTGTATCGAGTCACCGTCGCGCGTATGTTGCACCGCGTTCCGGATCAGGTTGCCCAGGACCTGTCTCAAGCGGCGACGGTCGGCACGGATCGATCGACTCGTCGACACGCTCACAGTGGAGCGGCGACGCTCGAGTTCGTGAGCGTGGGCCTCGAGCGCGGCGCGGGCCTCCGCCGCCGGGTCGAGCGCGCGGAGGTCGTACTCCAACTCACCCGACTCTGCGAGGGTGAGCTCTTGCAGATCCTCGACGAGATCGGTCAGGGCCGTGGCCTCTCGATGGATCAACGCGATCGTCTCCGAGTCAGCCGGGCGGAGTCCGTCCTGTACCGACTCCAGGAGTCCCACCACGTTCGTCAGCGGTGTCCGCAATTCGTGCGCGATGTCACCGACCATGCGTTGCTTGGACGCGTCGGCTCGCGCCAGCGCCTCGGCCATCGAGTTGAACGACTCTTCGAGGCGTCCGAGTTCGTCTCGACTGCCAGCCTCCACGCGAACATCCAGCTCGCCCCGCTCTACCGCCGCCGCCGCCGCGGACAGGCGACCGACCTGACCGACGATGGGGCGCCCGAGAAGCAGCGTTCCGACGGCGGCCGCGAGGCTGGCAGCCAAGACGGCGAGCAACAGCGTTCGCCGAGCGTCCGTGCGCACCGTGGCGGAGGTCTCGTCGAGTTCGAAGTCGATCGGAGGGGCGAACCGAGCCATCGGGGAGAAGAGGTACACGGTGCCCACTACATCACCGGAGCCGCTCGAGACGCTGAGTCCGGGCAGCGCGATCCGCTCGGCCTGTTCGCGGGCGCCGTCGGTGCGGACGACGTCGAACGTGGCGAGTGCACCCGGGCGAACCGGAGCTTCGAAGAGTTCGATCGACGCCAACGTCGAGGATACGAGTCGTCCGGAGCGATCCACGAAGGCGAGGTCCCCTTCGTGCCCCGCGGCTATCGCCGTCTGGTCGAGTTGGTTCGCGTCCGGCTCCGCATCCTCCGCGAAGAGCTGCGTCAAACCGTCGACCATGCGCTGCGGAACCTCGAACACCACCGGCTCGGTGTTTTGCACAGAGGCCTGCAGTTCGACCTCGATCCATCGCGCGAACGACCACGCCACGGCGATGACCGCGACGACCGTCAGCGGCCACATGGTCAGAAAGACCCGGAGTCGGAGGGACCGAATCAAGGGCTCACTCCCCCCGGGTCCCTCGCCGATTTGGGCTCCCGAATCCGGTAGCCCTCGCCCGAGACGGTTTCGATCCAACGGGCAGCTCCTGTCTCGATCGCCTCGAGCTTCTTCCGGATGTTCCGGACGTGCACGTCGATCGTTCTGGAGAGCGCGTTGCGTCCATCGTCGGGGAGCAACCGCAGAAGCCGGTCCCGGGACCGCACGTATCCGGGATGCGCCACCAGGTCGTGCACGATGCGGAACTCCGTCGCCGTAAGGTCGAGCGTGTGCCCGGCGAACGTCACTGCACGCCGTCCCTCGTCGACGCGGAGTGTCCCGACCCCCACCCACGACGGCGTCGGGGCCGAGCTCGAGCGGCGAAGCACCGCTCGCGCTCGCGCAACGAGCTCGCGAGGTCGGAAGGGCTTGGTCACGTAGTCGTCCGCGCCGAGATCGAGTCCTTCGATGCGCTCCCGTTCCCGCGTTCGGGCCGTCACGAAGATGATCGGTGTCTCACCCTCCTCACGGACCTCGCGACAGAGATCCAGACCGTCGACGCCGGGCAGCATGACGTCGAGGATGAGGAGGTCGTATCGACCTCCGCGAATCCGGGCTCGCGCCTCATCCCCCGTGTGCGCCACGTCCACCCGATACCCTTCATGACGCAGGTAGAGCGCGATCAAGTCGGCGGTGGTGTGATCATCCTCTACGACGAGCACGCGCGGAGTCGCCACTACCGATCCGCAGCCTCTTCCGCGTGGACAAGCGCCATGAGTGAGCGGATCAGCTCCTGAACCGCGTCCGAGTCGCTGCCGCCGTTGATTGCGAGGAAAATCATGTCGTCGCCTCCGCCCCAAAAGTGGCCGAAGAAGAAGCCTCGGTCACTGGCCCCGAGTGCGCTGCCGCGGTCGAGGTACATCTCGAGGGCTGGCCCCGCGAGCACCCGGCCCTGGCGCAGACCTTCGAACCAACGGCGCATATCGGCCGGATTCGACACCATGCCGCCGCTGCCCTGGACGAGCCAAGACGTCTCCCCCCAGTGCGGCGGGACGTTGGGTTCGCCCACCGCGCTCGAGCCGTATCCGGTGGCGAACCGAGACATGGGTTGCCCCAGATCGTCGCCATAGGGGCCGGTAGCTCCCATCCCGAAGGGCTCGAAGAACTTCGTCCGCATGAAGTCCTGGTAGGGTTGTCCCGACACCCGTTCGACGATCGCCGCGAGCAGGCCAACGGCAGAGTGGGACGGAAGGCGCTCCTGTCCGGGCTCGAAGAGCAACTCCGCACCGAGGATCCGGCGCTCCGCCTCTTCGCGGCTGATCCACGAGAGGTCGAAGTCGTCGTCCACGTCGACCCGGTGATGAAAGTTCGGCAGCCCCGACTCGTGCCGAAGCAGGTGACCTACGGTCATCGTGCTCTTGTCATCGGGCACACCCGGGACGTGTATCGACACCAAGTCGTCCAGACGCAGATCTCCCCGCTGGATGAGGAGGAGGGCTCCGGCTCGGGTGAAGTCGATGGGAAGCGAGCCGATGCCGTAGATCGTGGACGCGTCGTTCATTTGAGAGGCGCTGCGATCGGCCATTCCAAAGCTCCGATCGACAAACGTGGAGCCTCCGCGGACGGCGAGGATCGTACCACTCATGCCTCGCTCGTGCGCTTCTTCCAGTCTGCCTTCCAGATCCTCCCATCGCAGCGAGCGTACCGGCGAGCCCGGGGGAGCATCCTCGAGCACCACGACGTCGAAGGAGGAGATGCGGTAGGGCGCGTCATCTTCGATGTCGAAGAGCACGTCCGCATTCGGGCGCCCACCTCGGAAGGTCAAGAGGAAGCCCTCGGGCGCCAACTCGACCGAGACCATGCCGGCGGAGGCTGCCGCGTCCCGGGCGACTTCGAGCATCGGGCGCATGCGGTCGGGGGCGATCTCGTCTTGCAGTGCAGTCGTGAAGTGCTCTTCGGCGAACCCATCGATGCCGCTCATGGGCAGACCCTCGATCGCGAGCATCCGTTCTTCGACTGCGGCCTCCCGTCCGGACGGGGGCGACGCCGGCTCGTCCATCGTGCTCAGCACCTCGAGTCGGGTCAGACGTCCGTCTGCGTCCAGGGCCAGCCCGATCTCGGCCGACCGTTCCGCGGACAGCCTCAACACCAGGCCGCGATCCTCCGCTCCGACCTCGACCGACCCGAGCGTGCCCCGCGCGGCCTCGCGGACCTCCCGTAGCAGCGTGCGGACGCCTTCCGCCCCGCCTAGGCTCGCCCGGTACGAGGTGGACACACGACGCTGCAGATACTCTTCCAGCGCCGCGTCCCCGGGCGCGGCCAGAACGTCCACCAACGCGTCGACCGCCTCCCGAATGAGGTCGTCCTGTGCCTGAAGAGGTGCGGGCAATAGGAGGATCAGAATGCCGAGCGTCAGGGCTGCGAAGAGGGTGCGCATGGGTCACGTCCACGAAAGAGTCAGGTCGCAGACGGGAAGCTCCACGGAGGGTGTGAAGCGATTGTGAAGAGCGGGCTAGCGTGCCGTCGAACGGACCTCCGACCACATGACGTGAGCCCCACACGTCCCGGCGTGATGAAGCCAAGGGCGCCCATCACCGGGGTCTTCGTCCGCGATGCCCAAGCCGATGGTGGTCTCGAACGGGACGTAGAGCAGCCGAGTGACGGTCATCTCGGACGCATACCCGGTTGCCGTCCGAGGCAGGGAGCCCATGATCTCCATCGCTCCCGCCGGCGCCACGACGCCCGCGGGCCCTACCCGCTCGCACAGCAAAGCTCGGAAGTCCGATCCCCGGAGTCCGCTTTCCGCCCGGAGCCGCTCCTTAAGTAACATCAAGCCATCGAGTGTCTTGTGGTGACAGAGCACCGAGATGCGATTCGGATTCGATGCGTCGCTCACGCAGACGAAGGGTCCGTCCCCCGGCCGTTCCAAGACGTCACCGGTCTCGTCGCGTAGGACCACGGAGGTAGCCTCGCGCGCGGAGGGTGGCAGGAGACTCAGGGCCAGATCGATCTGTTCTGGAGCGGGCATCTGTCCGCTGGCTCCGCCGGCAACCATGAAGCCCACGAGTACGCCGGCGACCACCCGTACCGTCCTGCTCACCACCTCGTCCATCCCTCCCTCCCGTGTGTCCTGCGCCGACCGGTAACTCACGGAGTCGGCGTCCGTATCTAGTATCGATCACGCTATATTGTGTCACGGTATAGTGTGTCACGCAATCAACCACCACTGGATACGTAGGGCCCCTGCGCACGGGGAGGCTGAACCACGCTGGGTCCTCCGTGGTCCCCGTGCGTAGCGGGTCCGAGGACAATCTCATGAAGCGCTTTCCGAACACGGTCCACGCTCTCGCGGCCCTCGGCCTTCCGCTCCTCGGCTGCGGCTCATCCACAGAGCTCGAAGACACCCAGGTGCCCGCCGCCCAAATCACCTGGGTCGGGGACATCGGCAACGCGGCGAACGGCTCAGACATCGAAGTCGCCTTCCGAGCACCGACAGACGTGACCGAGATCGACGAGTTCCGGGTTGTCCTGCTCACGGCGGGCGACGCGGCGAGCCTGGAGGCCGCGGCGTTGGACGACCTTCCGATTGCGTCGTACACAGTCGTATCGACGGCGCCGGGCGAACTGACTGCAGGATTCCCGAGCGACGCGACGACGATCTCCGGGCAGTCGGTCCAGAACAGCGTCGACTATTCGATCGTCGTCGCGAGCGTTCCCGCGAGAACCGAGCTGCGTCCGTCGATGTCGGCCCCGAGCGCCGTGACGCTCGAAGCGGCCCCCTACGTCCGTACGCTGGTCCCGTCCCTCCCGGGGGGGACCGGAGGGCTCGAGACCGACAGCGACGGCAACATATACGCGGCGGACTTCGGAGTTAGCCTAAGCGGGCCACCGGGCACCGTGGTGTACAAGATCACCCCGGATGGCACCTCTTCCCGCTGGGCGACGGGGCTCTTTGGGGCGTCGGGGAACGACTTCGATTCCCAAGGCAATCTGATGCAGTCCAACATTTCAGGGGGCCGTCTCAGCCGAATCACGCCCAACGGCAACGTCTCGACCTTCGCCACGGGTTTGGAGGGGGGCCCGGTTGGCGTCGTGGCCACGGCAGGCGACACCCTCTTCGTCGTCAACTGCGGGCGAAATCGGATTCACCGGATCGACCCAGACGGATCCGGCACCGTCTGGTCGGCGAGCCCCCTCTTCAACTGCCCGAACGGAATTACCGAGGGAGATGACGGCCATCTCTACGTGGCCAACTTCGGCAACGGTGATGTGCTACGAGTCACCCGTGACGGCGACGTCTCCGTTCTCGCGACGCTGGCAGGGAGCAACAACGGACACCTTCTCTTCGGAAACGGTGTCCTCTACGTCGTGGCCCGGACCGGGAACCGCATCTACGAAGTCACACTCGAGGGTTCGGTGACCCTCCTTGCGGGATCCGGAGCGCGCGGCCTGCGCGACGGCACGGCGACCCGGGCCACTCTATCGCTGACCAACGACGTCGCCCTCAGTCCAGACGGGAAGATCCTGTACTTCAATGACGTTGGCGTGACCTCGGGTGGCACTCAGGTGATCGGACCGATCGTCATCCGCATGCTGGTGCTCGATGATTGACCGCTAGTGCGGGCCGGCCAGCTCCTCGGAGCCTCCGCTTGCCGCTCGCATCGCGGGGATCGCCGACGCAGCCAGTCCAGCCCCCACGATCGTCGCGCCAACGACAGCGTAGCTCAGGGGGTCGAGGGGCGAGACTCGGAAGAGCAACGGACTCAGGACCCGTTCGAGAACACCGACCGCAACGATCGACCCCGCGAAGACGCCCACCACAACGGCCACGAAGGTGGGTCGGGTGACATCCCAGACCAACGAGGTGAGCCTTGCGCCCAGCGCAGCTCGGATCGCCGTCTCCCGGCGACGAAAGTGCACGAAGGAGGCGACGAGGGTGACGATCGCGCAGAGCGAGAGTGCCAGGCCGATCGCGCCGTAGGCGGTTGAAAGGCCAATCACCAGCCGCAGCGCCGAGAGCTCGCCTGCGATCCGATCCGACATCTGGCTCGGGTCGTACAACACGACCCCGGGATCGACCTCTTGGGCCAACTCTTCGATCACGGCCAAGGGGGGTGGCTCCCCCGCAGCCCGATACAAGAGCGAGAGTCGCGGCGTGGGGAGCTGGTTCAGCGGAAAGTAGGCGTCGCCGACGGCATAAGGGGTCGCAAGCCGGCTCACGTGCTTCGCGTTGGGGACCACCCCGACGACCTCGACCAGAGTGCTGAACCCTGGAAGAACGAGCCTCTGACCTACCGCGCCTACACCCGGCCAAAGCAAATCGGCGGTGCGCTGACTCACGACCGCGACTCGGGGCGCGTCTCGGTCGTCGGACCAACGGAGATCTCTTCCCTCCACGACATCGACCCCCAGCGTCGCGAACGAACCCGGGGTCATCGAGATCCACTGGAGCCGGAAGAACTCCTCCGTGTTTCCGGAGTCCGCTCCTTCCTTCACAGCATTCACGTGGGTCAGAGACCGACCCATCATGTCGGGCCCCATCACCGCGACCTGGCTTCCCGCCGTAGACGCCACGGCATCCGACAACTCCCGAGCGAAGGAAGCCGGGCCATCCCCAGACTCGTGTCGGGTCCCCATGAGGTTCAGGCGCACCGAATACAAGCCATCCGCGCGATATCCCAACTCCACCGTGCGTGCCTCGCGCAGGCTCGACAGCCCCAGGACCAACGCAACCAAGACGACGGTGCTCACGGCCGCTTCCGTCGACACTACGCTCAGAGCCAACGTCCTGCTCGGACCGCCGCGTGACGTGTGGGCCCGGCGACTTCGCTCCCCCCGGCGCGTCACCCCCAGGCACAACAGAGTGGCCGAGGCCGTGACCACAGTGGCCGCCAGCATCATCGAGCCGACGTCACGGGCGCCGAAGTCGGGCACCCCGAAGTGCATCATCGGGACTCCGAGGGTCGGCCCGGCCACGTGCGGCGCCGTCGACGCGAACACCGCCGCCAACACACCGCCGACGCACCCGAGAAGCGCGGCCTCGACGAGCATCGTCTGGACGATGCGTTCCCGTGCCGCCCCGAGCACGACACGGATGCGGAGCTCGCTGGCTCGCTGCTCCAGCCGGACCACCGTCAAGAAGACGACGTTGAGCGCGCACACGATCAGGATCGTGAGCGCCCCGAGAAAGACGGCGACGAAAACGGCCCGAGCATCCCCGAAGTAGTAGTCGCGGAGTGAGAGGGCGGTGACGGTGCGGGGCTGATCGATGGGGCGCTCCGCGACGAATCGCGCGTGCGCCGCACGGAGCTGTTCCTCCGCCTCCTGGATGGTGACGTCGGGGGCGAGTCTCGCCACTCCCCAGAACGAGGCGAAACCGACCGAGGTGCTGGCTCCAAACCCTAGGATGTGCTCGCTGGGCTGGAGGAGAGCCCACGCATCGAAGGGCTCGAGCGATCGGGACAGGCCTTGGAATTCGGGCGGCATCACCCCGATCACGTCATACGAGACCCCCGCGAGCTCGAACGTCCGACCGAGCACGGCTGGGTCGGAGCCGAAGTGCCGCAGCCATGTATGGTGCGCGAGTACCACGCTTCGCTCGCTCGGTGCTTTCGTCGAGAAACCGCGCCCCATCGCGGGGTCCAGCCCCAGTGTCTCGAAGTACGAAGCGCTGACGAATCGTACCCGTCCCGATCGCGCCGGTCCGTCGGCCGCCATCGCGACCTCACCGGCGAGGCTGAATGCCGCGAACCGTTCTACGGCCGGGCTTTCAACGGCGGCGTGTTCCAACTCGACCGCTGAAATCCCGGTGCGGCCGGTCCAGCGCGCAGAGGTGATGTGCCCGGACAGGACGACGAGGCGATCGGCATCGGGCACCGGCAACGGGGAGAGAACGCTCACTCGGGCGGTGGCCACCACAGATCCCGTGAGGCCGAGTCCGACCGCGAGGGTCGCGATGACGCCGACGGCGTGGATCGGACGTCTCCATAGCGCCCACGACGCAGCGCGGACTTCCGAACGAGCGGATCCCAAAGTGTCCGCCCACGCGAGGAGCCGCCCTCGTTCTTGACCGCTACTCAGGGCTCTCATGTAGCCGCCGAGCTGTCGAACCTCGACCCACCACACCCGCAGCATCGCCCTACGACCCCGGTGCTCCGCTTCCTCTAGTAGGGTCCGAAAGAGCTCGCGAATGTCTGCCTCGTGGAGCGACAGAAGCGTCCGCGGGCCGAAGACCCGTAGGAGCAGACCGTGCGTGCGAAGAAGAAGACGCTTCACGCCTTCCCGAGGTTCGGCGCCAGGTGCAACCGATCCACCGCCAACGCCGCGAGAGAATGAACGCGGCGGGCCTCGGCGCGAGCCACGTCTCGCCCATGCTCGGTGACCCGGTAGTACTTCCTGCGGCTGTCGCTACTCTCCTCATCGGACGGGGCCGCGCACTCCTCGATCATCTTCGCGTCCAACATCCGACGGATGGCAGCGTACAGCGTACCCGCACCCAACTCGACCGAGGTATCCGAGCGGCCTTGGATGTCGGTCAAGATCGCGTACCCGTGCATGGGCCCAGGGAGGAGGGACAACAAGATTTGGAAGACCGGCAGAGATAGCGGCAGGCGCTCTACAGGCTCAGGTGCCATGGTGCTCCCTCGTCAGTTGAAATGAGAACGATGTCGTGGCGCGCTGTAACGCGAACCACTGTAGTCCGATGCGGAATATGTTGGCCGACCCGACTGCTCACAACGCAGCCCGAGCCTACCTCCCAAACGCGTCCACCCTTGGTCCCGTTACCGACCGTATCCGGACGCGATGGCCTCGAGCCGTCGATCGATCTCTTCCCGCGATATCCACACACCCCTGGTCATGACGCCCCGAGGTTGCCGCAGAGCGTCGATATCAACGGACGGATCGCCGTCCAGCAGGACCAGGTCTGCGCGAAAGCCCTCCACGACGTCGCCGAACACTCCGGCTTCATCGAGGAACGTCGCAGCCGCAACCGTGCCGGACCGCAATGCTTCAAAGGGCGTCAGCCCAGACCCGACCAGAGCTGCCAACTCATCGTGAATGGAGAAGCCTGGAATCGTCCACCGGACTCCAGCGTCGGTGCCCAAGAGGATCGGCACACCCTCTTCGTGCAGCACCCGGACGATGTCTTGGCTTCGTGCCACCCGCAGGTCGCGCTGCCCAGGAGGGACATTCCACACGGGGAGCACGTCCGTAGAGAAGCCAATAATCCCGGGGGACACATAGCGCGCCGCGTTACTCGCGCGGTGAGCCGGCAACTCGCTCGACACGACACCCATCACCGCGAAGGTCGGAGTCACCCCCATCGATGCCGCCGAAGCCGCGTTCGCCCGAAGTCGCACTTGGTCGAGGTCGGGAGGGCTGGTCCACAGCGACCGGGTCGGCGTCGTCTCCTGCTCGTAGTCCAGGAGATGCTCAGACGTCCACTGGCCCCGTGCGACGGTGCTCGCGTGTGTCACGTCGAAGGGCTTATGACCGATCACGGGCACGCCGAGCGCGTCCGCCTCCTCGAGAATCGAGGCGTAGACGGGGTCGGACAGTCGGTTGTAGACCTTGATGAAGTCGTACCCGGCTTCCACGTGTTGCCGCACCGTGGACCGCGCCTGAGCCACCGTCGTGACGGGCGGGGTAAAAGAGGCGAAGCCGCCGCCCGGCCCGTCCATCCCGGGACTTGCCACTCGGAGCGTCGGAGCCAACCGCCGGCCCGCCTCCACGTCGTCCCGCGCGCGAAGCTCGAAGCCACTCCCCCACATCGGACGAACGGTTGTGACTCCGTTGGCCAGATAGAGGAAGAAGTCGTTGGCACATTCGACCCCCGTGTTGCACGACAAGTGTACGTGCATGTCGGCGAGACCCGGCATCAGCGTACGGCCGGTCCCATCGACGAGGAATGCGCCGGCAGGTACGGACAACGTGCCGGTGGGCCCGACTTGCTCGATGACGCCGTCGCTGACGAGCACGTCGTACGAATCGAGCCGCTGTTCCGCATCGATCGAGAGGACGGTCGCGTTCTCGAACAGCACGGGAGCGGCCACGGTCAGCGGTATCGGGACGTCTTGCCCCTCCAGGGTGAGGAGTAGGTCAGCGACCCCGTTCTCCACAGCGGTGACGAGTCCGTTCGGCGATACGCTCGCCACAGACGGATTGCTCGAGGACCACGACATGGTGATCCCGTTGATCGCGATGCCTCCAGCATCCAGGGCGGAGGCCTCGTATTGCCGCTCTTGCCCCACGGCGCTGAAGCGGCGGTCCGGCGGAGTGACCGATACGGAAGCCACGGACCGGACCACGGCGATACGGACAGAGTCGACCAGTCCATCCCCCGTCGCGACGACGTAGGTGTGCCCATCTGCCAGCGCCGTAACGACGCCGAGCGCATCAACCGAGACGATGTTCGGAGATCGACTGGCCCACGCGAGCGCAGGGGGATCGACCTGGCGCCCGGATTCATCCACGGCTCGGACCGTGATTCGCTCCGTCGCCCCCACGAAGGCGAGGGTGTCGTTCACGACGAGGAGAGAGATCGCCGTGGGTACGCCCGACGGCCCCATGTCGGTCGCCGGTCCACACGCCAGTACACAAGACACGAGGACGAGGACGCCGCCGGCCGCACGCGGCTTCACTCGATGACCGCCGGAAGAATCTGCGAGTACAACCACGTCACGGGAGCCCACTGGTCGCCGTCCCGCACCGAACTCGTCACACCCACGACCATGTCGTGCTCGGGGATGACGAAGACGAATTGGCCTCCCGCACCGACTGCGGCGTACATGTCGACCACCCGCTCGCCCGCAGGGTCTGGGGACATGATCCACCAGAGGTATCCGTACCATCGCAAGCGCCGGGAGGAGGATGCGGGCAAGCCGAAGTCGACTTGGCGCTGGGTCGACGCATCGACCCACGCGCGGGGCACGATCTGCTCTCCCTCCCACTCCCCACCCTGGAGATAGAGCTGACCCAACTTCACCATGTCGGACAGCGTCATCGACAGCCCGCCCCCCGTGTGCGGATGTCCTTCGTCGTTGGCGAACCAGGTTCGGTTCGCCACACCGAGAGGTCCGAAGAGGTAGCGATCCGCATACTCGTCGGCGTGCATCCCCGTGCGCTCCTTCAGGATGCTCGATAGGGCGATCACGCCACCGGAGTCGTACTGCCAGAAGGACCCGGGGTCTCGCACCATGGGGCGAGTGAGCCAGAAGTAGTCCCACCCGGTCGCCAGGCGATTGAGAGCCCAGTGCGGGGCGTCCGCACCCTCCTCGTGATAGTCGTTGCCGGTCCGCATCGTGAGTACATCCTCGAGCTGCATCGCAGCCCTTCGGGGGTCGGTTGCGAGCTCGTCCCTCCATTGAGGGAAGAAGTCGAGCACTTCTTCCTCGACCCCTTGCAGATCGCCGTTCGCGATGGCGATGCCGATCAGTGCCGACGCGTAGCTCTTCGTAACCGATTGCACCGAGTGCAGGGACGTGTCCTTGTGCCCACGGAAGTACTCTTCGACAACGACCTCTCCCCGGCGTTGGATGATGAGTCCATGGACCGGCCCGTGCCTGCCGGCCTCCAAGGCGTCCACCAGTCGGAAGAGTCGGCCCATCTCCAGGCCCTGAACCGGCGCGGTGTCTCGCGGGGGCTCCGGCTCGACTTCGATCGGGACCGTCGGAGCAGCGCCACACCCCCACCCGAAGGCGAACAGCCCACACATGAGTCCGAGGGCCGTCCGACCCGGCTTCGCTCCATCGGCCAACGCGCCACCTCCAGCTACATACCCACACCACTAGTCAGTGCTACTGTACAGTGTATCGCGTGCTATGTACAGCGCAGGACGCAGAGGCGCCCGAGGGCGCAGCCTCGTTTAGTAGGTCTTGACCCGAGTGACCTCACCATTCAATCTGACATTGTCTGATTGATCGAGGCACGAGGGGTAGGGATGAGCTTGGGGAGCCTGCAACAGATGGCGATGCTCGCGGTGGCCCGACTCGGCGACGAGGCGTTCGCCAAAGTCGTTCAGGAGGAGGTCGAAGCCGCGACGGGGCGAGAGTTGGCCGTGAGTACGGTGTATGTCACCCTCGTACGGCTCGAGGACCAAGGTCTGGTGACCTCCGAGACCACTCCGCCGGACCCTCTGCGAGGGGGCCGGGGGAAGCGCTTCTTCCGCCTGACGCCGGCGGGATGGAGCGAACTTCGACACACCCGCGAGGTCATGGCGCGCCTGTGGGATGGGGTGGAGCCGGCATGAGCCGCTCGACCGTCGCGTTCCGCTTGCTTCGACGCCTGCTCCCAGGGCCGATGGGCGACGAGGCGATCGATGCCCTCGCGGAGCGGTACCGCGCGCGGCGACTGCGGTCGGGCCCGATGCGCGCGTCGGCCTGGCTGTGGCTCCAAGTCGCACACCCCGACACCGTGCGACTCAGCCGCCTCCTTCGCCGCCGGTACCGGCGCGACCTCGAATCCCTGACCGTCCCCGCCCACGGGAGGTTCGGTGCCCTGGGGTGGCACGCCCGCACCGGTATGCGAGGTCTCGTCCGCCGCCCGGGTCTCACCGCGTCGATCGTCGTTACACTGGCCCTGGGGATCGGGGCCAACACCGCCGTCTTCTCCGTCATCGATGGCGTGCTCCTCGAGCCTCTCCCCTTCCCCGACGGTGAGCAGCTCGCCTACGTGTGGGGCGTCACCGAGGGCGACGACACGGAGTTGCTCTCCGGCCCACAGGCGGCCGAGGTGATGGCGAGTGAGGCCTTCGAGGCCGCGACGATGATCTTCGGATATGTGGGCACCAGCATGGTACGCGATGCCACTCCGGAGCCTCTACTCACGCTGACGGTCCAGCATCGCTTCTTCGACGTCCTCGGGGTCGCGCCACTCCTGGGGCGCGGCTTCGTCGCCGGAGACGAGTTCAAGCTGACCAACGAGCAGATGCGAGACCCGGACTTCGTGAGACCGGTCGGTGCGATGGTTCTGAGGTACGGCGCGTGGATCGATCGCTTCGGCGGGGACCCGTCCGTCCTCGGGCAGATCGTCGAGGTCAGCGGGCATCGTCAACAGATCGTGGGGGTGATGCCTCCAGGATTTCGGGCGCACCTGCCCGCGGAGCTCGGTGAAACGGAACCCGAGGATGTCTGGATCATGTCGCCGTTCGATCAGCCGTCCTTCCCCCGAGACACTCGCTTCGTGCGAGCGATCGGGAGGGTGCCAGAAGGGCGAGATCTCTCGTCCGTTCAGGATGAACTCGACCGCGTGTCCGCGTGGCAGCGCGCGACATTCGGCGAGGACGCGCGCGATGACTTCCACCTTCGCGTGACCTGGCTCCAGTCGGAGACGGGTTCGACTGCGCGGGGGCCGCTGGCCCTCCTGCTCACCGCGGTCGGGTTCGTTCTCCTGATCGCCTGTGCGAACGTGGCCACCCTTCTCCTCGTCCGCGCCTCCGAGCGAGAGGAGGAGCTCGGAGTACGACGGGCGCTCGGCGCGAGCCGGGCTCAACTCGCGCTACTCGCTCTCTCGGAGAGCGTACTCGTCGCGACCTTGGGCGGCATGCTCGGGATCGCGCTGGCGCCGGCCCTTACAACGCTCCTCGTCGATTTGGCACCCGCCGAGCTGCCTCGACTCGATATGGTAGGGGTCGATCGATCGGTACTCGCCTTCACGGCGCTCGTGACGTTGAGCGTCGCGTTCGTCACGGGCTCGCTCCCTGCACTGCGGTCCGCCGTGGCTGCTCCGCCGGGCGCTGGCGCTCGGCTGTCCGGATCCCGACGCGAGCGCCGGACCGGATCCGTGCTCGTCGGCATCGAAGTCACCTTGGCCGTCGTGCTCGTCACGGGTACCGGGCTCCTTCTTCGGTCTCTCGGGAACACGTTCTCGGTCGACCCCGGCTTTCGGACGGCGGATGTCTTCGTCTGGGAGGCCAACCTGACGACACCATCGCACCCGACGTGGCCGTCACGGGCTCAGTACTTCCGAGAGGTCCAGGAGCGCATGCTCACGGAGCCAGGGGTTCGGGCCGTCGGGGTCATGACGCCGGCCCCTCTGACCGGAGTCGAGCGGTCTGAGGTGCGCGTGGGGATGGGCGAAGACGCGTCCACTGTTCTCGCCGACTTCCGCCGCACAGGACCAGGGGCGATCGAAGCACTCGGGATCGACCTGAGGGAGGGACGCACCCTCACATGGACCGACCTCGAGGACTTCGATCGCCTCTACGCCGTCGTGGACGAGCGGTTTGCTCGTAGAGCCTGGCCGACCGAGTCCGCGCTCGGACAAGTCATCTCGATGGAGCGTCGCGAATACGGTGCCGGCTCGGAGATATACGACGAGTGGAAGCGGATCGAGGTCGTAGGGGTGGTCGAGTCGATCCGCGGGAGGGACGTTCGTGAAGACGACCTCCCCACCGTCTACGTGTCGTACGCCCAGAACATGTGGGGCCGCCCCGTCTTCGTGACCCACTCCGACGTTCCCCTTCCCTCGTCGGTCGTCCGCCAGCATGCCGCCGTCGTGGACGCTCGGCCTCTCATCACGGACGTGGCCTCGCTCGACACGATCGCGATGGCGCGCCTCGGGGCCCTTCGCTTCGCGCTGACCCTGGTCGGGGCGTTCGCCGGACTCGGTCTACTCCTCGCCTCGACCGGCGTCTACGGGGTGCTGTCGTACGCGGTGGGCCGTCGGGAACGAGAGCTGAATATTCGTGCGGCGCTCGGCGCGGACGGGGCACGCCTCTCGTGGGAGGTCGTTCGTTCAGCGCTCGCGATCACCGCGAGCGGCCTCCTGGTGGGGTGGCTGGCCGCTGGACTACTGACCCGGTTCATCCGCACACTGCTGTTCGACGTGAGCCCGCTCGATCCGTTGACCTACCTCGGGGTAGGGGTCGCGCTGCTCACCGTAGCGGGCTCGGCGGCCTGGCTCCCGGCCCGACGGGCCTGGCGTCGCGACCCCGGGGGAGGTCCTGCGGTAACTCAGGGCTCACGACCGACAGGATCGATCCGCCCCGTGGCGAGCTCGATCGTGAAGAGTCGACTCTCCCCGTCGATGTAGCGCCCGAAGTAGAGCCGCTCACCCTGAGCGCCCCAGGCCGGATTCCCACTGTCGACCCCTTCGACGACCAGTTCGGGGGCACCGTCCGGCAAGCGGACCACGTAGAGACTCCATACGTCCGTCCCGAAGTCGCCGGAGATGAAGGCGACGGACCGTCCGTCCGGGGCCCAACGGGGAGACCAGTCGGCCTTCTCCGTAGACGCCAACAGCCGGGGCGTCGATTCACCGCCGAGGAGGTAGATATCGTCGGTCGCGCCCTCGTCCGACACGAAGACGAGCGCGTCCCCCTCCGGCGACCACTGGGGGGCACTCTCGTTCGCCGAGCCGTCGAGGACCACCTCGACCCGACCGTTCTCGATGTCCAGAGAGTAGAGGCCGCTCGAACCGCTCCGATCGGATGCAAACACCAGCCGGTCCCCCTCTGGATGAACGTGGGGTTGGAAGTCGGCGGCGGCGTGCCGCGTCAGATTGACCGCCTCGCCCCCGGTCGCAGCAATCCGATAGATCTCGTCGTTTCCGTCCGGTAGGATTTGAACGCGATCCACGACCCGTCCGGGCCCCATGCGACATCTGCATCGAACGCCGGATTGTCCGTGAGTCGGAAGGTCGTCTGTCCTCCGTCCCCGGTCAGGTAGATGTCGAAGTTGATCGGACGCCCGCTCGACACCCCGACGACGTTGCTCATGAAAGCGAGCACCGTGCCGTCGGGAGACACCGCCGGGTGCGTGGCGCTCCCGGGCCCAGTGAGCGGAGTGAACGCGGGCTCTCCCGTGGGCTCCTCACCCGCGCAGGCCGCCAAAAAGACCGCGGCAACGATCGCATACACAGTTCGCATCCACACCCTCGCCTTCGCGCCTACTATCTCCATAGTAGACAGTCTCCGTTGACACGCCTCCCGTCAACTACTACGCATCACACTATAGTGGATTGCGATATTCTTGGGTCAATATGTGTGATTTCAGCAGCGGGGGGTCACCCGCGCGAGGCGTGACATGATGCGAAGAACGACGGCCTCCCTAGGGTTCGCGAGCGTGTGTGCCCTCTTCGTGACCGCGTGCGGGGAGCCTCCGGTCGAAGTCGTGCCAACGGGCCCGGTCCTGGACTATTCGGGAAGCTGGAACCCCGCGTCGAACTTCGGAGGCCCCTTCGGCCACGACGGGCAGCCGGTCACGAGCGAGCACTTCAACGTCTACTCCGGCACCGCGAGCGAAGAGGCTCGTCGCTTCACGTCAGACGTGGCCGAAGAGGCGCTCGGCGAAGTCCTCGACTACCTCGGACTCAGCGCGGACGACTTCGACTTCCTTCCGGGGAACACCGACCGTCGTATCGACATCATGGCGATCGGGAGCCAGAACTTCCGGAACAACGCCGGCTTCGCCTATCGCGACGGTATGGTCGTGATCTCACGAGAAGCCCCGAACTACCGCCAGTTCGGCTACGACGAGAGCATCTACAAACGGCTGATGAAGCACGAAGGCACCCACGTCGTGGAGTTCCTATTGATCGGAGACCCTCGATTCCAACAGGCGTCTCACGTGTGGTGGAGAGAGGGCTTCGCCCACTACACCAGCCGCCCACGCCCGACCATGATCATGGAGCGAGGTCGGGTTGAGGCGTGGCGTGACTCACACGCCAGCTTGCCGGGGGGCGGGAACCCCATCTCCGTTCGGGTATGGAATGACTTCCCGACGACGATCCGCTCGTCCGGTCAAACCTTCAGCTACTACGACATGTTCGAGCTGACCGTACGCTATCTGCTCGATCCGATCGGGTTCGGCGCGACGCCGCAGGACGTGGTGGCGCTGTACGAGGAGCTGGGCCAAGGCACATCATTCGAAACGGCCATCGCTCGGACGTTAGAGGTCGACGTCGCAACGCTCGAAGCCGAGTACTGGGAGCGAATTATCGCCTACCTCGATGCCGTCGCGCCTGCCGGAGGCTGAAGGGACGTTCGACGATCAGGTCGCCGTACGATCTTCCTCGGCCGACGCTCGCTCAGCCTGCCACCGCTCGTGCGTCTCTTCGATCACCTCGGCCATGATGTCGAGCAGTCCCGCCATCCGAGCGAGCGCCACGTTGCCCTCCCGGTCCTGATCGCCGCGCAGATCGATCGCCTCGGCCAACAAGAACCGAATGTCGAAGTACGTCATGCCTCGCTGGATGAACTGGCGCTCCCAATCCTCGAAGTTCTTCCTGAAGTAGCGCTTCCGGTCGCCGGGTCGAGTGCGGTAGACGACGCTACCCACGTCCTGGAGCAGCTGAAGCGACGTGCTCGTCGCGCTCTTGCTGAGCCCCAGCGCCTCTCGGATCTCTTCGAAGGTCAATTCCGCCTGCGGTGCGACGAGGAGGAGCCCGAGGATGCGCCCCGCCGCAGGGCGCTTGCCCATGTGGTCGTGTAGCACACCGATGCGCTCGATCAGGTCGAGCTGCGCTTCGTCGAGTGGTTTCACGGAAATGGCCGAGTGGGGGGGCGCGGGCACCTCGAGGCGCCCGGTCGGAGGCTCGCCCCCGACCGCGGGAGCGCGGCCGGAGGCGTCACCTTCGGATCGTCAGCCGTCGGCGCGCTTCGCCGTGAAGGGCATCGACATGCCCATCTCCGCCACGTAGGCCTCGCCGACCATCTCGTCTCCGTCGACGTCAGCCTCCATCTCGACGGTGAACCATTGGCCCTGAGCACTCAGGTTCATGAGGAACGAGAAGACTCCGTCCTCGTAGAGGCCGTCGCTCATCTCGGCGCCCTCGATCTCGGGCATCGGAAACTCGAGCGTTCCGGTGACCTCGGTCCCGGACTGGGCAAACTCGAACGGGACCTCCAGCTCGCCGACGTCGGGCGAGCTCATCGTGAAGATCCACTTGCCGGCGACGCTGTCCTGCGCGCTGGCCGGAACGGCGGCGAGCGCGACGAGGGCCGCGATCATCAGGGTGTTACGAAGGAGTCGTGCCATGGTGGGAAGTCCTGTTGGAATACGTTTGGGCGGGTCGGTTCTGTTGGTTCTGGTTCCGCGAACTAACAGAACTCCGGTGGGGCCGCAAGCCGCCGCCCAGCTGAGCCGCGCTCCTTCTCGCACCACGCCCCTCCCCTCCGTAACATCCGTCGTCCGCAGTCCGTACAGGGACGCGGCACGCGGCCACTCCGGCGAGCCGGCCCGCACCCGCCCATCTCCATACCGAAACGACTCGGAGCTCTGCATGCGCCTCCCGATTCGCGGCCTCGCACTGTTCGCTCTCCTCCTCTCCCTGCCGGCCGTCGCCGCCGCTCAGGAGCCCGATCTCGACCCCGACCGCGGCTTGCCACTCGAGCCAGACCGGTGGGCGCGTTTCACGACCACCGAGGGCACGTGGATCTCGTTGGACGTCTCACCCGACGGTGAGACGATCGCCTTCGATCTGCTCGGCGATCTGTACTCGATGCCGGTCGGTGGCGGGGAAGCCACCCGGCTGACGAGCGGGATGGGGTACGACATGCAGCCGCGGTTCAGCCCGGACGGAGAGAACATCGTCTTCGTGTCGGACCGGAGCGGGGACAACAACGTGTGGTGGATGCCCGCCAGCGGCGGTGAGCCCCGTCAGCTCTCGAAGGGCGTAGGCTCGCGCTTCGCTTCACCCATTTGGACGCCGGACGGTCAGTACGTGATGGTCTCCCGCGCGGCGCCGGGCCGGGGCCTCGAGAAGATCTGGATGTACCACATCGACGGCGGCACCGGGCTCGAAGTCGTGAGCGGGACCGCGGGCCAGCGCTTCATGGGCCCCGCGCTCGGCCCCGATGGGCGATACCTCTGGTACGCGGAGCGCAGCGGCATGTGGTCGTACAACGCGATCATGCCCCAGTACCAGTTACGTGTGTACGACCGCGAGACGGGCACACGGACACCGATGACGAACCGCTACGGCTCGGCCTTCCGTCCCGAGCTCTCTCCGAACGGGGAATGGCTGGCGTACGGCAGCCGCGACGACGAAGACACCGGACTCGTGCTGCGGAACCTGGACTCCGGCGAGGAGCATTGGCTCGCGTATCCGATCCAGCGTGACGACCAGGAGTCGACGGCGACGATGGACGTCCTTCCAGGATACGACTGGATGCCGGACGGCTCCGCGATCGTGATGTCGTACGGCGGAGGCATCTGGTCCGTGCCTGTGGATGGTTCGGCCCCCACGGAGATCCCTTTCTCCGTCGACGCCGAGATCGGCATCGGCCCCGAGGTCGAGTTCGAGTACCCGATCGAAGACACGCCGACGTTCGTCGTGAAGCAAATCCGGGACACCGAATCGTCGCCGGACGGAAGCCGGGTCGTCTTCACCGCACTCGACCGCCTGTACGTGAGCGACATCGGGGGCACCCCGGAGAAGCTGACCAACGACGACACGACCGGAGAGTATCAACCCGTCTGGTCCCCGGACGGCCGCTCCATCGCGTACGTGACGTGGGACGACGACACGGGCGAGGGACACATTCGGCGAGTGTCCGCGGACGGAGGAAATTCGACCACCCTCACCACGATGTCGGGCTACTACCAGCAGATCGCCTGGTCACCGGATGGCAACCGCATCGTGGCGATGCGCTCCGCCACGCGGAACGTCGCCGACGCGATCGATCCGTTCATTGGGAACGGACTCGATGCAGAGTTCGTCTGGGTGCCCGCAAATGGCGGTGACTTCACGGTCATCGGCCCGGTCGGTGGGCGACGCCTACCGCACTTCACCCAGGACGGGGACCGGATCTACTACTACGGCGTCACTCAGCCCGACCCCCTGCCCGGCTCCTTCGCGACACCCCCGCCCACCCTCGCCCTATCCTCCGCGCGG
>JBCCEZ010000029.1:0-54012 GCA_039030015.1 Gemmatimonadota bacterium | reverse complement strand
CGGACGATCGGGCTGCGCTGAGGCGGCCCGGTACGGGTCTTACAGGTTGAACGGACTCTCGAGCGAATCGCCGGACTCGAGGCGTTCGATCAGGAGTCGCCCGACCGCCTCCGTCACGCCGAAGGCCACCGAGGCGCGCACCGCGTTCCCCGCGATCGGCGTCCAGCGAAGGAGTAGGCCGGCGCCGGCTTGACCGACGATCTTGCCGAGTGAGGCGTAGATCGTGGAGCGAAGGACGCCCTTGGACACCGGGACGCCGTACTCCTTGCACACCGCGGTCGCCATCGCGATCTGGATCGGCATGATCGCCATCGCGTCAGAGCCGGGGATCACCGTCGTGGCGGCCGCTGCGGCGGCTGCCGCTGCGGACGCGTGGATGATCGTCTCGGCACGTTTCCGTGCTGCGCTGTGGGTCTCGCTCACGCCGTCCTCCTCCAGTTCACCTTCACGTTGATACTACGGTCCTCGAGGGTCCGAGGGTTCCCGTTCTTCGGGAGAGCTTGCGCCCAAGCTCCCCCATCTCCGAAGCTGTAACTACGTACAGGCGCCAGACGGGGGGCAAGCCAGCGTGCGCATCGTTCGACCGCTCGACCGATTCTTCCAGACGGGCGCGGCCTTGATGGCCGTGCTCGGCTTCGCCGCGATCGCGGCAGTGGCCGTCGTTCCGGCTGACGTTCGAGGACAGGAACCCACCAGAGTGGAAGCGATCCGGCTCGACCCGGATGCTCATGTCAACGAGATCCGAACGGTCCAGGGGGTGATCGACCGTCTGGTGAGCCGCGGGGCAGGCATGCTCCCGTCGTACTACCTGGAAGACGACTTCGGTCATCAGATCCTCGTCATTCCGTTCGAGGCCCCAGGCGCGCGCGGGGCCCGTGTGACCGTCACCGGAGTCGTGAATCTCGACCCATCCGGTGACCCGGTCCTGACGCTCTTCGACGCGGGTGAGGACGACGCCGACGTCGAGGTCGTGCCCGAAGTGGAGCCGGTGACCGAGGACAGCGTGGTCGAGGACGCCGAAGCGTCCGAGGCGGCGCCTCCTGTGCGGCGGCCCTTCTGGCAGCGGTGGTGGCCCTCCAACACCGTGCTGTTCGGCATCGCGCTGATCTTGGTGGCCGCGGCCGCCTATCGTTTTGGACGTGGCCCAGACGACGGGATGCGTCCGATCGTCACCGGGGCGAAGAAGGACGACGTCGACTTCGCGACGGACGCCCTGTGGCCGGAGTCCGAGCAGCAATTCGACGGACGCACGATGCGTTTCATCCGCCCGGATCCGACGATGCAGCTCATGCCCGCGCGCCTCGAGGTGGTCGGTGGCGAGGACAAGGGTGCGGAGATCCCCTTCGTCGGCCTCCCGGGCGAGCACATCGAGATGATGATCGGTCGGGCGCCGGGGCCGGGGAAGCACAACATTGAGCTCAAGCAGAAGACGGTCAGCCGAACCCACGCGGTGATTCGTCACCGCCACGGAGAGTGGCTGATCGAGAACCTCTCGATGACCAACCCGACCGTCCTCAATGACGAAGTCTTGGGCGTGAAGGAGCGGTTGCTCACCGACGGGGATCAGATCGAGATGGGTGAGGTCGTCTTCCTCTTCAAGCGGTCGTGATTCGACGGGACCGTCGCCGAGCCCCGAGCGCGGCGAGCTTAGTGGCCGTCCTGGTGGCGATCGCCGCGCCGATCCCGGGCGAAGGACAATCGCCCGAGACCCCGGAGGCCCGTTCGTATGCCATCGTCATGACGGCGCGGCTGAACGTGCGCTTCGAAGGCTCGTTGCAGGCCGACGTCGTGGGGTCGGTGGAGAGGGGGAGTCGTCTCTGTGTCTTCGAAGTCCGAGACGACTGGGCCCGGATCCGAACTCCCGAAGGCTCGGAGTCGCCGGTGCAGGGGTTCGTATCTCGAGGATTCCTCTCCGAGCAGAGGGCGTCACCGGACGAGCTCGAAGCGATGGGGTGCCCGACCGGCTAGATGGTCTCGTGTACGGCGAGGCCGGGTGCCCAGCTCTGGGCGTCCGCGAGTCCTGGAGGCAGGGCGTCGTGTCGCACGATCGAGATCGGTAGAGACGCGGGCCACAGACCCTCCAATCGTCGCCAACGCCGAGCGGGGTTCGCCAAGAAGCCACGCTGTCGAAACGCGTCGGTGATGTGAGGCTGGTGGGGGACGAGGGCCGACAACATCTGGCCGCCCATCCCGATCAGTTGTTCTTCGATGACCGCCAGCAGCGTAGCCGCCAGGCGGGTGCTCGGGCAATCGAGGAAGCAGACGAAGGCTTTCCCCTCCTGCGTCAGGCGATACACCACGAGCCCTCGTTCCCCATTCGGGCTCTCTCCCGCGAGATACTGATAGTCCCTGCCGGTGTCGGGACCGAAGCGCCACCAGAGGTAGTCCGGGTCCGCGTCGATAGCCGCGAGCCCGGCCTCGTGCCCCGCGCCCTCCGGGTCGTGGCCGCGCAGGGCGTCGACCCCGGTCGCGAGTCGCAACGAGGCGGAGCGGGGCCGGCGACGTATCGGTGCAAAGCCCTTCGCCAACGCGCCGAGGGCGACCGCGGCGCTCGGCCACCCCCGTCGCCCGGCGTAGGCACGCGCCCACCCCTCTGCATCGACGATACGAGTCAGCCAGGGCATCGTGCCGACGCTCTTCGGTCGAGCCTGCCGGTGACGCTCGAAGGTGGCGTCGGACACGATACTGATGTGGGCGGGCGCGACTTCGGACGCGATTCGGTTCACCTGCCGGGCGAGGAGCGCGTACGCGAAGCCTCCGCGGTGGTCCGGATGAACCACGAGCTCCCCGACCTGAGCCAAGACCCGTCGTTCGTTCCGGTATCGGATCGGTAGTGGAAAGACCCAGCTGGCGCCCACGATCCGGCCGGCCTCGTCGAGCACTGTGGCGATGTGGACCTCGCCGGTCGGGTGCCGGTGGAACCAGTGATCGAATCGGCGGTGTGTCGCGAAGCTGGCGTGTACGGACTCGCCGAGCGTGATCAACGCCTCGCGATCCGCGGCGTCAGCTCGGCCCGTCGAGTAGCTCACGGCCTCGGGATGGGGCCCCAGTAGATGTCGGGGTCCTCGATCGTCTCGATGCCCGAGAGGCGCTCGCCCCACCGCTCGCGGAAGATGATGCCGTGCCTCACCGCCGTTCGGGCAAAGACGTGATCGCCCATCGAGCGCGTCGTCGTGTTGACGATGTGTCGGACCCGGATGCTACGGTCGCAGAGGATGGTGGAGCCGTGCGCCCCCAGTCCCATGCAGAAGTCCACGTCCCAGTACTGCATGGGATAGTAGATCTCGGGAAAGTCACCCACGGCTTGCTGGGCGTCACGATCCATCAGCCAGCATGCTGCGGGAGAGGCGACAACCGCCTCCGTGGTCGGAGGTACGTCGGCGACCTTCTCTCCTCGATGGAGATACCCGACCCGGCCCAGCTGCGTCAGGCCGATGCCCGCCGCCTGCACGACGTCCGGCTGCCGCGCGAAGACCAGCATCGGGCCGACCAGGCCGGCTTCGGGGTTCGCGTCACTGAGTGCCCAGAGGCGATCCAGCCAGTCGAGATCGTCGAGTTCCAGATCGTTGTCGACGATGAGGATGCGGTCGCCGTCGGCCCGCTCGAGGATACGGTTACGGCCTGCGGCAGCGCCGAGGTTTTCGCCGGCGTTCACGAAGATGGAGTCGCCGAACCGTGAGCGGTTGTCCTCTTCCCACGCCATCAGCGTGGCGAGGTCGTCGGACTCCGAGCCGTTGTCGACCAACACCAACTGGCTTGTCCATCCTCGGTCGCGCAGCGTCGCGAAGTGTTCCAGCATCGCGATGGTGAGCCCGGACTGATTCACATTGATCAGTCCAATCGTGACCGACTTCACGACCCGAGCGCTCCCTGTCGCTCTCGTACGTACTGGCTGATCGACGCGACCGACGCAAAGCGTTCGAGGGTCAGATCCTTGTCGGGGACGCTGATCGAAAAGGTCTCCTCGAGGCGTACCACCATCTCGAGGAGCGCGAACGAGCTGAAGGTCGCCGCATTGGTCAGCTCGAAGCCGGCGGCCCCAACATCCCCCTCGGTGAGACCGAGAGACTGCGCGATGCAGCGTGCGACGGAACGTTCGATCTCGCTCATGCGGTCACCGGTTGAGGATCCTCGTCCGCGACGAGAACGGTCAGCCACTCGGGGAGGGAGACACCGTCCACCTTCTCGCGGGTGGTGACGAGCAGGCCATCGTCGTCCTCTTCGAATCCCGAGGCCCACAGAAGCATGCGGAGAGGCCGGTTCTTACCCGTGGCGTTGTACCGGGTCTCGAACCGATCGAAGCGCGCGGACGGGTGTCGCAGAAGGGACACCAGCATGGCCAGGGCGAGGCCTCGGGCTCGGACGCGACAGGACAGCGCGAGCGTCTCGATACGGGCGGCGCCTGTCGTGGTCGGACTCAGCCGCACCGCGGCACATCGGCCCGAGTCCCCGTAACGGTCTCGGAGTTCCGCGATCACGATGCGCGGACCGTCCGGCGTGCCCAATCCGTCCAGCGTCTCCGACGGCGTCATCGTCGCCCCGAGGTTCATCCGATTCGTCCGCTCGAGGAGTTCGGTGACGCGTTCGGCGTCTCCTGCCTCGTATGGCCGGATCGACAGCTGGATGTCACAGGAGGCGAGGAAGGCTTCGTAGTCGGTCGCGGCGTCGCCATCGGCACGACGCTGAGCCAGTTCGTCGTACATCTCCGGGCGTCGGCGTGACTCCTCGGTGTCCGGGATCTCCACGCTCTCGGCGGCAGCGACCATCTCCGCCACCGACGACGTTGTAATCCCTGGGATCTGGACCGCAATCGAGGCTCGCTCGAACGGGTCGTCGTCGACGAAGACGGTGTGATCCGCGGCGATGTCGAGGTGAGCCAACACCGCTTCGACCTTCACCTTCTTCGGCGCGAAGTCGGCCCGTGCGTCTTGAAAGACCCCGTCCCACCCGTATGTGCGCATCGCCTCGCTCATGACCTCAGGGTCGTTCTGAGTCGCCAACGCCTGCAGGACCCCTCGCTCGTGGAGTGAGCGGACGACCTCGTCGGCGTTCTCGGCGAGGTCGCGGTCGCCTTCGGCAAACACGCCCTGCACGAGGGTCTCATCGAGATCCCAGATGACCAACTTGAGCGAGCGCATCGCGTGGGGAGTCGAGGAACGGCGGGCCTTCACGCTGAAGTTAGCCCAGCGCACAGATGGCTTCCAAGGATGTTTCCGGTACGTCGCGCGATCGGGACCCGGCACCTACTGTGATGGGATCGAAGACCCCCGACCGTGGAGGGACCATGTTTCGTTTCGATCGCATCGCTCGAGTGCTCATGCTACTCGCCTTGCTTCCTCTGTCCGGCTGCATGCTGGCGTTCCACAACTCCGCCGAGGAGTGGCAGCCGGGATTCGGGCTGAGGCCGGCCCCAGGTCTTTTCCCCGCGGGGTCGGGGACGATTCATCCTGTCCTGGGCTTCACGTACCACACCTTCGATGGCGGCAACGATCAGCTCTTCGAATTGGGTGCTCAGTTCCGGCGCACCGTCCCGGGTGATCGGCCGTTCTGGATCGGCGGCGAGTTCACCCTGTCGCGACTTCGGACCTCGATCGACTTCAACAACGCCTCCTTCTCGAACAACGGCTGGTCGGCTACGGCGCTCGGCGGGCTTCCCTTCGGAAACAACGAGTGGGGGACCAATCTCTTCGCCGGCGTCGGCTTCAGCGACTACGGCGGGAGTGGGATCAACCTCCGCTTCGGACTGGACCTGCAGCCGACGTCGCTGATCAACAGTATTCGAGACTAGCGCGTGCCTTCCGGGGCGGTCGGCGACACGCTTCTGGCCAGTCTCGCCGCCCCCCCGGAGGGGGTCGAGTACCTACTGTCCTAATTCTCCGACCTCGTCCGTCACGAACATGACAACACAGCGAGGCGGCAGCCTCACACACACAGAGGTAGTGTCATGACGGACTTTCTTCTCCTGTACCAGGGCGGTGATCCCAACTGGGCCGAGAACCGCACCCCGGACGAGATCCAAGAGGTGATGGGTCACTGGGGCGCGTGGTTCGAGGAGCTCGAGAAGTCGGGCAACCTTCGGAACCCAGGCTCGGCCCTGGCACCGGGCGGCGCGACCCTCCGAACGAACGGCGAGACGATGGAGACCGACCAGTCGCTCCCCGAGGTCAAAGAACTCATCGGAGGGTACAGCGTGGTCGCGGCCGACTCGCTCGACGCCGCGACGGAGCTCGCGAAGGGATGCCCGTTCCTCGCGAACAACCCCGACGGCACGATCGTGGTGCGGCCGATCATCCAGATGTAGTGCCGGCTCCCGCGGGGCCTTCGGCAGGGTCCCGCAGGTCTGCGGGTCAGTCCCGGCGGACCTGACGCTCGATCAGGCGGCGCTCGTGCTCCGAGGTCACGTGCGCGAGCGCCGTCTCGAGCCACTGTTCGGCCTCCTCGGGCCGATCGGCGCGTGCGTAGAGGTGGGCGAGTGCCGCCGCCACCACATGCGAGTGCGGCAGCTCGCCGGACATGCGCAGCTCCTCGACGAGAGGGATCGCTTCACCCGGACCGGAGCGGTACGAGATGGCCACGGCTCGGTTGAGGCGGGTCATCGCGCTCGGCGCGAGATCGAGGAGCCGGTCGTACAGGTTGCAGATCGACGCCCAGTCGGTCTCCTCGAAGCTCGGTGCGGAACAGTGACGGGCGGCGATCGCGGCCTCGAGGTGGAACCGGCTCGCCCGCACCGCTTCCATGTTCGACGACCGATGAAGCCAGGTGTAGCCGGCCGAGATCAACTCTTGGCTCCAGAGGCTCCGGTCCTGACGATCGAGCGGAATCCAACGTCCCTCGCTGTCCAGGCGGGCGGGGAGCCGGGCCAGCGAGAACGTCATGACGGCCAAGAGGGCCACGGTCTCACTGTTCGACGCGGAAGGCTCGTCCACGAGCAGCCTCGTCAGGCCGATCGCGTCCCTGCACAGCTCGTCTCGGATCGGTCGATCCGTGGTCGAGAAGTACCCCTCGTTGAAGATGAGGTAGAGAATCGTGTGCACGGTGCGCAGCGCGTGGGGGAGCTCCTCCGCTGTCGGCAGCCTGAACTCGGCGTCCGCGAGGGCTTTGCGCGTCCGATACAACCGCTTGTTGATCGTCGACTCGGTCGTCAGAAGTCCCCGCGCGATGGCCGCGACGCTCAGGCCGCACAGCGTCTTGAGGATGAGGGGGAGCCGATTCTCCGGCGCGATCGCCGGCGCACAGCACATGAAGATCATCCTCAGCTGGTCGTCTTTGACCCAGTCTTCGCGAAACGCCTCCTCGACCGTTCGGCTCAGCGTCCACTCGGAGTCGAGATACATCGCCAGATCGGGGGCGAATGTGCGGCGCGTTCGTTCCCGGCGTATGGCGTCGACGGCCCGGTTTCGTGCCGTGGTGAGGAGCCAAGCCGAGGCGTTCTCGGGCACCCCGTCCTTCTCCCACGTGTGGAGAGCCGCGACGAAGGACTCTTGGACCACGTCCTCTGCCAGCTCGAGGTTCTTCGGCCCCAGGATCCGGGTGAGCACCGCGATGAGCCGACCCGACTCTCGCTTGAAGAGAAGCTCGATCTCTCGTTCGGCGTCGGTGAGCACCGCTCTCGGGTCAGTTGTTGGGCGCCCCGGTCGCGATCCAGTTGCGCACGTTCGCCAAGTCTATGCTGTCGAGTGGGTCGGCGCCCAACGGCATCTGAAATCCTACGGTCTGCCGATCCTCGAGCTTGATGACGAGATAGCTCGAGTCGGGATGGTTCGGCAGGACGAGCTCGTACGCCTCCGACACCGCCGACCGTCCGACGAGCTGCGCGTAGTTGAACGCCGCGTCCTCGTTGAGGCTGAGTTCTGCCCGCCCTCCGGGGTGACCGTGGCAGTTGTGGCCGGAGCAACCGCGGCGCTGGAGGATCTCGTTGATGTCCGTCGCAAACGACGGCGTCTCGAAGACTTCACGGTTGTCGTTCACCGTCTCTCGATCGGCCACCGGGCGCGTGGGCCCGTTTGGACCGCATGCCGCGGCGGCCACGGCGAGCACGAGGAGGGGGGATCTGCGCATCGAGGCGACGGAGCGGGGAAGAGTGTCGTCCCCTCACGATGGGGGACGACAACCTCAACGCCCTACGCCCGCTCTCGGTTCCGCCGTGATCGTGACCGCTACTCGGTCGCTTTGGCGACAACCCGCGCGTCGATGGCGACGAGTCCACCCTCGGTGATCACCAACGGGTTCAGGTCGAGCTCCTCGATCTCCGGCACGGCCTCGACCAAGTCGGAGACGCGCAGCACGATCTCTGCGAGTTCGGCGCGATCGAGTGTCGGGCGTCCGCGGGCCCCGTCGAGCAGCGGCTGGGCGGAGATCTCATCGATCATGTCGAGGGCGTCTCGCCGGGACATCGGGGAGAGTCGGAAGGCGACGTCCTTGTAGACCTCCACGAAGATCCCGCCCATCCCGACCATCATCAGGGGGCCGAAGTCCGGGTCTCGGCTCATCCCGATCACGATCTCCGTGCCCGACACCTGCTCCTCGATAGTGAAGCCCGTGATGCGTGCTCCGGGCTGGTGCGCTTCGACGCGTTCCCGAATGCCCGCGCACGCCTCTCGGACCGCCTCGGCATCGACGAGATCCAGGACGACGCCGCCCATGTCCGACTTATGGACGACGTCCGGGCTGATGAGCTTCACGACGACCGGATAGCCGATCTCCTCCGCGGCGGCGACCGCTCCCTCCGCGTCCTCCGCGGTGGCCGAGCGGTTGTAGCGAAGGCCCGTGCACTTCATGACCTCCGTGGCGCGCGCTAGATCGAGGTTCCGCTGACCGACGCTACGTGCGTCAGCCACGAGTTCCCTCGCGCGCTCGAGGTCGGGACCGGGGTGTCGCTCCAACGGGTGTGCGTCGGGTTCGGTCCGCGTCAGCCAGCGCCCACGCTTCATGAGGGCCGACATAGCGCTCACCGCGTTCTCCGGCACGTTGAACTCGGGGACGCCTCGGGCGTCCAGAGCGGCTCCGGCCTCGGTTCCCATGAGGCCGATGAAGGAACAGCAGAGCGGCTTGGACCACGCCGGGTTCTCGTGAGCCTCGGCGATCGCAGCTGCCGTCTCGAGCGGATCGGTCATCGCTTGAACCGTCATGATGACGACGATTCCGTCGACCTCCGGTGCCGCTCCAAGGATGTCGAGCGCATCCCGATACCGCTTCGGCGTCGCGTCCCCGATCACGTCGACCGGGTTGTTGTGAGACCACACCGACGGCAGAACCTCGTTCAGCTGCGAGAGTGTCTCTTCGGACAGCTCGGCCAGCTCGATGCCGAAGCGGTCGGCGGCGTCGGCGCTGAGGACGCCGGGGCCACCGGCGTTCGTAATGATCGCGACGCGGTTCCCCGCCGTTGTGGGTTGGGTCGCGAGTGCGCGCGACCACCCGATGAAGTCGGATACGTTGTGCGCCTGAAGGACCCCGGCTTGAGCGAAGGCTGCGTTGTATGCCGCCATCGAGCCCGCCAGCGATCCGGTGTGGGACGACGCGGCCTTGGCACCCTCGGCGGTCGTGCCTCCCTTGATCGCGACGACCGGCTTGATCGTCGCCAACTCTTTGGCCGCTTCGTAGAAGGCTAGAGGCTCGGTGAACGCCTCGACGTACAGAGCGACTGCGCCCGTCTCGGGGTCGGCCGCATACCACCGGAGAATGTCTTCGTCTTCGACGTCGGCCTTCGAGCCGAGTGAGACCGCAGCGCTCAGGCCGAAGGACTCACGGTGTGCGTAGCTGATCACCCCCGTGATCAACGCCCCCGACTGACTGAGCAGGCCGATTCGACCTGCCATCGGTGCGGATTCCGCGAAGCTCGCATTCAGCCCGGACTCCGGGCGGATCACGCCGAGGCAGTTCGGTCCGATGAGCCTCATGCCGTGAGTACGAGCTCGGGCGACGAGCTCGTCTTGGAGTGCCTTACCCTCGGCGCCGAGCTCGGCGAAGCCCGCCGAGATGATGATCGCGTTCTTCACGCCCAGCGCCCCCGCTTCGTCGATCAGGTCGGCGATGAATCGCGGCGGGATCGCGACGAGCATGAGGTCGATGGGCGCGTCGATCGAACCGAGGCTCGTGTGTGCCTCGACGCCTTGGATCGAGCCGCCCTTCCGATTGACCGCGTAGATGGGGCCCTGGAAGCCGGCCTCCCGATCGGTCGAGCCGTGGATGCGGCCGTAGAGGAGATTGCGCAGGAGGGCGTACCCCACCTTGGCAGGGTCCGAGCTGGCTCCGACGACGGCGACCGATTTCGGGGAGAAGAAGGGGTCGAGGTCGGCGTGCATCGGAACTCCTCCGGGAAGACGTCGCGGCGTGGTCGAAAGCGACGCGTGGGGAACCCCGAGCGACGCTGGGCGATTACATTCTACCTCACAACCGCTCTCCAGGCGCGCGACCCAGATCGCGGCGCCGCTCTCGCGGGAGGCGATCGGGTGAAACCATCACTGCTGTTCATCCCCGACATCAGTGGCTTCACGAAATTCGTGAATGAGACCGAGGTGGAGCACGGGCGGCATATCATCGCCGAGCTCCTCCAGCTGATCGTGGATCAGAACCAACTCGGCCTTACGGTTTCCGAGCTCGAGGGGGATGCGGTCTTCTTCTACCGGGAAGGGCACCTCCCGACCTCCGAGGAGCTGATCGCGCAATCCCGGGCGATGTTCGAAGCCTTCCACGCCCACATCCGGCGGTACGAGACGCAACGAATCTGCGAGTGTGGAGCGTGCTGCGGCGCTCTCCAATTGACGCTGAAGATCGTGGCTCATGCAGGGCCGATCGACCTTCTCTCGGTCGCGGGCTTCAAGAAGCCCTACGGGCCAGACGTGATCGTGGCGCATCGACTCCTCAAGAACGACGTTCCGGACCGTGAGTACCTGCTCATGACCGAGTCCTCCTTCTCCGAAGACGGCGACCCCGTGACTCCGGAGTGGTCCGCTCTATGTAGCGGCTCGGCCGAGGTGGACGACGTCGGTGTCTTCCCGTACAGGTGGATCCCGCTGAGCCCGCTCCACGAGTTCGTCCCGGATCCTCCTCCTCCGCCGACCTTCCGTCGCATGGAGAATCCCTTCCGGATGTCGACGGTGGTCGATCGGGATCCGGATGAGCTCTTCGAGTTGATCTCGAACTTCGACCTACGTGGCCATTGGAACCACGGGGTCGACCGGCTCGAATACGAGGCCGAGCGGGTCAATCGGATCGGGACCCAACACCGGTGTGTCATCGGAGATCGTCTCATCGACTTCGAGACGGTCACGAACGACTTCGGGGAGGGGCGCAGAGCGTACGGCGAACACCTCCCCACTAACCCGATCGTGCGCGAGCACGTGAACTACTTCATCGTCGAGCCGGAGGACGGGCGCTCGAGGTTGACGGTCGAGGTCCACTACACGCCCCGGATCTTCCCCCTCTCTCTGTTGTCTCCGCTGATGCGGCGTCAGGCGAAGAAATTCGTCCCGCCCGTTCTCGACGCGCTGAAGAAAGCGGCGGAGTCGGACGCTTGGCGCCCGACCGCCCTCGTCTAAGGCTCGAAGGTCAGTAGGGCAGACCCACCGACACGAAGACCTTGGTCGCCTCGTCGGTCGACCCGACGCCGATCCGGAAGAGGTACGGCTGAGCGATCGGGTGGAGGAACACCCCCCCACCGAGTGCCGTGCGCCATCCGCCTGGAGACTCGCCGTCGACGAAGACTCGACCCGTGTCTGTGAATCCGAAGAGCCCGAGCCCGACCGGCACGACGACTCGGGGCTTGGCGACGCGAAGCCGGACTTCCGCGCTCCCCCAGAGGGACGACTCTCCGGCGAAGCGGTGCTCGTCATACCCCCTCAGCGTACCGGTCCCTCCCAGGAAGGCGGCTCGATGCCAGGGAAAGCGCCCGTGGGCCTGCTCTCCGCCGCCCCGGAGTGCGATCGACGCACCCGGCCATGTGGAGGTCGCGAGGAGGACGGAGAGGTCTCCTCCGGCTCGGCCGAAGGTCCGTTCCGCATCGAGCGCCTTCGGGAAGACCTCACCGAAGAGATGGAGTCGGAATCGATTGCCGGTTCGTTGGTCCCCGATGAGCGGGTCGAAGACGAGACGGCCTCCGACACTCGCGGCGATGAACTCGCCGGCGCCGTAGACCGGCCCGAGCGTCTCGAAGTACTGGCCGGCGTTCTCCTGCGTGGACGACCGCTCGATGCGGGCGAATCCGGATAGCTCGAACCAGGGCTCCGGTGACACGCCGAAGCCGACGCTCGCGGAGGCGCGGGTGAGGTCGACCTCATGGAACGCCTCGCTCCCCGACACAGGCTGGTCGTTCCCCAGCCCGTAGTAGCTCAGCACGTCCAGACGGGAGACCCGGCCGGCGACAGTCCAGAAGAGCGAGGAGTTCTCTCGGTTGATGCGCCCGTCGACCTCGAAGATGCCCTTCACGGTCTGAGGGCTGAAGGCTCCTCGGACGTCGAAGTCGGTCGCAACCGGGTGCTTCTGGAAGCCGTAGGTGACGATCCGCGCGCCCCCGCCGATCAGAACGCCGAGATCGCTCGAGTAGCCGGACCAGAAGATGGGGAAGGTGCGCTTGCCCCAGTCCACCGGCTGGTCTCGATCCTCCTCACTCCACTCCCAGACCTCGAAGGGGCGGTCGTCGATGTCGGGACCGTCTCCTTCGACCCCGTTCGCCCCTTCGTGGTCGTACAGCTGCACGCGGCCCGAGCGGCTCCGGAAGTCGTACGTGTCGTCGTCCTCGCCCCCGATCACACGCACGAGCGTGCTGGGCCGGCCCTCGCCGGAGAAGACGACGCGGTCATCTCCGTCTCGGAGGTACAGACGGACCTCGCGGGTCTCGGACTCGTGGAACCGGCGTGTCAAGTAGGGCTCATCGTCCTCGTCGGGCGCGGTGACCGTGACCGAGAGGGTCTCGTCATCGACCCAGTCCACCTCTACGACTTCGTCGGCGTGGGAGGCGCGGATGTCGACCTTGTCCGCGAGCATACTGTAGAACTCGTCCAGCGCTTCCGGGAGCGCATCTCTGCGGGCACGGAGGGCCGAGGCCAACTCCTCTCCATTGATCTCGTGGACCGCCGCAGGGAGCTGGAGGACAGCCTGCTCGATGATGTCGTCGGTCAACGCCGCTTGGATCTCCGAGCCGACCTCGTCCCAGGCCGATCGGTCGAGCCCCGAGAGAAACCACCGATCGAGGGCCCGCCCATTCCAATGGAGTCGCTTGATCGACGGGTAGTTCTCTTCGAAGCGGACGAACTGTGGCAGATAGAGCGAGACGATCCGGGTGGCGACGCCGTCGAACTTCGAGAAGGCCTGATCCCGGTCCCGCGGCACCGGGAGCCAGCTCCGCGGTGCTTCGTCGTCGTACGTCGCCCAACGCCACTGTCCGCGATGGCGATCCCAGTCACCCAAGAAGACGTCGACGAGTCGCGCACGAAGGAAGGCGCGGGCGTCGACAAGATCGTTCGGGCCCCGATCGAGCCGGTCCGTCAGTGCTTCGGACGCGATCACGCGCTCCGAGCCGCGGAACGCCGTCCGGTCTCCTTCGTTCTCGTCCGGACGTTCCTCGAAGAGGCCCAACATGCCCGCGAACTCCGCGCGATACTCGCCCAACCGCGGATCGTCGGGCATCACGACGAGTTGGGGGTCGACGTGTAGAATGCCCACCGCGTCCAAGAGCGGCGCTGCTACGAGGGCGCCGAAGGGGTGCGCGGCGCTGATCCCGTCCTGCACGAGATCGTTCACGACCGTCCCGTGGAAGATCGTGTCGAGCACGGGCGACGGATCTTTGTCGACCGACCGGAAGGCGTACTCCCGCCCGTCGGCGCCATCGAAACGAAGGGACCGCGTCTGCATCCCCCCGCCTGTCCGGGTCGGGGTCAGCCCCCCGGCGATTCCGTCGAGATCGAGGATCGGGACCTGGATCGGCGTGGACCAGAGGTCGCGGTAGTGGCGACCGAGGATCCACCGGTGAAGCGGGCCGGCTTGGTACTGAACCCCGGCCACGGCCGTTGCAAGGTCGGTGGTGTCGGCCACCTGTGCGTGGGAGGCACCGGGCGCCGCCGCCGCCAAGACACCTACGAGAGCAGCTGTACGTAGTCGTTGCATGGTCATGGCGCTGAATACCCGGGGCGGTTCCCTTCGTAGACGGGCTTGATGCAGGTCGTACCTTAACGGAAGTGTGGGCTGTCGGCTCGCGAATCCAGGGATCGAAATGTCGGACGACTCGCTACTCAACCGAGAGATCAGCTGGCTGCACTTCAGCCATCGCGTGCTGCAGGAAGCCGCGGATCCGAACGTGCCGCTGCTCGAGCGCCTTTTCTTCTGTGGGATCTTCTCGTCCAACCTCGACGAGTTCTTCCGGGTCCGCGTCGCCTCGCTCCGGACCGTGCTCCGCATGGGGGACGGGGAGAAGAAGCTAGGGACTCGACCGGGTCGACTTCTTCACGACATCCACCGGATGGTCCTCGAGCAGCAGGAGATGTACGGGGGCATCATCGGGGGGATCTTCGGCGAACTCGCCGACGTGGGCATCCGTCGTGTGGATGAGTTCTCCGTTCCCGAGGAACACCACGACTTCGTGCGCACCTTCTTCGATGAGGAGGTCCGGCCCCACCTCGAGCCCACACTCTTGGGGAGGCGGGACGACCCGAGTCCATTCCTGAAGAACCATGCCATCTACCTCGTTGTCGAGGTGTGGAAGGGCGAGTCCGAGGACGGCTCGTGGATTCCGGACTGTGCGCTGATCGAGGTGCCCGACGACCTGCCTCGGTTCGTCGCGCTGCCGGACGGCGGGGGAGACCACCTGGTCATGTTCCTCGACGACGTGATCCGCTTCAACCTGGGACGCATGCACGAGGACGTCGAAATCGGGCGGGCCTACGCGATCAAGCTCACCCGGGATGCGGATCTCCTCATCGATGACGAATTCGACGGCGAGGTCGTCGACGCGATCCGGGCCAGCTTGAAGAACCGCGATACGGGCGTTCCGAGCCGCTTCCTGTACGACATGCGCTCGCCGTACTCCCTCGTGCACCTCCTACAGCACCGCCTGGGTGTGACGGAGGAGGACATGGTACTCGGGGCCCGGTACCACAATTTGAACGACTACATGGGCTTTCCCCGTTTCGGCCGGGACGAGCTTTCCTTTCCGGACTGGCCTCCGGTGCCGCACCCCGTCCTCGACACCGCACCGTCGGTGCTCGCCGCGATGCGAGAACGCGACCAGGTCGTGCACACCCCTTACCAGTCGTACGGGCACGTCGTGCGCTTCCTCGAAGAGGCGGCGGAGGATCCGGATGTCGAGGAGGTGTGGCTCACGGTCTATCGCGTAGCCGGCGACTCCGCGGTCCTCACCGCGCTCGTGAAGGCAGCCGAAGCCGGGAAGAAGGTGACCGTCTTCATGGAGGTCCAGGCTCGATTCGACGAGGAGTCGAACCTCACGTGGGCGGAGCGTCTCGAGGCGGTGGGCGTGCGCACGCTCTACTCGTTCAAGGGCCTCAAGGTGCACGCCAAGATCGCGATGGTGGTGCGTCGCGAGCACGAGGAGCGGAAGCGGTACGCGTACGTGGGTACGGGCAACTTCAACGAGAAGACGGCGCGCATCTACGCAGACCACGGGATCCTGACGTGTGATCCACGCATCACGCACGATGTCGAGCAGGTCTTCTTCTTCCTGGCGGGCGAGGTCGAGGAGCCGCAGACCGAGCACCTCCTCGTGGCGCCCTTCACCCTCCGGAAGGGATTCAACCGTCTGATCAAGCACGAACGGAAGCGGGCCGAAGAAGGCCAGCCCTCCGGCATGATCCTCAAGATGAACTCCCTCGAGGACGCCAAGATTATCGAGAAGGTCTACGAAGCGTCCGCGGCCGGTGTCCCGATCGAGATCATCGTACGCGGAATCTGCTGCCTCATCCCCGGGCTTCCCGGAAAGAGCGAGACGATCCAGGTCCGCAGCATCCTCGACCGACTCCTCGAACACGCGCGTATCTACATCTTCCACGCCGACGGAGAGGAGCGGATGTACTTGGCGTCCGCCGACTGGATGAAGCGGAATCTCTCGCGTCGGATCGAAGTCGCGATCCCCGTCTACGACGAGGAAGCGAAGCGACAGCTGCGTGCGCTGATCGACATCCAGCTCGCGGACAATCAGAAGGCCCGGGCCATCACCGGGGACGGCGCGAACGAGTACATTCGGGACGAATCCGCGACGCCGGTGCGCGCTCAAGACGCCTTCCGGGAGTACGCGGCCGGGTTGGTTTCGGGGTAGCGACGACGATGGTCCGTCAGCTCACGGCGATCATGTTCACCGATTTGGTGGGCTACACGGCGATGATGCAGGCCGATGAGAGCGAGGCGAAGCGAGCCCGCGATCGCCAGCGCGTCGTTCTGGAGCAGTGCATCGAGCGCTTCGACGGCAAGACGCTCCAGTTCTACGGCGACGGCACCTTGTCCGTGTTTCAAAGCGCCGTCTCTGCCGTCGAGTGCGCGATTGCGATCCAGGCCGCTCTCACCCAGGGTGATCGCCCGGTCCCGGTGCGGATCGGCATCCACAGCGGCGATGTCGTGCACGACGAAAACGGCGTCTTCGGGGACGGGGTCAACGTCGCGTCGAGGATCGAAGGCCTCGGCGTCGCCGGTGCTGTGCTGATCTCGGGGAAGGTCTACGACGAGGTCAAGAACCAGGCGGAGATCAAGACCCGTTCGCTCGGTTCCTTCAACCTGAAGAACATCGCGTACGAAACACGTGTGTACGCGATTTCCAATCGTGGCCTCGCGATCCCACCCGAGGCGGAGCTTCGCGATGGGCGCGCCTCTCGAGCCCGCAGCATCGCGGTTCTGCCGTTCGTGAACATGAGTTCGGACCCGGAGAACGAGTTCTTCAGCGATGGGATCACCGAGGAGATCATCAACGCCCTCACCCGGGTGAACGGTCTACAGGTGACGGCCCGCACGTCGTCCTTCGCGTTCAAGAATCACAACGAAGACATCCGCACGATCGCGAGCAAACTCGGCGTCACTCATGTGCTCGAGGGCAGCGTGCGGCGTGCCGGGGACCGGGTCCGCGTGACGGCGCAGCTCATCTCAGCCAACGATGGCTACCACCTCATGTCGGAGGTCTACGACGGCACCCTCGACGACATCTTCGCCCTTCAAGACGAGATGTCGCTGCAGATCGTCGAGCACCTGGCCGAACGACTCGGCCCTGTTCCGACGTCGAGCGATCACGTCGACGACTCACTGGTCCAGGGCCATTCGCGCGACACGGAGGCGTACCAAGAGTACCTGAAGGGCACCTTCGAATTCGCCCGGTTCACCCCGCCCGCAGTGCGCAAAGCGATCGAGCACTATCGGCGCTCGGTCGAGCTCGATCCCGACTTCGGGCTCCCGTACTCGGGTATGGCAGGGGCCTATACCTTCCTCGGAGCGATCGGCCACATGAGGGCCGATGAGGCGTACCCGGCGGCCGAACAGGCGGCTCAGACCGCGCTCACGATGGAGGAGGGGCGAGGGGACGCCTACGGTGCGCTGGCCCTCGTTCGCTTCTTCTATCACTGGGATTGGGAGGGGGCATACCGGGCCTTTCAAAAGGCGTTGTCGCTGACGCCCGGTTCGGCGGACGTTCATCAGTTCTATTCGATGTTCTTGCGCGCCTTGAACGAGCCCGAGGAAGCCCTGAGGGAAGCGGAGATCGCGCTCAGGCTCGACCCGCTCTCTTCCCCGATCCGCTTCATGTATGCGGAGTGCTTGATGCTGGTGGGCGAGCTCCAGAAGGCAGAAGAGGTTCTAGAGGCGCTGCTCGCAGACGCCCCCGACTTTCGAACTGCCGTCGAAGGTCTTGGCCTGGTCAAGATTTCGGGGGGTGACCCGATGGGTGCGCTCCCGTACTTCGAGCAGCTGCCCGATCTCGCGGGACTCATCTATGCCGGCGCCGCGGGTCGCGGATTCGTCCACGCGCTTCTGGGGGACGAGGCCGAAGCGCGGGCGATGCTTCACCTTTTGGATGAACGGCAGGAGAGTGACCCGGACGTCATGCTCGAACTCGATCGCTCGCTCATCTACCAGGGGCTCGGAGATTTCGACCAGGCGTTCCATCATTTGGATCGGGCGGTCGAGGCGCGCGCCGGCGGCATCCTCTTCCTTGCGATCGAGAGCCCGTGGCTTCGAGACGAAATGCGTGAGGATCCGCGCCACCGCGTCCTCCTCGAGAGGATCGGTCATCCCTCCGTGACGGATCTGACGCTCGGAGACTCGGCCTAGTCCCTCCCCCCCTGTCCCCCACCGAGGACAGGGCAACCGGAATCACGTGGCAGCCTGCGGAATCGGCCCGTACATTGGACCGGTTCGAACGGGAGGACGCATGAAGACCGTCGCCGCCCTGGCCGGAGTGCTGGGGGTTTCGTTGACGCTGGCTGCGCAGACTGGGCCCGCCGAGGTCCCGGCTCCTGGGCGCACGCCCCTTCATGCCGGGACTCCCGAGCGCGGCGCGACGTACGTCGTGGACTGGACCGCGAACGAGTCCGCCGAGGTCGTCGAGCAGTACTGCGTCCGGTGCCACAACGAACGCAGACGAACCGGCAATCTCGTCCTCGAAGGCTTCGACCCGGCGCAGGCCGCCGGGTCCGCGGACATCGCCGAGAAGATGATCGTGAAGCTGCGGGCAGGCATGATGCCACCGCCCGGTGCCCGGCGGCCCTCTGCCGACACCTTGATGGCGTTGGTCACGCAGCTCGAAGGCACGGTGGACGAGGCTGCGGCTCGGGATCCGAACCCGGGCACGCGTCGGTTCCAACGGCTCAACCGCGCCGAGTACGAGGGAGTGGTGAGGAGTCTGCTCGACCTCCAGGTCGATGCCGGACGATGGCTGCCCGCCGATACCTACCTCGGCAACTTCGACAACTTGTCCGCCGCGCAGGGGCTCTCGACCACGCTGCTCGAGTCCTACCTGCGCGCCGCGACCGAGGTCAGCCGGCTCGCCGTCGGCAACCCGAACGCCGTCTCGGCCTCGGCGAAGTACATGAATCCGATCGAGGTCTCCCAGCACGCGTGGGACCAGCTCGACGGGGCTCCGTTCGGCACCCGCGGAGGCATGGTCGTCACGCACGACTTCCCGGCCGACGGATGGTACGTCTTCTCTTTCGAGATGCTCTTCGGCCGCGGGACGGGCTTCGAAGACCTCGACATCTCGATCGATGGTGAGGGCGTCGCGCTTCTTCAGCTCGAGCACAACGGTGGGCGCAGCGCCGACCTCCGTACCGAGCCGATCTTCGTTCGGGCCGGTCAGCGCTCGGTGGCGGCCGCCTTCGTCCGGCGGCACGAGGGACCGTACGAGGACCGCCTCTCTCCCTTCGATTGGTCGTTCGTCGGGGGCGAGGACGCGACGCAATGGGCGAACTACGGCATCACGGCCCTACCGCACCTCGCGGACTTCATGATCACGGGCCCGACGGAGCCTCGAGGTGTCTCGGAGACCGCGTCCCGACAACGAGTCTTCACCTGCCATCCCGATCGAGGTGACGAGGCTCGCAGATGCGCGGCGTCGATCGTCCGACGCCTCGCGACCCGTGCGTATCGCCGAGATGTGACCGAAGCGGACCTCGCCGGTCCCATGGCCTTCTACGACCAGGATGCCGCGGAGCATGGCTTCGAGGTGGGGGTGCGCACAGCACTCCAAGCGATCTTGGCGAACCCGTCGTTCATCTTCCGGCTGGAGGAGTTGCCCGAGGGCGTCGAGTCCGGTGCGAACGTCCGGCTGGCGGACGCCGACCTCGCGGCCCGCCTGGCCTTCTTCCTCTGGGCCGTCGGCCCGGACGAGGAGCTGCTCGACTTGGCCGAAGCCGGGCAGCTCTCGGACCCCTCGGTTCTCGAGGCACAGGTCCGGCGTATGTTGACGGACCCGCGGTCGGAGGCGCTGTCGACGCGCTTCGCTTCTCAGTGGCTCCGACTCCAGGACGCGAAGAAGAACAATCCGGAGCTGTGGCTCTACCCGGACTTCAGCGGACAGCTCGGCGACGACCTGGTGCGGGAGACGCAGCTCTTTTTCGACCACCTGGTTCGGGACGACGAGAGTCTCCTTCGAATCCTCGACGCGGACTACACCTTCGTGAACGAGCGCGTCGCCCATCACTACGGCATCGAGGACGTCGCGGGCGACCACTTCCGGCGGATCGACTACCCGAACGATCAGCGCCGCGGCCTACTCGGCCATGGGAGTGTGCTCCTACTGACCTCGATGTCCGACCGGACCTCGCCTGTGCTGCGTGGAAAGTGGGTCATGGAGGTGTTGATGGGCACACCTCCACCGCCGCCTCCGCCTAATGTGCCGGCCTTCGAGGAGACGGACGTCGTGGAGGCCGGCCGACGACTGACGACTCGTGAGCGGATGGAGATGCATAGGGCCAATCCCACGTGCAATTCGTGCCATCGCTTCATGGACCCGATCGGTCTCGCGCTCGATCACTTCGACGTGGTCGGCCGATGGCGGATCCGGGAAGACGGTGTGCCGCTGGATACACGCGGGACCTTCTACGACGGCACGGATGTTTCGGAGCCGTCGCACCTGACGGATGTCTTGATGGATCGCCCGATCCCGATCGTGAGGAACTTCGCGGCCAACATGTTGGCGTATGCGATCGGTCGGCGGGTGGAGTACTTCGATCAGCCGACGGTTCGGCGGATCACTCGGGATGCGGAGGCGGATGGGTATCGCATGTCGTCGTTCATTCTGGGTGTCGTCCAAAGCGACGCGTTCCAGATGACGAGAGCTGAGGCCTCGGCGGATGCCGACGCCCCTGGAGGAGAGTGAGATGGAGTTCATCACCGGAACGCACCTGAATCGACGGACCTTCCTGCGAGGGATGAGCGCGTCCGTTGCGCTCCCGTTCCTCGACGCGATGGTGCCTGCGGGGCGTCCGTGGGTCGATCGGAGTCGCGATTCGAGCGTCACCCGCTTCGTGGCGATCGAGGAGTCGATGGGCTCGGCGGGATCGAGCGAGTGGGGAGATGCGCGTAACCTCTTCGCGCCGTCCCACGTCGGGTCGGGGCTCGACTTCGGACCGGACAGCCAGCTCAAGCCGCTCGAAGCGTTCCGCGAGTACATGACGGTGATCAGCAACACCGACTGCCGGATGGCGGAGCCGTATCGAGCCGAGGAGATCGGGGGCGACCACGATCGCTCGACGGCGGTTTTTCTGACCCAGGCCCACCCCAAGCAAACGCAGGGCTCGGACCTCTTCCTCGGGACGTCTCTCGATCAGCTGCACGCGCAGCGCTTCGGCCAGGAGACGGCGCTCCCCTCCCTCGAACTGTGCACGGAGGTCATCGATCGGGGGGGCGGGTGCGCCTACAACTACCACTGCGCCTACACGACCTCTCTGGCGTGGGCCTCTCCGAATCAGCCGCTCCCGGCCATTCGTGAACCGCGTGCGGTATTCGAGCGACTCTTCGGTGCCGGCGACTCGGCCGAAGATCGCGCGGCCCGTCGCCGAACGGATCGGAGCATGCTCGACTACATCGTCGGCGAGGTCGGCCGGCTGCGCTCGGCACTCGGTGCCAGCGACCGCCGTGCGATGGACGAGTATCTCACCTACGTCCGCGAGGTCGAGCGCCGGATCCAGCTCGTCGAGGCCCGCAACACGAGTGGGGAGGAGCGGGAGATGCCCGAGGCCCCGTCCGGGATTCCGGATTCGTGGGGTGAGCACATGGAGCTGATGTTCGACCTACAGGTGCTCGCGCTCCAGACCGACATGACCCGGGTGATCACCTTCAAAACGGGCTTCGACCAGTCGAATCGGACCTTCCCGGAGAGCGGCACGACGAAGTCCCACCACGGTGCGTCCCATCACGGCAACGTGCCGGACGACATCATGGACTTCAACAAGATCTGCACCTTCCGCACCGGCCGGCTGGCCTACTTCCTCGATCGACTGCAGAACACGATGGATGGGGACGGCTCGCTCCTCGACAAGACGGCCATCGTCTGGGGCTCGCCGATGGGAGATCCGAACCTGCACAACCACCGACGCTGCCCGCTCATTCTCATGGGCAAAGCAAACGGCGCCCTCCAGGGAGACGTGCACATCCGCGCGCCGAAAGGCACCCCGATGGCCAACGCATTCGTGACGCTGATGCAGGGGATCGGGCACGACATGCGCGCCTTCGGCGACAGCACGGGAACGCTCACCCTCTCGGATCCGCGGCGGGCGATCCAGGCGCAGGGAGGCGCCTGATGCGCACCCACCGTCGGTGGGTCACGAGTGTCGCATGGCTCGGCGTTCTGGCCCTGGCTCCATTCACCCTGTCCGCGCAGACGGCGCATCCGCTCCTCCACGCGGCGGGGCAGGGGGATGTCGACGCGGTGCGCGCGCTGCTCGACGCGGGGCGTGACGCGAACACAGCGCGTGGGGATGGCCTCACCGCGCTGCACGTGGCGTCGATGAACGGGCACGCGGTCGTCGTAGCGGCGCTGCTGACCGGTGGTAGCGACGTCGAAGCTGCGTCGAGAATCGGCGCGTACACACCCCTGCATCTCGCGGCCCGTGGTGGGCATGCCGACGTCGTGCACGCGCTCCTGGAGGCGGGAGCCGAACCCGATCGGGTCACGACGAATAGTGGCGTGACCGCGCTTCACCTGGCCGCGGCCGCGCTCGATGACGGTGCGTCGGTCGGGCACCTGCTCCGAGCCGGTGCGAATCCCGACGTCACCGAGGTGACGTCCGGTCAAACACCACTGATGTTCGCCTCGGGAGCGGGGCGCGCCGGAGCCGTCACGGCTCTCTTGGAGGGCGGCGCCGACCCCTCGATCCAGACGGACGTGATCGACGTCCGACAGCACATGATCGCGAACCAGGAAGCGTCGAGGTTTCTCCGCCGCCAGCTCGCGAATATGCGCGGCGAGGGGGAGGAGGCGCGGCAGGAGCTGACGGCGACAGAAGTCCAGGAGGCGATCACCGCCCAGCGCGCGTACCTCCGATCCGGTGATCCGTACCGTGAGTACGACCCCGAGGAGCTCGTCTCGTATCGACCCGACTATCCGGGCGGCCCCGACGTGGCGCGCCCCCCGTACCGAGAGACGCTGGTGGGGATCACGGGAGGGATGACCGCGCTGCACCATGCCGCGCGCGAAGGTCACGTCGACGCAGCGTTGGCCCTCGTTGAGGGTGGTGCAGAGATCGACCAGGTCAGCGGGGACGGGACGTCGCCGCTCCTGATCGCGAGCCTCAGTGGCCAGTTCGACCTAGCGTTGGCATTGGTGGAACGGGGCGCGGACCCGGATCTCGTCGCGACGACCGATGGGGCCGGCCCACTCTTCGCCGTGCTCAACACGCACTGGGCTCCCAAGTCGAATTATCCGCAGCAGCGGGCCCATGATCAGCAGGCCGTCGAGTACCTCGAGCTGCTCGAAGCCCTTCTCGAGGCCGGTGCCGATCCGAACGCTCGGTTGAACACCCATCTCTGGTACTGGGAGTTCGGGCTCACGAAGATCGGTACTGACCTCAAGGGAGCGACCCCCTTCTGGCGCGCCACGTACGCCCAGGACCTCACCGCCATGCGGATGCTGGTCGACTACGGGGCCGATCCGATGATCCCGACGTCGTGGCCGGCAGTCGGCATGCGTGAGCGGCGGCAGCAAGACGGCCGGCAGCAGGAAGACTCGGGTCTCCCGTGGATTCCCGAGGATGCCTTCAACGCCTACCCGCTCCACATCGCGGCCGGCGGGGGCTTTACGGGCCTCGGCTCCTTCTCGATCCGGAACGTACCGGGCGCCTTCATCCCGGCCGTGCGGTACCTGATCGAAGAGCACGGCGTGGATGTGAATCTGAAGGACTCGTGGGGCTACACCGCGCTCCACTATGCGGCGTCACGGGGCGACAACGATCTGATCCGTTACTTGGTGGAGCAGGGGGCCGACGTCACCGTGATCACGCGGCTCGGCCAGTCCACCGCGGATATGGCGCGCGGCGGTCGGTCGGGCTTCTTCACCCGCTACGGCTACCCGGAGACGGTCGACCTACTGACGAGCCTCGGCTCGAGCCTGGAGTGCCTGCACACGCACTTCCTCGATACGGGAGACTTCTGTGAATTGGCCGGTGTGGACGACCCATGGGCGCCCGCGGTCACGACCCCGCCTGATCCTGCTCGCGCCGGCCGTCGCCCGGGCGGATCGAACCGGTGAGTGAGGCACAGGAGGACACGGCCCATAGCGCGACGGACGGGCCGGCGCTGACTCCGGTCCAACGATTCGGTGAGGCGATCGCCGACCGGGTGGAACGGTGGATGCCGTCGCCCTTCCTCTTCGCCATCATCCTCACCTACGTCGCTGCGGCCGCGGCGATGGCGTCGGAGGGTTCGTCGCCGGTCGAGGTGGCGGAAGCGTGGTACGCGGGCTTCTGGAATCTCCTCCAGTTCGCCATGCAGATGGTCATCATCCTCGTCACGGGCTTTGTCGTGGCGTATCACCCGCGCGTTCGTGCGGGCATCGTATGGCTCGCCGGACTCCCATCGAACGGACGTCAGGCGGCCGTGCTCGTCGGCATCGGGTCGATGCTCGTCGGTTGGGTGTCGTGGGGCCTAGGGCTGATCTTCGGGGCGATCCTCGCCCGAGAGACCGGTCGTGTGGCGCACCAGCGCGGTGTGGCGGTGCACTATCCACTCCTTGCCGTTGCGGGTTATCTGGGGATGAGCCTGACATGGGGATGGGGGCTCTCGTCGTCGGCGGGTCTCCTGCAAGCGTTGGACGGCAACATCTTCATGCAGCAGGGCATCGTAGATCGGGTGATTCCGGCCACGGAATGGGTCTTCCACCCGTACCCGCTCATGCTCACCGCCATGGCGCTCGTCTACGCCTCGGTCATGTTGTGGCTGCTGTCACCACCGGACGCGAACTGCCGCGGAATCGAGCGCTACGTGCCCGATGTGGACGCGGAGCCCGAGGTCGTGCCCGAGGAGGACGCGGCCCCTCGAACGCTCTCGGACCGGATCGACAACAGTCGCATACTGGGCGGTGTGATCGCGGTGACGGGCATGCTGCTCGTGGTCCAGGCCTTCCGAGAGGATCAGCTCAGGGCGCTGAACCTGAACGTCTTCAACTTCGCGTTCATTATGCTCGGCCTTTTGCTCTACGCGAGCCCGGGTCGATACCAGCGCGAGTTCAACGACGCGGTCCGAGGCAGCGCCGGCGTCATCCTCCAGTTCCCGTTCTATGCGGGCATCATCGGGATCATGACCGGCACCGGTCTCGTGGACACGATGACCGAGATCCTGCTCTCCGTGGCGACGGAAGACACCTTCGCCGTAACCGCGTGGCTGACCGGAGGTGTCCTGAACATCTTCGTCCCGTCGGCGGGCGGAGAGTGGGCGATCGTCGGGGGGCCGATGATGCTGGCAGGAGCGGAGCTCGGGGTGCCGCACGGTCAGACGATCGCGGCGTACGCCGTCGGGGATGCGCACACGAATCTGCTCAATCCGTTCTGGGCGATCCCCCTGCTGGCGATCACCGGCCTCAAGGCGCGGGACATGTTCGGCTACGGGATCACGATGATGATTCTCCTCGTGCCCTTCATCGCGACGGCGCTCTACTTCCTCCCGTACTGATCCTCGGCCCGAGGACCTCCTACCGGACGACGAGCCGGACGATGCGGCCGTCCCGCCCCGCGGCCCAACCCACACGGTCCGAGCCGAAGGTCAACGTCCAGTAGTTCGCGTCGTCGACCTGGGTCCATTCTTCGCCCGCGTCGTTCGTGACCGCGATCCCGTCGGGGCCGACGGCGACGAGTACGCTCGGCTCGGCGGCGGGTACCCACGCCGCGCCCCAGACGCCTTCGGCGAACGGGGGTCGTGGCCGCACCTCCCACGTCGCTCCGCCGTCGTGACTCAACACGAAGCCGGTGTCGCCCTCCTCGGAGTCGTAGCCTCCCGTGAGCACCGCCCAACGATCCGAGGTGGCGATGGCGACCGTCTGTGGCCCGACCCCGGCCCGAGTCGTGACCGGTAGCGTGTCGACCGACCACGTCGATCCGTAGTCGGTCGTGTGGAGTAGCCGTGCGTGCTCGGGATTGCTCGCGACCGCCCACGCGCGTCCTTCCGCACCGGTGGTGAGACACGTGCCGCTCGCCGCGAAGCTACCCTCACCTTCTTGGGCCGCCGGGAGCCGACCGGGGGGGATCCGCTCCCAGTCTCGACCGTTCCGGGTTCGCTGCATCGACATCTTAAGCCCGACTTCGTCCCCGATCAGGACGCCCCGCTGGGGCGACCAGAAGTCGAAGCAGTCGTAGAAGCCTTCCGGGTCGTCGTTCTCGAAGAGCAAGGCCCACGTCTCGCCGCCGTCGTCCGTGCGGTAGACCCTCGAGTCCGAACCGGTCCCAATGCTCAACAGGTAGGCCGTCTCTGCGTCGACGGCGTGCACGTCACGGAATTGGAGCGAGTCCGTGCCCGGTACGACGCCACCGCGCCACGTTTCGCCTCCGTCGACGGTGCGGAGCCACTCGCCACCGACCCCTCCGGCCCAGACGACGGACTCGTTGGCGGCGTCGATGCCGATCAGAAGCGTTTCGGTTCCGCTGGCCTGTACCTCGACGTCTACGACGGCGTTGCCCGGGTTCTGCCCCGTTGCGGCACCGGCCGAACCGAGGCCCCACATGAACGCCGCGACGGCCGTGATTGTGTGGCACGGACGCCACACCTGTAGGCTCCGCCCGAGGGTATTCTGAAAGCTTGAAGGGCGAAAAGTGGCGTGTTTCCTAGGGATCATATGTTCCTGTATCTGGATCAGAACTTGCACGTCACGTGGGCGTCGTAAGGTAGTTGCCCCCACATGAGTGCGCCCGCCATGACCCCGAAGCACCGTTCCGAAGGCCTGCTCGTCGAGCACGTCGACGACGAAGTCGTCGTCTACGACCGCAAGCGAGACGAGGCCCACCGCCTCAACGAGACGCTGTCCGACGTGTGGCTCGAGATCGACGGCGAACAGACCGTGGAGCAGATCGCTGAAGCGCTCGAGGTCGACGTGTCGGTGATCGAACTCGCCGTCGACGAGCTGACTGAGTCTCAGCTTCTTGAGACAGGTGAGCCGCTCTCCGTGTCGCGTCGCGCTGCCGTCCGTCGGGCCGCTGCTGCGGCCGGGATCGGTTTGCTCCTCCCGGCGCTGACATCTATCGCGGCTCCGACCCCCGCAGCGGCGATGTCGGGTGACTCCAAGCCGGATCCCGATCGTCGTCGCCGCCGTCGTCGCCGTCGCCGGAATCGCGGCTGATCGACGCTACTCGCTGAGAGCGCACGAGCCCCTGACCCGCGGTTGCGGGTCAGGGGCTTCGTCGTTCAAGCGTCGTCGTCGAAGAGTTCTAAGATCGCGGCCGCTGCTTCTTCTGCGTCTCCTCGGACGGATCGGTAGCCGCGGCACCCTCGTGTGGCGGCGGACAGCCGTGCCATCGCGAAGTCGGGCCGGAGGCGCGCGACCACGGTGTTGTCGAGCAACGCCATCATCGACTCCGCGGCCGACACGGGCGCCGGTTTCCACGCTGCGTCGGGCGCGAATGTCGTCTGAAGCACGCCGCCGAGCGGCAACGGGACCGTGTTGGGCTCCGGACTCAACGACGCTGCCGGGTGCCGTCGGGGTACGGGGCTCCCCGCGACGCGCTCGGAGAGAGCCCTCCGATAGGGGAGGATGCCCCCGTCGGCGTCGATGACGGCGAACTCGTCGGAGAAGTAGGTCGCTCCGGCCCGGGCCAGGGCCAGAACGAGGGTGCTCTTGCCGGCCAAGGTGCGGCCGGGGATCGCGATCGCGCGGTCCCGCCACGCCACGACGCCGGCGTGCACGAAGAGGTGGTCCGGAGCGTGCAGGGCAATCGAATGATGAAGATCCGACTGCAACGCGGCGACCGCCTCCTCGATCGTGTCGAACGTGCCGAACACGTGCTCGTCGACGTCCACGTCCCACCGACCCTCGTCGTCGGATGGCGCCACGAGGTACGCGACGTCGGCGGCGGAAGGGGCGGCCTCCACCGATCCGGGCGGAGGCGGAATCGCGACGTTTCGACCGTCGAGGTCTTCCCCCCACACGGTCGCGCGAACGCCGAATGATTCGATCGAGAGGAGTAGCTCCGTACCTTGCATGGGCAGAATCTACTCGCGCGCGCGTGCCCGGCGCGCCCATACCGTCCGGGCGAGGACAGCCGTTGCCTAGCGATTCCCTTCTCGAACTACTCAACGCTCGGTCCGCTCCCGCGGTTCAGGAGTGTGTACCCGACGAGATCCCCGGTCGAGAACAGCTCGTGCGGCACGCGCTCTGGCACGGTCTGGGGCCTCTCGCGTGGCACCTTCTCAAGGAGGCGGGCTTTCCACCGGAGCCGCCGTTCCATCGACTGCGTGACGCGCACACGCACACCGCGCTCAAGAACGCGTCGATCGCGAGGCAGGTCGCCGAGATCGCCAGGATCGGGTCCGAGGTCGGCATCGAGATCGCGCTGCTCAAGGGTACCTACCTGGCCCGCTCGGTTTTTCCGAGCCCCGCCGCTCGGAGCATGCGGGACATCGATCTGCTCGTCCGACCGGACGAGACCGAGGGCCTAGCCACGGCGCTGATCGAGCGCGGGTACGCCTGGGTCGAGCCGATCCAGGACGTCGACGAGTACCATCTGCCGCCGCTCATCGTACCGGATGGCGCCGAAGTCGAGATCCACAGTGGGCTGGAGCCCGATCACGCGCCCTTCCGGACCGATATCGAGGCGCTGTGGGCTCGCTCGGTGCAGGCGGAGATCGAAGGCGCTGCGGTCCGCGTGCCCGCGCCGGAGGACGTGTTGGCGCACGTGTGTGTGCACACGGCCTTCAACCACGAATTCAAGCTCGGGCTGCGAGGGAGCTGCGACGCGGACGCCCTCATTCGCGCTACGGGTGCGGCTCTCGATTGGGAGACCTTCGCGGCCACCGTCAACGCGGACGGGAGGGCCCCGTACGCGTACGCCGCGCTGCGCATCACCGTCGACCTACTCGGATCGCCGGTGCCGGACGGGGCCATCGGGGCGCTCGGCCACGGTATGGCCGACGACGCGATTCTCGACGACGCGCGCGCGTTCGTCCTCGGCGTGCACGAGGAGCTCCCCGTGACGTTCGTGGCTATGGCCGAGGAGGTCAGCCCTCTCACCCGGCTCGTCCGACTCGCCCGAGGGGTCGCACCGCCGCCGGACGTCATGCGAAAGACGTACGACCTCGACGACCGGATCGGGTCCCTGGTGTGGGCGTACGTGGTGCGGCCGTTCGATCTCCTGAAGCGCAGGGCGCCCGAGGTGTGGGCGCTACTCCGCGGAAGCGAGGAGGGTCGGGCGGCGCTGGATCAGGATCGGCGGCGGTCCGCCATCCGAAGTTGGGCACGGGGAGGGCCGTCCAGCGACGACTAGGCGAGTCGGCTTGCGACGGCGTTGGGGCGGGCGCACTCTCCTCGCGCGTTTCGAACTTGGAGGAAAGCATGAACGCTCTCGTGAACCGCCGCGTGCTCGGCATCGTCGTCGTTGCGTTGGCGTTGGGCGTTACGCCTGCGGCGTCGCAGGTCGACTTCGCCGGTACGTGGATGATGACCGTGAACACGGACAACGGGATCACGAATCCGTCCATGACGCTCCAGCAGGACGGCAGCGATCTGACGGGCTCCTACTCGTCCGACACGCTCGGCCGGAGCGATGTGCGAGGGAGCATCGACGGATCGGACTTCACGATCTCGTTCTCGGCGAGCCTTCAGGGTCAGTCGATTCCGGTCGTGTATCGCGGCACGATGGAGGACGACGGGACTCTGTCGGGATCGATCGACGTCGCGGACGGCATGATCACGGGCACGTTCACCGCGACGCGTGACTGACCGCCAGGACGAGCCATCCCCTCGAGAACGCCCCGGGTTCGACCCCGGTCGCCGTAGAGCTGCGCCCTTCTCCGTTCTCGTACCAGCGTAGCTCGAGCTCGAGCGGCTCCGGTGGGCCGGGCGGTAGCGTGAAGTGCACGGGGAGTACGCCTTGGGACGCGTACCCACCTCCGGTGTCGAGCATCCGGGTCGTCACGAAGCCGTCGCTGGCGCGCCGCACGGTCACGGTCGCGCCGGGTCGCACCCATGCCCCGACGTCGTCCGTGAGGCCGACGAAGAGACTCGGGACGGGACTCCTTTGAGCCGTCGTGTTCTGGTACAGCGGATGGTGCCCATCGGCGTGGTTGTTGGCGAGGGATAGGTCGAGGTCTCCGTCGCCGTCGAAGTCGGCCCACGCGATGCCGTGGCTGGCTCCCGCGGCTTCCATGACCTCCGGAAGCACGTCCACGAACGATCCGCCGTCACTCCGGAAGAGGTAGTCCCGAGCTTCCGCCTCGCCGGAGAGGAAGGTGTCGACGTACAGGTCCAGCCACCCATCGCCGTCGAAGTCACCCCACGCCGCGGATACGGAGTGGTGGTCGCCGGCGAGCGGGGTGCCTGGCGCGACGTTCTGGAACGTCCCGTCTCCCTGGTTCTGCCACAGCACGTCCGGTCCGTACGAGGCGATGAAGAGATCGAGGTCGCCATCGTTGTCGTAGTCACCGATCGCGGTGCCGACGCTGCCCAGCTCCTCCGCGCGTCCCGGCTGGTTCATACCGAGCTCCGCCGCGACGTCGACGAACGTCCCGTCACCCAGATTGCGGAAGAAACCGTCTTCGTCCCCGTTCTGATTGGCGACGAAGGCATCCAGATCCTGATCACCGTCGGCGTCGAACCACGCGACCCCAACGGTCCGTCGCGGATCACCGATGCCGGAGCGCTCCGTAACGTCCACGAATCCATCGCCGTCGTTTCGGAAGAGCGCATTGGGTCCGTCACGGAAGGCGACGAAGAGGTCCAGGTCCGCGTCTCCGTCGTAGTCGATCCAGCCGGGCTGCCGGGTGACGCCACCGCGGCTGACGCCCAGCTCTTCCGCGACGTCGGTGAAGATCCCGTCGTCGTTCCGGTACAGCCGGTTGTCGTATTCACCATTCGCGAAGCCGACGTAGAGGTCCGGGTCCCCGTCCCCGTCGTAGTCTCCCCAGGCGGCGGCCCGAGTCTCGGCGTCGTCCGCCAGTCCCGCGTCCGCGGCGATCTCGGTGAACGACCCGGAGTCGTTCCGATAGAGGCGGTTCGCACGACCGCGGAAGCCGACGAAGAGGTCGAGATCTTGGTCGCCGTCGAAGTCTGCCCAGGCGTTGGTTTGGGCGCCGTCCGCGTCGAAGAGCTCGGGTTGGATGCCGACGAAGCGTGGCCCGAAGTCTTCGACGCCGTCGCTCGGTGGCTCGGGAGCGCACGCACCGAGGGCGAAGCATGCGGCGAGGCAACCGCCGATGAGGGTCGTCCGATCCATTCGCATGTCTATGTCGGTGTGGGGTGGGGGAGGGCGTGACGCCCAGCGACACGCGCCCTATGTTGGCGAATCTTCACGGTTGTCACAGGAGGTTGGGATGCGGTTCAATGCAACAGACGGCTTGGCCCTGGCGCTCATCGGCGTCAGCGCGGTCGCGTCGGTCGGGATCACGGCGGGCCTGCGTACGGCGGATGCCGCCATGGATCGCGTCGATCGACTGGAGAAGGTCGAGCGGGTGGAGCGGGTCCGCGTCGAGCAGATCGTGCGACACGAGCACGGCACCGAAGCGATGCACGAGCACCGTGTCGAGGACCGACTCGATGACGGCGAGCACGCGCGCCTGCACATCCGCAGGGACCGCGGAGAGGGCGCGACGGTGGTGCGCATCCGCGGAGACGCCTCCGCCACGGCGCCCCAGGTTCGGATCCGTAGCCGTTCGGCAGACGGGCAAGGTGCGATCACCGTGACCGAAGCGGTGGCTCAGCCGCTCATCTACATCGATGGCGAACGCTACGAAGGCGAGGTCTCCGATCTGGCTCCCGACGACATCGAACGCATCGAGATCGTGAAGGGTGCGGCCGCGCTCGAACTGTTCGGCGAAGAGGCCGTGGGTGGAGTGATCCAGATCTTCCTGAAGGCTTCGGCCTCGCCGAGCTCCGGTCGATAGAGGACGTCATGCTCAAGCGAACTGCAATCTGCGCTCTTTCTGCGCTCCTTCTCGGCGCGATCGTCACCTCCGACGCCTCGGCTCAAGACCCGGCGGAACGCTTCGGGGAGTGGTGGCTGGATGGCAACACGCCGCCTCCGGCGGTCAACATCATGACGTACGAGCCGTGGGGCGACGGCGGCATGTCGATCACCGTTCGTGCGACCAATGCTCGAGGCCAGGAGAGTGAGTGGGGGTACAACACGCTCTTCGACGGAGTCTTCCGTGCGGTGCAGGGGCAAGAAGGGTCCGAGACTGCAGTGGAGTGGGTGAACGAGCGTACGACCCGAATCTTGAATGCTCGGAACGGCGAGGTGACACAGATCATCATCAACACCTTGTCGGAAGACGGTCAGACGATCGAAAACGAGTACATCCGCATGGACTCGGATGGGAAGCCGACGAGCGTGGGGCGCGCCACGTACCGGCGGATCGACAACTGATCTGAGCCGCCCCCACTCGGGGGTGTAGACATAGGCGGGCGGGGTGCGTTGGCACTCCGCCCGCTTCTTTTTCGTAGGGTCCTCGCGCCAGGCTCGACGGCTCGCTGCCCACCGCCGCGACTTCCGTCGTGGGCTCGTTCCGATTATTATCTAATTGTAGAAATAAACGGGAGGGGTGGATGTCGGAACGGTTCTTGGCGGAGTTCGAGCTCTACGTGATGCTGGCCGTCGCCCAACTCGGCGACGATGCCTACGGCGTCTCGGTGCGTCGTCGGATCGAGGACCGCACGGGACGCACCGTCTCGGTGGGGGCGTTGTACACCGCGCTCGCCCGACTCGAGAAGAAGGGCTTCGTGCACCTTCACGAACCGGACTCGTCGAGCGGGCGTCGAGGTCGGCCCCGGCGCTACTGCAGCCTGACCGAAGAGGGTCTGGGCGCGGTGCGTCACTCGATGTCGATGCTCGAGCGGATGGCCGACGGCGTCGCACTCGAGGCATAGGGGAGGGGGACGATGGGTGATTCGAAACGAGAGGGAACGCACGGTATTCCGAGGGTCTCCCGCTGGCTGCTCGCGCGGTGCCTTCACGACGACGACCGGCGCTTCGCGCTCGCCGATCTGGAGGAAGAGTTCGACGAGGCCGTGGCGGCGTCCGGGCTGCGTCGGGCGAGGGCTCAGTACCGCCGGCAGGTGTTCGCCTCACTGGGACCCGCCCTGAGAGGTCGGTTCGGGCGCACGGGCTCGAATACGCTCACCCGTACGCCGGACTCGATCCTGCGTGCGGTCCTCGCCGACGTCCGCACCTCCGTGCGGGGGTACGCCCGCACGCCCCTCGTGCTCGTCGTCACGGTTCTTTCGTTGGGCGTGGGGATCGGAGCGTCCAGTCTGGCGTTCGCCCTCTTCCGCTCCGTGGTTTATCCGTCTCCGGTCGGCCTCGAGGCGCCTGAACAGCTCGTAACCCTCTACCGCGGCACGCCCGACGGGGAGAGGCACGGCCACCAAGCGTGGGCGGATCTCGATGCGCTCCGCGAAGGAATCCCTCAGCTGGTCGACGTCGCGGGGGCGTCGATGATCAACGCGTCGGTCGAAGGACCGCTCGGTCGGCAGACCCTGCTCGGAGAGGAGGTCACCCCGAACTACTTCGACCTGACCGGCATCCATGCGGCCGCCGGACGGGTCTTCTCGCCCGAGGAGATCCGAAGCGGTGATCCGAGGGTCGCGGTCTTGGGATACGACGCGTGGCAGCGCGTCTTCGGGGGGAGTGTCGATGCGGTCGGCCAGGTGGTACGACTGGCCGGTCTGAGCTTCACGATCATCGGCGTCGCTCCCGAGGGTGTGAGGAGTCGACTGATCCCGTTCCCCACAGACGTTTGGGTCCCCGTCGGGTCCCTCTCTGCGGGCGGGGTGATCAACGAGGAAAGGCGGGACCCGTCGAGTCGTGGCTTTCTGACGTTGGGTCGCCTCCGCACGGGAGCGACGATCGTGCAGGCCCAATCGTCTGCGTCCCGGACGGCAGAGGCCCTCCACGACGAGAGACCCGTGCTGTGGACGGACGACGCCGGTCGGGCTCAGCCGATCACCGTGGTCTCCGAAGCGGGGTCGCGCGTCCGGCCCGAACTGCGGGCCGGGGGTTCGTTGATCGGGGCCTTCTTCCTGCTCGCCGCCGGCCTCGTGTTGGCCGTGGCGTGTTCGAACGTCGCGGGACTCTTCATCGCTCGTGCACGGAAGAGGCGAGCTGAGCTGGCGCTCCGACGTTCCCTCGGCGCGACGCGAGGACGTCTGATTCGGATGATGCTCGCGGAGGGCGTCGTCCCCGGTACCCTCGCCGGGATCTTGGGCGTGTCGATCGCCTACCTGGGCACGGAGGCGATCGGCGCCCTGACGCTCCCGGTCGACGTGCCCCTGCGTCTGGACGCGGACGTCGACGGTCTGGTGCTCGCCGTGACCTTCCTCACGACGGTGGCCGCCGGGCTCGCCTTTTCGATCGCCCCGGCCCTCGAAGGCGCCCGTGTGGATCTGTACGCCGCTCTGAAGAGCGCACGCGGTACCGGAGGTGGTCGGCGTTCGCGCTTCCGGATCAAGGATGGACTCGTCGTCGCCCAATGCGCTGCGACGGCGACGCTCCTCTTCGGTGCGGCGCTCTTCTTCCGCACTCTGGACGTCGCGACGGACGTCGACCTCGGCTTCGATCCGGATGGGATCGCCGTGGCGTCGCGGGACATCAGTACGCGCGAGCTGTCGGATCGCGAGGGCGTTCAGTTCGTACGGCGGCTGAGAGATCGCATGGCGTCCCTCCCCGAGGTCCGTGCTGCGGCGATCTCGCGCAGCCTCGAGCTCACGCTGTACCAAATGGGCACGTCGGTGTCAGTCGCCGCAGGCGTCGAGCCCGCCAGCGATCAACTCGCGGAGGCGTGGCGTAACGCCGTGACGCCCGGTTACATCGAGATGATGGACATCCCCGTCATCGCCGGGCGCGCCCTCCTCGAGTCGGACGACGAGGATGCGGAATCCGTCGCCGTCGTGAATGAGACGTTCGTGGAGCGGCACTGGCCCGGGGAGGATCCGCTCGATCGTGTCTTTTCCGTGCGCGTCGGCGAGGCGTACGTCGCGTACCGAGTCGTGGGCGTCGTGGCGGACGGCACGTACCGCGACTTCGACGATCCGCCGACGCCGTTCGTCTTCACCTCCTTGTACCAGGACTTCACCCCGCGCTTCGCCATCGCCCTCGAAGGGTCGACGGCGGAGGCCGTGTTGCCGCTGCTGCGGAGCGAGATCGATCTGGACGAGGGGGAGGTTCAGATGGTCGGGCCGTCCGTGCTCGCCGATCAGGTCTCCTTCCAGTTCATGCATCTTCGGATCGCGTCCACCGTGCTGGGGTGGGGTGGCATCTTCGGACTCCTTCTCGCCGCCATGGGTCTCTACGGCGTCGTCGCCTTCGCCGTCGCACAGCGGGCGCGCGAGATGGCGCTGAGGATCGCTTTGGGCGCAGAACGCCTCGACGTCACTCGGGCGGTTGCTCGTGAGGGGCTGACGCTCGCGGCGATCGGCGTCGTCGTCGGCGTCGTCTTCGTCGTGTGGGTGGCCCGGTTCGGCCAGGGCATCCTCTTCGGCGTGCGACCCACGGACCCGGTCGCGCTGATCGGGACGCTGGGCGTGCTCTTCGCGGTGACACTGACGGCGACCCTCGTCCCCGCGCGGCAAATCCTGCGGGTCGATCCGATGGCGACGCTCGGGCGGGAGTGACCTATATGCCATGGCCGAGGACGGCGGGTCCCTCATAGCTTCAGCGTCGATTCTCCCTCGACCGAAGTCATGAGGATGTCATGAGACGTTCGCTCCTCGCGCTGACCGCGCTCGCGATGACCGCCGTACCGCTCACGGCTCAGCAGGACGAGCAGTACGATTACTGGCGCCCCCAGCGAGACATGGTGCGGTTTGGCCAGCAGGCCGTTCTCATGTGCAACGGCCTCTTCACGGGAGAGCGTACGCTCGAGCAGGTCTTCGATCAGGAACTCGCCTTCCTCCCGCAACCGGTCGGTACTCCGCGCGGCGGGGACTACGTCGTCGATTGGGAGCGGGAGGCTGTCGCGATCGGCGCCTCCGGTGGTACGCCGATCATGCGAGCCGCGTATCGGGAAGGCATCGGGTGCGTCGTCCTGGCTCCTGACCAAACGTTCGAGGACATCGCCTCTCTACCCGAGTTGACGATGGCGCCCCCGCCGGGTGACCCGGCCACGATCCCATGGCCGAACGGGGACCTGGTCGAGGAATCGGCGCTCGCGTCGGGCGTGGATGCCGGGGCGCTCGAGGCGGCGTCCGCGTGGGCCTTCGATCGCGAATCCCCGGAACAGGTGACGCTCTCGCTGATGGTCGTGCATCGCGGCGAGATCGTGCACGAGCGGTACGCCCCGGGAGTCGACATGTCGACGAAGACTCGCACCTGGTCCACCGCGAAGAGCATCGCGTCGACGCTGATCGGCATGATGGTCGACGAGGGCCGGATGGACCTCGATGCCCCGCTCGGCTTCGGGTGGCTGCCCGAGGCACGGTCGCCGGAGGAGGATCCGCGCAGCGCCATCACCCTGCGCAACGTCCTTCAGATGTCGAGTGGACTGCAGTCGATCGACAACCGTGGACTCGAGTATGCCACCGGCTCCGGACTTTCGTACTGGGCAGGCGCCAGCTCACTCACCGGCGCGCGCTCCCGCGCGCTCGTGCGGACTCCCGGTACCGTGTGGGACTACGAGAACTACGACACGCTTCTGGGCGTCTACGCGATGAAGCTCGCGATCGGTGACGACCAGGCGTACCTGGAGTTCCCGCGCCGCCGGCTGCTCGACAAGATCGGGATGCGGAATACCCTCCTGAGCGTCGACCGCTTCGGCGATTTCATCCTTTCGAGCCAGGTCTACACCAACGCGCGTGACCTCGCCCGCTTCGGCCTCCTCTACCTGAACGGAGGAGTCTGGGACGGCGAGCGCCTCATCTCCGAAGAGTGGATCGACTTCTCGCGGACTCCGGCACCGTCCACCGCCTCCATCGGGAGCCAGTACGGTGGGCAGTGGTGGCTCGTCCCCGACAACCGCAGCGACGTGCCGTCCGACGCATACTCGACGGCCGGCAACCGCGGTCAGTACGTCGTCGTCGTCCCCTCCCACGATCTGGTCATCGTGCGGCGCGGGCTCGACTGGGGTCGGCAAGGCTTCAACCGGTGGGACCTCACACGTGAAGTCCTCAAGGCCTTCCCGAGGATCTCGGACGACCGCTAGGCCGGAGCCGCAGCCCTTCGGATCGTCTCGGCCAGCTGAAGGAACGCCTCTTCGTGCGGGACAGAGGGTCGCCATGCGAGGGCGATCGTACGCCCCAAATCCGCGTCGGTGAAAGGGACGATCGCCAGATCGAGGAGCCGCGGTGCGTCGCCACGCACCGCCATCTCCGGCAGCAACGTCACCCCGACGCCCGTCGAGACCATCTGCATCAGGGTCGACAAGGACGTCGCGCGGAAGTCGCCGAGTTCGCAAGCGCCCGCGGCGTCACAGATAAGGTGCGCCTGGTCGCGGAGGCAGTGGCCATCGTTCAGGAGGAGCACGTCCTCACCGAGTAGGTCCTTCGCCGCGGCACGCTTCCGCGTGGCGAGCCGGTGCCCCCGCGGGACGGCGAGTACGAACGGATCCGTGCCGAGCGGCTCCACCCTCAGCCCGTCCAGCTCCGACTCCAGCGCGACGAGCGCCATGTCGAGTTCTCCGTCCAGCACCAGGTCGCGTAGGGATGCGGTGCGCTCTTCGCGGAGGAGAAGTCTGAGCTGAGGGAACGCCTCCCGGACCGCAGGCATCACACGGGGAAGGAGGAAGGGGGCGATCGTCGGGATGACCCCGAGTTGAATCGTTCCGGCGAGCGGGTCCTGCGCCGTCTTCGCGATCGCGAGGAGCCGGTCCCGTTCGTCGAGGACCGAACGGGCCGCCTCGATCACCTCCCGGCCGACGGTCGTCGGGACCACGGACCGAGGCCGGCGCTCGAAGATCGGCGTGGTCAGCTCCTGCTCGAGCCGGATCACCTGAGCGCTCAGACCGGGCTGGCTCACACCGCACGACCGAGCCGCCTGACTGAAGCTCCCCGTCTCGGCGACGGCCACCACGTATTCAAGTTGTCGGAGGGTTGGCATAGATAATCAGAGGTTATGTCGACAACTATATCTATTGATTTGACGGATGGGTAGCCGATCTCTGAACTTTCGGTCGAAGAAGCTTCGGGCCGGCCCCGCGTATTACGTTTCCGGTCCGTAGCCCGCACCGCCCCCGTCACGACCGATGTTCAAAACCGGCTACATCCTGAACCCGAAGGCCGATCTGGTCTGGTTCCTCGGGCTCCCCTTCTTCGCCGTCGCCTTGGCCCTCGGGTTCCAGGCGTGGTTGCCGTACGTGGCGGTGGCCTCGATCAACTTGTGGATCACCATCCCGCATCATTACGCGGGCTGGGTGCGGTCGTACGGAATGCCGGACGTGTGGGAGCGGTTCAAGGACCGACTGATCATCGGACCGATCGCGATCATCGGCTTCACGATCGCAGGGCTTCAATTCGCCCCGATCACCCTGCTGCTCCTGGTGACCGCCTGGGATCACCAACACAGCATCATGCAGCAGCACGGCCTCGCCAGGATCTACGATCACAAGGCCGGAGCGGGGCTGAAACACACGCGGCGTGTCGACCTCGGGCTCCACTGCGTGCTCTACGCGTACATGTTTCTGAACGCCCCGATGTTCAGTTCGCTCTGGATCCGCGAGCTGTACCGGATGCGGATCGAGCCGTCCGTCGGCTTCGTCGACGGCTTGTTGGCGCTCAGTCAGGTCGTGCTCGTCGGCTACCTGATCTTCTACGCCTACCACCTCTGGCAGACGTACAAGCAGGGCGCGGTCATCAACCCCATCAAGTACGCCTTCATCGCGGCGAGCTACTTCCTATGGTACTTCGTCGCGTGGAACACCAACTCGATCCTGCTCTACGCGGTGGCGCACCGCCTGATGCACGGCGTGCAGTACATCGTGATGGTCTACTCGTTCATGCGGACGAGTCAGAAGAAGGGCAGCTCCACCGCTGGCTTCTGGAGCCGGCTCGTCGGGCCGGGCCACCTGCGCTGGTTCCTCGCGGGGGGCGTCGTCTATGCCGTCGTCTTCCAGCTGCTGATCAACCGACCGCTCGACGAGTTCGGACTCGGGGTCGTCAACTTCGCCCCGTACCCGGCGATCGAGGAGTTCGGCCTCCCGGCCCTGGACTACTCGAGTAGCTACGCCCTCTTTTCCCAGATGATGATCTACGCCTACGGCCTGATGCACTACTATCTGGACTCCTTCATCTGGAAGGTGACGGACAAGCAGACGCAGAAGGGTCTCTGACCCGGCCTAGACGGAACCTCCTGCAGGACGCTCATGGCGCTCGCCTCCGACACCGCACCGTGGTATCGCCGCTTCAGGATGCTTATCGGCATCTATCTGATCGCGATGGTGTTCGGAGCCCGGGAATACCTGTTGTCGCGCGCGGACGGCACGGTCGATCAGGGCTCCGACGAGTGGTCGGAAATGGTCGAAGTCATCGCCTCGGTGAATCCCGAGGATGCGGACACCGACTACCTCTTGGCGATGGAAGCGAAGCAGATGGGCGACGTCGAGCAGTACATGCTCCACATGGAGACGGCGCTCGCGAAGGATGTGAAGCACAACAACGCGCTCCTCGCCGAGTACGCGCACCAGCTCATCCGGATGCAGGCTCCCTTCGATGACATCGACCGGGCACTCAACCGGTGGCGCCTGAACCACCAACTGAGCTTCGAGATTCTCGAGCTCCCGTTGGGAGCCGGGCCCCAGGACGACGCCGATCAGACGGCCCTGAGGCGAGAGCTCGACAACATCGACTGGATTTACAACTACCAGCTCCGGGCGCCGACGGAGGTGATCCCGACGTGGGTCGTCCTCACACAGTTCGAGCCGGCGATCGAAGCTTCGGTGCGAGACCTTGTCGAAGCCCTTTCGATTCTCGGTGTGCATCCCGACGATCGAGCCCGTTTGTCGGTGCGCTGCACCTCCTTCGACGAATGCCGGGCGATCACACGCTGAAGCGTGTCACCAACGCTTCGCCCCATTCGTGTGTCTTAGCATTCCGTGACCGCATGACGGCACACACACGAACGTTCCACACCCTGAGACCCATGAGACGACATCAACTGATTCGACAGCCGCTCCCCTGGAGGGAGCGATCGGCTCGGGGGGAGGGTGGGCGTCAGGCGTTTTCGTAGACCTCGGTCAACGATTTCGACGCTGCGCTCTGCTCCTTCCGGGCAGGGCGTTTTTTCGTTCCAGCACTCGGCTGGAGCGCGCCACCCAGAACGATTCAACCGAATAGACTGAACCATGGGCACGAACAGGATCGAGGCCCACTTCCGCGACCCTTCGCTGGACCGTCCGGCCGAGGACTTCTACGTGGTGAGGGTGCCTTGGACGACGTTTTTCGTCGACGAGGACAATGCACTGCGGTTGATCTCGGCGATGACCGGCATGGGTGGAGCCAAGGTCGTTCGTTGTGAGACGATCACGGGCTCGGTCGCCTACGTTCGCCCGTCCTCCGTGCTGTACGTGCAGCAGTGCACGAAGGCGCAGCGCGACGCCGAGCGTAGGCACTGGAAGCGCCACGACGACGAAGACGAGTCCGACCTCGGACTCGACGAGTGAGGTGCACCATCCGGTGCAATACGAGAGGCCGGGCCCCGTTGGGGCCCGGCCTCGATCGTTTCATCACGACGGGGCGCTTGGCGCCTCCGTCGGGTATCGTTCCTAGTGGCCTCGAACCATCTCGGCCTGGTACATCACGGGCGACATGATCTTGAAGATCGGGGAGAGCGGGGGGCCGGAACCCGGTCGTCCACTCGGCGTCCCCGGCCGCGGCACGAAGGCGTCCATCGTGTTCCAGTAGACGACGTTGTCCTCCGTCTCGACCTCCATCATGTGGGTCACGAGGCGTCCGAGGTTCTGGGCCGTCGGCACGATGAAGCTCCCGGCCGGCAGCTCCATCGTCTGTGTGAGCACCTCTCCGACCTCGATCATCGTGACGGCGGCGTGGTTGTACTGTCGCTCGTGCTGAACGTCGGCGACGGTGTACGCCTGAACCTCGACGGAGAGCGGTGCCGTGAGTTGCTCGACGGTGATCCCGTGTCGGAGCAGAAGCTCGACGGCATCAGTCGCGTCGCGGGGCAGGGTGTACGCCCAGGGTCGATCGCGTAACCGGACCGCCACAGGCTTCTTGATGAGCTGGGCGCCCGTAACGTCGATCGTATCGACCGGCTCGCCCGGTTGGGCGTTGAAGCCCCCTCCGCGCACGATGGTGTAGTCGACGAGGTAGTACTCGGCTTCGTACTCCATCTCCACGGCGACCTGCCCACTCGGCTCGGCGCCCATCATGATCGTCTCGGCCCGGGCGCGTTCCACGGTGCGCACGAGGTGGTCGCCATTGTTCGCCACCCACTCCAGGACGGCGTAGTAGCCCAGGTAGCCGGCTCGGGCGCCGATCCCGAGTTCTTGCTGAGGCGCCTCGAAGAGGATGGCGACGCTGTTCGTGATGCCACCGTAGTTCCGTCCGATACGGACCTGCGAACCCCCGACGGTCCATGCCTCCTCGTCACCGCGCACGTAGTACCACGAGCGCATGTCTTCCGTCTCGAGCTCGGCGTCGATGGCGGGGAAGATCTCGTTGTCACAGAGGAGGGAGATTTCGGGGGCCGCGTCGAAGTGGGTCGGGCACTGGTAGTTGAGGTTGTACGGCCGGGACCCACCGTTGTGGCCGTCGATGAAGAGATGCGGTCGCCACTCACCGATGAGGTTCTGGACGTAGTTCTGGATCTCCGGGTGCTCGAGCTTCACGTAGTCCCGGTTGAGGTCGATGCCCCAGGAGTTTCCGCGTTGACCCAGCTCGCTGGCCTCGAAGCCGTCCGGGTTGATTTGCGGTGCCACCACGACCGTGACGTGGTCCAACATCCGGTTCGCTTCGGTGCCCGGGGTCGCGAGATCCCGCATGAGGACCAGCAGCCCTTCGCGGAAGGTTCGCTCCCCGCCATGCACGTTCGCGGCGAACAGGACGATCGGCTTTCCGAGCGCCATCGCCTCCCACGGGTTGGTGACGAGCGGGCGACTGTACACCGCGTACGGTAGGTCTCGGCCTTCGCGGGTCTTTCCGTACGTCCCGAGCCGCATCTGGTCGCTGACTCGGCGCAGTCCCTCCAGGTAGTCCCACATCTCGTCGTGACGGGTGTGGGCCGTAAATCCGTTCAGTTCGGCCGCGGTCTGGGGATAGCCCGCAGGCACCGGACCCCACTGGACCTGGCCCGCGACCGGGATCGGTGCGAGCACGGCGAGGGCTAGGATCGTGATGCCAGTACGGTTCAAACGCATGAGTACTCCACGTCGATGGAAATCGGATCTGAGGGTGCGTCGGGTCGCGGCGAGACCGACCGGACCAGAGACGATAGATTCAAGGCCCATCTTTTCTCAACAGGGAGCTTGAATGAGAGGTGCGATCGTCGTCTCCGCGCACGGCGGACCGGACGCGCTGGTGTGGACCGACCGAGGCCCCGGTGAGCCAGCCGAGGGCGAGGTCCTCGTGCGGCACACGGCCGTCGGCTTGAACTACATCGACGTCTATCATCGGACCGGTCTGTATCCGAACGAGCCGCCGTTCACGCCTGGCGTGGAGGGCGTCGGTGTGGTCGCCGCCGTCGGAACGGGAGTGGATGATCTCGCCGAAGGAGACCGCGTCGCCTACACGAGCAACGGGCCGATCGGGTCGTACTGCGAGGCGAGGGTGATGCCCCGCGCTCGATTGTACCCGATCCCCGACGACATCACGGACGACATGGCGGCGGCGGTGATGGTGAAGGGGTGCACGGTCGAGTACCTCGTGCGTCGCACCTATGCCGTTCAGTCCGGAGACATCGTCCTGCTCACGGCCGCGGCGGGTGGCGTCGGCCTGATCGCCTGTCAGTGGCTCCGAGCATTGGGAGCCACCGTGATCGGTACGGTGGGGACACCCGAGAAGGGCGAGCTGGCGAAGGCTCACGGCTGCGACCACGTGATCCTCTATCGGGAGGAGAACATCCCCGAGCGGGTGCGGGAGATCACCGACGGTGCGATGTGCGCGGTCGCCTACGACTCGGTGGGCGCGAGCACCTTCGAGGCGTCGCTCAACTCGCTCGCACGACGCGGCATGCTCGTCACCTTCGGCAACGCGTCGGGGCCGGTCGAGCCGATGTCGCCCCTCCTCCTGGCCAAACACGGCTCGCTCATGCTCACGAGGCCGAGACTCGGCGACTACTACGCGACGGACGCCGAGACGGCGGACGGCATCGGGGCGGTCTTCTCGATGCTCTCGTCCGGCGCGATCACGCCGCACATCGGCGGTCACTACCCGATGAAGGACGCAGCGGATGCGCACCGCGCGCTCGAGGCCCGCGAGACGGTTGGGTCGACGATTCTCGTGCCGTAGTCGAGACTCAGAAAAACGCGGGCGGTGGGCTGAAGCCCGCCGCCCGCGTGTGTTGGATCCGAGTCGCGCCGGCAGGCGTCAGTCGTATCGGAGTGCGTTCATCGGGTCGACCCGTGAAGCGCGCATCGCGGGGATGTAGCCCGCTCCGAAGCTCACCAGCCCCAGCACGACGACGACCAAGCCGATCACCATCGCGTCGAAACCCTCCATTCCGAAGAGGAGGGACTGCGCAGCCCTCCCCAGGAAGATCGCGGCGACTATACCGACGATCCCTCCCACGACGACCATCCGGCTCACCTGCTTGAGGACCATTGCCCGGACGGAATCCGCGCCAGCACCGAGCGCCATCCGCAGACCGATCTCACGTGTGCGCTGGGCGACGGTATACGCCAGGACCCCGTAGAGGCCGATCGCCGCCAGGATCGTCGCAAGGAGCGCAAACGAGGCGGACATCGTGCTGATGAAGCGATCGAGGAAGACGTTTTCGTTGATCTGCTCTTCGAGGGTGCGCGACGAGCTGACGGGGAGATCCGGGTCCATCCGCGCGACCAGAGGCTGGATCTGCCCGAGCAGCTCCGACGTCCCCAACTCGGTGCGCACGTAGAAGGAGAGGGATCCGACATCCCGATCTTGGCGATTGGCCAAGAAGAAGACCGGCGGGACGTCGCCCTTCACGTCGTTGTACTTGGCATCCTGCACGACCCCGACGATCTGGATGTCCAGTTCGTCGCTGCCGCTGCCGTTGTTCGACATGTACTTCCCGATGGCGTCGCTGCCGTTCAGGTTGAACTTCCGGGTGAACGCCTCGTTCACGATCGCGACTTCGGGGGCGCCATCCGCGTCTCCATCGGTGAACTCCCGGCCGGCCATCAACGGCATGCCCAGCGTGCTGAAGTAGCCCGGCCCGACCGCGTTGAAGCGGGAGTTCGCGTCGACCCCCGGCTCCCACTCGAAGCCTTCGACCGAGACGTCGTTCCCCCAGCTGCTTCCGCCGAGGATCCCGACCACGTCCGAGGAGACGGCCGTCACGCCCGGAATGGCCGCGAGTTCGTCGGCGAGCTCGCGGAAGAACTCCGCGGAGCGATCACCCTCGTACCCGTTCAGCTCGGGTGAGACGCGGAACATGACGACGTTCTCGGGATTCAGACCGAGATCGACCCGGCTGACGTTGCTGAGGCTCTTGATGAAGAGGCCCGCGGAGACGAGGAGCGTCATCGAGAGGGCGATCTGTCCGGTGACGAGCATCCACCGGAATCGCTGTGCGGCGCGTGCGCTCGCCGGTTGGCCGAGCGTCGTCTTGAGCATCGTGCTCAGATCCGGCCTCGTGGAGTGCATCGCCGGGTACATCCCGAAGAGCACACCCGTGCCGAGCGCGAGCCCGGCCGCGAAGAGGATCATCTGCGGAGAGAGTGCGAGCTCGATCGAGGCCGTCGCTTCCGGTGGCAGCGATGCACCGATCGCCTGGAGCGTCCATCGAGCGACGACGAGTGACGCGAGTCCGCCCAACACCGCCAGCAGCACCGACTCCATGAGGAGCTGGGTGAGCATCTGGCGACGGCTGGCGCCCAGAGAGCCACGGATCGCCATCTCTTGAGCCCGGTTGGCGCCCCGAGCGAGGAGGAGTTTGGCGATGTTCGCACACGCGATCAGCAGCACCACCGCGGTGATCCCGAGGAGCAGGTTCAGCGGGGTGCGCGCCTCGTCGTGGATCGAGCTCTGTCCCTGCTCACCGGCTTCGAGGATGACGCGCTTGTTCCGGAACCGCTCCATCGTCTGCTCGGTCATGGAGCCTTGGAGCGGAGCTTCGACCTCTTCGATGATCGGGGCGTAGATGGCGTTGACCGCTTCGGTCGCCAGCTCGGCCGAGACGTCGGGCTTGAGGCGGGCGAAGGCGTAGATCCAGTAGTTGCGGCGGTTATCCCACGCGTCCCACCACGGCTGCACCTGAGTCCGCATTGTCAGGGGGATGAAGACGTCCGGGTCTCCACCCATCGTCGTCCCCTTGAAGCCGCGCGGGGCCACGCCGACCACCGTCATCGGGTACCCGTTCACGACCAGGGTCTGGTTGAGCACCGAACGGTCGGCGCCGAGTTGGTTCTCCCAGTAGCTATGGCTCAGGACCGCAACGGGGTGCTCACCGATCCGCTCGTCGTCCGCCGGTCCGATGAGGCGTCCGACGATGGGCTGGATGCCGAGGACGTTGAAGTACGACCCGGAAACCATCACCCCTTCGCCGCTCGTCGTCTGGTTCGACATGGCGAGGTTGGCGCCGAAGAGCCGGTGGGAGGCGATGCCGGTGAAGCTCGACTGCTCTCGCTCCAGATCCCGGATCATTGGGTAGCTCCAGAGGTCCTCGCACGGACCGGCCTGGTTGCACGACTGCGAGCCGGGGTTCGGTCCGGGCGCCGAGACGTTGACGAGTTCGCCGGGCTGTTCGACCGGCAGCGCTCGCAGGAGCATCTGGTCGAAGAGCGAGAAGATCGCCGTATTGGCGCCGATCCCGAGCGCGAGCGAGAGGATGGCCACGGTGGTGACGAAGGGTGTCTTCGCCAGCGTACGGAACGCGTACTTCAACCCGTTCATCGTCGTCCCCGGCGCGTCGGCGCCTGTTATCGGAACCCTCGGCTCGACGCCGAGGCACTGCCTCACGTACGTAGGACGCCGGGAACCGGGTTCACGTTGTAAGGCGATGCCTGGCCTGAGTGGGCAGCGGGAAGGACGCTCGCCTCAGGCGACGGCTTGTGCCAGGGGGTGGCCCTCTGCCGGCTCCGCTCGCGCCCAACCGCGGATGAGCTCGACCTCACCACGCATGGCCCGGCTCAACGCCCGGTGGAGCTCCTTCACCTCCGAGAGGGACCACTCCATCGAGGCGATCCGAGCGGTGACGTCGATCATCTCCGCCGAGAGGCGATCCCGAGTCGCCTGATACTCCGCGAGGGTCCGGTCCAGCCGACCCCCGCCGAGGCCGTCCGTGACCGCTCGAGCGAGGAGTTCGGCGTCACGCAGAGCGTCCGTGATCCCGTGAGCCGTCAGCGGGTCTTTGAAGTAGCCGGCGTCGCCGACGAGGGCCCAACCTGCGCCGTGTGCTTGGCGCAGCACCGTCGGGGCACCCGCGAAGCCTCGCAGGCGAGGTTCGATCGCCGTCGATCGGAGCCGTTCTCCCAACTCTCCCGATACCACATCGATCGATCCGTCGAAGAGTTCGGTCAGCCCGCCGCCTCCGACCGAGCGGAGGCGCTCGGGCTTCACGCTGGCGAAGACGCACGTCATCCCGTCGTTCGTCGGAATCAGTCCGGCGGCGGCTCCGTCGCCGTAGTGCCAGTGATACCCGTCATCCGCGAGGTCCGGCCAATACCCGTAGATGGATGCCGTCGCCGCTCGCTCCTCGACGAGGGTACGTGCCTCCACGATCCGGGCCACTCGCGAGTTCCGACCGTCCGCACCGATGACCAACGCGGCGGGGACGTCCATCGACCTCCCCTCGGGGCCTCGAAGGCGGGCACCGACCACTTGGCCACTCGATTCCCTCGTGAGGTCCGCCAGGCTCCACCCCCGAAGTACGTGTGCCCCTGCGAGCGCGGCTGCGTCGGAAAGCAGCTCGTCGAGGAGGAAGCGTCGGGGTGCGACGAGGCCGTCGATTCCGTCCTTCGGCTCGAGGGGGACGCGGATCCGCTCGGATCCGTAGTGGAACGTCGTCGCGTCGATGACGGGCGTACCCGCGGCGATGAGCTGCTCGAGTATGCCCCACCGGTGCAGCTGGAGGACTCCGCCGCGCATGAGCGCATGGGTCGAGAGTGTGTCCCGGCCCTGGGGGGCGGGGTCGACGACGAGCACCCGCAGCCCGGCGCGGGCGAGAAGGAGCGCGGTGGATGCGCCCGCGACGCGAGCCCCGGCGATCACGACGTCGAACATCGTCACGCCGCCGCGTGGAGCGCAGATCGGTGGCGGTCGATCTGGTCTGCGATCTCTTCGGCGTCCTGTCGTTGTCCATCGATGAAGGACGAGTTCCGGCGTCGCATGAAGCGGAGACCCATCGCGTACAGTCCCGGGATCGGGGTGACGCCACCGGTGTGTACGATCTCGCCCCGGGTGTCGAGGACCGGCAGCCGCAGCCACGGGTAGCTGCGTCGGAAGCCCGTCGCCCACACGACCGTCCGGATGCCGAGGGTATGCAGGTCGATGGATTGCGGGCCATCGTCCACGTCGGTCGTCTCGAAGGGTGGGGCGGGCGCGAGGTCGGACGCCGAGGCCGCTGATCGGATGTACGCGTCGATACGTCGGAGCACGCTGGCCAGCTTGAAGTCGGCGGCCGCGGTGTCCTCCACGAGGTTGTCGCCCAGGTTCACGACCGAGCCACTCGCGTCCGTCGCGCGCCCCAACAGTCGGACGCCCGCTCGTTGCACGGTCCGCAGATCGAGCGTCGCGCCGTCCGGTGAACCGATGAGCTGGAGCGACGGCTGCGCACGGGACGCGTCGGGGTCGCGCACGTCCTGGATGCGTTGATCCAGAAGACCCATCTCGTCGAGCCAGACCAAGATGTCCCGACCTCGATAGCGGCGTGGGAGTCGCGTGTGGCGCCCGACCGAAAGGTGGACCGGTCGTCCCGACGCGTGAATCTCCGCGGCCAGTTGGATGCCCGTCGCGGATGCGCCGACGACGAGTACGCCTCCGTCCTGCAGGTCGGCTGGGCGCCGATACGTCGTCGGGAGGACCTGCTCGATGTCATCGGCGAGGCGTGGCGCGAAGTCGGGCACGCAGGCGTGCTGCGCGTCCCCGGTCGCGACGACGACGGAGTCGGCGTCCCACGTATCTGTGTTGGTCACGATGCGGAACGTCGAGCAGGCACGCTCGACCGCGCGCACGTCGACCCCGGTGTGGATCGGAGCGTCGAAGGACGACGCGTACGCCTCGAGGTAGTCGACGAGCTCGCCGCTCGTCATGTACCCCTCGGGCTCGGGCCCGTCGTACGTCCATCCGGGGAGGCGAGCCTGCCAGCGTGGGGTGAGCAGACGAAGGGAGTCCCATCGCTCGCTCCTCCACCGCTCGCCGATGCGTCCTCGCTCGAGAACGACGTGCTCGCGTCCGCGTTGCGTGAGGCAGTGGCTGAGCGCGAGACCCGCCTGTCCTCCGCCGATGATGACCGTGCCGGTGCGTTTCATGGTTGGTCTCCCAAGTGAATCGGCCGGCCGGGACGAGCCCGGCCGACCGACTCCACCCGGTTCGGATCAGCCGCCGTTGACGGTGACCTGAACAGGGACCTGGTTCGTGATGATGTCGTAGACCGCCGAGCGATCCACGGCCTGCTGGACGATGGCGTCCAGCTTCTCACGCGGTGCGTCGCCCTCGACCTTGAAGTCGATGCGCAGCTCCTGGTAGCCGTTCCGAACGTCATCGTTCAGGCCCAGGATGCCCTGGAGGTCGATCTCGCCTTCGATCGACGACTCGACCGAGTAGAGCTCGATGCCGCGGGCCGACGCGATGTTGCCGATGCCGCCGGTGAGGCAGGAGGCGAGCCCGGCGAGCACGAGCTCGACCGGGAGGGGCGCGCGGTCTTCACCGACGAGCACCTGCGGGTGGTCCGCGTCCACGATGAACTCGCGAGCGTGGTCGTGGTCCTGCCCAGCACCGTAGAAGGACTTGATCGAGGTGCGGCTGTGCGTGCCCGTCTGCCAGCTGTTCGTCGCGCGGAACTGGAATTTGGCCAGCTCGCGAGTCTCGTCGACGGCGTTCACCGTCGCGAAGAGGGTCGGGACGTCGACGCCGTTGATCGGGCCGCGCATCGTTGCTTGAGACATGATGAACTCCTGTTTCTTCCGGGTGGATTCCCGTCGGCCGATGCGGCGTCGGGGCTTGTTTTGTGTTGACTCAACCGGGATACAGGAGCCCGTCGGGAATCGGCTCATACGACGAAGCGCACGCGCCGAAGGTCGACGCGTGCGCTCGGTTCGTATGGAGTGCGCATAGGATGCGCGCCTGGTGCTACTCCGCTCGAAGTGCCTCGATCGGGTCGACGCGTGTCGCGCGTCTGGCGGGCAACCACGTCGCGACCAGGCTCACCAGAATCAGGATGACCGGTGCCGCCGCAAAGGTGACCGGGTCGGTCGCGGAGACGCCGAACAGGAGTGCCTCCATCAGTCGGGTCAGCCCGAACGCGCCGACGAGTCCGAGCACCGTACCCAGCGCGGTGACGAACATCGACTGCTTGATGATCATCCCACCCACCGTGCCTGCACTCGCGCCCAGCGCCACCCGAACGCCGATCTCTCGCGTGCGCTGGCCGACGACGTAGCTGATCACACCGGCCAGCCCAATCGCCGCCAAGAAGAGCGCCATCCCGGTCGCGATCGCGATCACGATCATCGTGACCGAGGTGGCTTCCATCGCTTCGCCGACGATGTCGTCCATCGTTCTCGTCGCCGTGATGGGCACACCGGGAGCGAACGCGCGAAGCTCGGCTTGTACCGCGTCCGCGAGCGACACCGGGTCGACGCCCTCGACGACTTCGATCGCCAAGGAGGCGCTGGCCAAGTCCGTGCCGACGGCGCTCGCTGCGACGAGGGGGAAGTAGGCGAGCGGACGCAGGTCGTCCTCTTCCAGGCCGAGTTCCCGCACGTTGCCGACGACACCGACGATCTCCGCGTACGGTCCGCCGCCCGGCGGGGTGTCGTCCGGCGGATCATTCCACGAGATCCGCTCGCCGATCGCCTCGCCATCGAAGAACTCGCGGGCGAAGGCCTCGTTCACCCACACCACGGAACGAGGCTCTTCCGAGTCTGCGCGCTCGACGTCGCGTCCCTCGAGGAGGGGGATGTCCAAGGCTGCGAAGTACCCGGGGCCGACCTTCCGATACATCGCGATCGGTGGGAGTTCGTCATCGGCGCGAGGCTGGCTCTCGATGAAGAACGAACCGCCATTCGACGAGCCGCTCGCGAGAGGGAGGTTGCTCCCCGCCCCTACGCTCTGCACGCCGGGCAGGGCCGCGATGCGCTCGGCGGCGTCCTGGAAGAAGCGCCCCGTGATCGCGTGATCTTCGCCCTGGTTCCTGTTGAGCTGAAGGGTCAGGACGTCGTCGGCCTCGATCCCGATATCGAGCGCCCGGAGCTCGCCGAAGCTCCGAAGCATGAGCCCGGAGCCGACGAGCAAGACGAGGCCGAGTGCGAGCTGGGTCGCGACGAGCAGGTTCCGGGCGCGGCTTCGACCCGGACCGCTGGTCGAACCACGGCTCCCGTCGCGGAGGACGCCCGTGACGGGTCCACCGGCGTACCGGAAGGCCGCGAAAGAGCCGAAGACGACACCCGCCACGAGCGAGAGCGCACCCGCGAAGGCGAACGCCATCAGGTCGATCGACACCTCTGCACCTCGAGGAAGGTCGGCGATCGAGAGGAGCGCGGGGACGCTGACGAAGGCGAAGGCCATCCCCAGAAGGCCACCGGCCAAGCCGAGGATGACACTCTCACTCAAGAAGCTCGAGATCACGCTCTTCCGTCCGGCTCCCATCGCCGACCGGATCGCCATCTCCTTCTGTCGCGACTCTGCGCGGACCAAGAAGAGGTTGGCGACGTTGGCGCACGCGATGAGGAAGACGAAGCCGACCGTGCCGAGCACGATCCACAGCGTAGACTCGACGTCTCGCACGAGGCGGTCGCGGAGTGTCGCCACGGAGACCGAGAAGCCGGCCGACTCGAAGAACGAGGCGTCCATCCCCGTGAAGACCTCGGGGAGGAGGCTGTGGAGGTCGGTCAGCCGCTGCTGGGCGATCTCGGCCGTGATCCCCGGCGCCAACCGGGACACCGTGGGTGTGCCGAAGGCCCCGAACGAGCCCTCGGGGTCCACGTAGAGTGCTCGGTACAGGTCGACGCCGGGTTCCGGGAAGAGGAACGACTCCGGCATCACACCGATGATCTCGATCGTGTTGCCGTCCAGTTCGATGCTCCGCCCGATCACGTTCGGGTCGCCCCCGAAGCGAGTCTGCCAGAGGCCGTGGCCGAGCAGGGCCACGGAAGAGCCCTGGCGGAAGTCCGGCCCGGTATCTGCGTCGGTGAACGGCCGGCCGAGGAGCGGTTGGACTCGGAGGACGTCGAAGAGGTCGGGACTGAAGGCCACGACGTCGACCCGGGCCGCGTCCCCATCTCCGGCGAGATTCGAGCGACCCTGGCCCCACGCAGCCGTCGCTTCGATGAAGGGTGCCCGCTCCTCGTAGAAGGCGATCATGCCCTCCGAGTTGAGGAGCGTAGGTAGGTCGAGCCCCGGTGCGTGGTGCTCGTACGTCACGATCTGACTCGAGTTTTCGTACGGCAGCGGCTGCAACAGCACGCCGTTCACGATCGCGAAGACCGCGACGTTCGCCCCGATCCCGAGCGCGAGTGTCAGCGTCGCGACCAGCGCGAAGCCCGGTCGCTTGGACAGTGCTCGCCCCGCGAGGCGGAACGTTCTGAACCCCTCCATCATCCTATCTCCCATCCCGATGTCATTGACGTAGCGCCCTCGTCCGAGGGCCGGTCGTGTGGTCCACTCGGCCCACCACTCGCGCGGTAGGCGTAGAAGGAGATCCGTGCACGCGCGCACCGTGGAACGGAGTGCGTGTAGTCGCGACGGCGCGTGTGCTTCCGCGAGGATCTCCCGAAGGTCCTGCAGCGACTCCTCCCCGTACTCCGCCCGATACGAGCGCGGCATGGCGCGCATCAGGGCCGCGTACGCCGCGAGCCCGACCGAGGTGGTGGAGGAGTGCGGAGCCATTTTCGGCTTCAGGTCCCGCCGAGGGCTCGGGTCGCTCTCGCCTGATCCAGGAGTTCCTGGAGGCGAGCGACTTCGTCCTTGAGCGCGCGCCGACCTTCCGTGGTCAGCTGGTACGAGCGCCGGCGCTGGTCCTCGTCGGGCGCCGACTCACCCTCGAGTGCTTCGATCAACCCGCGCTCGGAGAGCTCTCGAATCGACCCGTACAGTGTGGCGGGGTAGAGGCGCACCGCGCCGTCCGTCCGCTCTTCGACGTCCCTTCGGATCGCGTAGCCGTGGCGGGCGCCATCGGCCAATGCGACGAGGATGTGAAACCATGCGGGCTTGAGCGCGGGACTCCCCTTCGGGGTGCGGCCCATCGTCCGACTCCTGTGGTGGACATTGAGTACGATTCAATATCGATATGAATTCATACTCTTTTTGTCCAGCGCAGGTTTCACATACCGCGCTTCGCCTCGATCGCCGCCCGCATCGCTTCGACCGTCACGTCGGTTCGGAACTCGATCAGCCGCTCGCCGTGCTTCAGCGCTGCGTCGAGAGGGAGGATGGAGATCCCGTTGATCGAGGCCACGCCGGCCGCGACCCGCTCGTCGAAGCGGACGTGACGTGGGTCGTCGTGCATGATGATCGACGTGATGTAGTAGTCGTCGTGGAGCCCCTCGAGCCGAGGGTCTTCGTCGATGCCGAGCACGGTCTTCTGGTACTCGAGCACGTCCCCGTAGTTGTAGTACTCCGGGATGTGGGCGACGACGACATCCTCCGACGCCCACGCGGCGGCCAGCTCGTCCGCAACGGCCTGCATGCCGCGCAGATTCCCGCCGCTGTCACCCATGAGGAAAATGTTCTTGAAGCCCTGGGCCTTGAGGCTCACCGCGTAGTCCCGAAGCACGGCCTGGAAGGTCTCTTGGCTGTACCGAATGCCGCCGGGTGTGCTGGCTCGCTCGGGGTTTCCGGGCTCGATCGTGACGATCGGGGCGACCAACGTCTGTCCGAATCGGCGGGCGATCGATTCACCCATGACCCGCAGCACGTGGTTGTGTTTTCCGGTCGTCAGATAGGGGCCGTTCTCCTCGATCCCTCCAGTCAGGATCAACGCCGTCTCCGTGCCCGAGGCGAGCAGGTCGCGCACCTCGACCATCGTGAGTTCTTCGATCCAGACGTTGTCCGCCATCGCGATCGGGCGAGGGAAGGTCGCCATGTCTTTCATGCCGTCCGCTTGCCCCAGGACGGGTGCCGTGGCCACCGCCAGCCCTGCGACCGCTAGTCCGAACCGCTTCGCCCAGGCATGCATCCTTCGACTTCCTCCCACTCAATGTTCTTGACACTTGAAGGGCGGAATCGCCACATCTGACGGACCCCCCCGCCACACTCTACGAACGCTGTGGGCGGTGCGCGACCGGGCGCAGGCACAGCGGGAGGCCAGGCGTTGATCGACCGAGAAGGCTACACGTCTCCACTGGACGACATCGTGGAGGCGACCGACTACCGGTTCGAACTCCCTCCGGCGGATGCGGGGGAGGTGCTCATGGCGGATGACGACGAGTCGGCGGCCACGCTGAACCAGGCGCTTCTCGAGGCTGCGGGGTATGCCGCGACGTACTATCCCCAGCCGTCGGACCTCATCGCGGCCATTCGGAAGGACGTGCCGCAGGTCATCGTCACCGACTTCCACATGCCAGAGATGACCGGGCTGGAGCTCGGGTTGGCCGCGCAGGAGATCGAGCCCGACGTGAAGGTGATTCTGCTCACCGGAACCGGGGATGAAACCACAGCCCAGGCGG
>JBCCEZ010000028.1:0-55655 GCA_039030015.1 Gemmatimonadota bacterium | reverse complement strand
GTCCTGAGTCGGTGGAGGGCATCCACTCGACGGCCACTCCGCTCTCTTCGAAGACGGCGGCGAAGGCGTCGTACTCGTCACATGCTCGGTCGAAGTCGGGCTCATCCAGGTAGCCCAGCGCCTGCCATTGTTCCGCCACGCGCTGCTTCGACACGAAGGCGTCACGCGCGTGTTTGAGCAGGACGCGATCGAGCGTCCCGAAGTCTCGCTGCGCGGTCATCGGTGACGACTCGCCACGAGAGCGGCGACGATATATAGTTGCCCTAGGCAACCATCTACATGTCGGTAGTCATGCATCATGAATAGCCTTACGGAAGACGTCCGCGCGATTCGACGATTCAACCGATTCTACACCCAGAAGATCGGGGCCGTCTCGGACGGATTCTTGGACACCGGCTGGTCTCTGTCGGAAGCTCGCGTCCTCTACGAGATCGCGCACTCACCCGACCCGACCGCAACCGAGATCGCCAGCACGCTGGATCTCGACCCGGGGTACGTCAGTCGCGTACTGAAGCGCTTCCGCGACCGAGGCGTGATCGATCGATCCCGCTCCGAACTCGACCGTCGGCAGTGGGTCTTGTCCCTGACCCCAGGGGGTCGCGACGCCGTCGAATCGCTCAACCACGCCTCCGAGTCTCGGATCCGAGCGATCCTACACGACCTCGACCCCGAGGCGCGCCGGGCGGTGGTCGACGCTCTGGGTCGTGTGCAGGATGCGCTGGATCCAGAGGAGCCGGCCGCGCCGCGCGTTACGTACCGAGCGCCTCGGATGGGTGACATCGGATGGATCGTCGAGCGGCACGCCCTCCTCTACCAGGCCAGTCACGGGTGGGATCAGACGTTCGAAGCCCTCGTCGCGGACATCGCCGCACAGTTCGTCGAGAAGTTCGATCCGACCGCCGAACGCGGTTGGATCGCGGAGGTCGAGGGTCGGCGCGCCGGCGCGATCGCGCTCGTACGCCACTCGAAGACGATCGGCCAACTACGCCTCCTCTTCGTCGAGCCCTTCGCCCGAGGACTCGGCATCGGGGCGCGTCTCGTCTCCGAGTGTGTCGGGCAGGCTCGTCACGTGGGGTACAAGAAGATGATCCTCTTCACGGTCCAGGGGCTCCATGCCGCCCGGCGACTCTACGAGCACGAAGGCTTCCGTCTGGTCGAGGAGAAGCCCGCCCGACTGTGGGGCAAGGACGAGCTCGAACAGAAGTGGGAGTTGGTGCTATGAACGAGTACGAACAGACGCCCTCCCACTACCTCCTGGGACACACGGCGCACGAGCTCCGAAGGCTGGACCTCCAGGGTCAGATCTACGGACCGATCACGCGTGCGGCGCTGCGGTCGGCCGGGATCGGAGCCGGGGCTCGCGTTCTCGACATCGGCTGCGGAAGCGGAGACGTCTCCCGGACCATCGCCGACGCCGTCGGGCCCAACGGGCATGTCCTCGGCATCGACCGTGGTGCGCGAGCCATCGAAGCCGCGACGGCGAAGGTCTCGGACCTCGGTCTCGAGCACGTCTCCTTTGAGCAGCACGAACTGGATGAGTTCGAAACGGCCGACGCCTTCGACGCCGTCGTCGGACGGTTCATCCTCATGCATCAACGCGAACCCGGACGGACGCTGTCCGCGGTGACCCTGTCGGTGCGACCGGGGGGCACGGTCTTGATGATCGAGTCGTGGATGAACGTGCTGCGCACGGGCGCCCACTCGGAGCCGTACTCCGACCTCTATGCAGAGATCGTCGAGTGGAAGAGTCTGGTCGTGGAGGGCGCGGGTGCGGATCTCGCGGCGGGGGGTCGCCTCCGAGCCACGTTCGCAGAAGCGGGGTTGGTCGATGTACGAACCCACCTCGAAGCCCTGTACGCAGGGGCCGTCGAAAGCCCGTACTTCGAGTACGTGGAGCAAAGCGTCCGAAGCATGCTCCCCGAAGCCCGTCGCCTCGGCCTCGGCGGCTTCACCGAAGAGACGTCGGAAGGGCTCGCGGACCGCCTGCGCGACGAGGTCGGGAGACGAAACGGAGGGTTGGTCGCCTGGCCGGTCGTCGTCGCGATCGGGCGTGTCCCCGAAGCCCGCGACTAGTTGGTCGGGTCCGCGCCGTACCGTACGGTGAGCCGCCGCGCGTGATGATCCGATCCGTGGGCGTTCTCGATGCGCCGATACCCATCGATCGAGAAGTTCACGAAGGAGCGTCTCCGGAAAAACATGTGGTCCGCCGGGAACGAGCCGCGCGTCGCCTCGCCGTCCCACGGCGGGGAGTCGGGAAAGGCGTCCCTCATGAGGTCGATGGCGGTCTCGGTCGAGGACCACGTGTTGAAGTCGCCCCCGACCACGAGGATCCCCGTCAGCGGACCGTCCCGCTCCGCCGCATCGAGTCCGTCGATGAAGCCGTCGGCCTGGCGAGCTCGCGTCTGGTTCCCGGATAGGATCGTGCGAATCAACGTCGAGGCGACATCGAAGTGCGCCGTGGCCACCCGTACACGAGCCCCGACCGGGGAGAGGACGGTTGCGGCGACGCCGACCTTTCGGCCGGCCTCGTGGGGCAGCTCGATCGCAACCGGGGTCGACAGAGGCACCGAGGCGAGGACGGCGGCGCCCATGTCCTCGGAGGGCCGCGAGCCCCGATCCGTGCCGTTCCGAGCCGACGGGATGTACAGGTAGGACAAGCCGCACTCTTCGGCGATCTGCACGACATCCGGTCGTCCGGCCGCGGCGTCGGGATCGATCGTCCACGGGACGTTCCGTCCCCCTTCGATGCGGGGGAGACCCGAATCACGCCGCCACGCCTCCTGCAGCAACAGCACGAATGGATTGGACCCGGCGCGCATCCTGGGGCGGGCTCCGGAGCACTCGAGCCCCAACTCGGCGTCGAGGAAGGCCAGGAGGTCCCCGCCGCCGACTTCCATATTCCACGTCACGACGTCGAGTCCGTTCTCCTGTTCCCATCGCGGAAAGTCCGGAACGGGTCGAAGGTCGACCGCGGGTGACCCGACGACCGAGCACCAATCGCTGGAGAGCCGAATGTCCCGATCCTGAGCGGCTCGGTACCACCGGATGACCGTCGTGTCCGGGAGCGCGTCCGTTCGGCCCGCAGAGGTCGCGGGGCACTGTCCTCCAGGAGGTACGAGCGCTCGTTCCATCTCGTGTGAGAAGCCACAAGCCGAGGCGGCCGCGACGCCCACCAGCGCCAGAAACTTCCGAGCGTGTCGCGCCGTCATCCGATCGGAATCCTGAAGGAGGGGCCGGGCATCGTGTCTCGCCGATTCGCTCTCGCGGCCCCCTGGGCCCAGTCGACCAACCCTCCGACTGCGACCCCGGCCATGGTGATCATGAGCATCTCGGGCAGCCCTGCCTTGGGGACGGCGAGCCATACGAGCGAGCCGGCTACGAGGCCCGCCCCGGCGCCATACATCGATCCGCGCGGAGACGCACCGATCGCGGTCCCGACGGCCGCCGAGGCCGCGACATCGCTCCACCCGTACTGCCGAACGCCCCACATCAATCCAAGGCCGACGACGCCACCGACCGCGCCACCCAGGGCGGCGTCCTCGACCCGCTCGATCAGGTCGTCTTTGTTCTGAGCTCCGATGAGCCCACCCATCGCAATGCCGATCGCTCCGCCGGCGCTCGCGCCCGACGCCGTGCAGCGGCCGCCGGTCAGCGTCCGGTTGCACGGCATCATCGTTCCGAGAGCGCCGAGCACCATGCCGGAGTACGCCCCCAGGGCGAGCCCACCTGCCGTGCTACCCGTGCTCGCTTCATTGAGCTGCGCGGAGGCCGGGAGCGCGCATAGGAGAACGCTCGACGCGAGGAGCAAGGCGCCCGTCACATAGGTGCGGAGCGTGGTGAGCATGCTGGTGAGGCGGGGTGCGGGGAGCGGATGGGTAAGGTAGCCATCCGAATCAAGAGACGTTCGTGGCATCATGAGTCACACAACCGGGATCGTGGCCACGGGACAGGGTGAGTGCGCCAGAATCGCCTCCGTCACCCCACCTTCGAGGCGACCGAAGGGCGCCTTGCTCCACGCCGTCGGCATGTAGATCGCGTCGATGTCGAACTCGTCCGTGGCAGCCAGGATCCCATCGACGACATCCCCGCCCCGCTGCACGACGTTCCACCGGCAGAAGGGGAGATCCGGCACGTCGGTCTGCGAGAACGATCCGCCCGGCCCAACGTGCAGTAGGGTGATCTCCAACGATGGATCATCGAGGAGGGCCGCGGCGTGGACGGCGCGCGACATCGCGGGTGTGGGGTCCGTCTTGGGATGCACGGGGATCAAGATGCGACGCAGCGTAACCCGACCGGTCCCCCGCCGGACGAAGTCGCGACCACCTTCGGGAACGAAGAGCGTCATGAGCTTGGTTTCCCTGGCCAACTTTTCGGCGAGCGAAGGCTTCAACAGGCGCGCGAGACCCGTCCGGCCCTCCGTCGCGAGGACGATCATGTCGACCGGGTGATGCTCGATATACTGCTTCGAGGCCACTACGGGGTTCCGGATCTGGACCTCGAGCTTGCTGATGCTGGACTGGCGAATGCGGTCCTCGAGCCCCTGGATCGTGCCCGCCTCCCGCCAACGAGCCAAGCGAGCTCGAACGGATGGGAAGCCCGGCCAGTTATCCGTCGCTCGCCGCCCGACCGCGTGCAGTAGGGTGAAGTGCGCACCGTTCCGGATCGCGAACGCCAGAGCATGGTCGAAGGCACGCTCCGAAGCTTGCGACAGGTCGGTCGGATGAAGGACGAAGCCGACACTACCCGGCGCCGGGCTGAAGAGGAGGCTCATGCCGCTCAACCTGGGCTTTTCGAGGTGCCTGCCGCTACTCCGCTCGCGCACGAACGGGGCAGCCGGTCGCATCGCGGCACGACGAAACCCGTCGCGGAGGCTTGTCGTAAGGGTCCGAAGTGTTAACCTCACCAAGTGAGGACACTTCGTGAGGGCAAGCCGATGAGTCAACATCGAGGACTACTTCCGGGAACGGTGGATCTCGTGATCCTGCAGACCCTGACTCAGGGCGCGATGCACGGGTTCCAGGTCTCGCGTTCGATTCGGAGCCGATCCGACGGAACTCTGGACCTCCAAGACGCCGCGCTCTACCAGGCACTCCATCGTATGGAGCGCTCCGGTTGGGTCGAGGCCGAGTGGGGCATCTCCGACAAGGGGCGTCGAGCCAAGTACTACAAGCTGACCTCTGCCGGGCTCGGTCAACTGGAGCGGGAAGTCGGCTTCTGGCGCCAATACGCCGCGGCCGTCTTCAAGGTGCTCGAGCCCGTAGCGCAGGACGGCTGACGGCGATGGCAGGCGGGTTCAAGCGCACGTTCAAGCTGGACCGGGCTCCGGGCTCGGTGCGGTCATCGGTGGACGATGAGCTCGAACACCACATCGAGCTCGTGCTCGAGGAGCTGACCGAGGCCGGCTGGGACGAGGTGGAGGCGCGTCGTGAGGCGCTCCGGCAGTTCGGTGATTTCGCAGAGACGCGGGCCTACTGCACGGAGATGCAGACCCGCAGGGGACGGGATGAGAGGAGGAGAGAGGTGATGTCGTTCGATGAACTGAGATTGGACCTGAAGTACGCGCTGCGGTCGATCAAGAAGACGCCTGGGTATGCGGGACTCGTGGTCCTGACCCTCGCGTTCGGGATCGCGGCGAACACGACGATGTTCAGCGTGATGAACCCGTACCTGTTCCGGCCTCTCCCCTTCGCCGACGCGGGAGCGTTGGTGCAGGTGAACCAGGCCAACCCGACCACGGGATGGGACATGGACCGGTTCTCGTATCCCCAGTTTCTCGACTGGTCGGAACGGAGCCGGGCGTTCGAGGACCTCGCGGCCTACACCTACGGGTCGGCCAACGTCACCGACCGTGAAGGTCCGGAACAGATCCAATACTCCCGCCTGACGGCGAACATGTTCGACGTCCTGGGGACCCAAGCGATGTTGGGACGGACCTTCCGACCCGAGGAAGGCGGGCCTGGGGCGGAACCGGTCGTCGTGCTCGCACACAGCCTCTGGCAACGGAGGTACGGAGGAGATCCCGCGACCGTGGGACGGGCCATCACCCTCGATGGCGTGCAGCACACCGTCATCGGAATCATGCCCCCGGCCTTCAACTTCCCCTTTGGAAGTGTGCGGCTTTGGATCCCGACCCGAGACGACGCTTCGGCCAACCGGGCAAGCAACCCGTACCAGCTCGTCGGTCGGCTCGAGGCGGGATGGACGATCGAGCGGACTCGTGAAGAGCTCACCGGGATTCAGACCGCACTCGCCGCGGAATATCCCGAGACCGACGCCGAGAAGGACGGCGTGACCGTGAAGCCACTCCGCGAGGCGCTGAACTTCGCGTGGGACCAGATCAACGCGCTCTTCTATGTCCTCCTGGCCGCGGTCGGCTTCGTCCTGATGATCGCGTGCGCCAACGTCGCGAGTCTCACCCTCGCGAGAGGTAGCGGACGTCTCCGCGAGGTGTCAGTGCGTGCGGCGATGGGTGCCCGCCGTGGGCGGATCATCCGCCAACTCCTGACGGAGAGCCTCGTACTCGCCGCGGTGGGCGGGGCGCTCGGGGTCGGCCTGTCCTACTGGGTCACGGGGCTCCTCAATCCACTGATCCCCGAAGACTTGTTCAAGATCGGGCGTATCGGCATCGACCGGACTGTCATGCTCTTTTCGGTCGCGGTCACGCTCGCGACCCCTCTCTTCTTCGGGCTGCTCCCCGCGGTCTCCGCTTCGCGGGTCGACCTGACCCTCGGGCTCAAAGAGGGCTCGAAGGGGTCGGGCGGCCTCGCCACGTCCCGCGGGCGCCGCGCCCTCGTCGTCACTCAAGTCGCCCTGGCCGTCGTCTTGATCACCGGCGCTGGACTGATGCTGCGCAGCTTCGCCTCCGTTCAGTCGCTCGATCTCGGCTTCGACGCCGAGCGAGTCGTGACGACCGAAGTCATTCTTCCGACCGGGGATTACCCGAGTGCCGAAGAGCGTCGCGCCTTCATGACCGAGGCGGTCCTCGCGGTCGAATCCGTCCCGGGCGTCGTCGCGGGCTCTGCCGTCCGTTGGTTACCGCTCAACCACGAAACGATCCCCAGTCAGTTCGTACCGTCGAGCATGGCCGGCACGGATCCGGACGAATGGCCTTTGGCGACCGCCAACTTCGTATACCCGGGCTACTTCGGAACGATGGGAATCGACGTGATCGCGGGTCGTGACTTCGCGGCGATGGACGACCTCGACGCCCAAGCGGTCGTGATCGTGAACGAGTCGCTCGCCGAGCGCTTCTGGCCCAACGAGTCCCCGGTAGGACAGACGCTCCTCTACGGCGACCCGAACGACCCGACCCCGGTCAGCGTCGTGGGCGTGGTTGGGAATGTCTATCACCAGAATCTGGACCCTGGTTCGGTCGGCGCGCAGTTCTACCGCCCGGCTCTACAGAGCGGCGCACGCCGCTTCTTCGTTCTGGCGCGAACTCCGTCCGACGGACCCGCGGTGATCCCCGGCATCCGCACTGCGATGGGCAACGTCGCCTCGGACCTTCCGGTGACGGTACGTCACTACCCGGACGTCGTGGCCGAGAATCAGCTCCAGTGGAGCTTGAGCTCGGTCTTCCTCGGCGTCTTCGGCGCGGGGGCACTCCTTCTTGCCGCCCTCGGGATCTACGGTCTCATCTCGTACTCCGTGTCCCAGCGCGAACGCGAGCTGGGCGTCCGTATCGCGCTCGGTGCGACGACGGGCGAGATCAAGCGCACTGTCGTGTCGGACGGACTCCGCCTCACGGGGGTCGGCCTCGTGCTCGGGCTCGCGGCTGCGCTGGGGGTCGGTCAGCTCCTGGCCGCGATCCTCTACGGGGTCAGCCCGACGGACCCCCTCACGATCGGTGGCGTCTTTGCCGTATTCCTCGGCGTCGCGGCCACCGCATCATGGGTTCCCGCGCGCCGAGCGTCGTCCACCGACCCCATCGCGGTCTTGCGCGCGGAGTAAGCGCAACGGAGGGTGGGGGTCTCCGAACCGGAGTTCAGGGGCCCCTGCCCGTTGACAGCCGTTGGCACCCGAGGGACGCTAGTGCATGCTCGCACCTCGCTGTCGTCTCCTCTCCGTGCTCTTGCTCGCACTGGCCGTCGCGCCCGTGGCGGGCCAGTCGGCCTTGTCCACGGTCTCGGTCGAGCGGACGGAGCGCATGCTCGAAAACCGACTCGCGTGCTTAGGCTGCCACGTGATCGGCGATGAGGGGGGCAGGATCGGACCCATCTTGAACGGGCTCTCCGATCGACTCGACGAAGCGCGTCTCCGGGCCATTCTCGAGGACGCAGGCACGGCGATTCCGGGCACCGTGATGCCCCATCAACGGATGGCGCCCGCAGACCGTGCTCGGCTTGCGGCGTATCTGCTCGAGATGGGAGCGCAGGAGGTCGACGCGGGCGCGGCAGAAGCGCCGCCGGCCCTACCCCCGGGCGCGGAAGAGGACGGCGCGGCGCTGTACGCGCGGCATTGCGCGGCATGCCACGGCGACTCGGGTGGTGGTGACGGATGGAACGCGATGTATCTGCCCGTTCAGCCGACCGTGCACGCCGACTCCGCCGCGATGGCACTTCGAGCGGACGACACCCTCTTCGACGCGATCTACGCGGGCGGCTTCGTCTTGGACAAGAGTCCACGCATGCCCGCCTTCGGTGACCTCTTCGAGTCGGCCCAGATTCGGGCCCTCGTCGACCACATCCGCACTCTCTGCCGGTGTGCCCAGCCGCCGTGGGCAGGCGGTCCATCGTGACCGTGAGATCCGAACTCCGGTACCCGTCGATCTGGCTCGTCGCGTTCGCGTTGGCGGCGTGTTCGGGCGACGGAGCCGAGGAAGCCGAGTCGCTCGCTCTGGACTTCCCTCCCCCACCCGCGGAGTCGTCGGTTCGAGTCACGGGCTCCGACTTCGCCGGCGCCGAAGCGTGCATGGGGTGTCATGCCGACCAGTACGAGGCGTGGTCCACGTCCACCCACGGGCGCGCCGGCGGGGCTCCCAGCGCGGAGGTCGTGATCGCAGCCTTCGACGGCCGCCCCATCCGCTTCGCAGACGGCGTCGTAACGCCTCGAGTTCGGGCCGGGACGTGGGAATTCGAGGTTCGACAGGACGGCTTCGCACCCGAGGTCTACCGGGTCTCCGGTGTGATCGGAGGTGCTCATATGCTCGGTGGCGGCACGCAGGGCTTCGTCACGACGGCTGTGGACGGGACGGAGCGCTTCCTTCCGTGGGATTGGTCCGGCTCGTCCGACGAGTGGTTCTGCAACACCGGCTCACGAACGAATCAGGGGTGGGAGCCGATCGTCTCCGGGATGCGCATGGCGGACTGTGGCGATTGGCCTCCCCTGCGGCCTCTCGGCACGGTCGACCGGTTCGCGAATTGTCAGGAGTGTCACGGAAGCCAGATCCAGACGACCCTCGACCCCGGAGTCGGCTTCGCAACCGAGTACACGACCCTCCAGGTGAACTGCGAGTCATGCCACGGCCCGGCCGCCGATCACGTCGAGCGGGCCTCCCTGGGTGCGGAAGACCTCGGGATCGAAAGCCTCGCCTTTCTGGGCAAGGACGAGGCCCTCGAGACATGCTTCCAATGTCACGCGCTCAAAGACGTCTTGAAGGAAGGGTACCTGCCCGGTGAGGACTTCGAGACGCACTACGCGCTCAAATACCCCGTCCTGGGTGACGCGCCCTACTTCCCCGACGGCCGGGTGCGATCGTTCGCGTATCAGGCCAACCACCTCGCGAGCGCGTGTTACCTGCAAGGGCCCATGGACTGCGCGAGCTGTCACGAGCCGCATGGCCAGGGATACTGGGACATCGATCGACGGCCGCTGGCCTCACCGTTCGACGACGGGCAGTGCACCTCGTGCCACGCAAGCAAGGCGGTCGAACCGGCGGCGCACACCTTCCATCCGCCTGAGTCGGATGGCGCCCGGTGCGTATCGTGCCACATGCCGTACCTACAACACCCCGAGGTGGGAGACGGAGTCGCGTTCGCTCGATCGGACCATACGATCTCGATCCCTCGTCCCGTCTTCGACGCCGATCTGGGTCTCGAAAGCGCCTGCGCGCAGTGCCATACCGAGCAGACCCCGCTCGAGCTTCAATCCCAGGTGCGCCAGTGGTGGGGCGAGACGAAGCCTCATCGTCCGCTCGTGTCCGGCATCGCGGGTGAGTTCCGGGCGCGGAACCTCGGAGAGGCCGGCGAGCTTCTGCTCCGGCCGGAATCGACGGACCCGCTGATCCAATTCCAGGCCCTTAGCCGCATCGTCATCGCCTACGTGCAGGCAGACGTTCTCGCACTCCCGCCCGAGGTCGAGTCCCGACTCCTCGCACTGACGGCGAGCGACGATCTGGACGTGCGCTCGTTGGCCCTCGCCACGCTCCACTTCGCGCGCGGCGAAGACCCAGCGATCCGTGCGCGCTTGGTCGACGCCCTGACGGCGGCTCCCGAGGACGAAGCTCTCCGCAGCCGATGGCGCCTCGCGCTCGGCTTCCTCGGAGATCGCGCCCGGGACGACGGCGACTTCGCGACGAGCCAAGCCGCGTACACGAAGGCGCTCGAACTCTCTCCCGGAGACCCGAGCGTACTCCACGCCCTTGGTCAAATGCACAACCGAGCCGGCGCATATCCGCTCGCCATCGAGTCGATCCGCTCTTCGCTCGACGCCGCACCCGGACAGCCGTTGGCGTGGGTCAACCTGGGGATCGCGTTGGCCGGAGACGGACGCCCAGCCGAAGCGCGAGACGCATACGCCGAAGCGCTGCGACTGAATCCGCACGAAGCGCTCGCGCACTTCAACCTCGGCAACAGCTTCGCGCTGGCCCAACGCTACGAAGACGCCGCCGCGGCGTATGCAGCGGCCGTGGCCGCCGACCCCGGTTTGGGTATCGGCCACTTCGAATTGGGCCGAACGTACATCCGCCTCGAGCGCTTCGAAGAGGCGTTGCCCGCAGCGCGTCGAGCGGTCGAGTTCCTACCCGATCACGGTCCGTCTAGGCAGATGCTCGCCGATCTGGAGGCGGCGCTCAGCGGATGAGACAGTCCGAGTACATTCGCCACGACGCGATCGCCCTCGCCGAGCTCGTCCGGTCGGGGAGCGTCTCCGCCATCGAGCTCCTCGAGACGGCTCTCGCCCAACTCGAGACTGTCAATCCAACGATCAACGCCGTCGTCCACTCGATGGAGGCGGATGCACGCCACGACGCCACGCGGCTGGCCGACGGTCCCTTCGCCGGGGTGCCCTTCCTCGCGAAGGACCTGGGGAGCATGTACGCCGGACACCCCACCACCTCGGGCAGTCGCCTCCTGCATGGCGTCCCCGTCACCTGGGACTCCGAGCTCGCTCGCCGAGTGAGGGCCACCGGCGTCATGGTGTTCGGCAAGACGAACACTCCCGAGTGGGGCCTGCTCCCGGTGACCGAGCCGGAGCTCTGGGGCCCAGCCCGCAATCCATGGGACACCGAGCGGACCCCGGGGGGCTCGAGTGGTGGCGCCGGCGCTGCCATCGCCGCGGGCGTTGTCCCCATGGCCGGAGCCGGGGACGGCGGCGGTTCGATCCGAATCCCTGCCTCTTGTTGTGGGCTCTTCGGGCTGAAGCCGACTCGGGGCCGGACACCCACGGGGCCCAATCGCGGTCAAATGTGGCGGGGCGCGACCGTGGAGCACGTGATCACCCGCTCCGTGCGGGACTCGGCGGCGATGCTCGATGCGACGCACGGCCCGGACCCCGGCGTCATGTTCGAGATCCCGCCGCCTTCGGGACCGTGGCTCCGAGAGGTCGATCAGCCCCCCGGACGTCTGCGCGTCGCGTGGACCACGATCCCCGCGGTCGACACCGAGGTGGATCCCGAGTGCGTCGAGGCCGTGCATCGAACGGCAGAGCTCCTGGAAGAGCTCGGACACGAGGTCCACGAAGACCACGTCCCGATCGACGGCCTGCAGTTCGCGAAGGACTTCCTCACGATCGTGACGGGTGAGTTGGGTACCGACGTGCGCGAGGCGTGCGTGGCAACCGGCCGCAGGGCGAGTCTGGACACACTCGAGCCGACCACGCTCGCCCTCGCGCTCCTCTCCGAGGCTCTCTCCGCGCGCGACTTTGCCGAGGCACTCCGGAGCCTCGAGGTCATGGCCCGAGGCGTCGGGGACTTCTTCGAGCGCTACGACATCGTCATGACGCCGACGCTGTCACGACGCCCCGTCCCGATCGGCACGATCGGGCCGACGCCCGCGGAACGGTTCCAACTGAAGCTTCTGGGCCGCATCGGCTCCGGGCGTGTGATCCGTTGGGCCGGACTCATCGACGAAGCGGCCAAGAGCACCCTCGACTTCGTCCCCTGGACGCCCATCTACAACGTCACCGGCCACCCCGCGATGTCCGTACCGCTCCACACGTCGGAAGACGGACTCCCCGTCGGAATCCACCTGGTGGGTCGGTTCGCCCGTGAAGACGTTCTGCTACGGCTGGCAGGCCAACTGGAGCGGGCCCGCCCGTGGTTCGACACGATGTCGACGATGGCCACGGGCGGGACGACGAGCCCCTAGACCGACCTCAACGTCGAACGCGGAACTCCACGGGAATCGACACCCGAACAGCGACGGGTTGATCGCGATTCTGAGCGGGTGAGAAGCGCATGTCGCTCGCCAGACGCAGGGCGGCCTCGTCCAACAGGCCATAGCCGGACGACGTTCCGACCTCGGCACCGAGGACCTCCCCGGTCTCGCTGATCGAGAGGACGAGCTCGACCGTACCCCCGAGTCCGGCACTTCGAAGCGATGTCGGATACGCGCGCATGAGCGCCTCTTGGAAGCGCTCCGGGTTCAAGAGGCGCGGCGGAAGGTCGTACGGAACGAACGCAGTCGCGCGCAGCGCCCGAGACTCGTCCTGCGGAGGCGGTGGTAGGAGATCGGGGACGTCGTTGAAGTCCCACGCCTCGATCGTGGTCGTGGCGTCGACGTTGTCCGTCGCCACGGGCAGCGCAGGGCGAGCGACCGGATCGGGTGCAGTCGGGAGGGGCGGGTCCGCGGTGCGAATCACGGTGGGTTCGGCTCCCGGGTCCGAGCTCCAGTCTTCCACTGCGAATGCCGGAGTCAGCTGGAATACCAGCAGGTGCAGAAGGCATGCGGCGATGAGGGACGCACCGTAGATGCTCTCGAAACGCGCACGCAGTCGATCGTTTGCCGTGGTCATGCTCCACCTCCTCGGAGGGTTGGATGCGGACCCGGTCACCATCGACTCTTACGGCTCCGGTGGCCCCGACTTACGCGCGCGGCCTACACGCACCTCAAGGAGAACATCACGGTGAGAGGTCAGCCCCCACCCATCGCGTCGAAGTCCAACCAGACGGGTCCGTGATCGATCGCCTCGAGGAAGCGCAGCATGTCCGCTGCACCCACCGTCGTCGTCATCGAATTCACGAGAGGGTGGAAGTTCCACGGCTCGACCTCACGCAGCCCCTCGTCGAGCGCGACCCGGACGGATCCGGAACGGTCGTTCACCAAGGCGAACGGGGTCACCGACCCGGGCGAGACTCCGAGGTACTCCATCAATCGCCTCGGGCTACCGAAGGAGAAGCGTTTGTGGCCGAGACGTTCCGCCGTCGCCCTCAGTTCGACCGGACGACTCTCCAGTGCGACGACGAGCCACATCCGGCCCTTCTTGTCTCGAACGAAGAGGTTCTTCGTGTGCGCACCGGGAAGATCGCCTCTCAAGGCTTTGGCCTCGTCGACCGTGAACACCGGTGGATGCTCGGCCGTCTGTGCGTCGATCCCCAGTTCGTCGAGATAGTCGAGCAGGGCCCCGGGGGACATCGGCTCCCCTCCATCGACCAGTCTGCGCGGCACCTCGTCGCTCACGGTCGCCCGCCCACGTCGGCGAGCCGAGCGGAGAGGAAGTCCGAGATCAGAGCGACGACCTGCTCGTTCGTCCCCGGCGACAGAATGTCACCGGCCAACACGTGCCGGGACCGATCGGTGACTCCGTCTACGATCGTCACTACCGGATCCGTACCGGTCATGCCCGGCACCACGCGAAGAGTCTCGCCCGGTTCGACGACCTGATCCTCCGGAGAGTAGAGCACCAACACCGGGACGGTGATTCCACTCAAGTCCGCGAGCCTCACGTGTTCGACCAGTGTCATCATCTCGACGATCGAGCTCATCGGGTAGCACGTCGTCCAATGCCTGGCCTGCTCTTCGTTGGACGGCTCCCAGCACCGGTCACCCCCTGCTACCAAACTCCCGATCCGCTCTCCCCACGGATAGAGCGGGATCCGCGACATCCGGTTCTTGGGGTGGAAGTTCGGAGACACGAGCACGATGGCGGCGAGCCGATCTGCTGCCTCTTGCTTCGTGGCCAGCCAGGTGGCGAGGGTGCCCCCGGTCGACGTGCCGACGACGATCACACGGTCTCCGATCGCTCCACCTACGGCGATCGCTTCCGCGGTATCGTCGAGCCAGTCGCCCACCGTGGCCGCCCCCAACGCCTCGGGCCCGAGGGCATGACCGGCCAACCGAGCCAAGAAGAGGTTCGCTCCGAGCCCCGCCGCGACCCGTTGCGCGACCGGCGCCATCTCATGCTTGTCGGCGGAAAAGCCGTGGAGATACACGACCGAGAAACGGGTTCGTTCTCCCGGCTCGCCGGCCCACACGATCTCTTTCGCACGGGAGGCCTCGAGGCCGTCGACCTCGCCCTCGCGCGCCGCCAGCCACGCGTCGACGTCCTCCGGCACCGTGGGTTCGGTCCATCGGTCTACGAAGACAGGCTTCGGTCCCATCGTGACCGCGACGATACTCGCGGTCACGATGGCGAAGGCGAAGAGCGACCGGCCGGGCCGCCGCGACGCGACCCGGACCCGCCGGCGCCCGAACATCGTCAGCTCCCGTCGCGGTCCTGGTCGGAGATCGTCCGGCGACGCGTGAGCCCCAGCCCGAGCGTCTCGCCCTTCAGGAGCGCGGGCACCCCTTCCTCCATCCACACGGGCGCAGGAGCATCCATGAGGTAGTGATCGAAGAACTGCTGCATCCGGATCGCCCAATCCCGCCGGTTGTGATCCTGGCGGAGGCCATGAGCCTCTCCGTTGTAGTTCAGCATCCAGACCGGCTGACCGAGACGCCGCAACGCCACGAAGAGCTCGATGCCTTGGTACCACGGCACTGCTCCGTCCTCATCGTTGTGCATCATGAGAAGCGGCGTCTGGATCTTGTCCGCCGTGAAGATCGGTGAGTTCTCGATGTAGCGGAGCGGGGTGTCCCACAGAGATCCACCGATCCGCGACTGCGTCCTCTCGTACTGGAAGGCCCGGCTCATACCTGACTGCCAGCGGATCCCCCCGTAGGCGCTGACCATGTTCGACACCGGGGCACCGGCCTCGGCGGCGGCAAAGATGTCGGTGCGGGTCACCATGTAGCTGATCTGGTATCCGCCCCACGAATGCCCTTGGACCCCGATCCGCGACCGATCGACGAAGCCCTCGTCGACCAAGGACAGGACCCCGGGCACGACGGCGTCCACCGCACTCTCGCCCGGGTAGCCGATCAGATACGGGATGTCCGGCACGAAGAGGAGGTATCCGCGACTGACGTAGAAGCTCCGATCGATCGACGAGCCCCCTGCTGCCGGAACGAAGTACTGATGGAGACCGTCGGAGGACCGCTCGTAGAAGTACACCATCATCGGGTACTCTTCGTTCGGATCGAAGCCCTCCGGCTTGTAGAGGATCCCCTGAAGAGGCGTTCCATCCGCCGACGTCCACTCGACGATTTCGGCCGAACCCCAGCTGTACTCGCTCTGCTGAGGGTTGGCATCCGTGACCCGCGTCGGATCGTCGAAGTCTGTATCGGTGACCCACACGTCTGGGAAGTCACGGAAGGTGGACTGCGTGAAGGTGACGATGTCCGCGTCCTCGGCCTTCCGGATGCCCGCGAAGCGGACGTCCCCTTCCATCAGGGCTTCAGGGCGACGAGAGCCGTCGAAGTCGTCCCGGTGCACGCCGGCGGCCTTCGTGAAGATGTGGAAGGACGAGAGCAGCGCGTCACTCGACACGACCGGATCGTCGCGATCGAGATCGAGAACCCGGAAGCGCGTGTAGCTCTCTCGGCCGGCACCCTCGGTCAGGTTTCTCGGAGCCGCTCGGCCCGTCGGGTCGATCGCCCAGACGTCGAAGCGATCGTAGACGACGAAGGCCTCGTCGTTCTCCAACCACCCGGCAGCCCCGTGGGAGCGCAGTGCATCGGGGTGGTCGTCGAGGATGTCGTGGAAGGGCACCTCGATGTCACCGGTGAGGTTCCGCGACTCACCCGTCTCGGTGTCGATCGCGAACCATGCCTTCTCGAAGCCGTCCCAGCGGGTGATGTAGCGCCCTCCCGGTGAGAGCGTGCCTCCACCCCGCACCATCTCGGCGACCCTCTGCCTCTCCCCGCTCTCGATGTCGAGCGTATAGAGGTCGGAGTACCGACCGTCCCATGAGATCAGTTGCTGGTACGGGAGGCCGGTCGTCCCCAGGGCGACGCGACCGTCGCCGCCTTCGGCGACCGCTACCGTCGGGAGATCGACCGTCGCCAACTGATGCACCCGGCCGGTCTCCACGTCCATCATCGCCTCGTACGTTCGCTCACGCTCCCGCTGTAGCTGAACGAGCTGCATCGGCTGGAGGAGTGGGTCCTTCCAGTTCCAAATGTCGAGAACGACCCGCTCGTCCTCGGGGACGTCGCTCTCCACCTCCGGTTCGGTCCGCGCCGCCGTGCCGAAGAAGACGCGTGCTCCCGAGTCGGAGAAGCGGACATTGCCGTGTTCGCTTGGCGCCCAACCGTCCGGAAGGTCGGCTTGACCAGGTGCGACGCGCCCGAGCTCACGGCCATCGTTCGCCACGTGGAGCGCGAAGTCCGGAGCCTCGTCCGCGCGGTCGTCTCGGTCGGTCAGGAAGGCGATCGCGCCTTCGTCGGAGACCGCCAACTCGACGTATCGGCCCTCACCGGTCGCTACCGGTGTGGCTCCGCCGGAACGACCGACGTGAAACACGCCGTCGGCGTCCCCCTCCATCCCCGACGCGGTGTACGCGAGGACCGACCCGTCCGCCGAAAAGGCGTAGTCGACCACGTGCTCGAACGTCCGGGTCGCACCGTCGAAGCTCCGCGCCACCAGGGTCCGACCGTCATCGAGCCGGGGCGCGTCGATCTCGTCTGCGTCCTCTTCGGCCTCGTCCGACGAGTCCGCTGCGTCCTCGTCCGCTTCGTCGGACTCCTCCATCAGGTAGGCGAACCAACCCTCTCCATCCTGGGGAACCCCGAAGGACGCGACATCGGGAATCCGCTGGACGTCGAGATTCGACAGATCCACGACCACGAGCGTGTCGTGCGGGGCATCCTCCCGCTCCGCCCGAGCGGCGTCCACGGCCTCCTCGGAGGGCGTGACCAGCGACAGCACGTAGCGCGAATCCGACGTGAACGTGGGAGGCCCTCCGCGATCGATCGACAACGAGGCATCACTGTTCAACGCCTCGATCATCAGCGTCGCGTCCCCGTCTCCGGGTACGAGGCGATAGGCCAACCAGCGGCCGTTCGCGGAGAGCGCATCACTCTGGATGCGGTTCCACAGATCGTAGTCGGCGTGATCGAGAGCTCGACGTTCTTGAGCGTGTACAGACGTGGCACCCGCGAGGGCGAAGAACAGAGCGAAACGGAGGGTGTGCTTCATGGGACGTCCAGTTGAGAGCGGCTCGAACGGCAACGGTATCGTCAACTAGCGGAGGACAACAGCCGGCTCCACGTTGTCCCTTCCCATCGCGCCCCCGAGCCCGCTTCCTCATGATCCACCGGACTTCCCGAGCCCTCACCTTCGCCGTCATCGCACTCGCACTCGGCGCGGCGCCGGGGGCGAGTCAACAAGGCACGACGGACGGGGAGTGGCACGTGTACGGCGGCGACGCCGGCCACACGCGGTACGCGCCACTCGACCAGATCGACGCCTCCAACGTCGCCGACTTGGAGATCGCGTGGCGATGGAACGCTCGGAACTTCGGCCCGAACCCCTTCGTTCGCTCGTCGACGACCCCCCTCATGATCGACGGCGTGCTGTACGCCACGGCGGGCATGCGTCGCAGCGTCGTGGCGATCGACCCGGCCAACGGGGAGACGCTGTGGACGTGGCGCATGGACGAGGGAGAGCGACTCGCCGGTGCTCCGCGTGCGAACCCGGGTCGTGGAGTCAGCTACTGGTCGGATGGGTCGGGGGACGACCGCATCATCGTCGTCACGCCCGGCTATCACATGGTGGCGTTGGACGCCGGCACGGGGATCCCGGTCCAGGGCTTCGGAGCCGAGGGGACGGTCGACCTCATGGAGGACCATCGGGCACGACCGGACATCCCACTCGAGGGCACGATCGGCGCCAGTTCACCCGCGACCGTCGTCGGTGACGTGATCGTCGTGGGCTCGGCCCATCACGTCGGGCTGCGCCCCCCTTCGATGGTCAACACGCCCGGGGATATCCGCGGCTTCGACGCCCGAAGCGGCGAACTGCTCTGGACGTTCAAGACGATCCCCGATCCGGGTGAAGAGGGGAACGAGACGTGGATGTACGAGTCGTGGGCCTACACGGGGAACGCTGCGTCGTGGGCGCCCATCTCGTTCGACGCCGAGACCGGATACGTCTACATCCCGACCGAGGCTGCCACCGGCGACTACTACGGCGGACACCGCCACGGGGACAATCTCTTCTCGACATCGCTCGTCTGTCTCGACTCACGGACCGGGGAGAAGGTCTGGCACTTCCAGATCATCCACCACGACATCTGGGATTGGGACAACCCGACCTTCCCCATCTTGGCGGACCTCGAGATCGACGGACGGGATCGGAAAATCGTCGCGCAGCTCACCAAGCAGGGCTTCACCTACGTCTTCGATCGGATGACGGGCGAGCCGATTTGGCCGATCGATGAGACTTCCGTACCGCAGACCGACGTGCCCGGGGAGTGGACGTCTCCCACGCAGCCGATTCCGTCCGCCCCTCCGCCGTTCGAGCGCCAAGGCTTCAGTGAGGACGACCTCATCGACTTCACGCCCGAGATCAAAGCACGTGCGCTGGAGGCGGTGGCCCCCTACCGCATGGGGCCGCTCTTCACTCCGCCGTCTCTACGGGATGCACCCGACGGCACCCAGGGCACCCTCTCTCTTCCGAGCACGATCGGTGGCGCGAACTGGGAGGGCGGCGCGCTCGACCCGGAGACGGGTCTGCTGTACGTCGGCTCCCAGACGAATGCTTCGGTTCTCCAGCTCGTGCCGGGCGGAGAGCAGTCCGACATGGACTACATCTTCGGATTCGCCCGCGCGTCGATCGCCCGCGGCGTCCCGATCGTGAAGCCCCCGTGGGGGCGTATCACCGCACTCGACCTCACCACCGGCGAGCTCGCGTGGATGGTCCCGAACGGGGACACCCCGGACGGCGTGGCCGAGGCGCTCGGGATCGACCCGGAGCTCGTTCCACGCACCGGGAAGGTCTCGCGAGCCGGTGTCCTCGTGACACGGACGCTCCTCTTGGCCGGGGAGGGCGCGTCCGGCGCGCCGATCCTCCGAGCGATGGACAAAGCGACGGGCGAGACGATCGCCGAGATCGAACTACCGAATGCTCAGGTCGGCCTCCCCATGACGTACATGCACGAGGGTCGTCAGTACGTGATCATCTCGGTCGGGGGCGGCGGTGAACCTGCGGAGCTCATCGCTCTGGCCCTGCCCCAGTAGTCGCCGAGCACGTCTGGCACGATCCGAGAGGAGGCGCGAACTTCCCGCTCAGCCCCCCGGCTGAGTCACAACGGAAGCGTAGATGCTCGTCACGGATCAGGCGCGGAATCATCCCGCGCTCACCGACGCAGAAACGGGGCTGGCGAATCGCCTGCACTTCGATCTCGTCTATACGTACCTCTTCCTCGCCGGGAACCGCGGTCTTCCTTTCACCGTGATGCTCGTGTCGGCTGGCTCGAACGAGCATGCGGACGAAGCCGAGATCCACACCCTCGGGAAGGCGATCGCGGCGACCACCCGCAACTCCGACCTGGTCTCCCACGTCGGCGCAGGGCGTTACGTCGTGCTGCTGTTGGGCACGAACCTGCAGGGAGCGCGCATTGCGGCCGACCGCATGGAGATGGCCCTACGCGAACCGGCGCCCGGTCCGATCTGCTTCGGGATGGCCGCGTACCGTGACAGCTACACGGACGCTCAGGAGCTGCTTCGCGCTGCGGACACCGCCCTCCTGGCTGCGGAAGCAGCCGGGGGCGGCGTCGAGTTCGCCTAGGCCTAGGCAGACCGGCTCAGCAGTCCACCAGGTCGATCTGATCGGGCTGGTTGGGCACGACACAGAGGAATTCGAAGCCGTCGTCCCCGGCCTGGTAGTTGTGCGGCACCCCGCCGGGGATGTAGACGACGTCGCCCTCCTTCACTTCGTGCGTCTCGTCACCGATCTGCACACGAGCAGATCCGCGAAGCACGTACTGTTCGTGCTCGACGGTGTTCGTGTGCATGGGCATCCCACCGCCGGGATCCATGATGAACCGACGCATGGCGAAGTTCGGCCCTTGGTCCGGACCAATGAGCACCTGCCGCCTTGTGTCCGTCCCTGCCTTCACTTCCTCTGTAGGCATGTTATCGACGTGTCGAACCGACATCCCACCAACCTCCGAGGTCTTCCGATGAATCCGAGGCGGAAGAGGAGTGGAAGTCGGCGCAGGAAGCAAGGGATCGTCCTACTCCTGATCCTGGTCGGCGGCGGCGGGTTCTGGTTGAGCCGTCGCGACGCCGAACTGTACGTGCCTCCACCGATCCCGTTGGAAGAACGCACGCCGAAGGTGTTGGTGATTGGGATCGACGGCGTTCGGCCCGACGTCTTGGCCGAAGTCGAGACGCCGAATATCGACGCACTGATCGTGGGCGGCTCCTACACCGCCCGCACCCGCACGACGACCCCCTCCGTGTCCGGACCATCGTGGTCTTCGATGCTCACTGGGGTGTGGCCTGAGAAGCACGGAGTCCGGGACAATGAATTCGTGGGTCGCCGATTCGACGAATACCCGGACTTTCTCACGCGTATCGAAGCCGTCGACCCAGAGTTGGCCACCTTCGCCGCTGTCGACTGGATGCCCCTGGTGGAGCGCGAGGGAGGAGGAACGACGCTATCCACTGAGATCGACGAGCGCTTCGCCGTGGACGGCTACGAACTCGGCTGGCACGCCGCCGATCTCGCCGTCGTGGACCGCGCGATCGAACACCTCAGCTTCTCAGACCCGGATGCGATGTTCGTCTACCTCGGCAACCCGGACGAGGTCAGCCATGCGACGAACTCGATCGGCATGGAGTATCGAGAGGCGATCGCGTCCGCCGATGGGCAAATCGGCGCGATCGTCGCAGCGGTCCGGGCGCGCCCGACCTTCCGCGAGGAGAACTGGCTGGTGATCGTGAGTACGGATCATGGGCGCCGAGCCGATGGAGGCCACGGGGGCATCTCGCCGGAAGAGATGAGGACCTTCATCCTCGTCAGCGGCCCCGGGGCCGCGCGTGGCACCCCACCGAACGACACCTTCATTGTGGACGTGGCGGTGACGGCACTCGCTCACCTCGGTATCGACGTGCAACCGGAGTGGGATCTCGACGGCGCGGTGGTCGGCCTCCCGTAGGCTAGCCCGGCGCTGCGCTTCGAAATTTGCGTGGCGAAGCTTCACGCTCGAACTTTCGAGCCGTCCCCCAAGGTCCCCGCCCCCGTCCCGTGTCCCACCCGAGTTCAAGGCTGCGGTCGCGCCTGATCACGTCAGGCTGGGTCGCGGCTACACTTGTGGCGCCGATCGTCGCCGCGGCTCAGACCACCGTTCCGCTTCCTTCCGTGGGAGCGGACGAGCTCCGTGTGCTCCTCTTGGATCACGATGGGGACCTCGTGCCGGACCGTGTGGGGACGACGGTCACCGTCCGCGGATGTGTGAACATGACCGCTCGAATCGCCCGGGGGTCGGCGGACGGCGACCTCTACTTCGTCACGATCCAAGACGACTTCAGTGGCGTCCGGCTCTTGTCGCTCGACGAACACACCTTCGACGGTCTGCGTCCGGGTGACGAAGTCGTGGCGACAGGGACGCTACGCCACCGTCGCGGCGCCGAGGAGATCCACGTCACCTCCGTCGAGCCCACCGGACGCGTCGTCGACCTTCAGCCGGTCGAGGCGCTCGCGCGAGAAGTCGCGAGCGAGGTGATGATGCATCGACTCGTCCGGATCGAGGGCGATCTCTCGGACTTCGATGCGGACGGCGAATACGCCGTCGTCTCGGATCGGAGTGGATCTGTCCGTGTGCGGGTCACGCCCCGGCTACTGAACAATCGCCGGCTGAACGACCTGGTGCAGGCAGGGGGCCCGGTTTCGATCGTCGGGGTCGTGTCCCAGGCGGACCGCGAAGCGCCCTTCGACGCCGGCTACCGTCTCTCCCCGCGGGTCGCCGACGACATCGCCGCCTCGGCTCCCACTCCATGGGGCCAACTCTTCACCGCGGTCGTCATCGCCCTTCTCACCCTGACCGCCACGGTCTACTGGGTCGAAAACCGGAAGGCGCGCCGTCGTGCGAGAGAGCTCGAGGCCCTCACCGCAGACCTCGACGCGTCCCGGAAAGACCTCGAGGGAATCGCGCACGAGCTCGATGTCCTCTTCTCGGACGACTCCACAGCCCGGTTCGTCCTCGACACGGATGGTCGTGTCGTTCGATGCAACCTCGCGATGTGCGACCTCCTGGACCAAGGCGAAGAGGCGGTGTTGGGGCAGGAGTTCTCGTCGCTCTGGAAGGAGCGAGAGGAACGACCGATCGAGTCCGCGGCGGGCGGCGTCACGAGAACGGAGGTCGTCCTGTACGAGACGGGTCGTCTCGGCCTGATGACCCTCACACCGGTCGTGACGGACGACGGTTCGATCAACATCGGCTCGATCGTGGACATCTCGGAGCGCGCCCGCCTCGAGGAGCAACTCCTGCACGCGCAGAAGATGGACGCTCTGGGTCGCCTAGCCGGAGGGGTCGCGCACGACATCAACAACATGCTCGCCATCATTCTCGGAAACACCGAGTTCGCTCGCGACGCATCCGTGGATCCCGAAGTCGTCGAGTCGCTCGACGAGATTCGGGCGGCAGCCGAGCGGTCGGGACGGATGGCTCGCCAGCTCCTCACGGTATCACGACGCGATGTGCCCCAACCCGAGATGTTGGATCCGTCCGCGGTGGTCCAGGAGATGGCCCCGATGCTCGAGCGCATCGTGGCTCCCGGCGTCGTGCTTTCCCTGGAGCTGGCACCATCTCGCTCGGTCCGGGGAGACCTCGGCCAGATCGAACAGGTCATCCTCAACTTGGTGGTGAACGCTTCGGAAGCGGTCGGCGCCTTCGGCACGGTGCGCATCGTGGTACAGAACGACGCGGATGGGAACGTGCGGTTGTCCGTCGATGACAGCGGGTCGGGCATCCCCGACGCCGACCGCGATCGTGTGTTCGAGCCCTTCTTCACGACCAAGGAGAGCGGGAACGGGCTGGGGCTCGCCACGGTCTACAACATCGTCACGGGAGTAGGCGGTCGGGTCTCGGTGAGCGAGGGCCCGCTCGGCGGAGCGATGATCGAGGTCGTCCTCCCCGGCATCGCGTACTCGGACGCCGTCCTCTCCTCCACGCGCCCGCAACTCTCCGGACGATCTGTCGCGCGGACAGTGTTGGTCGCCGAGGACGAGCCCGGCGTCAGGACGACGGTCACGCGCTATTTGGAACGCCACTCGTGGACGGTGCTCACGGCGGAAGACGGCCTCGCGGCGCTCGACCTACTCCAACGCCACGCCGACGACCTCGACGTCCTCCTGACGGACGTCCGGATGCCCGGGATGGACGGGCGAGCCCTGGCAGCCGCGGCACGGGACATCCGTCCAAACCTGCCGATCGTCACCATGTCCGGCTACGTGCATGGAGCCGATGTCCCTCGCTCCGGCGAGTTCCGTCACTTCCTTCAGAAGCCGTTCGCGATGGGCGACCTGACCGACACGTTGGATCATGCGGTCCAGGAAGCCCTGTCCGCCGAGGCCTATCCGACTCAGCCCTGAGGTCGGTACAACCCGATCCGAAGTGCTGGAGCGATCGTGTACTCGAACCGGAGTCGATTCTCCCCTTCGACCACCGTGTTCTTGATCTCTTGTCGCGGCTTGGGATAGTCGTGCCCGCTCTCGTTCTCGACCACGGCGATCCCACCCTCAGGGAGCCCTTCGAGCAATCCCCGGAGCGTCTGCTCGAGAGTGTCGAGCATCGCCTGCTCGGTCTCCGTCTGCACATCACCGCTCGCGTCCGCGACCAGCTCCTTCGTCTCGATCACCTCGTAGCGCGACCCGAGCTCTTCGGCCGGGAACGATTCCTCCCGGTTCCGGCGGAAGCCGACTTCGTTCATCGCCTTGGCATCGAAGTTCACATCCACGCTTTGGAACGCGGTGCCATATCGCTTGAAGATCATATGTGGATCAATCCGTCGACTTGCCGTGGTTGAGTAGGGCGGCGAGCTCTTCCGGGCTCAAATCCGCCCCCGACTTCGACCCCATGCCGCCCCCGCCACGGGATCCCTTTTTGACGCCTCCGCCTCGGCGACCTTCGGTGGGTGGCGCGCCGGCGTAGTCGTACTCCGGCAGATGGATCTTCTCCACCGAGCGACCGAGTCGGTGCTCCAGACTCTTGATCGCGCCGAGATCCCCTGCGGTGACGAAGGTGAGGGCGAAGCCCGTCGCTCCGGCTCGGCCCGTCCGGCCGATGCGGTGCACGTAGTCTTCAGGATCGAGCGGGACATCGTAGTTCACCACATGGGTGATTCCGTCGACGTCGAGACCGCGCTGGGCGACATCCGTCGCCACGAGGACCCGAATCTCACCCTTCGCGAAGCGCTCCAATGCCCTCGTCCGCGCCTTCATGTGCTTGTTCGAGTGCATCGCGTCGACTTTGATCCCCTCCCGCTTCAGCAACCCTTCGAGGACGTCGGCTCCCGCTTTGGTTCGGGTGAAGATCAGCACCTGATCCCACCCGTCCTCGTGGATGAGACTCATCAGCAGGTCGTTCTTCTTGTCCGGCTTCACCGAGTAGAACCGTTCGTCGATTCCGTCGGCGGTCGTGCCCGGCGGGGTCGCTTCGATCCAGAGCGCTTCCTTCGTCATCCGCAGCGCGAGGTCGTGCACACCGTGCGGCATGGTCGCACTGAAGAGCATCGTCTGCCGCTTCTTCGGCATGCCCCGGAACACCTCTTCGATCTGCGGCCGGAACCCCATGTCGAGCATCCGGTCCGCCTCGTCGAGGACGAGGTAGTCGACCGCGCTGAGATCGACCCTCTTCGACTGCATGTGATCGATGAACCGACCCGGCGTCGCGACGATCACCTCGTACCCCTGCTCGAGGGCGGTAATCTGGGGCCCGTACGAGACGCCGCCGAAGATCGCGGCCGAGCGAATCTTGGTGCCCTTCGATAGCGCGACCGTGTCGTCCGACACCTGTTGAGCCAGCTCCCGGGTCGGGCACAGGACGAGGACCTGAAGCCCCCCCCCATCGTTCACCCGCTCGAGGGCGGGGATCATGAAGGCGGCCGTCTTGCCCGTACCGGTCTGGGCGATGCCGACTACGTCGGTCCCGGTCAGACCAGCGGGAATCGCCTCCGCCTGGATCGGCGTGGGCGTCTTCCAACCTAGAGCTTCGACCGCGGCGAGCCTCTCGGGAGAGATCCCGAGGCTCGAGAATAAAATCGTGTCCGACACGAGGTCCGTCCCGTCCTGAGTGTCCCGACCGTATTCAGGTCGATTCGAGGTCGGAACGATTGCGTGACAAAGGTAACCAAATCCTTGCCAACGCATTTGAGCCGAAACAAACTTGCCGCCCGAGTGTGATGGTCTCTACCACACGAACCCACAGACCACCCTCGAGGTGGCACTCGGTCGATGGAACAGAACTCGGACTCCCGCCGGACCACGGTCCTCTTCGTCTGCTTGGGCAACATCTGCCGCTCCCCACTCGCGGAGGGGATTTTCCTCAACCTCGTCGAAGAGGCCGGGCTGGAGGAGCACTTCGATATCGACTCCGCGGGTACCGGCTCGTGGCACGTGGGAGAGACTCCCGACGCCCGCGCCACCATGGTGGCGAGCCAGCACGGCGTAGATCTGCCCAGTCGCGCCCGCCAAATCACGGAAGACGACCTGGAACGCTTCGACTACGTGATCGCGATGGACCGGGAGAACCTCCGCAACATCGAGCGGATGGCAGAGAGCGTCGGCTCCGAAGCAGAGATCCAGCTGCTCCGGGAGTACGACGCAGAGGGTGAGGGGGACGAGGTCCCCGACCCGTACTACGGTGGAGCGAGCGGCTTCGAGAACGTGTACGCGATGGTCCACCGTTCCTGCCAGGCGCTTCTGAGCCACCTCAGAGCCGCTTGAGCCAGCCCCCAACCGCCGTCCTGAGGGCCGTCACCGACGCCCTCGCCTCGAGCGGGCGGGACCACAATCTGCTCGAAAGCCAGCCGATCGGCGGTGGGTGCACCCACAACGGCTCTCGAATCGCCACCGCCGACGCTGCGTATTTCCTCAAGTGGAATACGACCACCGATGCGCCGGCGATGTTCGAAGCCGAAGCCGAAGGGCTCACCGCTCTCGCCGAAGTCGTGGACCGAACGTCGGCCGACGCCGTGGTACCCCAACCGCTCGGGCATGGGCGGCTACCCGGGGGAGCGTGGCTCCTGACGGAGTACGTCGTGCACGGGATCCCCCTCGTGGGTGCTGGTGTGCGCCTCGGCAAAGCACTCGCGGCTATCCATGGCGAAGTGCACGAGCCGATCGGGTGGCCTTCCGACAACTGGATCGGCTCGCTGCCCCAGTCCAACGCGACGTCGGAAACGTGGGGCGAGTTTTGGCGGGATCGGCGCGTTGGGCCGCAGCTCGAATTGGCGCGCACGGCGGGGCGGGCGCGAGATGATGTCTTCGATCGACTCCTCGACGCGGTGCTACCGGCCACCGCAGGAGCCCGAGCCGATTCCCTCTTGCACGGGGATCTGTGGAGCGGGAACGCGTTTTATCGCGTCGACGGCCTACCGGTCTTGATCGACCCGGCCGTCTACCGGGGCGACGGGGAGGTCGACCTGGCCATGGCCGAGCTGTTCGGCGGCTTCGACACCGGCGTGAACGGATCGTACCGATCTCTTCGCGACATCACGCCCGAGTACGAGAGCCATCGCCGAGCCTTGTACCAGCTGTACTACCTGCTCGTACACCTCAACTTGTTCGGCCCATCGTACGAGCCGGGCGCACGCGCCGCGGCCGAGCGCGTAGTCGCGGCGGTCGGCTGACTCAGGCCGTCGTGGCGACCGCCGCCATGGCTTGAATCCTCCGCAGAGCGTCTTCGATGACCTCGTCGGAGGTCGCGAAGCTCATTCGCACCCACCGATCGTCCCCGAAGGCGGCCCCTGGCACCAACGCCACGCCCTGTTGCTCGAGTAGCTCGCCACACCACGCGGTGGCATCGGCCACGTCACCGTGAAAGAGCGAGTCGACTCGGAAGAAGAGGTAGAAGGCTCCTGCCGGACGAATGAAGTCGATGTCGGGCACCAACTCCTTCATGCGAGACACGACCAGGTCGCGCCGCCGTCGGAACGCATCCCCCATACGCGCGAGGGACTCGGCACGGGACGCAGTGTCGCTCCACGCGGCGATCGCGGCGACTTGAGACGGCGTCGCGGCGTTGGATGTCATCTGGCTCTGGAGCGCCGTAAACGTCTTCGCGACGTCCGGCTCGCACCACGAGAACCCGATCCGCCACCCGGTCATCGCGTAGCTCTTCGACGCACCGTCGATGAGGACGAAGGGACCGAGGTCCGACGGCTCGAGGTCCATGAGACCCGGGGCCGCGGCTTCGCCGTCGTGATGGATGTTGCCGTAGATCTCATCGGAGATCAGCCACACCGAGTTGTCCCGACACCACCGCGCGAGGGCCGCGAGCTCCTCGAGGCTGTACACGGCGCCGGTCGGATTGCACGGCGTGTTGATGATCAGACCGCGCGTCTTCGGCGTGCACGCCTTCTGGAGATCGGCCGGCGTAATCTTGAAGTCGACCGACCGGTCCCCGAAGACCTCGATCGGCTCGGCACGCGCCAGGGTGACGAGGTCCGGATACGTCGTCCAATACGGCGCAGCGACGAGAACGTCGTCCCCGGGACCGAAGAGCGAAAAAATCGAGTTGAAGAGGCATTGCTTGGCGCCTGCGGTGACGACGACGCCCTCCCAACTCAGCTCCCGACCCGCGCGCTCCGACAGGTGCGCCGCAATCGCCTTGCGTAGTTCCGGCAAACCTGCGGGCGGCGTGTACCGAGTGCGCCCAGCACGAATCCCCTCGACAGCGGCGTCGGAGATGTATCCCGGCGTGTCGAAGTCCGGCTCGCCGGCGCTGAGGTTGATGATGTCACGGCCTTCGGCCGCGAGCTTCTTGGCGAGTGTGCTCACCGCGATGGTGGCGGACGGCTTGAGCTTCTCGACGTTGCTGCTGAACGACATCGACACCTCGATCGGATCTTGCGGGGCCGGAATATGGCGCTGACGCCGATCGCATGAAAGCTTCGCGCCCATGACGTCCGAGCCGATTCGACTGTACTACGACTTCACCGACCCACTCTCGTGGCTGGTCGGACACGAGGTGGAGAGGTGGGCGGGTACGTCCGGAGTTTCTGTTTCGTGGATCGGGGTCGAGCAGAACCCGCCGCCCAACCCTCTCCTCGGTGCCGACGAGGAGCAGGTCGTCCGGCAGTGGGACGAGGCGCTGACCGCGGGAGAGCCTGTTCTCTCGCGCCCCACCCTCCCCTTCGTCCCCTGGACGCGGAAAGCACACGAGCTCGTGAGACTGGCGGAGGCCGAGGGCGATCCGGCCAAAACCCGCCGCGAGATCTTCGCCGCGTACCTGTCACGCGGAGAGGACATCGGGCGGGTGGACGTCCTCGTCGAACTCGCCCGCTCGCTGGGCTTCGATCGCACTCACGCGAAGGCCGTCCTCGACGTGGACCGTTTCGAAGCTGCCGTTGCCGAGGCCACGGCCTCCGCCCTGGCTCGAGGGATTCACGAAACGCCGTCACTGGAATGGCGCGGCAAGAAGCTCTCGGGCTTCCATGATCCCGGTACTGTCCTCACCTTTCTCGGCACCTGACGACCATCGACCCTGCACAGCCATGGCTGGATACAAGCGAAAAACGGCGTACTCGTCGAAGGAAGTGCTCCAGAGGGCCGAGAGCTTTCTTCCCGAGCTCCTCGGGCTGACGAGGGCGAAGGATTCGTCTCACAGTGCGACCTACAACGGAGCAGAAGGCTCCGTGACGATTTTGGCGCACCCTCACGGGCCGTACACCGAGGTCGTCGCTACCACCGACAGGCTCCGCACGAGTCGCTTGGACTACGAAGTCCAGCGCTTCCTAAACCAGTTGCCGTACGAGCCCGGAGACACGGGTGGTCCCGGCTCCGGCGAGCCGTCCTGATCTAGACCCCCAGTGGATACATTCGAAGAACTCGGGCTCGCTCCAGAGCTCGTCGAGGCGCTCGCAGCGGAGGGGATCGAAACTCCTACGCCGCTTCAGCGGGACGCCATCCCCGTCCTCCGGAAGGGCAACAACCTCGTCTTCGACGCGGGGCCCGGAAGCGGACTCCTCGTCGCGTGGGCGAGTCCCTTGCTCATGGAGGTGGAGCCCTCCGAGCTGGGACCGAGCGTCGTCGTCCTCTGCCACTCCGCCGACACCGCCGAGCAGATGGCCGAAGCGGTGGGGCGTCTCGCGGCCGGTGTAGAGCACCGGGTCGCCGCATTAGGGTCGCCGTGGGTGCTCCCCGGGAAGGCAAACGTCTTGTTCGGGACGCCGCAGGCGGTCCTCGATGCCCGGAGGGCACACGACGTGTCCCTCGACCAGGTCGCCGCGGTCGTCATCGATCAGGCGTCCTGGATCGAATCCGCCGGCATGCTGGGCGCCGTCGAACAGGTGTTCGACTACCTCCCGGGTGAGTGCCAGCGCATCCTCAGCGCCCATCCCTCCACGCCGAAGGTGGACGACCTCGTCGGGCGCGCCTTCAAGCGGACCATGTCGCTTCCGGCAAAAGAGGCGGATGCTCCTCCGAAGCGAGGGGAAGTCCGATTCCGCATCGGCCCCGAACCGAGGGAAGGCACCGTCCTGACCGTGGTGCAGGATGTGCTCTCGGGAGGCGCGCGACACGTGCTTCTCTATTCCGCGACCGAGGACCGGGCCGCCGATCTCGGTGACTACCTCACCCTCCACGGCTTTCACGCAGGAGCCCCAGGCGACGACGCGGTCCCGGTTTGGCTCGCGGTGGATGCGCTGGAGGCGCGCGGTTCGATCGATGGCGTCGAAGGCGTCTCGGTCGTGAGCGCGGACTGTCCGGCCGACCCGGACACACTGGACCGCCGGCATTCGGTGGGCATCGATTCGGGCGCAGTCGTGCTCCTGCCCCGAGAGGTCGCCCACATGCGGGCGCTAGCGAAGCGGACCGGCTACACCGTCGTGCCCTTCCCACCCAAGGCAACCGAGGATTCGCGGATCACCGCGCTACGGGCTCGCCTCACCGAGGCTTTGGAGAGTGAGGACACGGCTCCCTACTTGCTCGTCCTGGAACCACTCTTGTCGCAGTACGACCCGGCCGAAGTCGCGGCCGCGGCACTCCGACTCCTTCACTCGACTGAACCCGCCTCGAACGGTCCGGCCGCACGTGCCGCGCCGGAGCGATCCTCCGACGTTCCGACGCCTTCGTGGGCCAAGCTCTTCGTCAGCGTCGGGGACCGGGACGGACTCGAGAAGGGAGACCTCTTGGGAGCGATTACCGGCGAAACGGGGGTGGCCGGTGACGCCGTGGGTCGGATCGACATCAAGGAGAGCCACTCTCTCGTCGAGGTTCACGACACCGTCGCACGGGATGTGATCCGCGCGATCAACGGAACGACGATCAAAGGGCGTGCCGTCCGGGCGGACTTCGACCGCCCCCGAAAGACCGGGCCAAGGCGACCGAAGCCACGACGCTGATCGCCCGTCGCGGACGAACGAACGCCCCGAGCCGCGAGAGCGGCCCGGGGCGTTGTCGTACCTGTCAGCGGTCGACGTCGATCAATCGTCGTCCTCCTCGACGACGACTTCAACCTCTTCGACTTCGATCTCGACCTCAGCGACCTCGGGCTCGTCCTCTCGAGGGCGGATGAGGGAGTAGACGAAGTAGATCACGGCGGCGGCCACAGCAAACTTCACCGTGAGCATGAGGAGGCCGAGGAACATGCCCAAAAGCGGGCTGATGAGCGCAGTGCCCACCTTGAACGCCATCACGCCGGCGAACCCGACGGCTGCTACGCGGACAAACGACTTCATCATCCCAGATCCCTCCAACCATGCGATTCGTGTTCTGGCTGGCCCTACGGAGCCACGATCGCCAGGGTTTCGCTACTTGTAGCGGTACGTTACCCGACCCCGGGTCAGGTCGTACGGGGACATCTCACACTTCACGCGGTCCCCCTCGAGAACGCGGATGTAGTTCTTCCGCATCTTCCCCGAGAGGTACGCCAGGATCTCGTGATCGTTCTCGAGCGTCACCCGAAACGTCGCGTTCGGGAGCACCTCGGTCACGGTTCCTTCGATTTCAATCGCGTCTTTCGCCAAGCCGTTGGTCCTTCGTCGTCTACAGGGTGTCCTTCAGAGCCATACGTGTACCGAAGGACGGGCGCGTACGGTACACAAGGCCTCCCCCCTCGGCAACGAGTCCGGCCTACATCCGGAAGCGATAGCTCAACTTCACGAAGACACCATCGCGCGTCGGACGCACGTTCTCGAACCCGAAGGCCGTAGCGTCCTCCATCTCCCGCGTGTATCCGAGGAAGAAGACCGTCCCGGGCGAAGGCTCGTATCCCACGAGCCCCTCGATGCGGAAGTCGTGACCCTCCGACCCGTCGCGAGAGAAGCACTCCGTCGTGCAGCGGGCGAGCGAGAGACCCGACGAGGGGTCGCGCAGAGCGAGGCTCGTCTGACTCCCGTACTCGACGATACTCCGGAAGAAGAGCGCCCTCGAGAACTGGTATTGGGCCCGGACCCTAGGGATGATCGCTTCGGAGTGTTCGACTCCATCCGCATCCCGCTTCAGACGGCTGTACGTCACTCCGAGCTCGGCCGCGAGGCCGCGGCTCGGGTAGAGGTTCAGGCTCGCGTTACCCGAGAACGAGCGGGCGTTCTCGACGGCGACCCCGACGGAGCGATCGAAGATCGGCGTCTCGCTCCAGGTCAGGCGCACGTTCCCACGAACACGCTGCCATTTGTTGACCCACAAGCCCGTCGTGAAGCTCGGGAGGCGGCTGAAGTTGGCCTGGTCCGGGCGGAACGGCGTGTACGACCCGTCGGCCTGCTCGACGAAGAGACCTTCGTACTGCTCGGGCTCGTATTGGAAGCGACGGAACTGGACGTTGCCCCAGAAGGTGATGTTGTCCTTGAAGCCGAAGCGTGAGCTGAGCTGGACCTGCCCTTCCTCGGCACTGTTCCCGTCCCAAAAGCGATCGTGGTCCCAGTAACTCCGAACTTCGAGCGAGGGGCTGATCGACTGGAGGAGAGCGCCGCGCCCGCCGTACCAGTTGTACGAGACCTGGGCATTCGCCTCAGCGGTCCCGAGACGGCGGAAGAAGCCGCTACCCGGACGGAAGTCCGTCTGCGTGTCTTCGAACTCGGCGTTGAACGAGAACGATCGACCCGCGCGCTCCACCTTGGCGTACATCATGCCGCCGTCGGTACGCTCGGCGAACGACTCATCGTTCGCGAAGCTCTGGGCGCCCATCACGGTCACCGTGTATCGACCGGCGAACTGAAGCCTCGCATCCGCCCCGACCACGCGGTTGAAGTCTGCCGCGGCGATCGTTCGGTCGGTATAGACGGCCCCGACGGAAGACGACCCTCCGACGTCGGCGCGGGCCCGCACGAGGTTCACATAGACGTTCGGAGAAGAGGCCGCGAAGGTCTCATCGACCGCACCCAGGTACCCCAGGCTCAAACCACCGACCTTCCCCGTCAGCTTACCACCCGCAATCGGATTCTCGATCCGCCGCGTGTAGACGAGCTGTTTGGGCATCCCGAAGATCTCGGTGCCTTCAAGGAAGAAGGGCCGGCGCTCCGGGAAGAAGAGGGCGAAGCGCTCATTCACCTGGACCTGGCCGGCGTCCGCCTCGATCTGACTGAAGTCGGGGTTGAACGTGGCGTCCAGCGTGAGGTTCGACGTGACCCCGTACGAGGCGTTCAGGCCGAACTCACCGGTCGGATCGTCGTGACCGAACACACCCAAGTCGTCCACCTCGCCATTCACCGCCCCGGTGACGACCGGATTGACCTCCATGAAAAGGCCCATATCGAGGTTGCGCAGTCCGTTCAGCTTCCCCGTTTGGGTGAGGCGGTTCGCGATGTCCTCGGTGATCGGAGCCCAGGACGAGCGGTAACCGTTCCGTTGGATGTTCCGCTCGAGCTGTAGACCCCAGCTCTGCTCGGCGCTCTCCTGGAAGCGCACACTCTTGAACGGGATCCGAAGCTCGACCTGGTAGCCGAAGTCGGTCATCCGGCCGTTCGAATCCCAGAGGAAGTCGGGGCTGTCGTCGATCGGCGGCCCCCAGCCCCCCCGTCGACCGCTACTGCCGCCTTCGTTCCACAGTCCGTCGTGTTGAACACCGAGTGGATTCACCGTAAACACATAGGCCCGCCGCTGATCCGCATACGTGTCCAGCACGATCCGGACGTAGTCGTCCGTGAAGGTGAATTCGTCCCGTTCGGTCAACGTGGCGCGGATCTGGGCCGGATCCTCGTCGTACGCGCGGATCCCGAAGTAGATCGCGTCCTGATCGACGAGGACGAGCACCTCGGTCGACTGCGACGCGGGTAGGCCCTCGAGCGGGTCGTATTGGGTGAAGTCCGTGAGCAACGCGGCACTTTGCCACGCGGCGTCGTCCAGGCGCCCATCGACACGGATGTCCGCGTTCGCGAGCGAAGGCGTCGCGACCTCGATCTCGGCGGAGGTGCCGCTATAACGCGCGACCTCGGCGGCAACCGGTCCTCGGACCGGCTCCGTCGGCGTTATCTCGGCCCCCGAAGGGGTCAGGATCGTGGCCACCGTGGCGACCTGGAAGAATACGTTCAGCATGTATGTACCGTAGCCCACGTCGTGGGCGTCCGTGTTCGTGGACGGGCAGTGGATGAAGTCGGCGGTGAGGCACGACTGCCCGTTATAGTCTCGGTATGCAGGGAGACAATTGAACTCCCCATTGTGTTGAGCATCCGAACAGATGCCTAAGATATCCTTCGACAAACGCGAACAACAGCATCTTGCGGAGGCGGTTCGCGCGGGCCGCTCCGTGATGTGTCCCCATTGCAACCAGCGACTCGACCGTCGAGCGGTCCCTCCGCGCGGCGACGTCTCGTACGTGCGCGACCGAGTCTGGCTGCACTGCGGCTCATGCCAGCGCTCCGCCATGGTCGACATCAAGACTGCCGGATGACTCAACCTCTCCTCTTCGTCGGATCCAGACTCGTCCTCGTGAGCGACGGCGGGGGCGCCCGCCTCCCCACGATCGACGAGATCCGCGATGCGTTCGGCGAAGAGAACGTCGCTCGAGCGAGACTCCCCCACGGCGCCGACGCGAACGTCACCGACGGTCGCACGTACGGACTGCCCAGCGACACGACGCTACCGTCGGGATTCAGAACCGAGGGCCTCCGAACGGCCTATCACGTGCTGCCGGAGGACGACTTCCGGGCCGCCCGACGTGGGCGCCACATGCTGCACTGGGTAGAGAACCATCGCTTCTGCTCCCGCTGCGGAGCCGAGACGAAGAGAGATCTCGATCACCTCTCGATGACATGCTCCACCTGCGGCCACCTCCAGTTTCCCCGGGTGGCGCCCGCGGTGATCGTGCTCGTCCAGCGTGACGACCAGGCCCTACTCGGCCGCGCCCATCGCTTCCCACCCGGGGTCTATTCGACGCTGGCAGGGTTCGTAGAGCCGGGTGAGTCCCTCGAGGACTGCGTGCACCGCGAGATCCAGGAAGAGGCAGGCGTTCACGTCACGAACCTCCGGTACTTCGGGAGCCAGCCCCATCCGTTCCCGAACTCGCTCATGGTCGGGTACGTGGCAGACTGGGAGAGCGGAGAGGTGCGCGTCGATCCGGCCGAATTGGAGGATGCGCAGTGGTTCGGCCGTGAGGCGCTGCCGGAACTCCCACACCCGATGTCTATCGCGTCGGCCTTGATCCGGGACTTCGTAGACCGGACGCGCTGACTTGCTGAGGGCGAGTTGAGGGATCCGGCAGGATCTACCTATTGCCCGGAGTCGGTCGGGCCCCCGAGGTTGGTGCCGGCGACGTTCGCCGCGCTCCACCAACTCCCTCCCCGATGCGTCCAAAGACTTCCGCTCGGCCCCTTCGGCCTCGTGCCGTCGGCCTCCTCGTACTCCTCGCCGGAATGGGCGTCCACGCGGCCGAGTCCGCCGCCCAGGACGCCCTGCTGCCCACGCTCACCCAACGTCCGGCCTCGACTCGAGCCATGGCGATGGGTGACTCGTACGCGACGACGAGCGGGCATGCGGACGCGATCTTCTATCACCCGGCACTCCTGCTCGGCGCGTCCGGCTTCGGTGTGGAGTTGCAGCGCTGGGGACCGAACTCCAGCGCCACGGCCGCGTCGGCTGCCATGAGTTGGCTGGGCGGTTCCGTCGGAGTCGGGCTCCGCAGCATGCAATACGGCGCCTTCGGGGCGGGAGCACTCGCTGCACCCCCCGGGCCCGACGCCCTCTTCGGGCTCGGCTCGCTTTCCGTCTCGGAGCGGGTGCTGACGGTAGGATATGCGCGGACCCTCCCGTTCGGACTCGACCTCGGAGTCGCGGCCGATTTCGTCGACGAACGCATCGGCTCGGGCCGGCAGAACGTGACGCTCTTCGATGTGGGCGTCGCGACGGTCGCGGGGCCCGTCGAGGTCGCACTGACGGCGCAGGATCTCGGGGACAAACCGATCCAAGACTCCGGTGCCGGACCTGCCAAGGTCGTGCTGGGCGCGGGAGCATACGGGAGGCAGGTCGGGATCTTCGACCTGGGCTTCGCGGCTCACGTCGGAATCGACGGAAACGAGGAGGCGCTCTTCGGCGGCGGCGTAGAACTCGGCTACTGGCCCATCCAAGGCCGCACCTTCGTGGTGCGCGCCGGCTTCCAGAACGTCCCCGAAGGGAGCGATGCCGCACCCTTCACGACGGGCTTCGCGTTCTGGGGCGACGACATCACGGTGGAGTGGGCGTGGCGCCCCGTCTCCGATGCGGAGAACGGGGGCACACACCGATTCGGACTGCGCTGGCGCTAGCGCACGCACCGCCCACGGTACGGCGCTAGGGCACTCCGTCGCAGTCGTCTTCGTCTCCGCTCATCCTACCGAAGAACGAGGCCGGGCTCCCGTCCTCGTTGACGTCGGTCAACACCGCCTCGGTCACTTCCATGCACAACGCCCCGAAGTCGCCGTCTGGGTCGGGGAAGCGAACATGGACCGTGCACGTCCCGCCCGTCTCTTCTCCGCAGATCTCGTCTCCCGACCAAGAACCCGGGAAGACGTCGAAGGTGATGGTGCCCCGACCCTCTCGCAGAGAGCGCGGATGGAGCGGCCTCCCGTCGAGCAGCGCAGCCGTCGCCAGGAAGGCGACCGTCCCATCCACGGAAACCGTGATCGTCGGCGTGTCACCGAGGCGCTGCGCGTCGAGCTGACGCGGAGACCCGGTCCAGCAAAGGAGCAGCAAGACCCCGGCGAGCGCGGGACGCATCAGGGCGCCCAAGCCTTGCACTCACGGTCGAGCTCCATGCGTTCATAGCGAATCGAGATCTCCTCAGACCCGCCCGATGAAGTGGGCGTCCAGCTCGTCGGCAAGACTTCGTACAGCTTATAGCACGTGACCGACGACCCGCCTGCCGGATCCGGCACCCGCACGTCTCCTTCGCACGAGCCTCCGCTCACATCGCAGTCCTCGTAGCCGGAGCCCGAACCGGGCACGACGGTGAAGGTGACGCTCTTATGACCTGCCGCTGGGGAACGAGGCGTGAGCGGCTGACCGCCCACGAGGGCGGCCGAGGCGAGAAACACGGTCCGACCGTCGATCACGACGGTGATCACCGACGATTGGCCTCGCCGCTGCGCCTCGACCTCGAGTGGCTGGGTGGAGAGAGCCGCCCCGACGACGGCAACGGTGAGCAGGGCGCGACGAAGACGAGTCACGAGAACCTCCCGAAGGGGTGTGCATTCAGAACACCCCTTCATGTGTCGAAGCGCCCCGGACCGGCTCACCCGAGACGGAGCGCACCGACCCACACGTGAACTACATCCCGTCGACCCTCGCTCCGAGGAACGCTGGATCGAGATCGGAGAAGCCGATCTGATCGATGACGACCTCTCCCGCGTGAACCTGGTCGAACACGAAGCTCACCCGCTCCAGCGCCCTGACGTCGACGTCTGCGTTGTCGGCCAAGAAGTCTTCGAGTGGAATCGAGAACGACTGTAGGATCAGCTCCCAGTGAGTTTGGAAGCGATTGGCTTCGAGGTCGCCCCTCCGCATCACGTACGGGTCCAGCGGCCGCCGGAGCGCCCCGTATTCGCTGAGGGTCACACGCGCAGTCTGACCGGCCGCATCCGTAATCTCGATCGAGAGGTCGACGGGCGGGTCCTCCGGATCCTCGCCGTCGTCGCTCGACGGCGGGGACGCCGCCGCTTCGCCCTCATCGTCGCCCTCCTCGTCTCCTTCCGGAGCAGCTCGGGGGCCGGGCACCGTGTTCGTCGGCGCGAGCGTGAAGTCGAGGGTAGAGCCTCTCCAGAGTCGCCAGTCGGCTGCAAGTCCCTCGGGCAGGCCGATCGAGTACCGTGCCGCCGGGCCGTGCGCGGTCGTATCGGCTCCGGCGAGCCGGTTGTTCCACGCGACCGTCACGCCTTGGTTTTCCTGCGATGCCGATGTGTTCGCCCGGTTGCTCGACCGCAGCAGAAGGGTGCTCTCACTCCACGACGAGAGCGAGTCGCCACGGATCGTGACCCCCCTCTCCGTGCCACTGGTCACGTCGATGTCCTCTTCGAACGTCGCGAGAGGACGGAAGCTGCTGGTCTCGAAACGCGTGATGTACATCGTCTCGGGCAGCCACTGACCGATTACACGGTGGTCGCGGAAGATCGGGAGATACCGCTTGTCCCCACGGGTCACGACATCGAGGAACGCCGAGACGTAGATCTCCGCGAAGCGTTGTTGCGCTTCGGGCGTGATCAGTCCTCGGAGATCGAGAATCCTCGGTGACCGCGGGCCATTGTCGTGCGGCCCCCACACCGTATTCCACTGTCCGTGGTTCGCCCGATACACGTAGATCGCGGACTTGAAGTGGAAGTCGTCGGCGTTGTTGAACTGAAGTCGGTCGTAGATGCGGAGGCCATGGAAGCTCGTGACATCCCCGTCGTGAGACCCGTGGAAGGTCAGGTAGCTCATGTCTTCGACGACGACCTTCCGACCCGTGGGGAGGTATTGCCCGTCCACCGGCGCGATGGAGACGATGCCCTTGATGTCGTAGCCGAAATCGAACTCGAGCGACGCGTCGTCCGGGTAGTAGCTGAGGTTGTTGAACGCCGCGGCGTTCGCGACCGCTTCTCCCCCCCGCGAGTGCCCCATGAGCACGATGTTGCTCATGTCGACGAGCCCCTCGAAGGGGTTGCCGTCCTCCTCGTTGAACTCCTCGAACAGCTGCACGTGACGGAGGAGGAACCAACCCCGCGCATCGTTCTCGCCGCGGATTCCCCCGTTGATGAAGTTCTCGTCGACGCTGGCCAGGATGTATCCCCTGCTGGCCAACAGCTCCCCCAGGTAGTCGTACCCCGGGTCCGAGAAGTCCCGCATGTTGTGGTTGCCGTGGACCACGAGGACCAGCGGGAAGGGGCCGTCGCCGTCCGGATACCACACACGGGCGTTGAGAGGCATCTCCTTCGGCGTGAAGCCCCAATACTCGTTCCGCGAAGAAGCGGAGCCGCCGAGGCTCACCATCTTCGACACGTCGACCGTCGGCGTCGTGATCGAGACCGAGTCCCGGTACTCGGGGCGGTTCTTGTCGGTCCCGGACCCGTAGTAGAGGGTCCGTACACCGTATTGGCCTCGTTGCCCGGGATCAGGGGCCGAGAGCGCCTGTCGAGCGAGCACCACATCGGCGTCACTCGGCGTGAGTTGGAGGGCGGGTGTGCATGCGGCAACACCCAAGATCACCACGGCCGACCAGCGGATCGTTTTCGTCATGAAGGCCATTCTGGCGGAGGCGAGGAAGGCTGGCAATCGCCCACGGCCTTGGCTAGGCTTCGCCTCCCGAAACGCCACCCAGCCGGAGTCGAAATTGGCCAACCCCACGGTCACGATCGAAACGAATCACGGAACCATCGTCGCCGAGATGTACAGCGACGTCGCCCCGAACACTGCGGGCAACTTCATCGAGCTCGCGAAGAAGGGCTACTACGACGGGCTGATCTTCCATCGTGTGATCGACGGCTTCATGATCCAGGGCGGTTGTCCGGACGGCACCGGCCGCGGCGGACCGGGCTATCAGATCGACGACGAGTTCGCGGACGGGCTCGCCCACACCGAGGCGGGCATCTTCTCGATGGCGAACGCGGGGCCCAACACGGGCGGCTCCCAGTTCTTCATCACCCTCGCTGCCACGCCGTGGCTCGACGGTAAGCACGCGATCTTCGGGAAGGTGACGTCGGGCATGGACGTCGTCGATGGGATCGGGAAGACGAAGACCGGCTTCCAGGACCGTCCGAGTGAAGACATCGTCATGCAGTCGGTCACGGTGAGCGAGGGGTAACTCTCCCTACACCGAAGACGACCGAATTCCGACGGTCGGTCGGGGACGTTCCCCGACCGACCGGGTCGCGCCCCACCTCCAACTTTCTGCAGTGACCGGCACCAGCGGCAAGCGCTGGTCCTCCTCAGGAAGAGAGGTGGTTCATGAAGCGGATACTCGTCCCCCTCGACACATCCCCCTTCGCTGAGCGCGCGCGTCCCGCCGCGCTCAGCCTCGCTGCAGCGAGTGGTGCGCAGGTGCGATTGGTGGCCGTCGCGGAGCGTCAACGCATCACGGAGGCCCTGTTCTGGGAGACCTATACGGGGCGACTCGACGCATACCTCGCCAACGTGCTCGACCGCGTGAAGGAGATGGACCCTCCCGTGGAGGACGTGTCTACCACCCTCCTCGAAGGCGCGGACATCTCCGACACACTGCTCCAAGAGGCGCGTGTGTGGGGTGCGGATCTGATCGTCATGACGACGCACGGCTACGGTGGCGTCTCGCGGGCCTGGCTCGGATCGGTGACGGACGCCCTGCTCGGGGATAGTCACGTCCCGGCCCTCGTCATCCGTCCGCCGGACGACCCGTCGGCGGATCCGGTCGTCTTCATCCCCGATCCCATCGCGGTCACGCTGGACGGCACCTCCTTCGCCGAGCACGCCCTCTCCCCGGCCATCGAGTGGGCGCGCCTGTTCGATTCCCGGCTACTTCTGACACATGTCGTCGCATACCCGGCCCAGGTGAGCGCCTACCTCCCGGACACGGTGACCGACAACAGCGACTTCGTCGCCGCGACCGAGGGTCACGCGAGGTCGTATTTGGGCGGCGTCGAGGGCCGCCTGGAGGCGGCCATGGACCACGTCGAATCCAAGGTCCTCGTATCCTCCACTCCCGCCCACGGGGTGTTGGACGCGGTCGCCGAGTCCGGGGCCCAGCTCATCGTCACGGCATCTCACGGCCGTCGAGGGCTGGCGCGTTGGATCCTGGGCGGCGTCACCGACAAGATCATCCGCGGCGGAAACACGCCGGTGCTGGTGGTCCCAGTCATCGACAGCGACGACTGAGCCGGAGGCCGGGGGTTACCTCAGCGGTAGCCCTCGGCCTGCAGGTTGAAGAGTTCGGCGTAGCGCCCGCCGAGGTCGAGGAGTTGTTCGTGGCTACCATCCTCGATGATCCGACCGCCATCGAGCACCAGGATCCGATCGGCCATCCGAACGGTCGAGAACCGATGGCTGATCAGCACGGCCATCTTTCCCGCGGTGAGCTCACTGAATCGTTCGAAGACCTGATGTTCGGCTCGAGCGTCGAGAGCCGCGGTCGGTTCGTCCAAGACGAGTAGCTCGGCGTCGCGCATGTACGCGCGACCTAGCGCCACCTTCTGCCACTCGCCGCCCGAAAGGTCCGCGCCACCCTCGAAGCGCCGACCCAGGACCTGATCGTACTTCTCATCCAAGCGGTCGATGACACCGGCGGCCAGACTCTTCTCCGCCGAATCGACGATGCGGGGCCGGTCGTCTCGTCGGTCGATCCGGCCGATCGCGATGTTCTCGCCGGCCTTGAGGTCATAGCGAAAGAAGTCCTGGAAGATCACGCCGACGGACGCACGGAGTTCCCCGATCTCGTACTGCCGCAGGTCGACCCCGTCGAGGAGGATCCGTCCTTCGGTGGGCTCGTACAATCGGGTCACGAGCTTCACGAGCGTGGTCTTTCCCGCCCCGTTCTCTCCGACCAGCGCGATTCGCTCGCCCGGACGGATCTCGAACGACGCGCCGCGCACCGCCCAACCGTCGGCGTCCGGATACTGGAAGCCCACGTTGTCGAAGACGATGCCCTCACGGATCGGGTGAGGCATCGACGCGGGGTTCTCGACGTTGACGATCTGTGGCTTCACGTCGAGGTAGTCGAAGAGATCCTTGAGCTGCAAACCCTGTTCGTACATCCGAGAGATGCCCATGAGGATGCCGCTGATCATCGAACGGCTACGCTGAAACGCCCCCTGGAGCAGGACGAAAGTGCCGAGCGTGTACGCCCCCATCACGGTCTGGAAGACGATCACGCCAACGGCGCCGTAGTAGGCGAGGGTGGAGAGTCCGGTCAGAACCGACCCCGTAGCCGCGCGGTGATTTGCGATACGGCGGTTCTCCTGGACGTAGTCGTCGGCCAGCTCCGCATACTTGTCGATGAAGTGGTCCGCGAGGCCGAAGAGTTTGATCTCCTTGGCCGGGTCTCTCTCCGATGCCACCCATCGGTAGTAGTCGAGCTCCCGTCGCTGAGCCGTCCACTGGAACATGAACGAGTACGCGATGCCGGCGTACGCGGTCTCCCCGAGGAAGGACGGGATAATCGATACGACGAGAATGAGGAGGAGCCAGGGCTCGTAGAAGTAGAACGTCCCGAGCAGGGTGACGACCGTGATCGCCGTCTGCGCCATGCCGAGCGTCCCGGACATCAGCCCGATCCGGCCCATCGTCTGGCGTCGAGCACGCTGCATCTTGTCGAAAAAGTCCGGGTTCTCGAAGTGCAGGAGATCGAGGGACGAGGCATGCCGCATGATTCGAACGGACATATCGTTCGAGAAGAGGTCGCCGAGCACGCTTTCGAGGACGCCCACCACCCGGCCGAGTACGTCACCGAGGAGGGCGAGTCCGAGCTCGATCAGCACCCACTGGGCCAGTATGTCCCAGTCCGGATCGGCCGCGCCGACGTTGGCGACGATCGCGTCGACCAGCTCCTTCCCGACCACCAACATCGCCACCGGGATGAAGGCGTTGACCACGCGCAGAAGTGAGATCGCGATGGCGAACGAGGGCTTCGTCGCCCACACCATGCGGAGGAACGGCGGGATGTATCGGAAGGCCGCCAGCCGTTCCCGTACCGGAGGGAGCGGCTCGCCCCGTCGGTTCCGGGGCTGATAGAAGATGCTCACGAGAGCCTGCTACCGCGCAGCTTGTTCGGTGTTTCCGTCAGCCGCAGGCTTGCGTGTTGAGCCAGGTGATCGCCGCGTCGAGTGCGGCGTCGGTTGCCCGGTCCCCCGTCTTCGTTCCGAAGACGAGCTCATCGGGGACGATGCGCTGGCCATACAGGGTCCCGTCCCGGTCCGCCATCGTCGATACGGTGAGGAACATCACGGCCCCATCGGACAGCTGAAAGCCTTGGTTGGCCGTGGATACACCCCACGTTTCCGACCCGAACGAGCGGGCGAACGGCCGACCTCGGAAGGCCACGGCCATCGCCTCACCGGAGCTGGCCGTGAGAGAGTCGTGCAATACCGCGACGTTCGGCAGCCCCCCGGCGATGGCATACGGCGGATCCGCGATCGCGATCGGTGAATTCTCGAGGCCGGCCGACCCGTCATCGGCGTAGAACCACTGGGTCCTCACCGTATCGGGGTCGACGAACATCCCGACCGTGTCGACTCCGAGAATCGGTCCGATTCCCGCGACCATCGGCCACATGTTGCCACCCGTGTTCCCGCGCAGGTCGACGACCCAGCGGCAGACCGTGTCGAGGGTGTCGACCGCTTCGATCAGGCTGTGGTATTCGAGCGCGAGAGAATCCGCTGAGGATCCACCGCCCGAGAACGCCGGGACCTCGACGTACCCGATCCCGGCCTCGAGCAACGACGACATCGGATCGGCCTTGGCCGGCCGCGAACTCGGGGATGACGATTCCGGCCCCAGAGAGGACGACGGCCCCTGGAAGAAGCTGTGATTGTCCCCGATCCGTTCGAGCGCCGCGATGATCATCGGATAGGTGTCGGCCGTCGTCTGAGCCGAGACTGCCTCGGCCTCGGCGAACGTCGTCGCGCGGAACTCGGCCCAATCGAGCTCGTAGCGTCGGATCGAGTTTCGCTCCATGAGCGTCACCGCCGCGTCGAGATAAAACGCCGCGGTCGGACTGAGCGTCGAGGTGGGCGTCGGCTCCGCGGGTGTCCCATCGACACAGGCAGCCGCCACGAGAACCGCAGCGATCGCTAGTAAAGGTCGATTCTGACGCATCCGAAGACTCACTCGATGACACCGGGAAGCCGGGCCCCTGCCCGACTCCACCCTACATTCTAACCGATAGGACGTTCGAGGCGGCCGATTTCATACCCTTGGGGCGGCTCGGCACCCAGAAGGTGGCGGACGAAGTAGTCCCAACGCCGCCTCATCATGTACGGCTCGTTGCCGAAGCCGTGACCACGATTCGGCAGCAACAAGAGGTCGAAGTCCTTGTTGGCCGCGATCAGCGCATCGACGACGAGCATCGTGTTCGAGTGCGGGACGTTGGTGTCCATCGTCCCGTGCGCGATCAGCAACTTGCCGCGGAGGTTCTCGGCTTGGAGCTGGTTCGCCTGGTTGTCGTAGCTCGTCGTGCCGTCCGGGTGCTCGACGAGAAGACCCTGCCACTTCTCTCCCCAGTCGTCCTCGTAGTTCCGGTTGTCGTGGTTGCCGGCCTGCGACACCGCGACCGAGTAGAAGTCGGGGTACCGCATGATGGCTCCCGCCGCCGCGAAGCCTCCGCCCGAGTGCCCGTAGATGCCGACCCGCTCGGCGTCGATCCAGGAGTGGCGCTCTGCGAGCTGCTCAATCCCCGTCATCTGATCGGGAAGACCGTTGTCTCCCATGTTGCCGTAGTACGCCTCGTGGAACGTCTTGGACCGCATCGGCGTGCCCATCGCGTCCAACTCGATGACCACGAAGCCGAGTTCTGCGATGGCCTGAAGGTCTCGATGGGAAGCTCGGAAGCTCCGGGATCCGACCGAGCCACTCTGCGGGCCAGGGTAGAGGTAGTTCACGACCGGGTACGACCGCGTAGGGTCGAAGTCGAGAGGACGGAAGAGCAGCCCGTGCAGATCGGTCTCACCATCCCGAGCCTTCACGACGAAGGGCATCGGCGGCTCCCACCCCGACGCGACCAGCTGCGTGATGTCGGCCTCCTCCAGGGGCATGACCTCTCGGCCGTCGCGGTCACGGAGGACCGAAACCGTCGGGATCACCGGTGTCGAGTACGCATCGACGAAGTACGCGCCATCCGGCGACATCGACACGACGTGGTTGGCGCTGTCGGGAGTCAGGAGGGTCACCGCTCCGTCGTCGAGCCCGACTCGGTACAGGTACTGGAAGTAGGGGTCGCCCGGCTCACGCTCGTTCCCCACGAAGGTGACGGTGCGGCCAGCCTCGTCGACCTCACGGATGTCGAGCGCGTTCCAATCACCCTCGAAGACCTTTCGCTTCTCGGCACCCGTCGCCGCGTCGTAGAGGAAGAGGTGTCCCCAGTTGTCTCGCTGTGAGAACCAGAGGATCTCGTTCGAGTCTGCGAGGAATCGCCACCCGCTCTGCGACTCGTAGAAGGTCTCCTCGACCTCACGAAAGACGTCACGCACGTCGCCCGTAGCCGCGTCGGCGATCCGCACTTGCGCGACCTTGTGGTCCCTCGACGAGGAGACAAACGCGAAGTGGCGACTGTCCGCACTCCACTCGAGGTCGCCGAGCTTCCCACCGCACTCGATGTGATCGCTGCATGTCGACCGATGCTGGTCCGGCTCCATGTCTAGACGGACGACGTGGTCCCCGGCAGACCGATCCAGGTCGAGGACGACGCGCGAGACGCGGAAGATCACCGAGTCCTCAGGGAGCGGGTATCGCCACGCCTCGAGTTCGGGATGACCGACCCTTGTCGTGGTCATGTACATCATCCCGACACCGCGAGCGTCGTGCTGGAAGGTCGCGATCTTCCGGCTGTCCGGAGACCACGAAACGACGGGGCGGCTTCGCCGAACCCAACCGGCGTTGTTCGTCCCGTACCCGTAGTCCTCGATGCCATCGGTCGTGAGTTGGGTCTCATCACCTGACGTCCGATCACGCACCCAGAGGTTGTGGTCTCGGATGAAGACCGCGTGTGCACCGTCCGGGGAGACCACTTCACCGGGCCGGGCCGGCGACCGCATCGAGGCTTCCTCCTGGCAGCTGTACTCGGTCAAATCACACCGGTATCGCTGAGTCGGACCGACCCCGACGAGTGCGTCGTGCCCGTCGAAGGCCAGCGTCGTGATCGGCAGTTCGAGCGGGCCGTACGACGCACTCGCGGCGGCGCTCAGTGCGGTCGCGATCCGATCGTGATCGAAGGCTCGCCCCTTCTCGCGGCGATCCGGATCGACGAGCACGAACTCGTGCCCGTCCGGAATCGTGTTGCGGTACCAGAACCGACCGTCCTCCAGCCACTGAGGTCGCACGGTCGCACCGAAGACGAGCGCGTTGGTGTGTTGGTTCAAGAAGCGCTCGGCCCGGGCGTAGTCGTCGGCGGTGAGCTGCGGCGCTTGGGCCGCGACCGCGGACACACCGACCAGCAGTGCGGCGACCGGGAGAAGGGCGACCCTGGGTCGCATGAAGAACCTCCTGCAGGGACAAAAAGAGACGGGTCGATCAGGAGCAGCGCTCCCGCCGACCCGACGTTGCAAATGTGCCCCAGACCCCAAGGACCGGCAACGCGGCAGTGGGCTAGGGCGCCGTCCGTCGCGCGACCAGTCGGCGAGTCCCCACGGCGCCGTCCATCCTCCCGTCGATCATGTCTCGATAGACTCGGCCGAAGACGCGATCTACTCGGCCGCTCCTCCAGCGGACGGACAGATGCACGTCTCCCGATACCGTCACGGTGCCCTGAGCCACTCCGGTCCCGAAGCCCTCCCCCAGACCGCTCGTGGCATGAACGGTCCCGTGCAGCTCACGACCGTCTTGTCGGAGATCGAATTGAAGCGTCGTGTTCGACACCTCGGGAAGCAGCGTCACATCCCACACCCCCGACGCGTCAGCCGCGAGAAGAGGGCGAGCCGTCAGGACCGCGACGATGAGGACGGTCGGCACGAGCACGCGGGGGGAGATTCGGATGTTCGGTCGCTTCATTGGTCTCGGAGCTAGAGGGCTGTCCCTCTGCCTACGAACCTCAGCGATCCGAGGTTCGACTCAATCCCCGCGCGTCCCTGTAAACGCCCGCTCACCACGCCGTCCCGAGAGCGTACCGGACATCTCGTTCCCGTCGAACGTTCCCTCGAAGAGCTGTTCGATCGAGGTCCCATTGAACTCCATTGCGACCAAGAAGCTGAAGGAATCCCCGGTGACGGAGCCTTCGACGATCTCCAGCTCGGGCATGTCGCCACCGGGGGCGCCACCGCCCGGGCCCCCGCCACCCGGACCCCCTCCGCGGCGCCCGATCCGCATCCGGACCGTGCCCGTGAGAGCCTCACCCTCCTGCACCACGTCGAGCGTGACGGTCTGGTCCCCACGCGGGCCTTCGACCTCGAGGGCCCACGTACCGGTCAGCCCCTGCGCGGTCGAGGGGGCGGGCAGCGCGAGGAAGAGCGCAACCATTGCGGCGGACAGGAATACGCGTCTCATGGGATCGTCCCGGTCTGGGGTTCGTGGATTTATTCGATGCGAGCGCCGGCCGATTCGTTAGAGCCGCGCTCACTGCGGAGGGCTAGACCTCGTGGTTGGCCCTGCCGAGGTTGTGCGAACCGTCGACTCAGGAGTCCACCATGACCCGACCCTTCCCTCTCCGCGTTCTGGCTGCTGCGGCGGCTCTGGCCTTCGGCTTCTCCGTCTCGCCGCTCGCGGCTCAGGACAGCGACAAGCGGCCGCTCGAGATCGCCGACTATCAGCTCTGGCGCACGATCCAAGGTGCCGAGTTGTCTGCCGACGGTCGGTGGGTGTCGTGGACCTATTCGCGAGTCCGTGGGGACGACACGCTTTCGGTCCGCGAAGTGGACGGAGCACGTAGGCACGAGGTCGCGCGGGCGTCGAACGGAACCTTCGCGTCGAACGGTAACTGGATCGCGTACCGGCTCTCGCCCGGGTACCTCGAGATCGAAGCGTTGGAGGAGGCCGGCGACCCCATTCCGGCCCGGGTGGGCTTGCTCGACCTCCAGACGGGTGAGGAACGGAGCTGGGAAGAAGCGGCGTCCTTCGGGTTCAACGACCTCGGCACGCACTTCTGGGTGAAGAAGCGTGCAGGGGACGGGGACGGCGACCAGGACGGCACGGACTTGATCCTGCGCAACCTCGACGCCGGGTATGAAGAGCTGATCGGGCGAGTGGACGAGCTGGACTTCGACGACGACGGGTCACACCTCGCGTACACGATCGACGTCGAAGGAGGGGAAGGAAACGGACTCTACCTCCTCGACTTGGCCACGGGCGCGCGTCGAGCGCTGGACAACGCGCTGGACCGATACGCCCGCCTGACCTGGTCTGAAGACGGCACGGCCTTGGCCGTTCTCCGCGGTGCGACGCCGGACGGAATGGTCGAACGAGAGAACGTCATCGTCGCCTTCTCGGATGTGGACTCCGGGCAGCCATCGCGACTCGAACTCTCGACGCTCGACGGGCTCCAGGACGGGTGGGTCGTGAGCGAAAAGGGGAACGTCGTCTTCAGCCGAGACGGGTCGACGCTCTTCGTTGGGACGAAGTCCCAGGTCGAAGAGCTGGACGAGTGGAGCGACGAAGGCCTCCCCCTTGCCGACGTGAACATCTGGCACTGGCAGGACGACCGAATCCAATCCCAACAACAGCGTCAGCTCTCGCAGGACCAGAACCGGACCTTCGTGGCCGCCGTGCACTTGAACGACCGTCGACTCGTCCCGCTCGCCGACGACCGGATGCGGTCCGTTCAGATCACTCCGAACGGTCGATGGGGACTCGGTTTCGACTACACCGACTACGTGTCGGACTGGCGACCGAGTTATGCGGACATTTACCGGGTGGACACTCGTTCCGGGGAGCGCCGCCCCGTCCTGACCTCGCAGTTGAGGACGCTCGGCATCTCCCCCGACAGCGAACACTTCTTGTATTGGAAGGACGGCCACGTGTGGGACTACCGCACGGCCGACGACGAGCACGTGAACCTCACGGAACGCGGCGGCCTCGACTTCACAAATCAGGAGTTCGACCGCTTCGGTGAGAAGCCCCCCTACGGCGTCGCCGGCTTCGCCGCGGATGGGCGTGGGGTCCTCCTGTACGATCGCTACGACATCTGGCTGCAGCCCTACGACGGATCTCCTGCCTCCAATCTCACGGGCGGCTTCGGGTCCGAAGGCGAAATCCGACTCCGATACGTCCAGACGGACGAAGACGAGGAAGAGATCGACGTGTCCGAGCCACTCCTCCTCGAGGCCTACGGGGAGTGGACGAAGATGGAGGGCTTCTTCGAGCTGGACGGGGACGACCTTCGTGAGCTGACGTGGGAGGAAGCGCGGTTCAGCTATCCCAGTAAGGCCGCCGACGCGGACCGATACCTCTTCACCGTACAGACGTGGGAAGACTTCCCCGACCTATGGGTGACCGACGGGGACTTCGAAGAGCGCGATCGGGTGACGGAGGCGAACCCTCAACAGGACGACTTCCTCTGGGGCTCCCGCATTCTCTTCGACTACACCCTCGCGGACGGGACGCCGCTCCAGGGGACGCTGGCGATCCCAGAGACGTACCAGGAGGGCGACCGTCTCCCGATGGTGGTCCGTTTCTACGAGAAGTACTCGCAGGACCTACACCTCTACCCCACGCCCATCTACCGGCATCAACCGAACTTCGCCGGGCTGGTGAGCAACGGGATTCTCCTGATGCAACCGGATGTGCACTTCCGAATCGGCAGCTCGCACTCCGATATGCTCGAGGCGATCGAAGCGGCCACGCAGAAGGTGATCGACTTGGGGTACGCCGACCCGGACGCCGTCGGGTTGAGCGGACACTCGTACAGCGGTGGCGGGAGCGCGTACATCGCGACCCGGTCGACGATGTTCGCAGCCATCGCGCACGGCGCGGCACCGATCAACCTCGTGAGCGAGTTCAACCAGCTCTTCGTGGGTAGTGGGCAGAACAACCACGGGTACGACATCTACGGCCAAGGCCGATATGCGACGGACCCGTACGAGGACTTCGACTTGTATTGGAGGGAGTCGCCGATCAGCGGGGTGGAGAACATGAACACCCCGGTGCTCTACCTCCACGGGGAAGCCGACGGCGTCGTGAACTGGGAGCAGGGACTCGAGTGGTACAACGCTCTTCGCTTCCTGGAGAAGCCGGTCATCTGGTTGTCGTATCCCGATGAAGGGCACGGTTTGGGCAAGCTCCAGAACCGCGTCGACTTCCAGTATCGACTGCAGGACTTCTTCGACCACCACCTGAAGGGGACACCGGCGCCGGCGTGGATGACCGACGGCGTGCCGCAAGTCGACAAGGAGCGGCACCTGCGTGAGTACGCACCTCGGATCTTCCGTCCGAGGTTGATCGGCTAGATCTCGGCCGCCATCCGCCACACTCCAAAGGGGCGCCTCAGACAGGTGCACCTCGTGTCTCTCGTCCTCTGAATCTTCTTCGGCGGACACACGTATGGGCCAAATAGGTATTTGATACACCTATTGTCCGAGGACCGAACAACCCGGACGCCCAAGGAGAACCGAGGTATGTGGAAGAGATCATGCACCACCGTACTCATCGCCGGAGTCGTGGGGGCCGGCTGCGCCCCGGGAGATGGAGTGGACGGGCAGGAGCTCCACCCCGCGAAGAGTGCCTACGCCGAGGCGACCACCTGGCCGGCGACGACCGCCGAAGAGATTTCGCTCCCCGCGTTCAGACCGTTCCGCGCGATCTACGAGCGGCACTATACGCAAGGGATGGGGCCGGGGGCGGGTGAGCCGCGACAAGACTGGGTCGTCGTGACGGCGGACTACGCGGCGTGGGACGATCGGGACGCCATCGTCGTCTCGATGTACGACACGGGCAACACGATGTACTCGGACACCAACGGCCGTGTGTGGACCGCATACGTCGACCGCACGACGCTCGATCTCTTTCTCGAGACGGGACCGATCCCGGGAGCGTCGAGGGACTACTACGTCCTGCGGCGTTCAGAAGACGGCCTCGTCGGGGGCATGATGAACCTGGACGAGCAAGAGACCCAGTACCAAAGCGCCGATCCGGCGGGAGCCATGGGGGTCGCCATCGGACCCTGGGCCATGGCGTCCCTCGCGCTGTCCGAAGGCGACCGAGTCCGGATCGATCCCTTCTTCGGGATCACTGCGAATGCGTTCAACGCGACGCCAGCCATCGTGAACGGACGCACCTCGTTCACCGACCCGACGGGTGAGAGTTGGGCCGCGTGGGAGTTGGACCAGATGGGCAGCCCGAGTAGCCCCCGGGTGAACCGTACCGTCCTCGTACCCGAACCTCCGTACCTGGTGGCTCGCTACCTCCACAACCTCGAATCCGGGGAGGACAGCCCCGGGCAGCGGTTGGTCTCCTTCCAATACCTGGACACGCCGCCGACGACCCCGAGCACCGCCGGTCGCTAGGACGAGGCACAATTCGACCTCGCACCCCGGCGACAACCGGCCGGGGTGCGGGGTCGCCTCACCGACCGTTGAGTAGCTCCCTGGGGTGAGCCCGGTACAGCGTCATCACCGGGACGAGCGCCGCGAGCACACTGACGGTGAACGCGGCCCCGACGACCCACACCCAGACGAGCGTCGGCGGGGCGCCTCCTCCCACCAGAGCGAGGGGGTCGGCCACCCCCTCCCCCATGCCGTAGGCCAGCCCGCCCACCGCGAGGCCCATCATGATCGGGACCAACCCTTCGCGGAGCACGAGCCAGAGCACGGCGCGCCGGCCACCTCCCAACAGCATCCTGAGGACGACCTCGTCACGTCGGGCTGTGACAATTCCGGCGACGAGTGCTTGGACCGCGGCAACCGCGAGCAGGACGGCGACGATCGAGAGGATCACCGCCAGGTTAGAGACCCGCCGCGCTTCGGCCGCCTCCGCCGTCAGTACCGAGGCCCAGCGATCCGTCGCGCCGATCGGCACCTCAGGATCGATCGCACCGACGACCTCCGCCGCCCGGTCGTCCACCTCTCCTGGAGACAATGAGGTGGTGACGACGACCGACATGCGGCCTGCTAACACCTGAGCATGGGGTACCCAGGCCTGCTCCCCGCGACGCACCATCCCATGTAACGCGATCGGCTCAACGACACCGACGACTTCACGCCACCCGCCCACGAGCCAGACGGAGTCGCCAATCGCGCTCGAGGCCTCCCAGAGCGCGTCCTCTAGGTCACCGCTGATCACCACCGTGCGACGCCCGCCGAGGGAGTCACCCGACTCGAAGCCCCGCCCCCTCGACAGGGCCACGACGTCGTCTCCGAAGAAGCCGGGCCTGGCGACGTTGAGATCGATCCAACGAGTCCTCGCCGAATCGCCCGCCATCAAGGCTCCGTCGAAGCCGGTCCACTCGGCCACCGAAAAGCTCTCGGGGTCGACCGCAGCGGCGGGACGACTGCGTGATGCCGGTACCTGAGTGCTCCCGCCCGAGAGTGGTAGCGCCGAAACCGCAGTGACCGCATGGATCGCCTCGTCCGCCATGAGCGCCTCGGAGACCCGCTCGAAGAACAGCTCCCGGGACGGCCCGTCGGGGTAGTCATCCGGCATGGGATAGAGGGCGAACGAGACACGTTCCGAGGGGGCCAGTCCCCCGCCGAATTCCGTCACTTCGCGGACTCGAGTATCGAGGAGGGCCGCACCCGCCAAGACGACGAGGGCTCCGGATACCTGCACGGCCACAAGGAAACGAGCGCCCCGCTGGGTGCCAAGCGGCGAGCCTGCCCTCCGTCGAGCGGCCACGTCCGACAGCGTCGCAGCCGACGCATACGACACACTGAGCAGAGCGATCGCCCCCATCCCGAGAGCCAGGTAGAGCGGCGGTCGGGTCCCCCACCCTACTCCGAGCCAACCCATCGCGGGCAACGCCACGACGAGAGAGGTCGCCAGCCCCGCCGCGCCCAAGAGCAGGCCCTGTAGGGCGTGCAGGAGCGCAGGGCGCCCACCGCCTCCGCCGATCACCCCCACGAGATGGAAGGTCTGACGACGCACCCGAGACGCGGTTACACCGATGAGCATCAGGAGGCCGGTGGACACCGCGATGAGTAGGCCCACGACGCCATGGATCGCCCTCCCGGCGAGGGCCAACTCCGGACTTCCACCGTGCGCCAATCCGTCGATCCGATATCGGAACCCGCGGTCGTTGTAGACGGCCGCATCGATTTCCGAACTCAGTCCAGCCAACTCCTGGATCGCGTCGGCTTCGCTCGTGTCTTCACGCCGGAGACCGAGGATCGCCTGCACGTCGTTCGGAAGCGTCCCGCCTTCGAAGTTGTGCCGAGCGGGCAGCCACACCCCCGGCGTGCCGTAGGGGCCGAGCGCCTCGGGGATCGAGAATTCGAAGTGCTCGTCCAGCACTCCGACCACCATCATCTCCGGGACGCCTACCACGATGGTGCGCCCAATGACGCCGGGATCACCGTTGAAGTGTTGCATCCAGAAGTCGTGCGTGAGCACGGCGACCCACGCCGCCCCTCTCCGGTCTTCGCCGGGCTCGAAGAGCCGCCCGTGGCCGGCTCGGGCCCCGATGACGTCGAAGAAGTTCGCCGACACCCGAGCGACATCGGCATGCACCGGACCGCGAGCACCTGTTACCCGACCCGAGACCATCCATATCGCCGCCGACTCTTCGAACGATTCGGCACGATTCCGGACATGGGCGAGGTGGACGTCGGAGACGAGGGGACTCGCGGCCGGCTCCCAAGGACGATCGCCCCAAATCCAGGCGAGACGATCCGCCTCAGGAACATCCGCGTTGGACGGCGCCCGAAGCGCTTCGACCTCCGGCACCACGACGGCCACAGTCGCTCCGACGACGCCGACGAGTAGTACGGCGGCGCACGACCGCACCGCGTCTCTTCGAGCGAGTAGCACGGCAATCCGCATGTCCGGCGCCAATCGGCGCCGCTGGCGTTCGGTGAAGCCGCGGACACCGGCCACGCACCTCTCCCCCCACGCCGTCGCGACGAGCAGGACGAGCGTCCCGACTTCTCGAGCGCCGACCACGACGGCGCCGGATAGGCCATCCTCGTCCCGCGCGTCTCGCACCAGCATCGCGATGACGTCGGGGAGTTCCTCGAGACCCGGATCCCGAAGCCGGCCCGGGAGGAACCGGAGCACGGTCCGGCACAACGCCCTCACCATGTGACGGCTAGGCGGGGTCTAGCAGCTTCTTCGCCGCGCTGATGTCCACAAGCTCCCGCATCCTCGCAGCCTCGAGAGCGGTCACGCTACGCCCGAGCCCGGTCAGGCCGTACATCCGCTTCCCGCGGCCGTCGGCGTCAGAGGGCGGGTCGAGTTCTTCGATCAGTCCCTTGTCGACCAATCGGCGCAACGCGATGTAGACGGTCCCGGCAGCCGGGCGCTTCGAGGCCACCGCTCGATCCTCCATCTCCTTGATGACCGCATACCCGTGCTTCGGGCCATCGGACATCGCCAAGAGGGCTCCGAACCAGATAGGCGGGAGCGGGAGGAAGGACTCTGCGGGTGAAGGGGTCACGAGGGCACTCGTTCGTGTGGGCGAATCACAGGTGGATGATACACCTATGGTCGACCTTACGCAGACTCCCCCGAATCCGGTTCGCTGCCCGCCTCGAGGGGCGGCTGCGCCTTCGCCTTCTTCACCAGACGCTCGATCTCGCCCACGAGTGAGTCTTCATCGTCGTCCGCGCCGCCGAAGAAGCCGTCTTCGCTGCCGAGCTCGTCCATCTGGTTCACGACGCTGTGGAGGTTCAGCCACTTGTCGAAGCGCTCTGAGCCGCGAACGACCGAGTAGAACAGACGGGGGCGTTTTCCACGACCCGAAATGAAGTCGAGGATGATCGCGACGATCGAGAGATTGAAAGCGACGAGGTCCTTCATCCCGTCCAGGAAGAGCTTCACCTGGAAGATCGCGAAGTCGCGGAGCGTCACTTTACGTGACGTCACGGTCATGGGCTTCTGGCTCATCTGTCCAATCTACGACTTCGGGCGTACTCTGGCTCGACGGCGTGGTGCCGACTTCGGCGCCGCGCCGTCGGCGTCGGTGGCCGCCTTCCTTACGGAAGGCGCGCGTCGAGGATTCGGCGATCTCTAACGGGGAGCCTACGCCGGGTGTCGAGTATTGAGAAGGGCCTACCGACGTAGGAACCAAACGCAGATGTCACCGTAGGAAGCGTTCACTCTGTGATCGACTGGATCTGAGCCCATGAGGCGACTCTCTCCGGCCAGCCTCGCGCTGGCGTGCGCCGCGGCCTCCACACTCTTGTGGGGGTGCACAGGCGCGCCAGAGAGAGACGTCAGCAAGGCGTTCTCGGACAAGAACGCGGCACCCGACGTCGAGTTCGCGCCGTCACCGATCGGCTCCGCCTTCATGGCCCAGGAAGCACCTCCAGCCGTGGGCCGACCCTCTTCGGGAGGCTCACTCGGTCGACGCATGGAGGCCGGCGAGACCCCCGGCAACTGGCCGTTCTACTGGACGCGAGCCGTGTACTCGGGATACGGCCGGGGCTGGTACGGAGGACGCGGCGGTGGCAGCTGGGCCACCGACTTTCCGAAGGGTGACCGCCAGTTCCTCGTGGTCCTGAAGCGGCTCGTGCGACTCAACGCCTACGACTGGGAGAACCCCGTCTCCCTCGATGATCCCATGCTCCGCCACTTCCCCATCATCTACGCGGTGGAAGTCGGCCGGATGGATCTCACGGAGCCCGAGGCGAAGATGCCAAATTGAAGAAAGAGGAAGTCAAACTGGCCAAGAAGGTGGCGGACTTGAAGGAGAAGTTAAGACAGAGGGAAGTAGGGCAAGTGGACAAGAGAAGAAGGCATTGGAGAGGCTAATTGATGAGGAGAAAGCATTGGAAGATTGGAAAAAGGAGCAGAGCCAAAAGACACCCACCAAG
>JBCCEZ010000027.1:0-56489 GCA_039030015.1 Gemmatimonadota bacterium | reverse complement strand
GAAGAAAAAAATATGTTAGGACCCCACTTAACAAGCCGATAGCACCATCACCAAACTGAAAAGGCAAAGCCACCAAACTGACAAAAAATCCCTGGACCCGTGGGTAGGGGGTCCAAAGCAGACCCGCGACCCAGTACATTCATAGTCGAACCGTAATGTCGTACCTTTGTCCAACTTCTTCGATTTTTTTGCAGTCGCTGGTTTGATAACATCACCATTCGATTGCTGTGTCTTCTTTGATTTTGCCATTGCTTGAATCTTGACATGCCGCTTTAGCGGGTAGTATACGTACCCAACACTACGTAAACATTTGTACCCAAACCTCATACCGACCCTTGGAGGTGGCTCCAACCAGCCGCCGGCTTTCGGGTCCCCCCCTGGTGAGGTTTGTCGACGCGCCGCACCTCGCGCGTCCGCAGTTCTTGAAGAGATAATGCGGATGGGTGTCTAGAAGGTCAGCAGGCGCCGGCACCATCCCCCCAGATAGAGTTGGACGAGGTTGGCATTCCGGGCTACGGAGGCCCATGAGGGAATCATGACCGCGCCACGCGAACAACGCGCACGGTGGACCATTCAAGAAGCTGAGCAGCTGATCACTTCGCTGCGCGGCGTGGTATCCGCACGTGTAGTCGCACGCCCCGGGGGAGAGGTCGAGGAGATCCACGTCCTCACCACGTCCGAGATGAAGCCGAAGGGCACTGTCCGGGACGTGCAATCCGCACTGCAAGCCCACCTCGATCTTCGGGTCGATCACCGGAAGATTTCGGTCGCACAGACCGAAGAGGGCTCGGCCGGGCAGCCGGCAGCTGCCCTTCCGGTTCAGATCGTTCCCGATCCCGAGCCGGGGCTGCAGGGAAGCCGACTGCTCTACTTCAGCCATCAGGTCGAGACCGAGCGCTCCAATCAGGTGCGCCATCGGGTCGAGGTCGAATGGCTGGGTGATCGCTACACCGGTGAGGCCAGCGCCGCAGATCTGCCGCGCCCCAAGCTCGAGGCTGTAGCGAACGCCACGCTATCCGCCGTGCAGAAAGCCCTCCAGGAGAAGCTTCCGGATGGCCGCCGCGCGGTGAACCTGTCGCTCGACGGTGTGAAGGTCGTCGAGGCATTCGACAGGAAGTTCGTGCTCGTCGCCGTCCATGCCATGTCCGGCCGCGACGTAGCCCGACTCGCAGGTACCACAGTCACAGATGAATCCACGGATCGCGCTGCGATCCTGGCAACTCTACAGGCCACGGACCGTTGGGTCCGTGGACACGTCGACTAGGGCCTCGCGCCCCCCCAAGGTCTCATAGCTAAGGAGGAACAGGACCCCCTCGGTCTGCCGAAGCGAAGAAGAGCGAAATAGCGAAGCGCTTGCAGCACCCAAAGCGGAAGAAGTTCGGGTGACTGACATTTTCCTTCAAAGGAGGCGCTCATGTTCAGCTCTATTTTCGAAGTTTTCGAATCAGTGCTGTCCCTGCTGGGCAACGGCCTAGTTAGCTGGTAGTGGCGATTCGAGGGGGTGCCTCCTAGATCATGAACGAGCGACGCGTAAACGCTTACGTGGCCCTGATGTGCCTGGGCGCGCTCTTTTGTCTTTGGGTTGCGGATTGGTCTACGGTGGCTGGCCTTTCCGTCGAGAGTCGTTGGGGTTTGGCCGGGTTGATCGGCATAGCCCTTTTGTCCGAATCGCTCGCGATCGGGCTGAGTGTGGGCGGTGGGCAGAGCTCGATCACCTTCTTGCCCCTGCTTGCGAGCGTGCAGTTGTTCGGCGTGGAGTCTGGTCTTTTGCTCATCGTCCCGACCATGATCTTCGCGGACGCTGTTGTCCGCAGAAAGGACCGGATTCGGGTCGTTTTCAACGCTGCGCAAGTGATTGTGGGCACTACGGTTGCGGGCGCAGCTTTCCACACGGTCAATGGCCAGGCGCTGAACGACACGGTTCAGAATCCGGACATTACGAGCCAGCTCGGTCCCTTTATTGTCTTCGGGATGGTGTTCCTCGCGGCCAACCACGCCGCGGTCTCTTTGGCGATCACGCTCAGCCAGGGGCTGCCATTTCGACGCGTTTGGCATCAGGTGTTGAGCAACTCCGGCGGTCAGCTGAACGACCTCTTGATTGCTCCGCTGGCTTTGGCGGTCGCCTTCCTGTACGTGCAGTTTGGCATAGGCGGGATTCTCGTCATTCTCCTTCCTATGCTCTTCATTCGGTACTCGTACTTGACCACCTCCCAGCTAAGGGAGGCAATCGACGACCTTCTCACGGCGTTGGTGAAGGCCATCGAGACCAGAGACCCCTACACCTCTGGTCATTCGCAACGGGTGTCCGAGCTTGCTGGGCAAATCGCTGAAGCCCTTGGGCAGAACCAGCTGTCCGTTGGCCGAATCAAGATGGCCGCTCTTCTGCACGACATCGGAAAGATCGAGGCCGTGTACACGGACATTCTTCGGAAGCCGGACAAACTCACGCTCGACGAGCGGACAGTGATTGAATCCCACGTCACCCGTGGCGAACAACTCCTTCGGGACCTCGCATCTGTACCGGACGATGTGGTGCTTGCTGTTAGGCATCACCATGAGCGCGAGGACGGGATGGGATATCCAGATGGCCTGCGAGGGCCTGATATCCCGTTAGGGGCGAAGATCATCGTCATTTGCGACGCGGTCGACGCTATGCTCTCGGATCGACCATATCGGCGGGCGCTCCCGCTACATGTAGTCCTGGAGCAATTGACGGAGCATAGCGGAACACAGTTCGACCGACGGCTGGTTCAGACACTACTTGAGACGAACATCCTTGCGGACTTCGCCGCGATGATGAACACCGAGCGGGAAGCGTCCAGGCCCGAAGTGGACACCGAGATTCCGATGGTAACCGCGCTTCCGGTGCCCTCGCTGCAGACGCCCCCACAACCACGAATTAGGCGTTATCAGTGAGCGCTCCGCTACACATCTAGCGGGCGCGCAGGATTCGTTCGTCGAACGCCGCGGCCATCCTATCCATGTGGTGTCTCTCCGCGAATTTCTTTCGCGGGATGAGGATCGGCTCGATCTGGTCGAGCCTTCCCCAGTGTTCGAGGTACTGCGCGTGGAGTGCGCCGACCTTTAGCCAGGCCAACTCCTGCTTGTTGGCAAGTAGGGCGGAGGCCTGACTCAGTTGCTGGTCGGCTTGGTCCACATAGCCCCGCCGTGACGCAAGCTTGGCCCTGAAGGCCACTAGTATGGTAGGGTCGTGACACCACGTCGGAAGTCTGTTTGGGATCTCACCCTCCCTTCGACGTGCCTCGGCGAGATCTCCTGTCTCAAGGGCGCATAGCCCCACGCCGGCGCTCACGAGTGCCCGGAACATCAGTGGCGATCCGAGTTTGAGAGCTTCGTCGGCGACCTCGAACCAGGTCCGAGCCTCGTCGAGGTCACCCCGCGCCAATGCCAGCTCGCCGCGATTGTATGAGGGGTACATCTCCTCTATCCCCATCGAAGCCTTCGGCGCCGACCTGGCTGCGGTCTCGAACCAATGCTCCGCCATTTCGAGCTCGCCCGCATCCAGGAAACCGACGGCGTGGTTGACCTCGAGTAGGTGGCGGGCCCGTACGTTCCCGCCTCGCCTCGCCTCATCCAAGGCCATCGCGCCCACCCGTTGACCCTCTGGAGTCATAAATCTGCCTCGGACATGGAGGGCGACGAATAGTCGCATAAGGGCCACGGCTCTGTGCTTCGGCGCCCGCCTGGACCAGGCGACGGCTTCCCTCGCACTTCGAAGCCCTTCGTCGGGATCACCGACCACACATCCCAGAGCCAAGATCAGGCGGCTCGCCGCCGCCGCGGCCGGTTCGCGGACGGCCAGTAGCTCTCTCGTTTCGGCGAGAACGGCTGCGATTCGCGAGTCGCCGTCGTACGCAAAGAGGACCTGAAGCTCGGCATCCAAAGCCAGAGCTAGGGCCTCCCAATCCTCAGCTGAACGCGCGTCTGACTTGATGATAGACAGTCGAGAGAGCAAGCGCGGCATTTTGGTGGACCGTAGCGAGCGTTGAGCGTCAAGTCCGCGCACCTCGGCCCGACGCGCCTCCTCGTCCATCCCAAGTGCTCGCAACTGCTTTGACGCCGCCTCGGCCGCGAGAATCGATCGGTGCAGGTCTCTAGCGAGAATGCCCGCTTCGGCTTCTCGGGCGAGGGCTAGTGCGCTCTTAGTCGGGTCGGTCTCATTACGAGCCGCAACTGCGAAGAAGTGGCTGGCCTCAGCGGTAGCGCCGTTGTGCGCATACTCCGTGGCAGCCTGCCACCCGTACTCTGCTGCGCCGGCTCGGTCGCCTGCTTGGTCCAGGTGGATGGCCAGGGGTCCCGGGATGACTGGGTCTTGCCCCTTTAGGTGCGTGGCAACCTTGCCGTGAAGCACCGCGCGCAAAGTAGGGGGGATTCCCTCACAAATGGCCTGCCGGAACATCGGATGCGAGATACTCGCCAACCCGTCTTCGACCCGCATAAGGCGACGGGAGCAGAGCTCGTCGATCATGGATGCCGCCTTCTCTACGTCCCAACCCGCGATGGCAGCTAGGAACCCCGGGCTCATCGGTCGGTCCCACACACCCGCGATTCGCATAGCGCGAATCACCCCGGCCTGAGCGGAACCAGTGCGGGCGGTGAGTATTTGCAACACCGATACGGGCACTCGCGCGCGGGAACTTTGCGCCTCCACCCCAAGCCGATGGTCCGCAACATCTTGAATGAGTTCGACAAGATAAAGCGGGTGGAGTCCGGCGATTTCAAACAGGTGGTCAAGAAGGCCCTCGTCTACAGGTCCGCCCTTAGTGGCGACAACGAGAGATTTCCCGTCTTCGGGGGACAGCTCCTCCAGCGGTACAACTGATCGGGCCGGCAGCGAGGTGGTGAGCGCGTCCATCGCCCCGTCGGTATCCACCAACTCCGGCCTCATCGCCAAGAACACGCCCAGGGCAGATTCGCTCCAGCGCTTCTGGTAGAAGTCCAGGAGCATCAGGGTTGTTGTGTCAGCCCAGTGCGCGTCGTCGAGGAAGAGGAGAGTTGGCTGTTCCCGAGCTATGCTGTGCAGCAGCAGCGCAAATGCCTCAAATAGTCTACGAGTGAGCGCAGTCTCGTCGATCGGTGGAGGGGTTCGCCGCTCTCCGACCTCCCAGCGAGGCGGCATCATTGACGTGACCACGCTTCTCCACGGTTCGCCGATCTCATCTAGATGCTGGCCTAGTTCGAGCGAGGAGATGGCGTCGAAGATCGGGCTTAGAGAAATACGACGCTCCAGCGAGGTAGGCGATGCGGCGAGGCAGCGGAAGCCGTCGAGCGTGGTCATCCGTCTCACTTCACCCAATAGTCGTGACTTGCCGATCCCGGCTTCCCCGCGGACGACCCCCAACGCGCATCGCCCCCTGCCAACCGAAGCAACGACTTCAAGTAGCGCTGCGAGTTCCTCCCGCCGGCCCACGAAAGGGATGTCGTCCACACCACGAGTGCCGTCGGATTCGCGGGACATCTTTCGGACGCGAAGCATGAGGCTGTCCATCTCTTCCGCCGAGTCGTCCCGCGCGCAGGTCCGCCTGTATTCGGAATAGGCCATCTCAGCTTCGCGAACGTACCCGGCCCGGGCGTGAGCCTCGATCAAGCGCGCATATCCCGCGGGTTGCGCTCCCTCGATTCGGTTCAGTGCCATAGCGGAGTCGACTGCGGCGATCCAGTTCGAGCTTGCCTTGTGCGTTTCCCAGGCGGCCCGCACGGCGACATAGAGACGGTCGCGGTACGCTCGGTCGCGGTCGTCTCGCCAATCGAGCAGGGCCTGAGATGTTCGACTCGGCAGGTTGGCCAGGAAGCCGCTGGTGATCGGATTGGTCGCGTCGCTTGGGCGATCGCCCGAGAGCGAAGTCTCCACGTGAGTTAGGTCGCACTCAACCCATATGGGAGCGAAGAGCTGATCACCGCGCGCTCCGATGACTTCTACGCCCGCGCGTCTGTTCACTTGGTGCCGAAGCTGTCGGACGCTGGAACGCCTCCGGGAGTCGGCGTCCTCGCCCCAAAGCGACCTCACGATGGCGGGGCGACTGACCTCGCGGTGCGTGTAGACCAGTGCGAGGAAGCCTTGTTGGTAAGGGGTGAGCTCGATCGCCTGGTCATCGACGACAGCGATGGGGCCGCCGAAGAGTCGGACCCGAACGCGCGGGTTCACGCCACGTTTCGGCCGCGACGAGGCCGACCGGGCTTGGCGGGTGGAAAGCTGGCAGGCGGAGGGGCGCTCGCCTTCGGGCCAGCCTGCAGTTTCGCTACTGAGGACGGTGACAATCCGCCTGCCTCGGCCTCGCGTCTCAGCCAAGCCTCGAAGATCCACTCCCAGCCGAGGTACTCCCGCATCTGACTGGGGCGATAGCCGATCAACCGATGCATCTGGTTGCTCATCGAGAAGCCGTCGGGATACCCCGACTGGTAGGCCAGACTCAAGATGCTCGTGTCCGTGTTCTGCAGCCGCGCTGCCACGCGAAGGATCCGAGCGACCTGAAGCCAGTGCGAGGGGACCGGCAACCCTCGTGTCATGAGCCGTCGGCCCAAAGCGCGGCGGCTCATGTACATCCCGCGCGCCAGAGCTGTCACGGTTCGAAGGTCGGCGGAGAGCTCCACGATGCGGCGAATGAGTTGGGTTGTGTCTCTTTCCACCACGATGCCGCGCCAGGCGAGGTAGTCCGTCACCTCTGAAGCGAGATCGAGGGGAGGCCGTCGAAGAACCGCGGCCATGTCTGACGGATGCGGTTCCTCATGTCGAGGAAGCAGCCCGTGAGGGCGGCAACGCTGTATCGACCGGACCATATCGGGGTCTGTATCGATGGCCCTGGGGTGTGGCAAGATCGTGATTAGTGATAGGCCACCCGGCCGGTTTTCGACAACCTCTTGGAACCCGCGATAGCGGTCGGCTGGCATCTGCCAGACGAGCACCGACCCAGGAAGTCGCGCCGCCTCCTTGAGCTGGGCGCGACCTCGAGTGAGGGTTTCGAATTCTTCGTAGGGATGCTTGAGTACGTTGAGCACTGCTAGATCCGACACACTTGTTTCTCCGTCTCGGGTAGACACCAATACGAGTCCAAGGCTACTCGCGCGATGTCATCGGGCCGTTATCGTCCGAGGCGTCGGCGGGGAGGCGCGCACGCCTACGCATGATAACGCCCCGGATTTCGGGCGCTTGACGCTAGCAGTCCGATCACCATATTCCGAATCAGAATCCAGTTCTGATTAGGAGGCCACTGGTGGCCGGACCGAAGCCTGCTCGCATCAATGCCCCAAAACAGAACAGGTCTCGCAGAACGCTCGAACGTATTGTCGATGCGTCGCTTGAGCTGCTTGCCACCGAGGGGCCGGACGGACTCACGGTGCACAAGGTGGTCGCGAAGGCCGGCTCCTCGGTCGGCTCCTTCTACGCTCGCTTCAAGGGCAAAGAAGACCTCCTCGACTACTTGGGCGAGCGAGTGTGGACCGAAGCGCTCGAGCGTTGGAACGAGGCGCTCGAAGCCCGGGCTTGGGACGAGTACTCCCTGGCGGAGATGAGCGAGGGAGCCGTGGCGCTTCTTGTGGACGCACAGCGATCCCGGTCCGCATACCTGCGAGCACTGGACCGGGCCGGATCGGGCCAGGGCCACGCCTACGAACAGTTCCAGGCTGATCTACTCTCCGGGCTGGCCAAACTCCTATTGGGCCGCTCCGACGAGATCGTCCGAGACGACCCCCCCCTGGCGGTCCGCCTCGGCTTGCGGGCGGTGCTCGGTGTTGTGGACGCGGAGCTTCGGGCGTCGGCTGATCGGATTCCCCGAGAGACGTTGATTGCCGAGTGCAGCGCGATCCTGACCTCGTACCTGGTTGGGGGCGGCGCCGCCGAAGACAGCGGGCCCGTCGAGTTCTTCGACGTCTGGGGCTGACCGGCCTCCCGTAAACAGCCTTTTCCCGCCTCCGCGGTCGGGTATCTTCTAACGCGGCTCAACACCCCGCCCTCTATGGGTGTGCTGGGTGGCGAGCGAACGGTCATCGCGCCGCCTCTTCTGCGTATATGAAGTTGGTGAGGCGGTGGGGATCGAACGGAGGGGCCCGAACTCGGGCATCAAGAGGATGAACGACTTGGTTAGGACGCGACTCGGGGCGCTCGTAGGCGCTCTCTTGGCAGTCGCCTCGGTGTGGATGCCGACGAGCGTCGAAGCTCAAATGGGCACCCTGCAGGGCGTCGTATTCGATAGCACCGCTATGGAGCCGCTGGCGGGTGCGCGGGTGGCTGTGCTCGGCACCAATGCGGTTGGGCAGACCGACGTGGACGGACGCTTCGTCCTCGGCGACGTGCCGGATGGTTCGCATTGGGTGTCCTTCTTTCACGACCGTCTTCAGCAGCTCGGCGTCAGCCCTCAGTCCCAGCAAGTCAACTTCGAGGGCGGAAAGACGGTCGACCTGGCGTTGACGATTCCGTCCGAAGAGACGCTGCTCCTGGGGTGGTGCTTGGCAGAACAGCCCGCACCTGGCTTCTCTGCAATCGCGGGTATCGTGACCGACTCTCTTACCGGCGTGCCGATGCCCCGGGCCATCGTGCGCGCGGAGCCGGTCGGACGAGCCATCGGCCTTCAGCCGATCGAGGTGCGGACGGACGACTCGGGCTACTTCCGCATGTGTGCGATCAACGCGGAACAGGACTTCCGCCTCCAGGCGCACTTCGGGCAGAACTCCGGCCGTAGCGTCGACCTGTACATGCCGCCGAGCACGGCGATGCTCCAGGACCTCGTCCTGCTCATGTCTGCCGAGGGAACGCTGTCCGGCTACGTGAGGGACTACATCTCGGGTGACCCCGTGGCGGGCGCCACCGTGCAGGTGATCGGTACGGAGAGCGCCACGCTCACCGACCTGACCGGTCGCTTCATCATGGACGACCTTCCGCCGGGCCGGCACCTCGTCACCACGGACCACCTGGCCTTCGAGCAGCGCACGGACTCGGTCACGATCTTCTCCCAGGAGACGGTCGACATCGAAGTGCGCATGGCCACCGAAGCGTTGGAGGTCGAGGGCTTGGTCGTCACGGCGCGTACACGGTTCGGCCGCACGAGCTTGGCCGGTGACGCGAAGCGCGCCGACTTCATCACCCGCGAGGAGATCGAGCTGGTTCTCCCACGCGTCACGGCGGCAGCGGATTTGCTGCGCAGCATGAACACGCCGGGACTTCGGATTCGAGACGTGATGCAGGTCGACGAGCTCACGGGTGTCATGGTGCCGGGTCTCTGTATCGAGATCAGCCGTCGATCGGGCGGTGAAGGGTGCGCACCGGCGGCGGTCGCCTTGAACGACGTCGTCGTGCTGTATCCGGACCAAGTGCTGCGAGACCTCGATCCGAACATCATCGACCGGATCGAGATCCTCTCGCCGATCGACGCTCAGTTCCAGTTCGGATCCGTGGCCGGAAACGGCGCGATCGCGATCTACACTCGCTAGCCCATCGCGCAGGTGGACACCCCTGAGCGCCCGTCTCGCCGCCGTGCGCTGCTCTTGGCCGCGGCCTTCGGCATCGTCCTGGCGATCGTAGTGTCTCGCGGCATCTGGCCCTCGGCCCCCGCGACGCTAGGCGTCACGAACGGCACCCTCGGTCCGTGTCCGGGAACTCCGAACTGCGTGCACACGGGTCTCCGGCATCCGGACGGTACCGAGGGCCTCTTCATGCAGGGTCGGATCGGTCGCCGCGACCTCGTGCCTCAGCTCCTCGAGGTCGTCGAGGCGATGCCGCGCACACGCGTGATCTCGAGCACGGACATCTACATCCATGCGGAGGTCCGCTCTCGACTCTTCCGCTTCGTCGACGACCTCGAGCTACTCGTGATGCCCGATCGGGAGCTGGTGATTCGATCCGCGAGCCGAGTCGGGCAAGGCGACCTCGGTGTGAACGCGGCTCGGGTGGCCGACCTCCGCCAACGATTGGAAGAGGCCGGCCTGATCCGGTGAGCTTCTCGCTCTAGCCGTCCTCGGTCTGGAGCGCGCGCGACGGTTCGACGAGCATCGCACTCCTGGCGGGTAGGTAGGTCGCCACCAGAGACGTCGCCACGACGAGCGCGATGACGACGCTCCACGTGAGCGGGTCGTTCGGCTCCACCCCGTAGAGGAGCGCCTCGAGGCGACTCGACGCGAACCACGCGATCGCGATCCCGGCGATGAGCCCGGGACCCATCGTCCAGATGCGTCGCCGCACGATGCCCTGGATGATCGATCCGTGATCGGCCCCTAGGCTAAGCCGGATGCCGATCTCGGGCACCCGCCGGCGTACGTCGAAGGCGGTCAGCCCATAGAGTCCGACGAGTGCGAGCAAGAGCCCGGTTACCGCGAAGCCCCCGAGGATCACGAGGTTGAAGCGCGGCTCGGCCACCGCACGACTGACGTTCTGTTCGAGCGACGCGATCTCACCAACCGGAAGCCCCGGAGCGATCTCGGCGACTCTCGGCCGAATGCCCGCTGCGATCGCCGACGGATCCTCTCCCTGGTAGCGGACGACGGCGGTCATCGTCGCCCACGCCAGTTCCCGGTAGGGTCGGTACACGATCATCGGGGGGATCTCCCCCAGCCGGACGTCTCTAAGGTCGTCGACCATTCCGATGACGGTGAGGCGACTCCCATCCGGGTCTCCCCACACGAGGGTCCGCCCGATCGGATCAGCCTCTCCCCACATCTCCTCCGCGAGGTTCCGTCCGATGATGACGGGCCGTTCGCCGCCGGTGCCGTCTTCCGCTCGGAAGTCGCGACCCGCACGAATCGCCATCCCCATACTCTCGAAGAAGCCGGGGGTCACCGTGCGCCAGTGGATCGGTGTGAAGTCGGCCTGTCGGTCGGGCATGCGGTCTTCCGACGCGATGAAGTTGGCCAAGCCACCACCGCTGAACGGAGCGACAGGCGTCGCGCCTACGGCAGTCACACCCGGTAGCCCTTCAAGCGCGTCGAGGATCTCGGGCAGAAGGACAGCCCGTTGCCGCCAATCCCAACTTTCGTCGGGCATGTTCACCGAGAAGGCGAGCGTGCCCTCCGGCTCGAAGCCCGGGTCCACGCTCGTGAGGGCGACGAAGGAACGGAAGAGTAGACCGGTGCCGGCGAGGAGGACGACGGTCAGCCCGACCTGCGCGGAGACGAGCACGGTCCGGGCCCGACGACCGGGGTCGGACGCACCACGTCGGAGCGGAGAGGCGGTCCCGCGGCCCCGGAGTTGGAGGACCGGCGCCAGGCCGCAGACGACGGTGACGAGCCCGACCGTGATCAGCCCAGCCGCAAGCGTCGGGGGGTCGACGGCCGCCTCGGTCACCCGAGGGATACGGGCGGCACCGAGGGCCTGCACCACCGGGACGGCGGTGTAGGCGAGAAGGACCCCGAGGAGGCCTCCCCCGATCGCGAGACTCCCGCTTTCGACGAAGAGCTGCCGAGACAGACGGCCGCGCGACGCGCCGATCGCCATGCGTACGGCCATCTCGGCTTCGCGCGTGGTGGCTCGCACCATGAGGAGGTTGGAGACGTTGGCGCACGCCATGAGCAGGAGGACGGCCGCCGAGGCGAGCAGCACCCACCCACCGCGTTCGACGGTCTCACCGATGATCTCACCGCGGATCGGATAGAGCTGTGTGGTCCAGCCGATGTCTGCGTTATGGATGACACTGATGCGGTCCTGAACCGCCTTCAGCTCCGTGTCCGCGACCTCGATCGTCGTTCCCGGGGCGAGACGGGCGATGACGTCCAGGTAGTGATCCTCGCGGTCCAGCGTCGGGTCGGGACCCATCGGCGCGAAGACGGGCGTGTCTCCGGTCCACTGGTCGAGGTGTTCGGGCATGATCCCGACGACTTCGAAACGGTCTCCGTCGATCTCGAGTTCGGAACCGATCACCGTGGGGTCGGCGCCGAAGTCGTTGTGCCAGGCGTTCCACGACAGCATGGCGACGAAGGCGGGCTGACCAGGGCGGTCTTCTTCCGCGCGGAAGGTCCGCCCGAGGGCCGGCTGCATTCCGAGCACGTCGAGGAGGCGATGACTGACGCGACCGACGGCGATGCTGCGCGGCTGACCCGGGCTCTGAAGGGTCCCGCCCCGGTACACGACGCCCGCGATGCTCTCGAACGATTCGACCTCACGCTCCCAATCCGTGAAGACACCTTCGGAAACGGAGAAGCGCGACCGCTCCGGGGTGAGCATGCCCGCGACGACGACCCGGTCGGGTTCGACGAAGGGGAGTGGCTCGAGCACGACGGCGCGGACCAGGCTGACGATCGTCACCGTCGCCCCGATTCCGAGGGACAGTGTCAGCAGCGCTGTGGCGGCGAACGCCGGACGGCGCAGGAGCTGGCGCGCCGCAAAGCGCAGGTCCTGCAGGATCAAATCCCACGCCGATGCGCGCTTTCGGAGCGGGCGCCTCGCCTCGACGCTCTCTGCCCGGAGACGCTCGACGTCCCCGAACTCGCGCTTCGCCTGTTGCTCCGCTTCCGGACGAGCGATGCCCTGGGCGACGAGCTCGTCGGCTCGGTGCGCGACGTGTGCGTCGAACTCCGCCTGGACCTCGCGTTCGTCCCGGCTCTTGGCCGAACGAGTCGCGTCGAGCGGCGAGTGGTGCGGGCCGGTCACGAGGCGTCTCCGGGCATTTGGGTCATGACCCGTGACACCGCACGCACGTACTCGTCCCACGTCTTGGCTTGGCTCTCGAGGGCCTCGCGACCGGAGGTCGTGAGTGCGTAGAACTTGGCTCTCCGGTTGTTCTCCGAGAGACCCCAGCTCGCCTCGATCCACCCCTTGGCCTCGATGCGATGGAGCGCCGGATAGAGTGCACCCTCTTCGACGTGAAGCACGTCTTTGGACGACGACTTGATGGCCCGGGCGATCTGGTATCCGTGTCGTTTGCCGCCAGAAAGCGATCGCAGGATCAGGAGATCCAAGGTGCCCTGTAGCAGATCCAGTCTCGTCATGTCCCCTCCTCCACCGGCCCCACGGCCGTTCTCCACTTCCCCCTAAGGTGTCATGGGGAAGCTCGGCTTCTTCCCCCTAAGGTGTCAAGGGGAAGTGTTCTTCCGCGGAACCGACCGGACGACCCCGGACTTGTCACGCGGAAGGACACGACACCGAGGACGGAACATGAAGGCCGGCTCGCTCTTGGCGCTTCGCGTCAGCATCGGATACCTCAACGTGATCTGGGGCGTCGACAAACTCACGGACGTCGAACACGGGCAGGCCGTGGCCGAGTCGTTCTATATGGGAATCGGGACCGGAGCGTCGTTTCTGACGATCGCTGGAGTCCTGCAGATTCTCCTCGGTGCGCTGGTGATCGCGGGCCTCTTCCGCCGCGTCACCTGGCCCCTGGTCGCGCTCGTGAATGGCGCGACTCTCCTCGCCGTGTGGAAGTCGATCATCGACCCGTGGGGCTTCTTCCTCGAGGGCGGCAACCTGGTCTTCTACTCGTCCGCGGTGATCTTCGCCGGGATCCTCGTGGGATGGTCTCACATGGACGAGGACGAGCTCTCGCTGGATCACAAGCGAGCATGAGACGACGGGGTCGCATCGCTTCGATCCTCGCCGATCGGAGTGGCTTCACCGTCGGCTACAGCCGTAACCGCCTCGTTCGGTTCCTGCTCCCCAGCGATTGGCGTGACGACGCGTTTGCCGTCGGTGACATTGTCGAGTGGGATACGCTGGGCGAGCGGCGCCAGGCCATTCTGAACCGATCCCGCTCTCGGATCTTGTCGGCCTTCGTTGTTCCCGCCGAGGAGATCGCCAAGCGGGGCTAGACGCGCCGTCCCTGGACAGCGCCCTTCGCGCGGTCGTCTCTTGGCTGCATGAGCAAGTTGAAATGGGGGTTGGTGCTGGCCGCCGCGTTCTTCACCACGGCGGTGGCGGCTGGGAGCATCGGGGGCGTCGTGGGGTCGGCGGTCGCCCGCTCCGAGGTGCGGAGTCGCTCCCCCGAGGCGGGGACCGAAGTCCTCGTGAACTCCGACGTATTGGGAGAGAGCGTATCTCTGAGGGTCTTCCGGCCCGCGGGCCTACCCGAGGCGACGGGTCCGATGCCCGTGCTCTGGGTGTCGGACGGCAGTCATCAGGCGGGCATTCACCTGTCGACGATCGAGTCCCTGTGGCGGTTGGAGTTGATCCCGCCGATGACGGTGGTTGCGATTCCGTCGACGAGCGCTGGTCGATCGCTCGACTTCCGGCCACCGCAAGAAGGTTCTGAAGCGACCAACGCCGAAGCGTTCCTCGCCTTCATTCGCGACGAGGCGATGCCGGCTGTGGCGGAGCGCCTCGAGGTGGAGGCGCCCCACGTATTCGTCGGGTATTCACTCGGCGGGTTGTTCGCGAGTTGGGCGTTCACCCAAGGGCCGGATGTCTTCGATGGCTGGATCGCCGTCAGTCCATCGTGGTGGTACGGAGAGGTGATGATGGAGGCCGAGTTGTCCGGGTTCTTGGACGCAAATCCCGAAGCAGCTTCCTTCCTCTACACGAGCCTCGGAGACGCCGAGGGATCCGGCATGATGCGCGCGTTCGAACGGGTGAACCGGGCGGTCGGCGACGCTGCCGGAGAGGGCCTGACGTGGGTGCACGAAATCACCCCCGGTGCAGACCACGGCTCGAACCCCGCCTTGTCGAGCGCTCGAGCGCTCCAGGCCTTCTGGAGCTGGCACGCCGCGAGGTAGCCCTCCGCCTACCCCTCGGTTTCGGGCGCCGGGAGGGCCCAGCCGCCCGCGTCGGGCTCGGAACCGTCGGAACCGCTGTCCGCGCCGAGCCCCCAGCCGCCTTGGGCTTGCACGGCGATCACCGCGAGCATGCCATCGAGGCCCTCGGTCCCCTTCCCTTGGGACCATCGGTACAACCAGTGGTACCCGGAGAGTGAGAGTTTGCCGGAGCCGAAGAAGGCGGCGGCTGTGATGGCCGTCCCCGCGACGGCCGCGGAGCCCGTCGCCACACCCGCACCCATCAGGGCCGCGGCTGCAGCGCCCCCACCGACCCATCCGACGGCTCCGCCCAACCCCGACAGGATCCCGGTGAAAACGCTACTCGTCGCGGCATTCACCTTGTGGCTGCCCGCGATCGGCCCCCGAACGGTGAGCTCGCACGAAGCTCCGTCGTTCATCGGCCTCAGGGATGCGAAGACCTCTTTGAAACCCCCGTACGCCGCGGCCATGGCAAAGCCTTCGACGGCCACCATGCTCGCGCTACCGATGTCGAAGTGGAGGAGCCCCCCGTTGAGTGGGTCCCCCTGCCGGTCCTTCAACTGCAATCGGTAGGGTTCTTTGGGGAGGACGTCCTCCATCGCCTCGAGCACCTCCTCGGGCGTCGCCGCGATGACGCGTCTCGCGACGAGCGCGTCCTGGGTCTCGCCCAGCAGGATCTCGACGAGCCGACCCGTCTTCTTCTTGGGCCGGACCGCCGCTTCCGCGCGCATGTCGACCAAGGCGGCGTCCAGGAACTCGGCTCCGATCCCGGCTTCGATGGCGGCCTGACGCACGTGGTCGACCTGGTACCCCTCATGCCGCACGACAGCCTTAGCGCCTTCGGCGGCAGCCGCCGACTCGGCCGCTTGCGCAGCCTCGGCTTGCAGCGCCGCAGCTCGCTGCCACAGCTGCGCCGCTTGTTCTTCGCTGAGGTGCTGGTCGTCGTGTCCGGGCATGTGGCCGGGGCTCCTGGTCAGCGCCCCTCGAGGTCGAGGAGATCAGTGCTCACATAGTACACGTCGTACGCCCCCCCACCGCCATCTCGATCGCTCGCCCAGAAGAAGAGTGACCCATCGGGCGAGAAGCTCGGCCACCCATCGTTCGCATGACTGTTCACCGGTAGAGGGAGTGGCCAGGGGTCGCTCCACCCGTACTCGGTGCGCTCCGCAGCGAACAGGTCTTGAGCTCCATGCCCTCGCACGTCGCCGTACTGCTGGTAGATCAGGAACCGACCGTCGGGTGACATGGTGGGGTTCGTCTCATCCCCATACGTGTTCAGTCGAAGCGGTCTTCTATCCAAGAAGACCCCGGTCTCATCGGGCTCGGCGACGTAGATGTCCCAACCCCAGTTCGGGTCCGACCGAGTCGCATACAGGAGTGATCCCTCCGGCGTCAGCGACGGGCCCATCTCCGCACCCAACTCCATGTCGTCGACCTCGGTGAAGGGCTGGTTCACCTCTCCGCCGAGCGGCACAGGCTCGCTCCACCCCTCGGCATCGCGTCGGGTCACCCACACGTTGTCGCTCCGATCGAACTGATCCGGCTCCATCCGGTCGGAGGAGAACAGAAGGCTGCCGTCGGGTGCGACGAAGGCTCCCTCGTCTCCCTCGCCCGTGAAGGCAGCCGGTGCGGGCTCGGACCATTCTCCACCCTCGAACCGGGTCGTGTACAGCTGCGGGGGGCCTCGGCGTCCGCGGCGCGTGAAGAAGGCCTCACTCCCGTCCGCAGAGAAGGTGATGTCGTAGTCTCGTTGGTTCGACGACACCACGCCGTCCGCGAAGACCGTTGGTGTCTCGACCCGCTCGGTCATCCACCCTACGGGTCCGTCCGCGCACCCGGCCAAGACCCCGGCTGTGAGCAATGCACAGAGTGTGCGCGGTATCCCGGGGTCACGGGCGGCGACTCGAGCTGCAGGACCGAACTGGAATATCATTTCGTTTTATGAATCCGTCCTATGCCTCGTCTACGGAGAGGGCGGTGACCCGAGCTCCAACAGGCTCCGCGGGTCCACGCTCGTTCGGCCGTACCGTACCACCCAATGCAGATGCGGGCCGGTCACCCGACCGGTCGAACCCACTCTGCCCACGGGATCCCCCGCCTCGACGGTATCTCCTGGGGCTACGAGTTGCTCCGAAAGGTGGAAGTAAGCCGAAAGGAGCCCCGCTCCGTGGTTGAGGTAGACAACGTTGCCCGCGAGTAGAAAGGGCTCGACGAGCGCGACCACGCCGCGTGCGGTGGCCAGCACCGTATCACCAGGGGCGCCCCGCAAATCGAGCCCCATGTGGCGGCTCGAGACCTGTCCGTTGAAGACGCGGCCCCCTCCGAACTCGCTCGTGACGCGGCTGTCCCTCGGGAGGATCACCTCATCCGTCCAGAGCCGAGGGGTGCGATGAGCCGCGGCGGATGCCGCCGCCGCCAAGTCTCGGTCCCGGGCCAACCGGGCCTGATCCTCTTCGGAAGGCGGCGCGCCGAATCGAGGGGCCACACGCAGCTGCTCGTGGGGGTAGCTCCCCGCCTCGACGGGTATGGTGAGTTCCTCGCGCCCTTCCGGGCCTTCGGCGTAGACGAACCGCATCTCCGCGTCGATCTCGGCTCCTGCGCCCACAGGCACGGCCGCAATCGACTCGAACACGCGTTCGTCGATGCGCTCGAAGTGCAGCTCCTCACCAGCCACCACTCCATGCGCTCCGATCAGCGGCGTGTGTTCAGAGGCCTGTACCCGAATCCTGAAGAGGCTCCCCTCTCCGGGGCGCGTCGGGGACCACGATACCTCGGGCTGCATGAGGATCACGACCGGCTCTGGCTCTGGGCTGCCCTCACCGCTGGAGACCGCCCAGATCCCCAGCCCCAACACGACGACCACCCCGGCTCGGATCAACATGGCGGAAATCTGAGGGCCCAGCCCGAAACGCGCGAGAGGTCGGCTTGTCATGACGCGCGTCCATACGTGGCGCTGCCCGAAGACCTCGGCCGTCGGGGTGGGCCGACTACTGTCTGAGAGAGGTATCGATACACGGACGGTCATGCCCAAGTCTAGCCATGTATGATCGGACCATATCCGTCAATACGCTACGCTTGACCATACGGGAGTATTGACTTCTGACCATGCTCCTCAGATCATGCGCCATGCCTGCCAAGAGTAGCCAGCTCCAGATCCGCGTTACGCCAGAGCAGAAGACGGCTCTGAAGGACGCTGCCGAGCGAGCGGGTATCTCACTTTCGGCGTATGTGCTTCGCCAGTCCCTTCCGACGCTCCCGAACGATTTGAGCCCGATCGGCGAGCGGATCGCCGACTACAGGCAGCGTCCCCGCGCCCTCGCGGAGCTGATGAGGCAGTTGGTCACGGTCCCGACGGCGCAATTCGCCGAAATGGCGGATTCGATCGACCCTACTGGGCACACGGCGGTGGTGCAGAACTGCTTGGCGGCCTCCGTAGAGCACGTCAGTCGCGCGCGTGGGCTCGATCAACCCACGTGGGCGCGCGGGGTTCGCCCGCTCGAGCGTCCACACTTCGCCTGGGAGCTCAGGAGTCTCCGGCCCTATCTGATGCGCGCCGCGCTACCGAGCTTCAAGCGACGGGGTCTCTACATCCCCGCGCCGCCGGGCGTCTCTCGACACGGAGTGGCTCCATGACTTCGCTTGCCGGCGCCTTTGCCCTCTCTCTCGACACCCAATACGACGACGCGTTGGACCGTTTGGAGCGGGCCCTCGATCACGCGGAGATGGAGGTCGAGATCTGCGTGGTCGGCGGCGCGATCTTTCCGATCCCCTTCGTATCCGATTCCACGCTGCGTCGGCCCGAGCAGTTCTTCGCCAGCCTCAGCCACTTCCGCCGGCTGGCGCAGTCCGCGGGCAGGGAGGGGCCAGGACTCGGTTGGCTCCGAAATCTGGTGCCTCGTGGCCCCGGGACCGGAGAGCCGTGGATCGATCGGGGCAGCGTCCGCATGTTCGTGGCGCCCGCGGAGTACGTGCTCGCGATGCGCTGCATGGGTCTCAAGTCCGAGACGGCGGACGGCGCGAAGGAGGCCGTGAGCGATTTGCGCTTTCTACTGCGCGCCTTGGGCGTGCGAAGCGGCACGGAAGCGCGACAGCTTTTGACACCGTATGCGACGGACGCGCAGCTGCCCGTCGATATGGACGAGCTCCTCGAACACCTGGTGGCCTAGAGTAACCCCATTGGGGTGGAATAACCGGCTATGAGTTTTCGGCTCGGTTATTCGTTCCCGGCGCCTTCATCGCCCTGCACATCTGCGCTCGGATCCCGGGTGAGATCGGTATGCACCGCGGTCAGAAGCTGGCGGAACGTCTCGAGCGGTAGCGCGCCCTGAAGCGGTGCGTAACCGAGAACGACGAAGGTGGGAGTGCCTCGCACGCCCAACTGGCGGGCCAGCGTCGTTGCGGACGCGATCCGCTCGATCCGCTCGTCGTCATTCAGGCAGGTATCGAAGGCGGCCATGTCGAGATCGAGTTCCTCGACCCAGGGTCGGATCACCGCGGCCGGGTCACTGGCACCCTTCCACGCCGCCTGCTCGTCCCAGATGCGATTGTTGAGGAGCTCGAACTGTTCGCGACTCTGCGCGATGGCGCATTCAGCCGCCTCGGTTGCCGGGAGGGAGTTCCCGAACATGCCCGTGATGTAGGGGACGAACTTCCACTCGACCATGCCCGTATCGATGAATTCGTCGAGAAGACTCGGGAAGGTCTCGTCGTGGAACATCCGGCAATACCCGCAGCCGTAGTCCGACATCTCGACCACCTTCACCGGAGCGTCGACTGAACCACGGTCGATTCCGACTTCGGATACGCGCACGCGAGGTGCGTCTGCGTTGTCCAGCGTGGCATCGGTCGGGATCGGCGTGGAGGTGCCATCCCCGGCCGGCTGAGCCAGGAGGTCTCTGGAGAGGTCCGACGTCCCCTCCGTTTGCTCCTGCTCCGCGCAGGCGCCCAGGGCCAACGCGCTCAAGAGCAGCGCCGCCCCGATCGTCCTCGAATTCATTGAACGTCCAGATTGATGAGTTGTCCCATGTCGGCCAAGAGCGCCGCCAGGGTCGTGAAGTGTCCCGTTACCATCAGAAGGCCGATCACGACGAGAACGGTTCCGGCCACCCGTTGCAATGGGAGGATCCAGCGTCGCGCGCGCTGACTGCCCGCCAAGAACCAGTTCAAGGCGGACGACGCGACGACGAACGGTATACCCAGGCCGAGGGCGTAGGTCCCGAGAAGAAGCGTTCCCTGGACCATCGTGGCGTCCATCGTCGCGTAGAGTAAGATCGTCCCCAAGATCGGGCCGATGCACGGCGTCCACCCCGCCCCGAAGGCGATCCCCACCGCGAGCGATCCCAGCAGCCCCTGCGGCTTCGTGCGGACCTCGACGCCATGCTCCGCGGCCAGCATGGGGATACGGAGCAGCCCGACGAGGTGGAGGCCGAAGACGATCACCACGACGCCACCTGCTCGGGTGATCCAGGGCAGGGCCCTGGCGATCGGTGCCGCCATTGCCGTAGCGGCCAGCCCCAACGTCATGAAGACGATGCTGAACCCGACCACGAACGCGACGGAGTTGAGGATCGCCGACCGACGCACGACGGCCGTCGTCTCTTCCGTCAGCTCGGCGAAGGTGAGCCCGGAAACGAACGCGAGGTAGCTCGGCACGACCGGCAAGATGCACGGCGAGAGGAACGAGACGAGCCCCGCCACGAAGGCGAGCGGGTACGAGATCGACACGTCCATCCGACTTACAGCCGGAAGTCCGTAAGTAGCCGCTTCTCCTCGTCACCGACCTTCGCGTGGATCTCGACCCACTCCTCCAGCCCGCTTCCCTTGAGCTTTACGCGCAGGAGCTGGTCCAGCTGAAAGAGGCCGGCAGAGTTGGAGAGCTCGATGGTGACCAGCACCGGGCGTCCGTCCCCCTTCCCGATCGACACCGATTCGACGGCGGCGGCCGACACCGAGTGGATGGAGACCGATCCCGATTCGAAGGGGATGCGCGAACGGCCCTTGGCCATATCCAACGCATCCGCGACCCGAACCACGCCGGCCTCCGGCGTGAGCGGCTTGCCGCCCGATCTGTGCGAGATGATCGCGTGAAGAATCTCCGACTGCACGATCACCAGCTCCTGCGGCGAATAGATGCCCGCCAGCAGTTCGCGGAGCTTCGCTCGCGCGATGAACAGCGAGAACTCCTCGTGGTCGGCGCGGTGAATCGACATCCCCACGTCGTGGAGGAGGGACGCAAGCGCGACGACAACTTCGGCGTCGGCCCGCTCCATCCCGTAGTTCCGCACAACACCCGGCTCGACCCCAGCGTCCATCAGGAGCCGAAGCAGTCGCACGGCCAGATTCATGACGATCTTCACGTGGACCGGCCCGTGATCCGTCATGTCGAGTCGCTCGACCGCGTTCACGTTCGCCGCGATCCATAGCCCGTACAGCTCGTCGTCGTCGTTGACCCGCTCGAGGATCTGAATGAGGCGTTTGTTGTGACGGGACGGCACGTTGATTACGAGCCTGCGCTCGAAGCGTGAGGCGATATCCCGCCGGAGCTCGCTCTCTTCCGTCTTGTCGTCGTTGGCCATGGCTATAGCGCCTCCTCCCAGTTCAACACCTTCTCCGCCCCTTCCCGCACAACCACCGTACCCACGATCCGATCGTGGATCGCCTGCCGATTCGAGTCCCACCAGACCTGAGCGAATCCGAGCAGACCGGTGAACAGCCCCGCTGCATAGCCACCTGCCCGCTCGAACGCGACCCACCAGGTGATCGGTTCCCCGTCCAAGCGCACGACCCGGATTCCGAAGAGTCGCTTCCCAACCGTCTGGCCGTTCCACCAGGACAAGATCACGGTGAGGTAGATCGCCGCCCACCCGAAGCCGAATCCGAGCTCGTCGAGGAGGTCCAGGATCCGGCTTCGTATGCCACGTCCCTCCGCGGCTTGAAGCTCGGCTTCGGCCTCCGAGAGCTGTGTCTGCGCGGCCGCCCGACGGTCTTCGAGGGTCTCGATACGATCCTCGAGTCGTGCCAACGAGTCCCCCGCGACCGCGGGGACGAGCCGGGCCCGAAGCGCATCTCGTCGCTGCACATCTTCGTCCGAAAGGTCCTCCCCGGATAGTGTGGCGAGCGCGCGAAGGGCATCCTCATCCGACAGCGCGTCCATCTCTGCTGCGTCGGCTTCGCTCGGCGCCGCGACTCCCCCGTCCTCGAAGAGTTCGTCGAGCATCGCCTCGAACGCGTCGGCCCACTCCTCGTCGCTTTCGGCCACGATGGCCGAGAGCCCCCCGCGGACGTCGTCGTCGTCGACTCCCAGCTCCCGACCCAACTCGATCGCGTCCTCGGCGAGCTCTCGCGCTTCATCCAGGGAATCCGCGTCCTGGAGCTCCTCGATGAGGGCGAAGGTCACCGCTCCCCCCGTGATCTGGCGGGCCGCCTGGACGACGGCCGCCCCCGTGCTGCTGCCGTCGCGACCGAGGTTCGGCCCGAACAGCGCCCACGCGCCCGTGGTGATGATCGCGATGACCACGCCCAGGCAGCCGACCGAGAAGCGCATCGCGCGGCCGAAGACGCTGCCCCGCACCGGTGTCCGCTTGAAGCCCGCTCGGACGAAGAGCGCTGCGGCGACGACCCCCACGATCAGCGCGAAGCTGTTCGTGAGTGCCGTGATGAAGACGATGACCAGCCCGTCCACGCCCAAGGCCGCGGCCCTACGGCGAGGGGACGCGAGCGGCCTGCCGAAGAGCTCGGACGACACCTCCAGCGCATCGGGGGTGATGATGCTGCGAGGGTCGCGGTGGTTCGAAGCCACGGTTCAGCCGTCTACTGCGCCTAGCGGCGGCGGGTCAGCAGTACGAGCGCAAGCCCGATCGCTCCGCCGATCAGGGCCCCCTTCGCGATCGACTCCAGAGGCGGAAGGATCACGGGGCGGGGCGGGACCGTGTCGGGAACCGGCTCTTCTCCATCCCCATCGAGCGCCCGTAGCGAGGTGCCCGCTCGGGCCGCTGGCGGGGGCGTCTGCTCACGGCGAGCCGTCTCTTCCGGATCTTCCTCGGCGGGGTCGTAACTCGTGGTCTCATCGGGACTTCCGTCCCAATCACACGTCGGGCAGTCCAACTCCTCCCGCTCTCTAGCCGTGCGATTGGGGTACCCGACCTGATCCCCGCAGAGGGGGCAACCGAGCTCCGCGGGAAGGTGGGAAATCGCCCCATAGAGCGCCCCTTTCGACAGATCGAGCTCTTCGGCGATCTGGTTCACACTGGCGTCTGAGCTCCAATACAGCTCATTCGCTCGAGCGGCGACTTCAGGAGTGACTTCGGACGCATGCATGGCGTGAACCTCCCGGGTTGACCCGCACAAGAAGCTTGGGGAAGATAACGAGTCGTCCGGCACGCTGACAGCTGTAAGTCTGTGTCCGACGTACGCTTTCCGACTCTCCTTACACGCGTCGACTCGTGAAGATTCCTGTTTCGCACGGCCACTTGGAAGCGCTGGTGCGGGAGCCCGAGGGCTCTCCCCGTGGTGCCGCCATCGTGTGCCATCCGCACCCGGTTCACGGGGGGACGATGCATACCAAGGCCGTGTACCGCGCGGCCCAAGGGCTCAACGATGCGGGGCTCGTCACGCTTCGCTTCAACTTCCGCGGGGTCGGCACGAGCACCGGTAGCTTCGATGACGGCATCGGGGAGCAGGATGACGCGCGAGCCGCTCTGGGTTGGCTCGAATCGGAGTATCCGCACCTGCCGATCGTACTCGGCGGCTTCTCCTTCGGCTCCATGGTGGCGCTGTCCGTCGGCGCTTCGGACGATCGGGCCGCTGCGCTGCTCGGCTTGGGCCTCCCCGTCGATCTCGACGAGCGCTACGACTACTCCTTCCTGGCCGAGGCGAGCAAGCCGATCCTCGTCATGCAGGGGGAGCAGGACGAATTCGGGAGCGGAGCGGACGTCGAGGCGGCACTGGCGCCGCTGGGCAGTCACATCACGCTCATTCGGGTGCCGGACTCCGACCACTACTTCGCAGGAGGACTGGAGGAACTGCGTGAGTCCGTGGCCGGCTACTTTGATGCGGGACCGGGTGCCCGAGCCCTCCTGGCCCTATAGTCCAGACGCGCCACGCCGACGTCGATCTCCCGAGGAAGCGCATGCGAAGTCGCGAACGGGTACTCCAGAGCCTCGAGAAGGTCTACGTCGAGGCGTTCACTGCCGCGGAGCGTGACGGAGATGCGGGGGCGATGGCGCGGCTCGACCTCGAGTACCAGCGGGACCAGCTGCAGCTCGAAGTCCTCCTGGACATCCGCGCGTTGCTGACTCCGGCGGACGGCGACTCTGCCGACAAGACGATCTCGCTTCTCGAGAAAGCCCAGAGCATCCGGAAATTGACCAAGCTGCGCTGATGAAGATCTACACACGGACGGGAGACGCGGGGGAAACGGGGCTGTTCGGGGGTGGTCGCGTTCCCAAGGATCACATCCGGGTTCGCGCATATGGTGCGGTGGACGAGTTGAACGCTGTCGTGGGGTGGGTCGTGACCCAGCTGCCGGACGGGTCCGAGACCGCCGACCGGCTACGTTTACTCCAGCACGACCTCTTCACCCTGGGTGCGGACCTGGCCACACCCCCTCCGGCGGACGGTCGGAAACGACCGCAGACGCCAGGGCTGCCGGTCGACCGGATCACGGAGATGGAGTCGTGGATGGACCAGGCCGATGAGAGCCTACCGGCGCTCAAGGCCTTCGTGCTCCCCGGTGGGAGCCGGGGCGGGGCGGCGCTTCACATGGCGCGGACGGTGTGTCGTCGCGCGGAGCGAGAGGTGGTGAGCCTGGCGCACGTGGACGACGTCGATCCGAATGTGATCATGTGGTTGAATCGATGCTCGGACCTCTTCTTCACTCTCGCTCGACTGGAGAACGCCCAAAGCGGTGCGGGTGACGTCGAGTGGGAGAAGCCCGGCTGACGTTGAAGGGTCGAGCGGGGCAGATGCACGCGTCCGTGGGTGCGGAGGCGAAGCGGGTAGGTCTGCTGGCGGATGCCGTGGATGCTGTGAAGCGCGTGCACGCGCTCGCCATGGAGCCGAGGGTCGAGACCCTCACCGACGACCATCACCCCGCGTATCTGCATCCGGGCCGGTCGGCGCTGATCCTTCTTCAAGACGTGGGTCGACTCGATGCGTCCGTACTCGCTCTTGCGATGCTGCACGAGTCCGGAGATCGCTCACTCCGTCCTGCGGACCACCGGATCAAGGAAGAGATGGGTGAGGCCACCGTCGCTCTTCTGGCCTCTCTGCCGAAGCCCGGCGAGGAGGATCTCGTCGAGCGACTGATCGGGCTCAGTCAGGGCCTCGCGCTCGCCGTGCTCGCGGAACGCCTGGACCACTTGAGGCACCTTCACCTCCGTGAGGATCTCGTCGACACGTGGGCAAACACGCACGCCGAGGTTTCGGCCGCCTGGCTGCCGTTCGCGGGTCGGGTGCACAAGCAACTCACGCTTCGATACGCGCATTGGGCGCGCACCTTCGCACGGCGGATCTGAGTTCGACCCCGCCTAGTTTCCCCGCGTGTAGATCATCCACACGCCGTTGCCGCCGCCGAGGCCGAAGAGGTTGCCCGCTTCGACCGGCTTGTAGAGCACCATGCGTTCGATGGCGTCGGGTGGAAGCCGGAGCGCGAAGTCGGCGTCCGTGGCCCGGACATCGTTGATGTAGATCATCATCTCCACACAGCCGGTCTGGTTCATCTTCACCTGACCCGTGATGTAGCCCACGCAGATGGTGCCGTTCGACGAATGCCGCACGAGCACGCCGGGGATGTGGAGAGAGCGGATGATGTCCGACGCGTCCCGGGAACGCTGTCGCACCTCGTCGATCTCGTCTCGCGTGATAACGATGCCACCACGTCGTCGGGCCATCTCGACCGGGGGCGCCTCGGCCGTCACGGTGAGGGGTGCGATTTCGATGGGTCGGGTGTCGAGGATCATCTCGACGAGGAGGCGTTGCCCGTCCGGTACGGTCAGCGTGTCCATCTTCGTGCCGTACGCGAGATGATCCGTCATGAGCATGTACGTGCCCGCGGGGATCTGCTCGAAGACGAAGTTGCCCCTGGAGTCCGTGAGCGTCCGGTGGAACGTCCCCCGAATCCACGTTTCCGCGCCCTCGACGGCGTTGCCGGTCTCGCGATCGATGAGGCGCCCGCTCAGGCGAGACGGGCGTAGCTCGCGGAGAGTTACGGACGCGTCCGCGTACCCACTGTCGTCGATGGTGATCTCGCGGCGCGGCCCCTGCCGTCCGTAAAAGTCAGCGGACAACAGCAGCGGGACGCCTTTTGGAGCGTCGCACACGTGGAACCACCCGTCCGGACCGCTTGCTGCGTTGATCCGGTTCGGGACGGCCTGACCCTCTGGATGCCAGGAAATGGACACCTCGGCCCCAGCCAGGCTCATCTCCGATCCGGCGTCCATGATGTGACCGGCGACCATGCCGCCCCCCGGTGCCGCACCGTCGAGAAGACAATCGGTCTGCGTGAGGGTGGCCCGAGACGGCGTGGAGAGGTCGATCGACGTGGTCTGATCGGCGCGAACCTGGATCGCACGCGGTCCCGCAGAGAGACCCATCTCACCGAGCCGGCGGTGGAAGAAGAGGATGCTGTAGTCCCCGGGAGGGACGTTGCCGATGCGGAATCGGCCGGCGTCGTCGGTTTCGGCCCGGTAGTTGGTTTCCCAGAGGAAGACGGCGGCGTCGGTGAGTGGGCCGCCATCCAAAGAGTCGTGGACCATGCCCTCGATCACACCCGTTTGGGCACACACCGGTGCAGCGGCGAGGGCGAACACCCCAGCCGCAACCGATACGCGACTCTTCCAATCCATCATCTTCGTCATCCCAGCACAGCACAGCCGACCCCGTTGTCGACTTCCGGGTACCATACGCCTGGTCGCACGGATTCGTACAGGCGTCACCGAAGCGGCCGGAGGGGCCGACCCGAAACGGCTTGACCTTCGTGGCGGCCCGTATACAGCTTGTGGCGCCGTACCATTTCAGGGATGTCAGAAGTCATGACGTACATCATTGCAGAGCCCTGCATCGAAACCAAAGACGCGAGCTGCGTCGAGGTTTGCCCCGTCGACTGCATCTACGAGGCGGACGATCAGTTCTATATCCACCCGGACGAGTGCATCGATTGCGGCGCGTGCGAGCCAGAATGCCCCGTGCAAGCGATTTTCCCGGACACCGACGTGCCGGCCGAATGGACCAGCTACGTCGAAAAGAACCGGGCACACTTCGAATAGAGGTCATCAGGGGCCTTCGAGCCCCTGCGCCATAGCAAAAAGAAGAGCGGTGGGGACGTACCCCACCGCTCTCTTTTTGTCCTACGCGAACGACGAATGCGCTATAGGCCGAGCTCCCGAATGCGCTCCAGTGAGATCGTGGCGGGCTGAGTCTCGCCGGCTGGGATCAGCCGGACGTCCTTCGGCTCCACTTCCTTCTGTTGACGCACCAGGAGGATCGTCGTCGCGAGCGCGGCTGCACCGAGCAGCCCCATCGCGAAGTTCTTCATGACGTTCCCTCGTGTGGTGGCCTCTGTCCTACGTCCATACAATCGACCGGCCTCGGGGGTTTCAGCTCACTGTCGCGGGCTGTTGCCCGATCCGTCGGTCTTTGGACGCCGTGTATGAACGACAACGAACGAACCCAATTGGTTGAGACAGCCCTGACGGGGGATCCGGTGGCGTTGGCGCGCCTTCTCGTGTCGATCCCCTCGGTCAATCCGGTGCTCTCTCCCGGCGGCGCCGGTGAGGCGGAGATCGCCTCACAGTGTGCGGAGATCCTGAACGCCTGGGGCTTCTCCGTCGATGTCGTGGAGGCCAAGCCAGGGCGCCCGAACGTGATCGCTCGACTGGCGGGGGATGGGCCCACGCTCCTTCTGAACGGCCATATCGACACCGTCGGTGTGGAGGGCATGTCGATTCCCCCGTGGACTCCGTCCGTTGTGGACGGTCGCCTGTGGGGCCGAGGGTCCTGCGACATGAAGGGCGGTGTCGCGGCGCTGATGGCCGCGGCGCACAGACTCGCTCGAGAGGGTGCGCGCCCGAACCTGTTGGTCGCGCTGACCGCCGACGAGGAACACGCGAGTGTCGGTATGGCCGACCTCGTCTCGGGTGTGGATCCGATTGCGGACCTGGCGATCGTCTGTGAACCGACGAGCCTGGACGTGATGCCCGCACACAAGGGCTTCGTCTGGCTCGAGGCGACCTTTCGAGGGCGTGCGGCCCACGGGTCTCGACCCGAGGTGGGCATCGACGCGATCCGTCACGCAGCCCTCTACCTCACCGGGCTCGATCGATACGCCGAGGAGCTACGTCAGCGACCCGCCCACCCGCTTCTCCAGTACGGGTCGTTCCACGCGGGCACGATCCAAGGGGGGTCGGCCGAGTCCGTCTACCCCGAGCTGTGCACGCTCCTTCTCGAACGGCGCACGATGCCGGGCGAGACGGGGGAGGACGTCCATGCGGAGTTTGCTGCGGTTCTGGCGGCCGTTGGTGGTGACCACTCCGAGATGAACGCCCGGATCGACACGACCCTCGTGCGACCCGGGACCGAGGTCTCGACCGACCATCGACTCGTCACCGGTCTCGTGTCGGCGGCGGAAACCGTAGGTGTGCACGCGGGGGTCGAGGGCATGACGGCATGGGTGGACGCCGCCTTCCTCAATGAGTCCGGCGTTCCCGCCGTCTGCTTCGGTCCGGGGAGTATCGAGCAGGCTCACACCGCGGACGAGTGGATCGCCGTGGACGAGATCGGTCAGTGTGCCGACGTCTTGGAGCGATTCGCCCGCGAGCTGGTGACCGATTCGGCGTAGCCAAGGAAACGGGCCGCCCCCCGAATCGGAGGACGGCCCGTCGCCATCAGTCGGCGAAGCTGGTCAGCGCCTGGTGGTCACCATGATCGCACCGCCGCCGTGCCCGGTGCCGAATCGGGTCGTGGCATCGCTGCCGCTCATGTACTCCATCTGCTCGATGTCGCTGGTGCGCATCGAAGAGAGGTCGCCGACACTGCCGCGACGGGCGCCGTCGACGTAGAGGACCGGCGGGTCGCCGCCGATGCCGGCACGCGACTGGAGCCATCGCGGGCGAAGACGCTCGATTGCCTGGAGCGCGGTCACCTGACCCAACGCGACGATTTCTTCGTTCACGATGCGGGTGCTGCTGGCGCCCGCAGGACGGTTCCCGCCGCCGCCACCGGATGCGCAGGCGGTGACGCCCAGCGCGAGCGCGAAGGCGAGAAGTACAACTCTCCTGGACGATTGAACACGCATGGGCGGGCTCCTAGCTCCTCGGTCTGATTGAAGGGCCGACAAAATGAAGACGTAGATCGGGTTACGCCACTATACGGTGAGCGCGATACATTTCTTGCGGGACCCGATGTACGGAAGAGGAGCGAGCCAGGATGTCCCACGCGGACGAGGGTGGACGACCACCGCTGACGCATACGCGGGAAGTGACCATCGATGCGTTGATGGAGCACTTCGCGAATGACGTCATGGACATCGAGGAGTTCGAGCGGCGCGTCGAAGTTGCTCACCGTGCGACGACGTCGGATGAGCTCAAGGAGCTGCTCCGCGACCTTCCGGGGTCGGCCGGGCTTCCCGTTCCTGCGGAGGATGGCGTCTCCTCGGTCCCGGCTGTGCGGACCGACTACTCCGTCACCTCGGCCGCCAACATTCCCGAGCGCGAGTTCGCCTTGGCGGTCATGGGAGGCACGAGCCGTACGGGGCATTGGCGTCCGGCACGCAAGAACGTCGTCGTGGCCGTCATGGGTGGGGCCGACCTCGACTTCCGCGAGGCCGTACTCGGTCCGGGAATCACCGAGGTGCAGGTCTACACGATGTGGGGAGGCGTGGACATCGTCGTCCCTCCGGGTGTGAACGTCGAGTGCCACGGGTTGGCGATCATGGGTGGCTTCGAGTCCAAAGGGCAGAGCCCGGGCAAGGCGGACATGAACGCCCCCACGATCCGGATCACCGGCGTCGCTCTCATGGGCGGCGTCGACGTCACCGTGCGGCACCCCGGTGAGACGAAGGGCGACGCCCGCCGTCGTCGGAAGCTCGAGCGTCGTGAGCAGCGGCGCCGACTACGCCGCGGCCGCGACTAGCGGAGCGTGCGATCCAGGTAGGCCTTCAGGCGCTCCCACGCGTCCAGACCCGGACCAGCGCGCACCTCGGGATCTCCATCCACGCGTAGCCAAAAGCCGTGATTGACCTCGTCATAGATGTGGAGGTCGTTCTCGATTCCCGCGGACTCCAGCGCGGCTGCGAAGGCTTCGACCTGCTCGGGTGACGGCCCATTGTCCTCCCGAGCGAACGTCCCGTACACCTCGTGGTCCATGCCGGCGAGCATCTCCGGATCGTCCACGAGACGGCCGTAGAAGATTCCGGTGGCCTGGTGGTTGTCACCGTCTAGGCCGAACGACAGCGCGATGCCGCCGCCGAAGCACCATCCCATGGCGCCCACTCGGCCCGTGACGTCCTCTCTTGCCCGGAGGAATTCCATCGCGGCGTTGAGGTTCGAAACCACGCCCGGCATGTCCGCCATCGACTCCCGCACCAGCGCCATGTTCTCGTCCGGGTTGTTCCCGGTCCGGCCCTGGTACAGATCGGCCGCGAGCGTCACGTACCCTTCGGTCGCCAGGTCGTCGGCGACTTCGCGGACTCGATCCACCAGGCCGTTCCACTCGTGGATGATGATCAGAGCCGGGAAGGGGCCTTCGCCTTCCGGGATCGAGAGGTACCCGGTCGTCGCTGCATCGCCCGCGAGGTAGTTGACCGCCTCACCGCGGAGAGGTCCCGCGTCCCCGCGGATCGACGGCGGGAGCTGCGCCAAGATCTCCGCGGTGGTCGGGGCCGTGTCGGCCACCGGTGCGGCATCCTCGGCCTCTTCGGCTGCGCCGCAGGACGAAATCAAGAGCGACGTAGCGAACAGCAGAGCGGTCTTGGAGCGCATGGCGCACACCTTCGAGACGGAAGTCGGGCCGGAATCGGACGCGGCCTATGGTATGCACCCGTCCTCCGTGCTACCAGTCGGTGAACCGAACGGCACGGCGTTCCTGTACAGCCCTTCGGAAGACACGCGGCGCGAAGGCGCCACCACTCGGGAGCAAGACGATGGCCGACGCGGCACTCGGTAGGGGCCGGATCTACGACACCTTCGCGGACACGATGGGCGACACGCCGCTGGTTCGGGTCCCCAGGCTGAAAGCCCAATACGGTGTGCACGCGGACGTCTTGCTGAAGTGTGAGTTCTTCAACCCGATGGGATCGGTGAAGGACCGGATCGGCATCGCGATGGTGAACGATCTCGAGGAGCGGGGCGTGCTCCGTGAAGGAGCGGTGATGGTCGAGCCGACATCGGGCAACACCGGAATCGCTCTCGCCTTCATGGCTGCAGCTCGGGGGTACCGCTGTGTCCTGACCATGCCCGAGACGATGTCGGTCGAGCGGGTTCGAATGCTCGAGCACCTGGGCGCTGAGGTCGTGCTGACCCCGAAGGAGGAGGGAATCGGCGGTGCCTTCGATGCGGCCGATCGGCTCACGGAGGAGATCGACGGTGCGGTCCAGATCGGTCAGTTCGTGAACCCGGCCAACCCCGAGATCCACCGGCGGACCACCGCCGAGGAGATCTGGAGAGACACGGGCGGCGAGGTCGACGTGTTCGTCTCCGGGGTCGGCACGGGGGGCACGATCACCGGTGTCTCGGAGGTGTTGAAATCCAGGAATCCCGATCTCTGGTCGATTGCGTTGGAGCCGGAGACCTCCCCCGTCCTGTCCGGTGGAGAGCCCGGCCCGGGCAACATGATTCAGGGGATCGGGGCGGGCTTCGCACCCGACGTCCTGAACATGGAGGTCGTGGACGAAGTGATGACGATCAAGAACGACGACGCCTTCGCGATGGCCCGGGAGGCGGCGCGGACGGAAGGGCTGGCGTGCGGGATCAGTGCCGGGGCGGCGATCTGGGCCGCGTTCGAGGTCGGGAAGCGCGAGGAGATGAAGGACAAGCGAATCGTTGCGGTCTTGCCAAGTTTCGCGGAGCGCTACATATCCACCGACCTGTTCGCATCGGAGGGCTGACGCGCGGTCCAGGACGGACTACTCGCGGGAACCGTGCCGATGTGACACCGTAGATATACGGACGGTCTATAGGACTGATGCCGACACTGAGCACAGACTCGACGACTTCGAAGGATAGAGATTCATGCAGCTTCGTTCCGACGTTCTCTCCGCCCTCGCCGTAACCGCCGCCCTCGGCTTGGCCATCCAAGCCGATCTCAGCCACAGCGCTGAGGCGGTTGTGCAGCCCGAGGCCGTGCACGAGCCCGTCAGCTTCGCGACGGAGGTCATGCCGATCCTCGAGCAGCATTGCTGGGAGTGCCACAGCGATCAGAGCGCCGAGCTCGGCCTCAAGCTGGATACCTACGAGGGTGTGATGGCCGGCTCCGACTACGGAACGGTCGTCGAAGCCGGCGATGGCGACGGCTCGCTGATGATCGACATGATGCTCGGTGGGGATATGCCCGAGAACGGTGATCCGGTGCCTGCCGATCAGATCGAGATGATCAAGACCTGGATCGACGAAGGCGCCGAGAACAACTAAGCACGAGGGTCAGCGCGGGGCCGGCCTGGCCCCGCGCGACCCTGCGCTTTGTCCCTCCCCACCGGAGCGACGGTCGGCGACTCTTCACGAGCCTCGGACCAGCGGGACTTGGAGCTGGTGTGGGCGGCGCTCGGGCCGATCGAACGGCGTGCCGTCCACGTGCTTGGCGCCGAAGAAGAGCATGTCGTCCCTCAGGTAGAGGAGATCGTAGTCGGTGACGATCTGACCCTCCTCGATCGCGAATAGCGGGAACGCCCGACCGAGGATGTCCTGGCGTTGGTTCGCCTCGAAGGGCTCGACGCCCGGGGCCGGGACCTGGTTCAACATCTCCGCTGCCGGCGCGTTCAAGGGCGTCACGGCGAACGTCTCGTTCAAGATGTAGTCGACCGAGAACGCTCCTTCAGCGATCGGGTGGGCTCCACCCCAACGCAGCTCTCCGGCGAACTCGAACTCCAGTAAGGGCACGTGGCCGTAGTCGTCCCCGAACATCCGGATGATTCCGACGAAGGTGTCGTCTGGCCGGTAGGTGAAGTCCCGAGTCAGGTATGTCGGCTCGATCACGCCGCGGCCGGCACGGTCTTCTGTGGGTCGTAGCTCGATCGACAGGCTCGACCAGCGCCCGACGACGGCGCTCCTCAGCTCTGGGAGTGTCGTGGGGGAGTGCATCGAAGACCTCGGTCATTCGTGTGGACGAGTGTGAGGTACGAAGCTTATCCTTAGGTCTGATTACGTCGAGTAGTCATCATCCAATGACCTAGGTACAAGAAGTAGACTATTGATGAATCACGAGGACATCCTCGCGTCCGAAGCCGAGGGGCACTTCTGTGGAGTGACCCATTGTATGGCCGTCGTCGGTGGAAAATGGAAGCCGATCATCCTCTATCTGCTCACCAAAGGGGTGAACCGGTTCGGCGTGATGCAGCGAGGGATTCAGGGGATCAGCAAGCAGATGCTGACTAAGCAACTCAGAGAACTGGAGGCGGACGGAGTCGTGCACCGGGAGGTGTACGCGGAGGTTCCGCCTCGAGTGGAGTACTCCCTGACGGACCGCGGCGAGACGCTACTGCCCGTGATTCGAGCCATGCGGGAGTGGGGCGAGCACGACCGGCCCAACCGCTGAGTCAGCGTACTCCCGGAGCGCCCACCCAGTCCTGGCGAAGCCAGTCGACGACCAGACCGATCTCGGCTTCGGTCAGAATGCCTTCGTCCCCGAAGGCCGGCATCCGATCGTTGTTGTCCGCGTAGTAGAGCGGATGGGATGGGTTCCGCACCATACCGACCATCCACTCCCGTGACGCCCAACCCGTGAGTACGGGTGCGACGTCCCCCGTGGCGACGTCTCCGAACGTGTGGCAGCGAGTGCAGTCGACCGTCTCCGTCGTGATCAAAACTCGACCCTCGACGATGTCCGCCGACTCCGCCGCGTCCGCATCGGCCTGACGAGGAAGCTCCGCCTCGGCAGACAGGGCGAGGATCACCTTCTGCAGGTCCGCCTGTTGTTGCTCGTCGAAGCCTGGGATCGCCCGGGTCACGAAGCGCGCCATGCGGCCTCGCACGTGGTCCGTGTTCCCGAAGTACTCCGGGGTTGTCACGCGGTCGGGGTCGAGGAGGCCGGCCAGCCACTCGCGGGATCCGTAGCCCCAGAGATCGGGTGCGCTCGGATCGTCCTCCGGGATGTTGCCGAGTCCATCGTGCCCGTCGACGCGGTGGCAGCTAGCGCAGTTCGCCTCGAAGATCAGGGGCCCCTGGGTGAGGGGGTCGGCCCGTAGCATCGCGAGGCCACCCGCTGCGGGGATGCCACGTGGCGAATCTGCCAGCTCGTGCACACGATCTGCGATCGAGTCGGATTTGGCTTTCGCCTCTACGAACGCCGGATCGTTGCCGTCTTCTTGATAGGCGATCCACGTCAGCAGACTGATCCCGAAGAGCATCGAGGCCGCCACGCCGAGGTTGAAGCGGTGTCCGAGCCGCCACTTCCCGATGATCGGCATGGCCGCCACGAGGAGCGCCGCCATCCCAGGAATGATCTGCGCTCCCACCACCTCCCAACCCGCGGGGAAGTACTTCAGCCACTGGAAGAGGAACATGAAGTACCACTCGGGCCTCGCCGCCGCGTACGGCTCCGTCGGGTCGGCGGGGGCGCCCAAGTGCGCACCGCCCGACCAGAGGACCAAGGCCAGGACCGTCGCCATGACGATGAGCGCCGCGACGCCGTCGCGCAGAACCTGTTCCGGCCAGAACCACCCGTCGGGCTTGTCTCGCTTGGACTCCGGCACCGTGATGCCATGGCGTCGGAAGAGGTACACGTGGCCGACGATGAGCAGGACGATTCCCGCCGGGAGGACGCCCGCGTGTAGAGCGAAGAACCGGGTCAGCGTGTGGTGGCCATATTCGGCGCCTCCGACGAGGAAGGCCTGCATCGACGGCCCGACCACCGGGGTCATCGAGGCGATACTCGTCGCGACCTTCGTGGCCCAGTACCCCTTCTGGTCCCAGGGCAGGAGGTAGCCCGTCAGGGACAGAGCGAGGACGAGGCCCAGGAGGCCCAACCCGAACCAGAAGTTGACCTCACGGGGAGCCCGGTAGGCGCCGTCGATGAGGACCTGCATGAGATGAAGGACCAACAGGACGATCGTGACCTGGGCCATGTAGTGATGGATGCCCCGGAGCATCCATCCACCCAACATCTCGTTCTGGATGTAGTAGACGCTTTCCCACGCGCCTTGAGCGTTGGCGCTATAGGCCGCCCACAGCACGATGCCCGTCACGAATTGCACGAACATCGCGAACATCAGGGTGCTGCCCCAGACGTACCGCCATCGTGCTCCGCCGGGGATTCGCTCGTAGAGGGCCGCCTTCACGAGCCCTTTGTAGCCGGTCCGATCGTCTAGCCAATCGAGGAGTTGGCGCATGCGTCAGACCGAGACCTTCTCTTCACGGCCAGGAAGGAAGTTCTGGAAGCGAACCCAGACCTCGTCCTCGTTCCGGACTTCGACCTCGAGTGCGTCCAGGTCCCTGGGGCTCGGGCTCGACGGGTCGTTCACCGCGCCTTCGAGGTCGAAGCTCGAGCGGTGACAGGGGCAGGCGAAGCCGGACCGGTCGTCCATGAGTCCTACGAAGCAGCCTGCGTGCGGGCAGACGACGTTCAGTGCGGTCACGGTGGATCCGACGCGTCTCAGATAGACGGCTCCTACAGGGGAGTTGGCATCCGTGGCCCAGGCGTCCACGCGGTCCATACGCACGGTGAACTTCTCCGGCGTCCCGTCTTCTGGGATCGCCGAGACTTTGGTGACGAGCACCATCGCGTCCGACGTCTCGCGCCTCCGAAGTGGATCGACGAGCGCGGTCGCGCTGACCACGAGCGGACCCATGGTCGCCAGCGCACCCACGACGATGGCGCTGATCGTCGCCAGGAAGTCTCTGCGCGGTTCGGAGGAAGAGTCTGTTTCGTGCATATCGTGACGTGAAGTTCAGTACAGAATAGGCACCGAAGGGGCACGGGCTGTTGATTCTGCATGCCTCCCCGCCCCACCTCGCCCCGGGCAATATTGGCTCCTCAATGCGACTGTGCCCATAGTTGTCCCCCTCGGGGCATCGGATGGGGAGGTTCGTGGTGCGGATTTTGGTGGCCGTTGGGGTCGCGCTCGTCGTGTCGGCGGGGGCGGTTCCGGAAGACGGGAACGTGGACGACTATCCTCGTCGCATTGGCATCGACGTGGAGCACTACCGCTTCGAACTGACGCTGACCGACGACACCGACCGCATCCGAGGGCGCGCGACGGTTCGGGTTCGGTACACGAGCGCCGGGGTCACGTCGCTTCCTCTCGACCTTATCAACGAGCGGTCGGACGGGGGTGGGATGACCGTCACGGGGGTCGAGATGGACGGGCAGCCGCTCCGGTTCGCGCACCAGGAGGACATCCTGGGGATCACCCTCCCTGAGGTGGGTCGAGCGGGGGGTACGGACTCGTTCGTTATTGAGTACGAGGGCACTCCGGCCGGCGGACTCAGGGCGGGGCCGAACAAGTACGGCGACCGGACCTTCTTCAGCGACAACTGGCCCAACCGGGCGCGGCACTGGTTACCGACGGTGGACCATCCGTACGACAAGGCGACAAGTGAGATGATCGTGACGGCGCCCGCGCACTATCAGGTCGTCTCCAACGGGGTGCGAATCGAGGAGTCCGACCGCCTCGACGGCACGCGCACGACGCACTGGCAGCAGGATGCACCGATCGCGACGTGGCTGTACGTGCTCGGTGTGGCGCGCTTCGCGGTGCAGCATGTCGACGACGCTCTAGGCGTGCCGATCGAAACGTGGGTCTACCCGCAGGACCGAGAAGCGGGTTTCTACGACTTCGCCGTCCCGACCCGTCGTGCCATGGAGTTCTACGCCGACAACGTCGGGCCGTACGCGTACGACCGACTCGCCAACATCACCTCACCGGTGACGGGTGGAGGCATGGAGGCCGCCACTTCCGTGATGTACAACGAGCGCTCGGTAACAGGTACGCGGGACGTCGGCTGGCGGAACGTGATCATCCACGAGGTCGCCCATCAGTGGTTCGGCAACGCGGTCACGGAGTCGGACTGGGATGACATTTGGCTCAGCGAAGGCTTCGCGACCTACTTCACCCTTCTCTTCATCGAACACGCGTATGGCCGAGACGAGTTCGTCGACGGCCTGAGAAGCTCGGCCGACCGGGTCTTCCAGCAATACGAGGACGACCCCGGGTATCGGATCGTCCACGACGACCTCTCCGACATGAGGCGTGTGACTAGCGGGGCCACGTACCAGAAAGGCTCGTGGGTTCTGCACATGCTACGAAACAAGGTCGGCGACGAGACGTTCTGGGCGGGGATCCGGGCCTACTACGCGCGCTACATCAACGGCAACGCGACGACCGCGGACTTCCGGGCAGAGATGGAGGCGGTCTCGGGTGAGGATCTCTCCGTCTTCTTCGATCAGTGGCTCTACCAGGGGGGCAATCCGAGGCTCGAAGGGTGGTGGGACTACGATCCGTCCGCCCGCGCGATCCGGATCGAACTGAACCAGACGCACGAGGTTGGCCCGACCTACCAGTTGGAGCTGCAGGTGGGCCTGCACGACGGCACGCTCGAGCGTCCGACCGTGCTCGAGGAGCTGTCGCTGGACGCGCGTTTCCACCGATTCGTGATTCCCGTCGACTTCGAGCCGACAGAGGTCACGCTCGATCCCGACGTCCGACTGCTCTTCCAGTCCGACTTCGGACCCCGGGGCGAACGCCCCGTGCCGGTACCTCAACACGGAGCTGTTCGATGAACACGACGCGCATGGTCTTCGTCGCCGGCCTCTCTTGGCTGGCTGCGTGCACGCCGAGCCCGACCTACGATCTCGTCATCGCGGGCGGCCAGGTCGTCGACCCCGAGACGGGCTTCTCGGCGATCGCTCACCTCGGGATCACGGGAGACCGCATCGAGGCCGTGAGCGACGCACCTCTCGAGGGTTCGCGCGTGATCGACGCCACGGGGCACGTAGTAGCGCCTGGTTTCGTGGATCTGCACGAACACGGGCAGATGGAAGACTCCTACGCACTCATGGTCCGGGACGGGGTCACGACCGCACTCGAGCTCGAAGTCGGTACCGCCGACGTGGACGGCTGGTACGCGCAGCGCGCGGATGGTCAGCTCGTGCACCACGGCGTCAGTATCGGCCACGTGCAGATCCGCATGGACGTGATGGACGACCCTGGTGTCGGCCTCGTTCCCGCTGGCGTTGGCGGATATGGTGCGGCAACGGAGGAACAGATCGCGGAGATGGAGGCTCGTGTCCGTGAAGGGCTCGAGGAGGGGGCTTTGGCGATCGGGTTTGGAAGCGCTTACACGCCGGGCGCGGAGATGAGCGAAATCGAGCGCCTGTTCGCCGTCGGGGCCGAGTTCGGTGCCTCTTCCCACATCCACATGCGAAACGGTGTGGCGGGTTTGGACTCGACGATTACCGCTGCGCGCAACGTAGGCGCGCCGCTTCACATCGTGCACGTGAACTCTAGCTCCGGCACGGACATCTCGACGTTCCTGTCGATGATCGAGTCGGCTCAGGCCTCCGGCCAGGACGTCACGACGGAGACCTACCCCTACGGTGCGGGCATGACGGAGATCACGTCGGCCCTCTTCGACGACTGGGAGTCGTGGACCGACGATCGATTCCCCATGCACCAGCTCGTGTCCACCGGTGACCGGCTCGATCGCGCGTCCTTCGCAGCCGCGCGTGAAGCAGGAGGTATGGTGATCATTCACGGTCGCACCGAGGAGATGACCGCGACCGCGGTCGCGTCGCCGATCACGATCATCGCGAGTGACGGCGTCATGTCCTTCGGGCGGGGCCACCCGCGCACGTCGGGCACGTACGCGAAGGTTCTGGGACAGTATGTCCGTGACGAGGGGCTGCTCAGCCTCGAGTCGGCGATCGCGAAGATGACCCTGATGCCCGCCCAGCGACTCGAAGAGTGGGCTCCGGCATTCTCGCGAAAGGGTCGCCTCCAAGTGGGCATGGACGCGGATGTCGTCGTCTTCGATCCCGAGAGCGTCATCGACCGGGCGACGTACATGGACGCGACCCTGACGTCAGAGGGGATTCCATACGTGATCGTGGGTGGTGAGGTCGTCGTCGACGGCGGGGAAATCACCGACGCGAGACCGGGGCGGGGCGTGCGAGCCGCGAGCCCGCAGGACTGATTGCCACCAAGAGAGGCGACGGCCATGTTCTCGCCCCTCGAAACGGGTTCCGAACGCTCGACGACTCTCGCACAGGACCGCAGGATGGCCAAACACTACAAGCTGGACGACGTAGAACCGCGTGAACTGATTCCCGGCCATCGTGGACGCTTCATTCACTCGGAGCACACCACGCATGTCTACTGGAGCATCGATGCGAACGCTCAGTTGCCCGAGCATAGCCACCCTCACGAGCAAACGGTGAACATGCTCGAGGGCACCTACGAGCTCGTCGTGGATGGGACGACACACCGCCTCAACGCAGGCGAGGTATTGGCGATCCCCGGGGGGGCCGTGCACAGCGGTCAGGCGATCACCGACTGTCGGATCCTGGATGTCTTCTCGCCGGTGCGTGAGGAGTATCGGTGAAGATCCCTCGCTGGGCCCTGTGGCTCGCGGCCGTGGCCGCCATCGCCGTAGCGGCGGTGAGCTCGATGGGTGGTGCGGATGGCTCCGAGATGGTCGTCGATCCGGCGGTAGAGTCGTCCCAGCCGTTGGACGCCGAAGCTGCCCTCGACGCCGAGGGGTGGCCCCCTGTGGCCACCTTCTCGATTCTGGGGTACGACCCGGAGACCGGTGAGGTCGGCGGCGCGGTGCAGTCTCGCGTCTTCTCGGTGGGTAATGGGGTGCTGTGGGCCGAAGCCGACGTCGGGGTCGTCGCGACTCAGGCGATCGTCGACGTGAGCTATGGCCCCCAGGGACTGGAGCTCCTCCGCCGGGGCATGGCGCCCGCGGAAGTCGTCGAGACGATTCTCGAGAACGACCCGAACCCGCGACCAGAACGCTGGACGATCGAAGGGCGTCAGTTCTCGGTGATGGATGCGCACGGCAACGTCGCTACGCACACGGGGCCTCGCGCCTCCGATTGGGCGGGCCACCGTGTCGGCACTCATGTCTCGGCTCAGGGGAACATCCTCGCGGGTCCGGCCGTCGTGGATGACATGGTACGAGCATTCGAGGAGACAGAAGGCCATCTTTCACTCCGTCTCATGGCCGCACTCGAAGCGGGTCAGGCCGCAGGCGGCGATACGCGCGGGATGCAGTCGGCCGCGATGCTGATCGTGAAGGAGGATGGCGGTGTCTGGCTCAACAACGATGTCGTGCTTCGCCTTCAGGTGGACGACTCGGACGAACCCATCCAGGAGCTTCGCCGACTCGTCGAGATTGCTGCCCGTCAGAGGGAGCGCATCCGGGGCCGCTGACTCGGGAGGTCGATGAATGGAGCGGTGGGCCGAGTATCGTGACCGCCCTTCCTGGCTCGTCCGCGGGCTCTTCGTCGTGTTGCTGCTCGTCTTGGGATGGAGCGGATTGCGGGTCCTACTCGGGCCATCGATGTCCCGCTCCGAACGGACGGAGTTGGAAGCCCGGATCGACGCGATCGTCGAGACTGCGATGGAGGAGGGCCCGATCACGGGTGTCGCGATCGCCGTTTCTCGCGGTCTTCAGGTCCTCCACCTCGAGGGATATGGCTTCGCCGACGTAGAGAACGACCTACCCGTCGATCCGTCGACGATCTTCCACATCGGCTCCATCTCGAAGCAGTTCACGGCGGCCGCCATGCTACGCCTCGAGGCGGACGGACTCGTGGACTTGGACGCGCCCGCGTCCCGTTACCTCGCGGAGACGTTGGGAGAGCGTGCCGCGCTCTTCGACGACGTCACGGTATCACAGCTGCTGAATCACACGTCGGGAGTTCGGGACTACACGATCGTGCCCGGATGGTGGACGACCCTCGGGATCGATGTGGACCCCGAGGGCCTCGTGGAGTCCTTTGTGAACGAGCCGCGCGACTTCCCTCCGGGTGACCGCTTCTCGTACTCGAACTCGGGATACGCTCTAGCCGGCATGATCGTCGAAGCGGTCTCGGGTCAACCGTTCGGTGGGTGGCTCAACGAGCACCTCTTCGTCCCGAACGACCTGGCGCAGAGCGCCTACTGCGACGACAGCCGTGTCATGCGTAACCGCGCACGCGGGTACCGATACGCCGAGTCGGGCGAGCTTCGTCACCCACGGTACGTCTCGATGACCCAGGCGTATGCGGCCGGGGGTCTGTGCGCCAGCGCCGAGGACCTGCTCCGGTGGACGCGTCTGCTGACGCGTGGCGTGATCACGGGCGACGACGGATGGGACGTCATGTCGACGCCAGGGACCCTCCGTGACGGGAGTCGGATCGAGTACGGCTACGGCATCGCCGTGAGCTACCTCGAGGGGCGGCACCGCATCGGGCATATCGGTGGGATGCTCGGGTTCACCGGTCAGATGGCGCACTACTCGGAAGAGGACGTGTCGATCGTGGTGCTCACCAACACCGAGGGTGCGAACGCCGCGCGGATCGAAACGGAGATCGCCCGTGCGGTCCTCGAGCTCGCAGCAGAGCAGGTGCGGGACGTCGAGCTTACTCCCACCGAGCTCACGAGCTACGTGGGCGCGTACGACCTCGGCGCTACAGTGGTCCGCGTCACAGAGCGGGAGGGTAGACTCGAGGCTGAAGTGTCGACGCCGGGAATCGAAGGTCGGTACGTCATGTTGTACCAGGGTGACCTGACCTTCTTCGCCCAGACCGACCCGTCGATCATCGCGCGCTTCGACGAGCCCGCGGACGGCGAGCCTCTTGCGTTCACGTTGGAACACAAGGGGATCACACTTCGCGGACGGAAGGTCGAGTAGGGAGGCTGATACGAGGAAAGGGCCGCGGGAGCGTAGCTCCCACGACCCTTCCGATCCTTCGGCCGCGTTCCTGCTGCGGATCCTGCGATCTATGTCGGGTCGGCTTCGACCCGAGAAGGGGAGTTAGCCCCGGGCAATCTCTACGACAGACTGCGTAAGGTCCGCCTCGAGCCAGATCCGTACTTCCTGATCATTCTCGAAGTCGAGCGGGTTGGTCTTGATCCCGAAATCACCGGAAGCCGGCGACCAGACAGGGCTGGCGGGGAAGACCTTGATCCGGAATTCGCCCTCGGCGATCTGCTCCGGAACGTCGAAGTTTTTTAGCTGCCCACGCGCGACACGACCCAGGTTGTGGAGTCGGCCTTCCGCGTCTTCGGCGTAAACCCGCACGTCCGTCAGGTGGTTGTTCACCACGTAGACGTCGGCGTCATATCTGTCATCATCACCGCGGATCTCCGTCGCCTGAACCGAACCAGCGCTCACTGCAACCAGACCCGCCATCAGGGCCACTCGAAACAGTCCCTTCATCATCTTCATCCTCCTCACAGAGTGGTCACGAGCCCCCCGGGCTCGATTTTTTTGTTCCGTGAAGGTCGAATCCGACCGAGCACGGGAGCGGTTCCCGGCCCTCCGGGATCGCCCGCTCACAGTAGAGACGAGAAACCGACCTCGAAGGTTGCACTCGGTGCGAAATCTTCCTCGCACGCCCTCACTACGAAGAACGGAGCCCGATTCTTTCAATCGGACTCCGTTCGGGCTTCTCGACTCGAGTCGGAAGCGCTATCGCTGTGAGAGATCCCCCCTCAGCAGTGCTCCTCGTATGCGTGCTTCAGATCGGACGCGATATCGTCCGGGTGACGCCCCTCGATCTGGTGGCGCTCCATGAAGTACGCGAGCTCGCCGTCTTTGAAGAGTGCGACGGCGGGCGACGACGGCGGGAAGCCGGTGATGTACTCACGGGTCTTGTCGGTGGCCTCCATATCCTGGCCGGCAAAGACGGTCGTGAGCACCTCGGGCTTCTTGTCGCCCTGGAGAGACATCCACACCGCGGGGCGCATCATCGCGGCGGCGCAGCCGCACACGGAGTTGATGGCAACGAGCGTAGTGCGCGTCTCTTCGCCCAAGATGGCTTCGACGTCTTCCGGCGTGCGCATCTCGGTAAAACCAACTCGGACGAGATCTTCGCGCATCGGCGCGACCATCATCTCCGGATAAGGCATTCCAATACCTCCTGCATTCTGGACTGCGGGCCCAAGCTGCCGGCCCGATCCAATGATAAATCAACTTCTACAGCTGTTCCATCTTCGAGCCCGTCGCCCGTTGCGGACGGCCCGACGGCGGCGCGAGTATTGTGCCGATGACCACACAGACAAGAGTCGTCCGACTCATCGTGAACGGCGACGCCCGAGAAGTGGGCGTTCCGACGCACTTCACCCTCCTCGAGTCGCTCCGCTACGGCCTGGCGATGACTGGGTCGAAGCAGGGGTGTGACAAGGGTGACTGCGGCGCGTGCACCGTGCTGTTGGACGGCGTCCCGACGCTCTCCTGCCTGACGCCCGTGTGGGAGGCCGAAGATCGGAACGTGGTGACCGTCGAGGGGCTCGCGGGCCCAGAGGGTCCTCACCCGCTCCAGGACGAATTCGACCTTCATGGAGCGGCGCAGTGCGGCTTTTGTACGCCCGGAATCCTCTGCTCCGCCTACGCCCTCCTCGAAGAGAACCCGGACCCGAGCCGGAACCAGGTCCAGGAGGCCCTCGCCGGTAATCTGTGTCGCTGCACCGGATACGCGAAGATCTACGACGCGGTGATCGCCGCGGGGCACAGATGCCGTATGTCGTTGTCAGACAACGGGTCGGGCGAGCCGAGCGGAGGTGGATCTTGATCGAGAACCCGTGGATGAGCGTAAGTGGCGGTCAGACCACGGCTTATGGCTATGTCGTGCCAAGCGAAGGCGCGAGCCGAGGAAGGCGCCGATGATCCGTAAGGCCAAGTCCGACAACGTTTTGATCGGTACGAACATGCGGAAGGTCGAAGGATTGTCCAAATCCACCGGCCGCGCGGTGTATACCGATGACATCGCCCTCCCCGGGATGCTGCACGGCAAGATCCTGAGGTCGCCGCACCCGCACGCCCGAATCGTGTCGATCGACACGGCTGCGGCAGAAGCGTTGGACGGGGTGCACGCGGTCATCACCGGCAAGGACATGCCGACGACGTACGGGATCATTCCCTGGACGCCCGACGAGTATCCGCTGTGCGTAGACCGGGTCCGCTACATCGGCGACGGCGTGGCGGCGGTCGCCGCGGTCGACGAAGACACAGCCCTCGCGGCGCTCGAGCTCATCGAGGTCGAATACGAAGAGTTGCCGGCGTTCTTCGAACCACAGGATGCGGAGCAGGCCGACGGATCCACGCCGTACATCCACGAGCCCAAGAAAGAAGGGTGGAACGGCAACATCACCAAGATGGTCCACCTCGAGTTCGGCGAGGTCGAAGAGGGCCTAGAGGCCGCAGACGTCGTCGTGGAGGGGGACTACTTCTTCGAGGGCACCACGCACACGCCGATCGAGCCGCACTGTGCCATCGGGCAGTGGGACGGCGTCGGTCATCTCACGGTCTGGTCCGCGACCCAAGTACCGCACTACCTGCATCGGGAGCTGGCCAGAGTGCTGGAGGTGGATCAGGCGAACGTTCGCGTGATTCAGCCGCTCGTCGGAGGAGCGTTCGGCGGGAAGAGCGAGCCCTTCGATCTCGAGTTCTGTGTCGCAAAGCTGTCGATGCTCACCGGGCGTCCGGTGAAGATCCTCTACACCCGAGAAGAGGTCTTCTATTCGCATCGGGGTCGGCACCCCTTCCACATGCACTACCGCACCGGCGCGACGTCGGACGGAATGCTCACCTCGGTGGATGCCAAGATCCTCTTGGACGGGGGCGCGTACGCGTCGTTCGGCCTGGTCACCACGTACTACTCGGGCCAGCTCCTCTGCGCCCCGTACGCGATGCCTGCGTATCGATTCGATTCGACGCGGGTGTACACGAACAAACCCGCCTGCGGGCCGAAGCGGGGGCACGGCTCCGTGCAGCCCCGGTTCGCCTTCGAGGTTCAGGTCGACAAGCTCGCGGAGAGGACCGGGCTCGACCCCATGGAGTTCCGACGACGCAACTTCGTGGGTTCGGACACGCGGACGGTCAACGAGCTCCGCATTACATCGAACGGCTTCCTCGAGTGTCTCTCGGCCGTGGAGTCGGCGAGCGGTTGGGCCGACAAGTTCCGGCGCATGCCCTTCGGGCGCGGGATCGGCGTGGCCGGTTCGACGTACATCTCCGGTACGAACTATCCGATCTATCCCAACGAAATGCCGCAGTCCGCGGTGCAGATGCAGATCGATCGGAGCGGTCGCGTCGCGGTCTTCAGCGGGGCGAGTGAGATCGGCCAGGGCTGTGACTCCGTCGTGGCCTACATCGCGGCCGAAGAACTCGGTGTGCCCCTCGAGTGGGTCCGCGTTCTCCGGGGCGATACCGACTTCACTCCCGTCGACCTCGGCGCGTATTCGAGTCGCGTCACCTTCATGCTCGGCAACGCAGCGATCGACGCTGCGACCAAGCTGCGCAAGAAGGTCCAGGAAGCCGTGGCCGCTCATTGGGACGTGGCCAAAGGCGAGGTACTCCTGGCCGGTGGGTACGCCGTGTGGGCCCCCGACACCGCGCGGCAGATGCCAATTGCGGAAGCGTTCAACCTAGCCGAAGCGCGTTTCGGGACGCTGGGTGCGACCGGATGGTACCAGACCCCGAAGGACGTGCACGGAGAGTACCGGGGTGGGACGATCGGGGCGTCGCCGGCGTACTCCTTCACCGCCCACGTCGCCGAAGTCGATGTCGACGTCGACACCGGCATGGTCGAGGTCCAGAAGATTTGGGTCGCACACGATTGTGGACGTGCACTCAACCCCGTCCTGGTCGAAGGGCAAATGGAAGGCTCGGCCTACATGGGCTTCGGCGAAGCGTTGATGGAGGAACAGCTCTTCAAGGACGCGGACCACGGCCGCGCCGGATTGCACAACGCCCCGTCTTTGCTCGACTACCGCATCCCCACGTCGCTCGACACACCCGAGCTCGAGGCGCTGATCGTCGAGTCGATCGATCCCGAGGGTCCGTACGGCGCGAAGGAAGCAGGGGAGGGACCTCTGCACCCCTCCATCCCCGCGATCGCCAACGCCATCTACGATGCCATCGGAGTACGGATGGATCGGCTTCCGTTCAGCGCTCCCCACGTGTGGCGTGCGATCGAGGCGGCCCGTGAGCGTGGAGAGCTCCGCAAACCCGAACAGCCCGGCGTCGCCGAGGCCGTCTCGGCGGACTGACGATGAACGCCACCAAAGCACTGCGCGGGCTCGTGGGCCCGGTGATCGTCGTCGTCGTCTTCCTACTCGGTACGCGGTACAGCCCCGCCGAGGTGAACCGACCCCTCGACCCGTCGGGCACGCCGGCCGGTGCGATCACGTGGGCGGAGGAGGACTGGATCGTCCTGCTGCGGACGCTGGACGCGGCGCACGCCGCGGGCCATCACGAGCTTCCCATGGGCGAGCTCATGGCGGAGGTCGGCCGGGGACTCGTCGGGACTCCATACGTCCCACACACGCTCGAGGCGGGTGGGATGGACGAGCTCCTGGTGGTGAACCTTCAAGGGTTCGATTGCGTGACGTTCATCGAGTCCGTCTTCGCGTTGTCCGTGCTCATCAAGACGGATGCGCTGGCCCGGGTCGGCGATCGCGGAGGCGTTGAAGGCGAGTTCGAACGCGCCGTTCGAGCGGTCCGGTACCGCGACAACTCGATCGACGGATACGCAAGCCGCCTCCACTACTTCTCGGATTGGATAGACGACGGAGAGAACAAGCGTTTGCTCACGAACGTGACCGCTGCGCTGGGCGGCGACGAGTGGAATGAGCCGGTGGACTTCATGACGACCCATCCAGATTCCTACGCGCAGCTCGCCGACGAGGCGGTCTTCGCGGCGGTCCAGCAGACCGAGCGGCGACTCTCCGCCCGCCCGATGCATGTGATCCCACAGGATCGAATCGCCGAGGCCGCTCCGCGGATTCGAAACGGCGACATCATTGCGGCCACGAGCACGATCGAGGGGCTGGACGTGGCCCACACCGGTCTCGCCGTGTGGGTGGACGGCGCATTGCACCTGATGCACGCACCTCTCGTAGGCGACTCGGTTGAGGTGAGCTCCGTTCCCCTCGCCGATCGGATCATGGGCTTCGACGGCCAAAACGGGATTATCGTCGCCCGGGCGTTGGAGCCGCGCGTGGTCGGGGGCGGGCGCTGATATGCTGCGACTGCCCTCGTACACCTACCATCGCCCTCAATCGCTCGACGACGCCCTGGCCTTGATGGACGCCCATCGGGGCGACGCGATGTACATCGCGGGCGGCACGGATCTCGTGCCCAACATGAAGCACCGGCTCTTCGAGCCCGGCCATCTCATCGCGCTCAAGGGAGTCCAGGAACTCGGCGGCATCGAGGAGGACGGCACCGATGTGCGTATCGGTGCGGGGGAGACCCTCACCAGCGTGGCCCGACACGAACTCGTTCGCAGCCTCTTCCCGGCTCTGGCCGATGCGGCGGCCCACGTCGCGGGACCGCAGCTCCGAAACGCCGGGACCATCGGTGGCAACGTCTGCCTCGACACGCGGTGCACGTACTACAACCAGACCGAGTTCTGGAGGAGCGCGCTCGGGTACTGTCTGAAGAAGGACGGGACGGTCTGCCACGTGACCAAGGTCGGTAAGAAGTGTGTGGCCGCTCACTCTGCGGACACACCGCCCGTGCTCATGACACTCGATGCGGAGCTGATCCTGGCAGGACCGGACGGCCGGCGCTCGGTGCCCGTACGCGACTTCTTCGTCGCGGATGGGATCGCCAACTCGAGACGGACTCCCGAGGAGATCCTAGTCGAAATCCGGATTCCCCGGGCGAGTGCGGAGAAGCGGCAGGCATACGCCAAGCTGCGCCAGCGGAAGTCGATCGACTTCCCCTTGGTCACGGTCGCCGTTGCGGCGCGCTTCTCCGACGACGGACTCGTGGAGGAGCTCGATGGTGTCGTGACCGCGCTCGGCTCGCGCCCGAGGGCCCTGGCGAAGTGGGGTGACCCCGTGATTGGTCACCCGCTCGACGACGATGCGGTGGCCGACCTCGCGGCGCGGGCGCACAAGCAGTGTCATCCGCTCGAAAACATCATCGTCGACCCCGAGTGGCGTCGCGCGATGGTCCCGGTCTTCGTGACTCGAGCACTCGACAGGATCCGATCGGCTTGACCCCTGCGCTGGTGGTCGGGGTCATCGTGGCCGCGGCCTTGGTGTTCGGCATCGAGCGGACGGCTCGAAGGGTCCTCAACCCCGCTCCCCGGCCGATCGAGCGCTCGGTCCCCGAGATCGGGATCGACTACGAGGACCTCCGGATCCAGTCCGGGGACCACGAGCTCGCGGGCTTCCTCATCAAGCCTCCACAGGCCCAACCCTTCGAGCCTCTGCTTCTCGTCGCGCACGGGTGGAGCGCCCACCACGGAACGGTGCTGCGCTTGGCTGAACCGCTGGCCGCGGCCGGACACGACGTACTGCTGGTCGACGTGAGCGGTCATGGCCGGAATCCCCGGATTCCGTACGTGACGATTCGGATGTTCAGGGATGACCTCATGGCGATCACGCGCTACGCCGCCAAGCGATTCCCCGATCGTCAGCTCGTCGTGATCGGCCATTCGATGGGTGGGTCGGCGGGTGTGTTGGCGGCCGCCGACGGTGCGCCGATCGACGGCCTCGTGCTGATCGCCGCGCCCGCGGACGTGCTCCGCGTGACCGCCGAATTCCTCACGAGTACGGGGATGCCCGGCGCGCTTCTGGTGGGGTTGATGCGGCCATCGTTCTGGGCGCGGGTCGGCGGTGGCTTCCGACCTCTGACCCCGAGCCGTAGAATCCGCGAGGTCGATGTGCCGGTCATGGTCATCCAACCCGAGCACGACCAGCGCGTCGCCTACGACCACGCTCAGCGTTTGAGCGAAGCCGCCGGGGTTCCCATTCACATGATCCCGGGCCGGGAGCACACGGACGTCCTGTCCGCTCCGCAGACGCTCCGGCACATCGAGGACTTCCTCGAGGAGCTTTGAAGGCTCTCCGAGCCGCGCTGTAAGAATCGCGTAGCACCCGCAACCAATAGAGTGTGAGCAGGTCGATCAGACCGAGCCGCCCTCATGGGATCGCCGCGTGAACTCAGATGAACTGCTTCGCTCCTTGCTCGAGAGCCATGGTGACGCGCTCTGGCGAGTGGCCCGCGCCTACGCGGGGTCCGAAGGGGAGGAAGAGGATCTGCACCAAGAGATTCTCGGGCAGGTATGGCGCGCACTGCCTTCCTTTCGCGGCGAGTCTGCCGCAGGCACCTGGATGTACCGAGTCGCCCTCAACACGGCGCTCACGTGGAAACGCCGAAGCTCGAAGCACTCCGCGGGTCGGGTGTCCTTCGAGCGATCGGAGAACGGAGTGCGGCCGTCGCGTCCCGGGTCACTGCGCACGGAGCAGGCGATTCTCGAGGACTTCCTCGAGACCCTTCGAGGGCCGGACCGGTCGGTGATCGTGCTCTACATGGAGGGCTTGTCCTATCAGGAGATCGCGGACGTGACCGGACTCTCCGTGAGTCACGTCGGCGTCCGGCTCCACCGCATGAAGCAGTCGTTCACAGAGCGTTACGTCGAGGAGTGACGAGATGGTATTCGAAGATCTAGGCCGGGTGTGGCGCGACGAGTCGACGGGCGAAGTGCGCCGTCGGAAGGTCGAGAAGCTGTCCACCGCTAGGGGCCGCGCCGAGCGTTTCCTTCGAGGGCAGCATCGTCGCGGCTTCGCGATGACGGTTGTTGTGACCGTGGTCGCGATGCCGTTTCTGGGATTTGAGGCTTTCGACGCGGAGCGACCGTGGCTGGCGGTTCCGGGATTTCTGCTCTTGGGTGCCTTCTGCCTGGCGATGTGTGTCCGGTGGAGGAAATTGCGCCCCCAACCGCCTGAACCGACGATGCCGGTCCGAGAGGCCGTGAATGCCGAAATCGAGAAGCTGCGCTTCGCCGAAGGCTTCTGGGGGAAGCCGTCGCGGAGTTGGACCGCCGTCTTCGTGGCCGGCGAGATCCTGTTGTTCGAGGGATTCCGGGCGGCCGGTGCGGAGCGGTACGGGCTCGACTACGGCTTCTACGTCTTCCTCTTCGCCGTCGTTGGTGGGGTCGCGTTCTGGAACCCCATCTACGCGCGTCGGAAGATCCAGCCGCTACGCGAGGAGCTCGAGAGCTGGATGGAGGGCTTGAACGCGTTCGAGGAACCGGAGGGCTATGCCCCCGGCTCCGGCTCGGTCTAGCGTCCGGACCCGTGTGGGTCCGGGCAGCCTTCCCGACGGCGCGTGTCCGAAAGCTGAGTCACCTTCCAGCCGTCCGCGTCGTGGAGGAGTTCGATCGAGTTGATCCCGCAGTGCGAGATGGCACCGTCGAGGTAGAAGGTGTACGGGGTCCACGCAGACGCCATCGCTCCATCGACCTGAATCTCGACATCGTAGATCTGCTCGTCCCATTTGCCCTCGGACGAGGCGATGGCGTTGATCCAGCCGTCGACGGTCTGGGACCGGATCGTGGCGGGGCCGTCGCGCTGGTCGAGGACCGCGAAGCGGGCTTCGGCCGCGAAGACGGATCGCACCATATCGGGATTTGCCGTACGCATCCCGTCGAAGACCTGTTCGATCACGGCGAGGACTTCCGCCTCGTCCTGAGCCGCCGCACCCATCGGGGTCAGAGCCGCCAGCATCACCGCGGCCCACACACGCCCTGACTTCATCATCATCCTACTCCTGACCGAATCGGAATCACGAGCAGGACGGTCGTGGTCCGAGGAGACCCGCGTCAAGCGGCTACGCTCCGAGGAACATCGGAATCAGGAAGCCTCCGACCGCCGTGATCAGGACGATCGCACACAAATTCAGCACGATTCCCGCGCGCACCATCTGCGGGATGGTCAGGTAGCCCGAGCCGAAGACGATGGCGTTCGGTGGCGTCGCGACGGGAAGCATGAAGGCCATGGACGCCGCGAGCGCGGCGGACGTCATGAGGAGCATCGGTTCCATCCCGAGGCCCACCGCGGCACCGGCCATGACCGGCATCGCCATACTCGTCGTGGCGACGTTCGACGTCATCTCGGTGAGGAATACGACCAGCGCTGCGACAGCCGCCACGATCACGACGGCGGGAGTACCGCCGAGACTCGCCACGACACTTCCGATCCAGTCGGCGAGGCCGGACTGATCCATCGCGCGGGCCAGCGAGAGTCCGCCACCGAAGAGCACGAGTACGCCCCATGGGATTCTCGCCGCGGTTTTCCAATCCAGCGTGAACTCCCCCTTCTTCCAGTCGACGGGGATCGAGAAGAGCACCAGAGCGGCACACATGGCGATCGTGGAGTCACGAATCGACGGCGAGAGCGTCTGGAGTCCTGGGATCGTGACGTCGCCGAACGACTTCTCCGACCGCATGACCCACGCGAGCGCAGTCAGCGCGAAGACCGCTCCCGTGATCGCTTCGCCCCGACTCACCGGCCCCAGCGATCGACGTTCCTCGTCGATGATCGCCGCCGCATCACCGGTCAACGGCCCCGGCGGATACAGCACCCGCGTTAGGAGAAGCCACGTCAGGGGAAGCATGACCATCGTCACGGGGAGACCCACGCCCATCCATTGGACGAAGCCGATCTCGTAGCCCAGGAGCTCGCTCGCGGCCCCGGCCAAGACGGCGTTCGGTGGCGTACCGATGAGGGTGGCGATCCCACCGATCGAAGCGGAATACGCGACGCCGAGCATGAGTGCGATCCCGAACTCGTACGGCCCTTCCTTGTCCTGAGGGCGGAACATCTCACCGACGGCCAACGCGATCGGGAGCATCATCGCGGCCGTTGCCGTGTTGCTGATCCACATCGAGAGAAAGGCGGTCGCGAGCATGAAGCCGAGGATCAGTCGGTCGGGGCTCGTACCGACGAACGACATGATGCGCAGGGCGATCCGCTTGTGGAGACCCCACTTCTCCATGGTCACGGCCATGAAGAAGCCGCCCATGAAGAGGAAGATCAGTTCACTCGCGTACGGCGCGGACGCCCCAGGGGCGTCCAGAATGCCGAGAAGCGGGAAGAGCGCGAGCGGCAGGATGGCGGTGGCGGGAATCGGGATCGCCTCGGTCATCCACCAGATGGCCATCAGCGTCGCGACCGCGGCGGTGCGCCATCCTTCGGGGCTCAGGCCACCCGGGCCGGGCAGGGCCAGCATCGCCACAAAGACGATGACCCCACCGATCAGTCCGTACCGCTTCGCCATCCCATTCCTCTCTCGAGGGTCTCGATCGCCGACTCCGTCACGCGGCCGACGAAGAGAACCCATTTCTCTCGCGTGCACAAAGTCTCACGCCCCGAGGATGGGCAACTCACCCTTTGATGGGGGGTACCCGCGCCCATGAACGACTCGACTGAAGAAGCGGTCAAGCCGGAGACGACGGTGGCCGTCGTCTCCGAGCTGATGATGCCCCACCAGGTGAACAACCTCGGGCATGTGTTCGGTGGTGAGCTCCTGTCCATGGTCGACCGGGCTGCCGCGGTCGCGGCGATGCGGCACGCCCGGCAACCCACGGTCACGGTTTCGATCGATCGCGTGGACTTCGTGGAGCCCATCTATACGGGTGAGCTCGTCGTCTGTAGGGCCCGGGTGAACTTCGTGGGGCGGACTTCGATCGAGGTCGGTGTCTCGGTCGAGGCCGAGGATCTGCTCAGCGGAGAGCGCCGGATCACGAACAATTGCATCCTCACCTTCGTGGCCATCGACGACAACGGGCGGCCGGTTTCGGTCCCGCGCCTCGACCTGTCGGATCCCGAGGATGAGCGGCGCTTCCGGGAAGGGCGACGTCGACGCGAGGTGCGCGAGCAGCTGGACCGGGAGCTGCAGGAGTAGCGACTCTGGCGCTCTAGGGGGTCTCAGCCACCTCGGGGAGCCCGCGCGCACGGGTGTCCGGGCTGGATCTTTAGCATTGCGAGGCCGCGAGAATCGGCCACAACTTTGATATTATGCGCACAAAATACCCCCATGAGCGCCTTTGGACGGTCGCCGCGCTCAGCATTCTCCTCGCAGGATGCCAGCAGGCGGACCAGGTCCTCCCGTTCGAACTTTCGGGCGATGAAGGTGCCACGATCACGATCGGCCAGAACGGTGGTACCGTTACCGTTCCGCCGACGATTTCTCTCGAATTCCCCGCGGGCTCGCTTTCCGGCTCCACCGCTGTGACGGTGGTGCCCCGCATCTCGGGCCCCTTCCCGAACGATGCAGGCACGGCCGTACCGGGCACCGCCTTCGACATCGGCCCCGTCGGAACCACGCTGATCAATCCAGCCGAGGTCGAGATTGCCGTGGACCCGGCGCTTCTGGACGCGAGTGACGCCGTCCGGCTGTCGGTCGCTGTTCAGCGCGAGGACGGATCGGTCGCGACGTTCGACGCGACGTATGACGTCACCAATGGCGTCCTCGTTGCCGAGCTCGACGAGCTCGGACCGATTGCTGCGGTGATCACGCTCGACGCGATTCCGCTCGGAGTGGAAGCTCCGCCGTCGTTAGGCGGCGGCTCCGTGCCCTCGCCTGCGCCGCCCGTAGCCGGTGGTCCTCAGCCGGCTCAGTTCGGAGGAATCGACTTCGTCGCCGCCTGCGCGCCCGAGGGTCGACAGTGCTTCTCCTCCGGTCTCATCCGCCTGTGGGCGGACGAGGTCGTCCAGCGTCGGATGGGTGAAGACCTCTGGTTCCTCAACCCGACGGTGTCCGCCAGCCTCGAATTCCTCTCCTTCGACCAGTTCGGGATTCCGAACCAGGTCTTCGGAAGTGTGTCGGTGGACGGGAATGTCCGCGCCAAGTTCAACAGCGCGGTGTCCAGCTACGAGATGGAGGACGGTGCGTCGACGGGCCCGGGAGCCAACCCGCAGCCCACCGGACTGACGATCACCGGGAATCTCATGACGATGGACCAGACGACCACGAGCAGTGGGAACGTCGAGTTCAATGAGACCTTCGAGTTCGGCATCACCGGCATCGGCACGACCGAGATGATGACGATCGAGGTCGAGGCGGAGATCGAGTTCGACAACGAGGACGGTTCGGTCGAGATCGGGATCATCATCGCGCACGTCCGACTGCGGGTCCCGCAGTCATGAGGCGCACGACCCCCCTCGGGCTGATCGCCTTGCTCGCCTTTGCGCAGGCTGCGACGGCTCAAATGTCTCCCGGCGCCCGATCGGTCGCGATGGGCGGCGGCGGCATGGTCTTCGCGACCGGTGTCGACGCCGTCGAGTGGAACCCGGCCAACCTCGCGTGGGGCGGCGGTTGGAATCTCTCTCCCTTCGAGTTGGGTATCGTCGGGCTGAGCGAGGGCGCGACGGTCAACGAAACCCTGGCCATCTTCGGTGCCGACATCGGCGGGGCTGCCGACCTGAACGTCGCCACTGTGGTGAACGGTCTTCCCGCCGACGGGATCACGCTGTCCTTCGTGACCGAAGGCTTCGCGACGGCGTTTGCGACCGAGCAGGCCGAGATCCCCGGTCCGGGATCACCGCTGCCTTCGATCGGCCTCGCCGTAGGCAACTTCGCCGTTCGGGCTCGGAGTCGTGTGTTCACCAACGTGACGCTGAGCCGCGAACTCGCCGACCTGATCGGAAACGGCTTCTCGGAGGAAAACCTCCAGAGCTACGCGGTGGGCAACACGGGCTGGCAGTCGACGTCGCTATCCGAGGTCACCGTGTCGTACGGCACGACGATCGGGGCTCTCTCCGTTGGCGTGGGAGGGCGGTACGTCGTCGGTCATGCGATGGTGAACGGTCGATTCTTCGAGCCTCTCATCGATGCGAACTGCGTCGGCGGCTCTCCACCTCCTGGCTGCGTGCCCCTGACGGTCCCTGTCGTCGCGGTCGAAGCGACCGACGGCTCCGGGTACGGGCTGGACGTCGGGTTTTCGCTCGATCTGCCGGGTGGCTTCCGGGCTGCGGCCTCGGGAACGAACGTGGCGCAGAAGGTGACGTGGAACGAGCAGCTCGTCGCCCACACGGCCGAGTACACCGACGTGGACTTCGACGAGAACCAGGACTTCATCGATCTCCTCGATCGCTTCGACGCCGAAGACTTGGACCCGAACGCGGTCAGTCTGGCCGTCTTTACGACGGCCGAGGGACTGTTCGAGGAGTCGTACTTCCCGCAGGTCTTCAGGGCCGGCTTCGGCTGGCAGCAGGGCGGTACGACCGTCGAGGCCACCGGGATCAAAGTTTCCCCGCGGGGGCGGTTCGTGAATCCGTGGGACGAGCGTGTTTCTCTCGGCTTCGAGCAGCGCATTCCGCTGCTCACGATTCGGGCGGGGTACGCGATGGCCAGTCAGGGCATCTCGGCACTCACCGGCGGTCTCGGCCTCGGTGCAGGACCGGTGCTCCTCGAGTTGAGCGGAGGGCGCTTCTCCGGTGAAGACGCTTCGCTCGGGTCCCCGTGGGAGGGCTATTACCTGACCTTCGGTCTGCAGATCAAGGGAGGTGGATCATGATGCGCCTTCGCCGCCTTCCGTTGCTGCTCCTCCCCCTCCTGGTTCTGGCGTGCTCGGATTCGACGGCACCGGAGGACGAGGAGTTCGGTGGACAGCAGCTGCAGCTCTCGGTCGTCGGACCCCAGGCGGTCTCACAGGCCGAGATCGATGCGTTGGGCGCCGCCTTCGACCGGGTCGATGAGTATCGGGTGATCATCGCGGATGCGGGCACCGAGGAAGTCTTCGTCGACACCTCGATCCCGATCCCCGCGAACTCTCCTCAGCACAACCTCGACATCGATGTTCCGGACGAGGCGCTCGGTCGCACGGTGACGATCACGCTGATCGCGTTCGACGAAGGAATGGAGCTCTACCGTTCGGTGCAGACGGCTACCCTGAACGAGGGAGTCAACGCTCCGATCGATGTCGATGCCGAGATCCGCTATACGGGTCCGGGCATCCGCGGCGTGATCTCCGGGGACGAGGGAGCCTTGGAGGCCGGTGTGACGGTGAACCTGATGATCGACCAGTCGATCGTCGACGCCGTACAGACCGAAGATGACGGAACGTACCTGTTCCTCGACGTCGACCAGGGGGCCTACACGGTTCAGCCGACTCCCCCCCTGGGCGAAGTCATCTGCCCTGGTGCCAAAGACGTCACGATCTCGACCGGGGACGAGGCGATCGAAGCGAACTTCCGTACGGACGACGAGTGCTTCGTGCACATGCTCGTGCTCTCCGGAGGCGACTTCGACGATACGCCCGCTGTGGAAGCGATGTTGGAGCTCGACTCGGGGATCAACGCGCTGACGTTCTTCCACGTCAACACACTTCCGGGTGTCGACTTCCTGACGAACTTCGACGTCGTCCTCGTGATGATGAACGGTCTCTTCGACGAGTCCGCCGCGCTCGGTGATCAGCTTGCGGAGTACGTGAACCGAGGCGGGAGCCTAGTGACGGCGTCGTTCTACTACCAGGGACACAGCGGGAGCAATCTCGGCTCGGCGGGCTGGGGTGCTCTGGAACAGCTGGACCCGCTCAGCCCGCGTTCCACCATTGGGCACAAAGGTGGTGGTGTGCAACATGGTCATCCATGTCCACACAAGACGCGGTGCGCGGGACGTGCCCGCTTGGTTTTGGTATTGGAAAAGGGTAGTATAGTGTGGTTTTGGGTGATG
>JBCCEZ010000026.1:0-56690 GCA_039030015.1 Gemmatimonadota bacterium | reverse complement strand
GTCAAGGCGACCCAGGCGGTGCCGATCCCGAAGGACGTGCCGCTCACCTCGGCCTGTCTGCTCGGGTGCGGCGTGCTCACCGGCGCCGCAAAGACGAAGGGGGCGACCCGGAGCTTGGGGAGTCGCGGACTTTGGGTTACGACATCGGGCAGCCGGCCGATCGACTCCCCTCTCCCCAGATCGAGACCCGTCTCCTCCATCGTCTCACGTTGAGCCGTGTACAGCAGACCGCCGTCCTGCTGTTCCCAACGCCCACCGGGTAGGGCCATCTGTCCCGACCACGGGTCGCGCTCCGAGCTGGCTCGCTTGATCAGGAGGAAGTCGAGAGGATCGCCCGCCCTGATGATGAGAGCGACGGCAGCGTCGCGCCGGTCGGCCTCGGCGACCGCAGCGGCGTCTTCCGGGTCGATCACTCCGTCGAGGGCCTCGCGGATCGACCGAAGCTCGGGCGACGACTCGATCACACCCCCGTGGCCTCCGCACCCCACACCAGCTTGTGAAGCTGGAGTTGGAAGCGCACGGGGAGACCGTCGTCCAGAATCCACCCCGTGAGCTCTTCCCAATCGAGGTCGCCCCACACGGGGGACATGAGCAGGGCCCTGAGCGAGCCCTCATGGACTCGCCTGTCTAACCCGCGCTCGCGGATTGTCGTTCTCGCCCACTCGTAGTCCGCCCGATCGGCGAGGACGAATTTCACTTCGTCCTGTCCGGTCAGGTGGTCGAGGTTGGCCCAGAGGTTCTTCTCGACCTCGCCGGAGCCCGGGCATTTGAGGTCCATGATGCGGTGCACCCGGGGATCGAGCGCCGACACGTCGAACGCCCCGGACGTCTCCACGAGCACGGTATATCCCTCGTCGAGGAGACGCGCTGCGAGGTCGACGGAGCCGGGGTGTGCGAGCGGTTCGCCTCCCGTGATTTCAACCACCGTGGTCGGGTGCGTACCGACCTCGGCCACGATCTCGTCGAACGTCATCCGAGAACCGCCGTGGAACGCGTACTCCGTATCACACCACACGCACCGCAGGGGGCAGCCCGTGATGCGCACGAAGGTGCAGGGTACCCCCGCCCACGTGGACTCTCCTTGGATGGAGTGGAAGATCTCCGTGATGCGCAGGAACGGCTCAGCCACGCTCTTTGCGCTCGATGGCGTCGTGGAGGTGCTGTTGCACCGTGATCAGAGCGATTGCCTCCAGCTGCTCTTTCACCTCGTCGACGGACGCCCCCGTGCACAAGGTGGGCGTCTCGACGTGGCCGACGATCCCGACTCCGCTCTGGGCCCAACGAGGGAAGACCAGGTACCCCGCGACAGGGGCCCGGAGATCACCGGTCTTCTCGGTCTCGAGGGACACGGTATACGGGTGACCGTCCGGTCCATCGAAGGCCGGCGGCCGGTCGTGGACTCGGATGTACCCACCGAGGGTCACGTCGTCGTTCGCCATGCCTGGAAGCTAGAAGAAGGGTCCTCGAACCCGTAGACTACCTCGCCAGCACGACTGTCGGGACAAGGGACGCCGATGTCGAGAATGATGCGAGCCGCGGTCTTCGAGGACTTCGGTGGACCCGAGGTCGTCCGGATCCAACAGGTGCCCGTCCCCGAGCCAGGACCGGGAGAGGTACGCCTCCGCGTCGAGGCCGCCGCGATGAACCACCTCGACCTCTGGGTGCGCCGCGGCCTGCCGATCGAGACGCCGATGCCGCACATCGGGGGTTCCGACATCGCCGGCGTCGTGGACGAGCTCGGGTCCGGCGTCGAAGGTGTGCCGATCGGCACGCGGGTCGTCGTCGATCCGTCCCTGGGATACTCGTGGTACGATGGCCAGGACCGCGGCCCTTCGTTCGACGAGCCACCGTTCCGGATCATCGGTGAACACACGCAGGGCGGGTTTGCGGAGTACGCGGTCGTGCCGGCGGAGAACCTGCTCGAGATCCCCGACGACTTCCCCGCCGCGGAGGCCGCTGCGGCCGGCCTCGTCTTCGTGACCGCGTGGAGGGCCCTGGTCACCCGCGCCCGGCTTCGAGCGGGCGAACGGGTCCTCATCACGGGCGCGTCGGGCGGCGTGGGCACAGCCGCGGTTCAGGTGGCGCACCGAGCGGGCGCCAAGGTCTTTGCGGTCACCGGGGGTGTGGAGAGCGTCACGCGGACTAAGGCCCTCGGTGCGAACATCGTCTACGACCGCTTCGAGGTGGACTTCTCCCGAGAGGTGTGGCGGGACACGTACAAACAGGGTGTACACGTGGTGTTCGACACGGTCGGCGAGGAGATCTGGCCGCGGTGCCTACGCGCGCTCGCCCGCGGCGGCCGTCTGGTCACCTCCGGCGCGACCACGGGCTCCCGAGGGGTCACCGAGCTTCGCCTCGTGTTCTGGAAGCAGCTCGAGATCTTGGGCAGCACAATGGGCACGCCGACCGAGTTCCGGGAGGTGATGCGCCTCGTCTTCGACGGAGTCTTCGATCCGGTCGTACAAGAGGTGATGCCGCTCGCCGACGCCCGTCGGGCCCACGAGATCCTCGAGAAGGGCAACATCTTCGGGAAGTTGGTTCTCGTCCCGTGACCGAAGGCCGGAGTGACGTCCAGCCGGAAGCGCTCAGCTTTCGGGAGGCGCAGGCACGCGTCGACGACTGGATTTCCCAGTTCGAAGAAGGCTATTGGCCCCCTCTGACGAACCTGGCCCGCTTGATCGAAGAGGTCGGCGAACTCTCACGGGAGATGAACCATCGCTTCGGCCACAAGACGAAGCGGCCGGACGAGGCGGATCAGGATCTTGCGATCGAGCTGGCCGACGTGTTGTTCGTGCTCCTCGTCATCGCCAACGAGCAGGGGATCCAGCTGGACTCGGCGCTCGAGTCCGTGCTGGAGAAGTATCGACGCCGGGACTCGGATCGTTGGGAGCCCAAGCGCACGGACTGACGTCTCAGGCCGGCGCGCCGAACCAGTCGAAGGCCGCCTGGCCGATCTCCCGCGGAACGATGTGCGGTCCGTCGAAGGTTTCGAAGGTCACGTCGTAGCCCAGACTCTCGAGTTGCGGCACGATGCCGTCTCGGGTCGTCGCGTACGGGAGGATCTCATCTTCGCGGCCGTGCGACACGAAGATACCCGGATTCCCGACCAAGGGCTGGACCGGGAACCAGAAGCCCGGTGAGAACGAGATCAAGTGAGTGAACAGGTCTCCGTTCGAGGTGCCGAGCGTGATGGCGTACGATGCTCCGTCCGAGAAGCCCATCATGCAGACCCGCGTGGTGTCGATCCGGCATCGATCGAAGGTGAATGCCAGGGCCTCGTCGATGAACGGGAGGTCTACGCCGAAGCTCCCCGTCTCGATCAGATCCCAAGCGAGGCCGCGGGACTCGATGGCCAGCATGATCATGCCGCGAGCCTCACACGCCTCTTGAAAGGGAGTCCAAAGAGAGGCGCCTCCCGGTGTGCCGTGCATCGCGACGACGAGCGGCATAGGGACCTCCGGGTCGTAGCTCTGGGGCACGTAGAGCACGCCGTCCCGGTCCGTGCCGAGCCCCAGGGCTGTCTCGCCGAGCGCCACACCCATGGTGGGGAGTGAGGGGCGCACGCTGAGCCGCGGGAAGCCACGACCGCCGTTGATGATGGGGTCGCTTTCGCACCCGCCGAGAGACACAGCACCGAGCGCGCCACACCCGATCCGTAGGAACCGCCGTCTGTTGATCATGCCGCGATGTACGCGGCATTCGGTCCCTGGCTTTCAGGCCACCAGCGTGTAGTGACCGTGGATGCACAGCCAACGCCCGTCCTCGCGAACGAAGATTCGCGTCGACTTTCCGCGGGTCGTCTCCCGGGCCCCCGTGGATCGGTTGATGCTCTCGTCGGTCCAGTAGTAGGTGATCCAGGCGGTGTCCCCGTGCACGGTGACCTCGGGGTGGTGCATCTCCGTGTGGATGTCCGCGTACCGCGACGTCCAACCCTCGACCCCGAGAAGCTCCAGCCGCTTCCCGTCCTTGAGGTACGTCTCGGTCTCGCCGAACGAGGTGAAGTCTTCGTGGATGTACGTGGCGTACTGTTCGAGGTCACCGGCTTCGATCGCGGCCCACATGTCTACCAGGGTCTGCTTGATCGCCTCCTCGTCGGTTTGGGCGTGGAGGGAAGCAGGCGCGAACGTCGCGGTCAGTACGATGAGAGCCGTGAGCCCTCGGAGGATCAGTGGGCGAATTGGAGCAACTGGTCGATGCATCGGTCGATCTCGTCTTCGGTGTTGTAGAAGTGTGGGCTCACGCGGATGTAGCCGGGCCGGTGGTCGACGATGGTGCCGAGTTCGGCGAGATGGCGTACGGCACCGGGCGGATCGTCGTGCTGGATCATCACGATTGCGGTGCGGTGCTCGGGGTCAGGAAGCTTCAGCTCGAAGCCGGCCGCCTCCGCGGTGTCGACCGTATGGCGAGTCAGTGTCCGGTTCCGTTCGACGATCGACCCGATCCCGATCTCGTCGATCAGCTCCTGCCCACCGAGTGCGGTGTGCACGGTGGGTAGGGCCGGGGTGCCGAGCTCGAAGCGGCGTGCGTCGTTTCGGTACTCGAAGCCCTCGATGTCGAAGTCGAATTGACGCTGCGTCGCGAACCACGAGGTGATACGCGGTTCGAGTCGCTCGACCAGCTCGTCTCGGACGTACAAGTAGGCGAGCCCGGGTCCGCCGCAGAGCCATTTCAGCGGCCCCGTCGTGTAGAAGTCGACGCCGCTCCCGGGGAGGTCGAGGTGGGTCTGCCCGGCCCCCTGGTAGCCGTCGATCAGGCTGTACGCCCCCGACTCCCGCGCGATGTCGGCCAGCGCTCCGAGGTCCTGCTCGTACCCGGTCCGGAAGAAGACGTGACTCGTCGCGAGGTAGAGGGTGCGCTCGTCGACCGCCTCAGCGAACTGCTCCGGGTCGATCCCCACGCCGTCCCGACTGCGGAGCACCACCAACTCGAATTCCGGCTTCACCGCCCACTGGTACGTGAGCGTCGGAAAGTCCAACTCGGTGCAGACGATCCGGGTTCGACCTTCGGGCCGCACCGACTCGGTGACGGCAGCGAGGGCCGTGGAGGTCGACGGAAGAAGCGCCGTCTCTCGCGGGGTCGTGCCCAGGAACGAGGCCACCCTCCCTCTGAGCTCTTCCACCCGTGACAGCCAGTGGTGGTACCAGGCTGATGCACCCATGTCGTGCCAACGGTCCGTGAAGTCGTGGAGGTACGCTTCGGACCGGCGTGACAATGCGCCCAGCGAGCAGGAATTCAGATACGTCTTCCGCTCGAGGATCGGAAACTCCGACCGGATGGCGTCGAGGTCGTTCACGAGCCGCGGAGGGTGTCGGGGCGTTGCGGGCGCGTGAGCATACGGTGCATCAAGCCCATCCGACATAGCTTTGGGGCAGCATGGATACTGGACTTCTCATTGCGCTGATTCCGTGGGTCGGTCTCTTCGGCTTCGTCACCTTCGTGACGCGGTTCCCTTCCGAACTCCCGGATCCGCCCGAATCCGACTCGGGGGAGTTGGACGGGGTGCTCCTGAGCGTGATCGTGCCTGCTCGCAACGAGGCGGTGAACATCGAGACGTGCGTCCGTTCCCTGACCGAGAGTGACTTCCCTTCGTTCGAAGTCATCGTCGTTGACGATCGGAGTGAAGACGACACGTACGAACGCGCTGCGCGGCTGACCCCAGGTCGCGCGGAACGGCTGGACGTCGTGCGTGGTGAGCCGTTGCCCGACGGTTGGCTAGGCAAGCCGTGGGCGTGCCATCAGGGTGCGGCTCGGGCCGGAGGTTCCTGGCTCTTGTTCACCGACGCCGACACGACGCACGGTCCCCGACTGGCGAGAAAGGCGGTGTTTGCGGCGGTACGACAGGACGCGGGTCTGTTCACTGTGGTCGGGCGACAACTGGTCGAAACGTTCTGGGAGAAGCTGGTTCAGACGCAGGTCTTCCTCACGATGCTGCTCCGATTCCCCGACTTCGAGGCGACCGCGAAAAACGACCGGTGGCGTGACGCGATCGCCAATGGGCAGTTCCTGCTCTTTCGTAGAAGCGCCTACGAGGCGATCGGGGGCCACGAGGCCGTGCGCAACGAAGTGGTCGAGGACTTGGCCTTGGCTCAGCATGTGAAACGAGCCGGCCTCCCTCTACGGATCGGCGGGGCGAAGGACGACCTGGCGACCCGCATGTATCGATCGCTGTCCGAACTCATCGAGGGGTGGACGAAGAACCTCGTGCTCGGAGGCCAGCAGTCGTTACCCCGCTGGCTGCGAGGAGCCGCCGCTCCCCTGACCCTCGTCGTCGGAGTGGTCGTGTGGCTCGTCCCCCCAGCTGTCGTCCTGCTGTGGAGCGCGGGGGGCGGATTCGACTTCGGTGGAGTCGATCTGAGTCTCCGAGGTGAGACCTTTGCGGAAGATGTCGGAGAGATGGGGACGACGGCTCGGGTCGTGTGGTGGGCCGGCCTCGCCTATGCCCTGAACACGCTCACCTGGGGTGCGTTCGCCCGACGCGTCGACGTGTCCGTGGTCTATGCGCCCCTGCACCCCCTCGGCGCCGCGGTGGGCGCGTGGATCTTCATGCGGGCGTGGTGGCGGGGTGACACGGTGGAGTGGAAGGGTCGGCGGTACGACTTGCCACCGGTCTCGGAACGGGCGTGACCGCAGAGGGGCTGACCAGGTGCCTTCAGAGCCGAGCGGTCGAGGGCGGAGCGACGCTCTTCGGCGTGACCGACAGAATCCAGTCGGCCCACCTCGATCACTTCCGTGGTTGGCTCGACGCGGGCATGCACGGCTCGATGGCTTACCTCGAACGTCCGGATGGTGTCTCTCGCCGAGCCGACCTCAACGGCACGGTGGCGGGTGTCCGCTCCGTCGTCGTCGTCGGTGTGAACTACGCGCCTTCACACTCCTCCACGGACGTTGCTCCGTCCGATCGCGCGATCATCGCTCGGTACGCCCTGGGGCGGGACTACCACGACGTTCTTCCTCCTCTGTTGGGCGCGTTGGCTTCCGAGCTGGATCTGCACGCTCCGGGGCATAGCAGTCGCGCGTACGTGGACACGGGGCCGATTTTAGAGCGCGAGCTCGCTCGCGAAGCGGGACTCGGTTGGTTCGGGAAGAACACGATGCTGATCCATCCGGAGCAGGGTTCGTGGTTCGTCCTCGGGGTGCTCCTCACGAGCGCGCAGCTGGAGGTGACGGAGCCCTTCGCGGAAGACCGATGCGGGACGTGTCGCGCGTGCCTGGATGCATGCCCCACCGGTGCGCTGCTGGGGCGAGACACGAGCGGCGCTCCCGTCCTCGACGCCCGTCGGTGCATCTCCTACCTGACGATCGAGGCGAAAGGCCCCATCCCCGTCGAACTCAGACCCCAGTTGGGGGGGCGGGTGTTCGGCTGCGACATCTGTCAGGAGGTGTGTCCGTGGAACGAGCGTTTTGCGCAGCCGTCGCGTGTCTCTGCGTTTCACCCTCGTGCCGAATTGGACGGAGTCACCCTCGTCGCGTTGACCGAGCGGCTGCTCGCGATGTCCGAGAAGGGGTATCAGCGTTCGTTCCGGGACTCGCCTCTCTCGCGTCCTCGCCGGAAGGGGATGCTGAGGAACTTGTGCGTGGGGCTCGGGAACGCGTTGGAGTCCTTCGAGACGGACCCACGGGACGAGGTCGCCGAGAAGTCGGCCGAGATCCGCGCCATCCTCGAGCGCGCCCTCGCCGATGCACAACCACTCGTGCGTGCGCACGCAGCCTGGGCCCTGGGACGGAGCGGAAATCCTGACGCGCGTCGAGCGCTCACGGCCCGTCTAGCCGAGGAGCAAGACGACGACGTGCGTCGGGAGATCACGACGGCACTCGGGGACTGACGGCGCCTGCGGTCAGGACACAGGCGTCGCGACGACGGTACCGACCTGAACGCCGTCTACGACGACCGCCAGCGTGGCGGGCTGTCCGGCGTTGAGTCGGCCGCGCACCTCCCACCGCCGAATCTCATCAAATCCTTCGGGTGTCACGGCGCCGGTGGGCTGGAAGAGGCTGATGTTCACACCGTCGCCGATGAGTGAGCCGGGAGCCCATGCGTCGTAGCTCCCCAACACCCAGTCGCCTTCGAAGAATCCGGAGACCTCGGTCAATCCGTCGAACGTCCCGTTCCGATACAGTTCCATCGCCAGATCGACGGCGACACTGTCCACGGTGCCGGTGAGGGTGTAGGCCCCCTCGTACGGCTCGTCCGCGTCTCCCACCACCCGCAGCGTCGACTCACCGGCGAGTAGGCTGCCGAAGTAGCCGTATCCACCCTCGATCGAGTTGATGTACCCGCGACCCGTGATCTCACTGTTCTCGGATCGGAGTTGGTCCATGAAGTTCTGGTCGGTCCACGCCGTGGTGATGCGGTAGTAGCGCCCGGCCCGGAAGATCGGGGGAATGGGCAGGTCCTCGTCGAAGTCCTCGAAGATGTTTGGGGCGTCACCAGGGAGGCTGATCTCGGTTCCGTCGACCCAGAACTGCGCATGATTGTCGGCGATGAAGGAGGGCGTCGCTCCGAACCGGCGCTCTCCGATTTCGAGGAGCAGCATACGGCCCTCAGTGCCGTCCACGGCGAGGCGTAGCGTATCCGCGTCACGGTTGAACGTCATGCGTGGTCCGGGCACGGTGACCTCTGTGTCGGCGCCACGTAGCGTGAACGTGGTCGCCATCGGGATGACCGTACGGGCGGTCATCGTGTCCCCGTCGAGAACAACCCGAAGAGCCAGGGTGTCACCGGGACGAACCGCGGGGCATCCCACCGAGGTGAAGTAGACGCCGGGTTGAGCGACGTCCACCGGCGCCGCGGCCTCGGTCATCGTCGAGGCGCCACAGGGATCCGTCGTGAGGGTGAGGTTGGTCATCGTGACCGACGCGCCCGAAGCAGGTACCTCGACGTTGCCGCCCGGCACGAAGCTGGACGAGAAGTCGGTGGTCGTGCCGTTGAACGTCTTCTCGACCAGGATCCACTGTTGATCCTGATCCGGGCGGACGACGCCCTGAACGACGACGAGTGGGTCCGGAGTCGGCGCCACTTCCGTGGGGCCCTCGCTGAAGCACCCGATCGTGACCAACGCAGCGAGCGACGCAGCCGTCGCAGGGATCACGCGGCTCAAAAGACGAACTCCAGGCCGAAGCTCGGCAAGAAGGGCATCTGAGGGAGGCTCTCCCGGACGCCCGGGTTCTGCCGGTAGTCGTACGTGTACAAGAAGATGTTCCTGCGGTTGTAGAGGTTCACGAACTGAACGAACGGATGGATCTGACCTCCGAAAAGCGTCTTGTCCCATCGAAAGGAGAGGTCGAGGCGCGAGTAGGCCGGGTACCGTTCCCCGTTCAGCAACGGATCGGCGATCGGCTCGGTGAACGAGTCCCCGAAGCCGCGTGCGCCGACCGAGTACTCGCGGTGCTCCCACTGCCCGATGATCGGCGTGTAGGGGAGCGGCGTGCCGAACCCCCATCGGGCACTCATTCGACTACCGAGAGGCCCCGGGCCGCTGAGGACGACGTTGATGTTGTGCCGCCGGTCGTGGGCGGGAGCGAACGTTTGGAACGGATCGGTTCGGGTGGATTTCCCGAAGGTGTACGCGATCCAACCGTTCCACTCGCCCGAGTACTTCCGGAGCAAGACGTCCAGCCCCCACGAGTCGCCGGTCATCGTCACGAACTCGTCGCCCTGAACGGAGAGATCGTCGGTGGCGCTGATGTTCAGGATGTCGTCGTACGTCTTCCGATACCCCTCGACCGTGAAGGACACGTCGGGCCTGAGCCACTGTTCGAAGCCCAGGACCAGGTGGTCCGAGTGGGACACGGGCGTCGCCTCGTCGGCCCCGATCCAGAAGTCGAGGAACGACCACGGAGAGTTGTGATCTCGAAGAGAGTGGATCGGCTGATAGAAGCGACCCGCCGAACCCGTGAGGGCGAAGTCTTCGGACAAGAAGAGCTTTGCGTTCACACGAGGAGAGATCGTCACCTCGTCCGCCCCGCCACCGACCGCCTCGAGCCGAATCCCGGGGCGAACCATGAGGCGATCGTTGGGCCGCCACAGGTCGTCGACGAATGCGGACAGGACGCTCGGCTGGTACCCCTGATCCAAGTAGACTGCGTCGAGTGCGGGACTCGTCACGTCGTACTGCATCGAATACGACTCGAAGCCGCCTCCCACCCTGACCTCGTGGCTTCGGCCCGGCGTGAGGGTGAGCGCCGCGCGCGCCGACCACAGCCGCACGTCGTTCTCGATGGCGATGATCGACGGAAGTAGACCGACGGTCGTCGAGAAGTCGCTGAGACCCAGATTTACACTGAGGGGCAGTCCGGCGAGGCGGTCGTCCCAGTTGATCCCCAGGAGTGTGTTCCCCCAATCGACGCGGAGCGTGAGCGGATCGGTTTGATCGCTCTCCTCACCAACCGTCCAGTCGAGGACGTCTCTTCCGAGGTATCCGGTGATCGCGAGCGTTCCGCCGGTCGGTAGCGGGAAGGCGGCCTTCGCCACGCCGTCGGAGAAGTGGTACGGCAACTCCTCTTCGGTGAGGGCGGCGATCACCTTGTCTGCGTAGGTTCGCCGACCCGCGAGTAGGAACGAGCTGCCCTCGAACGGGAGTGGTCCCTCCACCAGAGCCTTGGAGGAGAGGAGCGAGATCTGCCCCATCACTCCGAAGTCGGTCGGATTCCCGGCTCGGGTCCGGACATCGAGCACCGAGCTGAGTCGGCCGCTGTAGTGGGCCGGGAAGCCGCCCTTCAAATACTCGATCTCGCCGACGGCTTGGGCGTCGAAGGTCGAGAAGAGCCCACCGAGGTGGGAGGGGTTGAAGATCGTGACCCCGTCCAGCTGGATCAGGTTCTGATCGACCTCCCCACCCCGCGCGTTGTAACCGACCGTGAAGTCGTTCACCGCGCCGGTGCCGGGGAGGAGCTGGATCGTTCGAATGACGTCGGCTTCGAGGAAGGTCGGCGTCAGCTGGATGTCCCGGTTGTCGATGGTGATCGCGCTCGCTTGTGCGCTCTCTTCGAACCGCTCTCGAGCGGCCGCCTCCGGGGACGTCTCCACGAGGAGGCCGGAGAGCTGCACGGCACGAGGGGTCAGGTAGACCTCCACGAACGTTTGATCTTCGGCGACGCGGACCGTGTCCGTCTCGACCCCGAGACGAGAGAAGACGACGAGGAGTGGCCCGTCCGGCACCCTCCCGATTCGGAACCGACCATCCGTGTCCGTCATCGCGGCCCCGGATAGCCCGTCGACCTGAACGGCCACTCCAGCCAGCGCCGTGCTGTCCGCCGCACTCCGTGCGATGCCCGACAGGGAGCGCTCCTGACCCTCTGCCGGCGTGGCGAGCAGTGCCCACGCCAGAGCCCACGCGCCCGAGTAGCGTACGCACCTCACTTTCGACCCCCACCTCGTCATCCCCGTCCCCGTTCTCGATTGTGTGCCCAGTCCCGACGTCGACGATTCCCAGGACAAGTCGTGTGCCAGCCGTGCCCAGGGGCCTACGGAGGCCGGGAAGTCGTTGATTCTCAACGCGATCCTACGGATGCCGGTGGATTGAGTCTCCCGGAGGGTCGTCACCCCTGGAGGACACTCCGACGTGCATTCGGATGTCGGTGCGCCCGAATGTCGTTGCTGGAACGATCCAACCCGGCCCGTTCTGACGTCTGAGCTCTAGGGTGCGCCGAAGCTCTCGACCAAGCCGTCCACCGAGACTACGTACGCAAAGAGGCCGGGTACGAATACGCTCGAGTGTACGAAGCCGTGCTCGGTCGCGAGCGCAGTCAGCTCGTCGATGAATGCGGGTCTCCACCCACCGACGAGGAGTGTGGCCGGATCCTGGGTCGTGATGCCGAGGTGGGGGAACGACGTCGCGGCCTCCCGGAGCACGTTCGCTACGTGGTCGGGTGCGTTCGGCTGCGGCCCCGCGGTGAAGTCCCACGCTTCGGTCGTGAGAATCCGGCGGTTGCCGTACGCGAAGTGGAAGTGGCGTCCGTCCTCCGAGAACTCGGCCGACTCTCGCTCTCCCGGAAAGAAGGGGAGAAGGAGGTAGAACGTCTGCGCGCTCATGATGAGCAGCGGAGGTCCTTCGGTCGGATCTAAGACCGCGATCATGCGGGTGAGGTCTTCCTGCAGAAGAACCTGATCCGGGGGTGCCCACGGCGCCCGCTCCGCACCGATCGCCGACCCGACCGGGCCACCCGCCGCGAGTAGGAGGCCGACGGCGCCCAGGCTCGCCCATCGTCGGTGATCGGAAAAGGCGGTCCAGACGGAAGCAGCGAGCCAGCCCAGAGCGGGAACGAAGACGAAGGTGAGCCAGATCGAGTGGCGTGTGCTGCCCAGTGGGTACACGCCCAGGCTCGCGGCCATCATCGCGATGGCGAGTCCGGTGCCGCCGAGGATGGCGACGAGCGGGGCGCGGCGAGCCGCCCACAGCAGAGTCGCGATCGTCAGCAGGGCGAGTGGCCCGCGCAGCCACGGTCCCGCCAGGATGTGGTGAAAACCGAGCAGCGCCAGCCAGGCCTGCTCCGGCCCGTCGATCATGTAGAAACTCAGCCACCCGTCGAGGGCGTCGTCGGCGAGTGCACTCCCTGCGAGTGGGCGGATGTGCACGAACCACATGAGGGCCACCACGGTGCCCGGCACGGCGTGCGACGCGAAGAGCTTTTGCCACGTGGTCTCACGCCACTCTCCCCGAGCGCCGAGTGCGACGACGGTGATCCCCAGGGTCGCGACCGCGAGCCCCGAGGAGTAGTGCGTGAGGAGGGCGGCCGACGTCAGGACGGCGTAGGCGACAAGAGGACGCGTCGACGGCGCACGGCGGTAGTGGAGGAGTGCGAGGAGCGCGCCACTGAGGAGTACGAGCTGGAAGGTGTAGGGGCGGATGACCTGCGAGAGCTCGATGGCGGTCGGGGCCAACGCGAGGACGAGCCCCGAGACCGCTGCGGCGATGGTTCCGGCCGTACCGCGTCCAGCGACTTCGCGAGCGACCGCCGCAGTGAGGAGCACGGCGCCGATGCCGCAGAGTACGGAGAAGGCACGGAACCACAGAAAGTCCCACGTGAGGCCGCCGAGGCCGCGGAGCAGCAGATAGTAGAGTGGCGGGTGGGCGTTCGCGGCGACTTCAGCCCAGAAGCCGCTGAAGTCCGCTCTCGTCAGGATCGAGTAGTAGATCCCTTCGTCGGGGTTCAGCCACCACTCGGAGAGTCCGCTCCACCGCGGAACGATGGCGAGGAGAGCGAGGACGCCGAAGACGATCCGGTCGGCCCGGGGGGCGGGATCGGTCGCAGCCAAGGGCGGTTCGTGGGCATCGGGCTTCACGAGATCGAAGCTAGACCGAGCCCGTGAGCCCTCCAACAATTTTGTTGGCCTCGTGCGCGGGGCGGCGCATCTTGGCGGATGTCGCTCACCCGCCCACACGATGTCGCGGAGATCACCGCGAATGAGTTCCAAGAGGGGCTCCGGGTTGCCCGTGAGATGCGTGTGGCCGTGTTCGTCGTGGCGTACAACGCGGAGAGCCACATCCGCGACACGCTCCTTCGGATTCCGGAAGAGCTGCGGGCCGAACTGACGTCGATCTACGTCATCGACGACTCGAGTAAGGACGACACCTCCGATGTCGCCCGCGCGCTCCGCTCGGAGATCCCGCAGTTGGAGGTCTTCCGCACGCCCTACAACCAGGGCTACGGCGGGAACCAGAAGCTCGGATACCAGTACGCCTCGCGCCGAGGCTTCGACCTGGTGGTGCTCCTACACGGGGATGGGCAGTACGCGCCCGAGTTCCTGCCCCGGATGCTCGCCCCCTTCGCCGACCCGGAGACGTCGGCCGTCTTCGGATCGAGGATGATGGTCCCGGGTGCGGCGCGCCGAGGCGGGATGCCCCTCTACAAGTACGTCGGCAATCGCATCCTGACCGGTCTAGAGAATCGACTGCTCGATGCCTCTTTGTCGGAGTTCCACTCGGGGTACCGCGCGTATCGGGTCTCCAGCCTCGAACGTCTGCCGTTCCAGTACAACACGAACGACTTCCACTTCGACACCGAGATCATCATCCAGCTCCTGGCTCGGGAGATGACGATCGTCGAGGTCCCGATCCCGACGTACTACGGGGACGAGATCTGTCATGTCGAGGGGATTCCGTACGCGGCGAACTGTATCGCGACCGTGATGCGCTCGCGGGCCAACCGCTTCCACCTCGTCTACCACCCGAAGTTCGACGTTTTCGGCAGCGACGACTACGTGTTCAAGGCCTCTCCGAACACGGTCCACCAGTACGTGCTCTCCCGCTTCTGGAGGCGTGGGGAGAAGGTCCTGGAGTTGGGTGCCGGGCACGGCGAGGTGAGTCGCCACCTGCGCGAGAAGGGCGCGGAGGTCGTGGCGATGGACGTCAAGCGACCCGCCCGAGACTTCGACTTCCCGTATCTCACCGCCGATCTCAACCAGGCGTTCGCGGAGCGAATCAACGAGGAGATGGAGGGACCGGCCGACACGGTCGTCGCGCTCGACGTGATCGAGCACCTCGCCCGGCCCGAAGCGAGTCTCCGCGAGCTACGCGAGGTCATGAAGCCCGGGGCGACCCTCGTCGCGAGCACCGGGAACGTCGCCTATGTACTCGTTCGGATCATGTTGGCGCTCGGGCAGTTCAACTACGGGAAGAAGGGCATTCTCGACCTCACGCACACGCGACTTTTCACTGTGCGCTCGTTCTGCCGAACATTGGAAGGCGAGGGCTTCCGGGTGGAGTCGGTGAAGGGCTTCGGTCCGCCGATCCGGGATATGATCGGACGGTCGTTCGTGCTCCGGGCCATCGATTCCGTGGCAGGATTCCTCGCGCGGGTATGGCCGTCCGTATTCGCCTACCAGATGCTCGTGGAAGCCACCCGACTCGATGACGTCGACTCGCTCCTCACCGGCACGCTCGAGTCCGCCGAAGGACCGCCGGCTCTTCCCGAGCCGGCGGCCACCTCGAGCGATTAGTCGGACTTCAGCACCGACACCGGGTCGACGCGGGTGGCCCGCATCGCCGGGACGAGGCTCGCGACCAGCGCCGCCAACGCCATGACGACCGATACCGCTCCGAACGTCGTGACGTCCGTGGCCGAGACCTCGAAGAGGAGATCATCGAGTAGCCGAGTCAGGCCGAAGGCTCCGATCGATCCGAGCACGATGCCGACGGCTGCCAGTCCCAGAGACCACCGGAGCACGAGGGACCGAATTCCACCGCCGTTCGCCCCGAGGGCGATGCGAACACCCATCTCACGGATACGCGTGCTCACCGAGTAGGAGACCACGCCGTACAGGCCGACGACCGCCAGGAGCAACGCCACCAACGCGAAGCCTCCGAGAAGCGTCGTGGTGAAGCGGTCGGTCTGCATCGACGTCGCGACGATCTCGGTCATCGGTTGAACGTTCGCGAGTGCGATGTCCGTGTCGAGCGCGGCGACTTCGGAGCGCACGGCCCCGATGATCGCGGCCGGCTCCATCGACGTCTTGACCACGGTGAACATGAAGGTCGTCGCCGCCTGCGTGTACGGGACGTACAGCGCGTTCCGACTCTCGGCCCGGACCCCGAAGTTCTTCACGTCCCGTGCAACGCCGACGACCTCCCTCCAGACGGGATTGTCCGGGTCGTTCACGTTCAGCCGCTTCCCGATCGCGTTCCCGTCGAAGTAGTCCCGCTCGAGTGTCTCGTTGACGATGATGACCCGCGCGGCATCACCGTCGTCCGAGGAGTCGAAGCCTCGCCCCTTCAAGAGAGGGAGGCCCATCGTCTCGAAGTATCCCGGCGTGATCCGTCGGAGCCATACCGACGGTTCCAGCCCCGGCTCGGGGGCGGGTGCACCTTCGACCCAGAAGGTGTTGTCTCCGTCGAAGCCCATCAGCGGGAGGTTCGTGATCGAACCTGCGGACTGCACGCCGGGCAGCGAGGCCAAACGTTCTTCGAGAGGGTTGAAGAAGCCGAGTCGTGAGGCCGCGTCGGGATAGCGGACCTGCGGGAGCTGGACCTGGAGCGCGACCACGCCCTCCGGCTCGAAGCCGAGGTCGACGCGGCTCAGGTTCTGGAAGCTCCGAACCAGTAGACCCGCGCCCACGAGTAGAACGAGGGCCATACCGATCTGCCCGACGACGAGACTGTTTCGGAGACGCGCCGCGTTGTGGGACCCGCCGGAGCGGCCCCCGGCTCGGAGCGCCCCTGCAGGGTCGGTCCGGGCGGCGCGGAGCGCGGGAAGAATGCCGAAGAGGGCACCGGTCGACATCGTGACGGCCGCGGCGAAGAGGAGGATGCGACCGTCGACTCCGACCTGGTCGAGGCGGGGCGTTCCCGCTGGTGCCATCCCGATGAGCGCGTCGGTGCCGACAAACGCCAACGCGATACCGATCGTGCCCCCGATCACGGCGAGCAGAAGACTCTCGGTTACGAGTTGGGACACCACTCGGCCTCGGCCGGCACCCAGGGCGACGCGTACGGCGAGCTCGGCTGTGCGCGTCGTTCCTCGTGCGACGAGGAGGTTGGCGACGTTCACACAGCCGATGAGCAGCACGAACACGACCGCGGCCAACAGCACCCAGAGGGCCGAACTCTCGTTCCGGACGAGATCGGACTGGAGAGGGTACAGGTTGTATCCGATGTCGTTGTTGGCGACGGGGTACTCCTCCTCCAGCCGTGCCCCGAGCTCATCGGCTTGTGTCCGCGCGAGCTCGAACGCACCTGCGTCGGTCAGCCGACCGACTGCTCTCAGCCACGCTCCGCCTCGTCTCCCGAGGGACGTCTCGTCCAATTGCAGCGGGGTCCAGAGGTCCGTGCCCAGGAAGGGCAGGGGGCGGAAGGCCGCCGGCATGACGCCGACGATCGTGAAGGGTTGATTGCCGAGGAGCACCGTCTGGTCGACGATCGTCGGGTCCGCTCCGAAGGCACGACGCCAGAAGCCGTCCGAGATCACCACGACGTTCGGTCCGTCGGCGCGAGCCTCTTCGACGGTGAAGGAACGACCGAGAGCGGGCTCCTCGCCGAGCACGTCCACGAGCATCCCACGGGACACGGCCGCCCCGCTCACCCGCTGGGCTCCCGAGCCCGTACCGGTCATCGTCGGGTTGAAGCCTCCGAACGCTGCCGCCGCTTCGATGGCGGGGACCTGGTCACGGAGGTCCATGAAATTGTCCCAGGACAGCCATTCGCGACTCTTGTCCGGCAGTACCACGTCGCGCCGCGTGTAGTCCGCCCAGATCATCACGAGCTCGTCCGGCTCGTCGTAGGGCAGCGCGCGGAGCATGATTCCGTCTACGACGCTGAACACGGACGTCGTGGCCCCGATTGCCAACGCGATCGTAAAGATCGCGATCAGCGCAAACCCCGGGTTACGTCCCAGCTGTCGCAGTGAAAACGCCACGTCTCGGCGTAGTCCGTCGACTCGATCGGTCTTTCTCATCGTCCTCTTCCTCTTCGTCATCAGTTCCTCGACCTCATCGACGACCGCGTCCACGTTGCCGAAGCGTCGTCGTGCTTCCCTCCGCGCCTCCTCCTCCGTCATGCCCTCCCGCATCAGCCGATGCGTGACTTCCTGGATGTGGAAGCGCACCTCGTCCTCTGCCTCCGAGCGCTCCCGGCCTGGGCCGAAGGGGAGGCGGAACAGCCGACGGGGGCGCTTGGGCTGACTCATCCCGCGGGCTTCTCCGTGGCCAGCGCGCGTGCGACGGCGTTCGTGTACCGAGTCCACGACTCGGACTCGCTGCTCAAGTGGCGGGATCCAGCTGTCGTCAGGCTGTAGTACTTCGCGCGCCGGTTGTTCTCGGACAGGCCCCACTCCGACTCGATCAGCTCTCGCCCGTGGAGGCGGTGAAGGGCCGGGTAGAGTGTGCCCTCCTCCATCAGGAGGGTCCCGTCGGTGACCGTCTGGATCCAGTCGGCGATTCCGTAGCCGTGTCTGGGCTCCCAGGTCAGCGACTTGAGGATCAGGAGCTCGAGCGTCGCTCGAACCAAATTCGGATTTTGCGTCATGACGTTCCCCTAGTGAGACGAGGGGAGTCTACTACACGCTCCCCTGGCGTGACAAGGGGAGCGGCGCGGACGCGTAGAGCGTAGCGTGTGCGCCGTCGTTCGAGTTCGCCTCAGGGATGAGACCGCCCGTGCGCTTGGAACGCGTTGAGATCGAGAACTTCCGTGGTGTCCGCCGCTTGGACATGTCGTTCGACGACGTCACCGTGTTGATCGCCGAGAATCGCCATGGAAAGGCGACGGTCTTCGATGCGCTCGGGCTCTGCCTGGGGCTGCGGGGCGTGGCGGACGGCGCACATTTCCGGGCCTCGGACTTCTTGGCTGCGGGTGGTGAGGCCGACGCCGGAGCGGCGGAGATCCGGATCACACTGACCTTCGTCTCGGATTCGGAGGCGATTCACGAACACCATCGAGTGGCCTTTATCGGGACCGCCGCCGACCGCCGCGTGCAACGCGCCTTCGTGGACGTCGACGGTGTCCCGCTCGCGCCCCAGCCCTCCCTCGAAGCACTCGACGCGCTGCTTTCCGCTCACCCGGTCTTGATGCTTCGGTTCGCCCACCCGCGCACCGACAACCTGGGCGGGCTCGGTGAGGCCGAAGAGGGGCATCCGGCTCGGCGTGCGGAGTCGAGGCGTGGCGGGGGCAACCTCGCGGCTACGATCGCTCGGGTATACCACGACCTGGCTCACACTCGAGGCCCGGTGTCGGCCGAGCAGATTTCGGTCGGCCTCCAGGCGGCGCACCGACTCCTCGAGGAAGGTGTCGCAGAGGTCGACGGTCCTCAGCCCGTACATCGGGTCTTGGACGATCTCCGTAGCGAGGTGCAGAAGTGGGGAAGGGCGACTCCTTCGGACTCGAGCCTCGACCTCTCCGGAAGTGGGAGCCACAACCTGGCCCTCCTGCTGGTCCTCGGGTCGATCCTCGAAGTGCACGGGGGACGAGAGCTCGAGGGTCCGACGAATCCGATCATCATGATCGAAGAGCCTGAGGCGCACCTGCACCCGGTCCTGCTGGCTTCCACATGGGACGTGATCGAAGCGCTTCACGCCCAGACGATCGTCACCACCAACTCGGGCGAGCTCCTCTCATCGGTGCCCATGGTCTATCTGCGTCGGCTCGTGCGGACCGCGGAAGACGTGGCGGTGCATCGGCTCGACGAGCAGACACTCACGCCGAAGGACCTCCGACGGGTCGCGTACCACGTGCGGGCCAAGCGCGGTGGCGTGCTCTTCGCTCGGTGCTGGATGCTGGTCGAGGGCGAGTCCGAGTTCTGGCTGCTCAATCAACTGGCCGAGGTTCTCGGGTACGACCTGGAAGCAGAGGGCGTTCGGATGATCGAGTTCGCGCAGTGCGGGGTCGCACCGCTCGCCAAGTTGGCCAACGATCTCGGCATTCCGTGGCACCTCCTGACAGACGGCGACGACTCGGGCAGCGTGTATGCCAAGGGTGCTCAGAACTTCCTCGGTGACGCAGATCGCAGCCTGCGGATCTCAATGCTCGGTCACCGGGACATCGAGCAGTGCCTGTGGCACTACGGCTTCGACGACATCTACCGTGACGCCGCGCGGATCGCCGACCGTCCGGATGGACAGGGGCCGCCTCCGCAGCGGATCATCCAGAAGGCGGTACGGAAGCGTTCGAAGCCCTTCTTGGCCCTGGCTGTGGCGGAGGCGGCCGCAGAGCGCGGCGCCGCCTCCATCCCTCCGGTGCTTCGCAACACGATCGAGACGTCCGTCGTTCTCGCCCGCCGCACCGTCGCGGCGTTCGGGCGTTAGGCGTCGGTGGCGACGCGCGGACGACTCCGCACGTCGCCACGACCTGCCGCTCCGGGACTACCCGGTCGTTAGGTGATCGACGAGCCGGTCGAGCTCCGCGCCCCACCTCGCTCGTGACGCGTCCGCGGCGGCGCGGTCGGAGAGCCCGCGGTGTTGAATCGACACGGACGCCTTCGCGGCCCCTTTGTCGGTGAAGTAGAGGTCCACCTTGGTACCGTCCGGTAGGCTACCCCGCATCGACTTGGTGGGGGTCTGCTTGTGGAAGTCTACGACGGTCTCGCTCATCCACGCGGCCCGGGTTTCGGCACGCTCGAAGGCCTCCCACAGCCGCGACACGGACACGGCGACCGTTCGACTCTTGTTCACGTCGTAGCCGCCTCCGCGACGCTGTCCGAAGTCGCGCAGGCCTCGGAAGCGTTCGTACCCGACGGTCACCGTCTGGGCCCACCAGCCCCCGAATTCGAAGGAGGTGTCCAGGTGAGCCGCGATATCGGGGTGCTCCCAAGTGTAGGCGTCGCGGTCATCGAGGTACGTCGCCCACTCGGGCCAGCTCTTCCCGGTCGCGTTACGGACCGCGTCGTCGCTCATTCCGGCGAGCTTCTCGTGCGCCTCCGGTAGGTTGCCTGGTGTGAATTGGCCGCCCGTGGGGGAGACGAAGTGAGCGCGAGCCGCCGTATACGATTCCCCGGTCTTTGCCATACGGGCGCGGACGAGGCGTTTGAGGTCTTTGTTCTTGGGCATCGGATTCTCCAATCACGCCACGGCGCGGCCCACCCCCCGACGGTTGGCACAGCCGTGGCACGACGAGTTCGTCGATGCCGATCCGGAGGTATGCCCTCCTTTGCCTCTCGAGGGCGCCGGTCGAGGCGGAGCCGAAGAGGTTGGGCGAGGATCGATCGCCGGCCGAGAAGTTAGCCTTGCGAGGTGCCCGTGAACCAGTCCAACGCCTGCGTCACGATCTCTCGGGGCATCTCGTGGCGACCGTCGAACTCGATGTACACCGGCTCGTACCCATCCATCTCGAAGATCGGGACGATGCCGTCGCGGCTCGCTCGCACGGGAAGGACCCCGTCCCGGGTACCGTGCGAAACGAACACGCCGGGGCGCCCGACGATCGGTTCCGAAGGGTTCGTGAAGCCCGGTGACCAGGCGATCAGGTGCGAGAAGAGATCGCCGTTCGAGACGCCGAGGGATAGCGCGTACGATGCGCCGTCGGAGAACCCGCCGAGGGCCAGGCGTGCGGGGTCCACGACACAGCGGTCGAAGGCGTAGCGGAGCGCCGAGTCGATGAACGATACGTCGGGGCCGAAGTCCCCGTAGACCCGATCCCATGTCCGGCCGCGGGAGTCTGGCGCGAGAAGCACGATGCCCCGTGCGTCGCACTCGGCGAAAAGACGAGACCACGAGTCTGCGCTCCCGCCCGAGCCGTGCAAGGCGAGGAGAAAGGGGGACGGGACCGAGGGGTTGTAACCCTCGGGGACGTAGAGAAGCCCACCTCGGTCGAGCTGCTCCCCGAAGTGGTGGAGCCCGGGTTCGGCCCGCTGTCGAGGGTCGAAGGGGCGCGCCCGCAGTCGAGGATCAAGGCGTCGGGTCGCCGGCGTAGCCCCACCGGCGAGCATCGCGGCTCCGGTCGCCAGCGTCCCGCGAATCCAGGCGCGGCGGGTCCACGGTCCCGTTTCGGTGCGTACCGTCGCGGCGCTCGTCGCCTCGTTCACCGAGTCATGTCGTGTCACGATCCGACTCCTCCTCCCCTGACGCGACGCCCGCATGGGCGCCTTCACCCGCCGCACGACCCGTCGCCCATGCCCACGCGAAGTTATGACCACCGATCGGGCCGAACGAGTCGAGCACCTCGCCACAGAGGTGGAGACCAGGCCGGACGCGCGATTCCATCGTGCGTGGGTTGACTTGGTCGAGCGCGACGCCACCTCCGGTGACCTCGGCCTTCTTGTACCCTGCGCTCCCGGTCCACGGCATGGGCCACGCCGTGAGCGCCTCGACGAGAGTACGCCGATCCTCTCGGCGGAGTTGGGCCAAGCGGGTCGCGGGGTCGACGCCGGCTTCGGCAAGCAGCGCGTCCGCGAGCCGTCGGGGCACCTCTCCCGCGACGGTGTTCCGCACGGTCCCCGAGGAACCGCGGAGCCAGTCGTCCCACGTGGCCGCATCGTGCACGGTCCACGATACCAAGAGCTCCTGGCGCGCCCCGTCTGCCCGCCCGCGGATGGCCAGGTGTGAGGCGTCGAGCACGGTCGGACCGCTCCACCCGTCGTGCGTGATCAAGAAGCCACCGGTCGTCCGGAATGGTGGCCGGCTGTTCGGCGCGGAGACGGAGACGGGCCCGGAGACGCCGGCCAGCGCAGCCTGAGGGTGTGGATCGGCCGTGAGCGGAGTGAGGGCCGGATAGGTGGGGTGCACGACGTGACCGAGTGCCTCCGCGATGCGTAGGCCGGTCCCATCGCTACCCGTCTTCGGCACCGACAGCCCGCCCGTCGCGATCACGACGCGCTCGGCCAACACCGGGGGGGCGCCATCGAGCTCGACGATCCACTGGCCTGACTCGGGCCGAACGTCGGTGACGGTGGCGGAGAACCACACCTGTGCGCCGGCTTCGTGCACTCGCCGCACCAGCGTGTCGCGGACGTCCCTCGCACGATGGCTGGACGGAAAGAGCTTGCCGGTTTCCTCCTCGAGCTCGAGCGGCATGCCCAACTCGGCTTCGAAGAAGCGGCGCTGCTCGGCGAGAGGCCACGCCCGAAGGAGCTTCTTGAGCGTATTCGGAGACGAGTCGGTGACGTACCGCTCCGGCTGCAGAACCGACGGGAGGATGTTGCAGCGTCCGCCACCACTGATGAGGATCTTCCGACCGCCGTCCTTCGTGCGCTCGACGAGGAGCACGTCTCCGCCCGCTCGCGCAGCGCTCAGGGCCGCCATGAGGCCGGCAGCGCCGGCTCCGATGACGACGATCGATGCGTGGTTGTCGGGTGTGGCCATGGGACGAAGCTACGCGCAACCGCGCTGGGTGGCGTGGCCTGCACGGCTGTGCGAAGCTCTCGCCCATGAGCGATGCACGATCCGACGCGTATCTCCTGGAGGTGTGTTCGGCGTCCGCGTCCTTCGCCGTCGACGCGGCCGAGGCCGGTGCCGACCGGGTCGAGCTGTGCGCGAACCTAGTCGAGGGGGGAACGACGCCGAGTATCGGTGAGATCGAGATCGCCCTAGACCGGCTCTCGGTTCCGATGATGGTGATGGTTCGGCCACGCGGCGGTGACTTCCTCTACGATCCGTCTGAGTACGCCATCATGGAGCGTGACATCGATCGAATCCGCGAGGCGGGAGGCGAGGGCGTGGTCTTCGGGATCCTCCGGCGTAACGGCACGATCGACGTCGAACGCACGAAGGGGTTGGTCGAGCGAGCCCGACCGATGGGCGTCACCTTCCACAGAGCCTTCGACGTCAGTCGCGATCTTCGGGCGGGCATCGACGAGCTCAAGGCGTGCGGCGTCGATCGGGTCCTCACATCCGCGGGCCGTCGAAGGGTGACCGACGCCCTCGACGCCCTCGCGCTGCTCGCCGAAGCTGCGGGAACCGATCTCTCGGTGCTCGCCTGCGGCGAGGTTCGTGCCGACAACGTCGCCGCGGTTCTCGGGACTCCGGGAATTCGAGAGGTCCACATCGGGGCCAGCGCGCGTCGTCCGAGTGCTATGGACCACCGAGTGTTCGACGTCCCCATGGGGCGGGCGTACACACCGGACGAGTACGTCGTGGAGGCCGCGGACTCCGGGTTGATTCGCGCGATTGCTGGTACGCTGCGTGCGGTGGGGCCGGGGACGTGATGAACCGACGAAGGGCGCTGGGACTGCTCGGGTCAGGACTCGTTGGTGTGGTGGGGTGCAGCCCGCCGGACCGCACGCCCGTGCGTACCTCACGTCGACTCGATCCGACGGACGTCACGAGTGTGGCGTCGCCGTGGGCCGACGGGATCGTGTTCGTGGATGTCCCAGAGCCCGCCGATGTTGTCGCCTACGTCTCGATGGAGACTCGTCGCGTCTACGTAGACTCGTCGTTCCGAGACCGGGCGAGCTGGCTTCTCCGAGCCCACATCTCCGTGAGCACGTGGCATTGGCGCATCCCGCTTGCCGGAGACGACCCCAGTGTGCCGATCTCTCCGGGAGACGAGGCGCGCGAGTTCGAGGAGCTGGACTTGGAGCTATGGGACCCGAGCATGGGGCCCGCGATGGACGACATCCGCATCGTCCGAGGTCGAGAGGCCGACCAGAGGATCCTCGCGACGTGCACGCGGTTGGAGGGCACAACCGATCGGGCGGTGCGCGCTTCGGGCGGCGTTGTCGTTAGGCGTGCTCATGCGGGGGAGTCCGGGACGGTGCGGGAGGATTTCCACATCCTGGGACTGGCCGACCTCCGCGCATCCGAGTGCCTCGGGACGGGAGAGGCGGTCCAGCTCGTGGGGTGGGGGCGCCGGGAGGCCTAACCGCCGGACGGGTCGCCTACCAGCGCCGCGCGCCTCGCGACGGACGCCGTCCGAACTGACTGCGACTCTCGAGTGCGAGCAGCTTGCCGAGGAGCTCGGTCGCGTCCATGTGGGTGCGACCCAAGAGTTCGGCCGCCTGCTCCAGAGACAGTGGGGTCTCGTCTCCGACGACGGCGGCCGCCTCTTCCTCTCCCTCGGCGGGCGGGTCTTCGGCGAACTCGTCTTCCGCCGCGTCGGGTACGTTGACCGAGCGGGTGACGACGTCGGCCTCCACCGCTCCCTCCTGCATCTCCCGTCCACTGCGTCGCTCGACGGCGTCGATCGAGTCGAGGAGACGAAGGGCCATTGCGAGGTTCCACTTCGCGTCGTCGTTGCTGGGCTGCAGACGCAGGGCGGTGCGGTTCGCCTCAGCCGAAGCGGTCGCGTGGATGCGGACCGAATCCGCGAGGTGTGTGCCCATCGCCCGATCGAGACTGAGGTAGCCTCGGTTGTACGTGGCGCGGCTCTGGATGTCGCCGGAGCCCGTTGCAGCGGCCCGGGCGAGTTCAGCGTCTGCTCCCTCTTCCCGAGCGGTGGCCAACGCGGTGCCCAAGTTGTAACGGAGACGGGCGTCGTCGGTCCGCTGCGTCCGGTCCCGGTACAGCGCGCCGGCTTCGTCCCACTGTCCGCCTCGATGAAGTCGGTTCGCGCGCTCCAGACTGCCGCGCTCGACCGCGATCGCTGCTGCGACGGCGGCGACCGCCAGGGCGGAGAGTAGGGCCGAGCGCACGCCGCGGCTCACGGTGTCACCTCGGGCCGCACCCGGCGTCGACCGGTGTCGAGGACGGCGTCCGCTGCCGCGGTGATCAGGCCGAGGAGGAGGAGCCAGAAGAGCGGGTCCCCCGACCGAGCGACGATCGACTCATCCGTACCACTCTCCCGTCGAAGTGCCCCAACGATGTCGCGAAGCCCGCCGTCCGAGGAGACGTCGTGAAACTCTCCGCCGGACTCGCGCGCGATCGCCTCGAGCAGGTCGGGGGCGAAGTCGGCCACCACCGGCGCGCCGTCGGCGTCCAGGAGAGGAGCTCCGTCCGAGCCGGGCACGAAGAGGGGAGCGCCTCCTGCGCTGCCGACGCCGGCGGCCCACACGGAGATGCCTTCGCCGAGGAGAGCTCGCGCGGAGTCGAGGACGGCAACGTCGTCGCCGTGGGCCTCGCCGTCCGAGATCACCAGGACGATCGGATTCGAGCCCTCGCGGGTCCGATCCTCCCATACCGAGCGGCTGTGGCCGAGCACGGCCGCCAGCGACGTGCCCTGGTCGCGGTTGGCGACGAGCTCCGGTGTGAGCCAGGGCCCGAAGAAGTCGAGGACGTCACCGTCTTCGGTCAGAGGCACGAGACCGAACGGCCAGCTTGCGAACAGCGTGAGGGCGACTCGGTCCGCGGCTCCGGCCGCGACGATGTCTTCGACCAGCTGTCGGGCGCGACCGGCCCGGCTCGGCGCGACATCGTCGGCCGACATCGAGTGCGATACGTCGACCGCGATGATGAGGTCGATCGGGTCTGCCGGCTCGGTCGGCTCGGGATCCGCCGGTCTCGGTCCTGCCCCGACCAGGGCCGTCACCCCGACGGCCATCAACGCCATCGCCCATCGAGCCCCGGGCCAACGACCCGGGTCGTGACCGAGGAGTCTACGCGCGGGTTGCGGGCCGCCTACGGCGTCTCGGAGGCGGCGGCCACGGAACCACTGCGCCCACAACGCGACGACGGAGAGCACGAGCCCGATGAGCAACGCCCACAGGAACTCGGGTCGCTCGAAGGTCATGCCAACACCCCCCAGCGAGAGCCGCGTAGTAGGGAGGCGAGAACGAGAAGAGCCGCCGCGACGAGGGCGAAGAGCCAGGCGAAGGGGGTGGTCTCGACGTGTTTGATCGTGTCGCGCGACGGCTGCACGAGGCGGTCGATCTCGCTGTAGATATCCTCGAGGGCCTGCACGTCCGTTGCCTTGAAGTAGCGGCCACCCGTGATGCGGGCGGCTTGCCCGAGCACGGTCTCCATCACGCGTGTGTCGCGACCGCGTTCCTGTCCGATCGCCACCGGGTAGATCGTGACCCCGACCGCGGCCGCGGCTCGGGCGGCCAAGTCGGGCAGAACCCCCGCTTTGTTATGGGCGCCATCCGTGACGAGGATCAGGACCTTCGACGGATGCTCGGAGTCGTCGAGGAGGCCGGCTCCCGCCGCGATCGCTCCCGCGATGTCTGTGCCGTCCGTGAGGAGGCCTACCTCGAGGCCTTCCACCGCGGCCTTCACGACGTGTCCGTCGTGTGTGAGTGGCAGTCGCGCGAACGCCTCGCCCGCAAAGCTGACGAGCCCGATGTCGTCCGTCCGAGCGTCGATGAAGGAGAGGGCGGTCATCTTCGCCACGTCGAGGCGACTGACGCGAGCGCCCATGTCCTCCGCCCACATCGAGGTGGACAGGTCGAGTGCGATCGCGATGCCGACCCCTTCGATCCGCGGCTCCTCGAACGTTCGTACGGAGCGCGGACCCGCAATCGCAACGATCAACGTCGTGATGGCGAGGAGTCGTAGCACGAGCGGCGTCCACTCCAGGATGCTCACCCGCCGGCCCTGGATGTCTTCGTCTCCGCCCGGCAGGAGCAGTCCCGCGTCTCGCGAGGGCGCGATCCACCAGGCCAGAAGCGGGAGGATCGCCAGGAGCGCGAGCCAGCCGGGTGCGGCGAGGTCGACGTTCACGAGTCGCGCGGAGTCGTGGGGCGGGATTCGATCCAGTTGTGCACCGCCTCCCAGTGTTCCTCTGCGTCGTCGGCCGCGGGACGCCGACCTCCGAACTTCACGAACTCGGCGTCGTTCATCTCGGTCGAGAGACGATCGGTGTCGCCGCCGTCCGGTGAGCGCTGGAGATCGCGCATCAGCTCGGTACTCGTCCACGCCGGACCCCACGCGCGTTCGAGCGTCTCCACATACCGACGGACGATATCGCTCGTCCGGGTAAAGAAGAGCTGGAGTCGCCCGTCCGCGTGCGCCCCGCTCGACCAGAGCTCTTCGAGGGCTCGCAGGGCCTCGTCGCGCGCGGTGACGGCTGCCAGCGCCGCCGCGCGCTCACGCCTCCATGTCAGGACCGCACCACCTCCGGCCCACAGCAATACCGCAAGCCCCGCGGTACCCAATAGAACAGCCCACACGTGGATGCTTGCTCCGGCCACGTCCGCGGGCGGGCGCGGTCTCAGTCCAACGGCGACGTCTTCGACGTGAAGCACCGACGCCACCCACAGCTGCTGCGCGGGCACCGTCCTCAGGCGAGCCGAGGGAACGTCTTGCACCCCATCGATGAAGTCTTCGAAGCGCCCGACGAGAGCGCCCTGCTGGGCCATCCCCGCAGCCACCCCCTCTTCGCGAGCGGCGGCGTACACCTCGAACTCGGGGACCTCGACGGTTCCAACTTGGAACGCGATCAGCGGGTAGACGACCTCGACGATGTCGCGGTCGCGATCCACGGTCCATGTCGCCGGCCCGAGGGGCTCGAAGCCCGGCGCGACGATGGAATCGGGAAGGAAAAGCACACTGCCGGGTGCCAACGAAACCGACATGCGCAGCTCGAACGAGTCGCCGATCTCGACCGTGTCGGCGGATAGGACCACGTCGTCGACTGTCACTCGTGGGACGCTCTGCGCTGTCGATTCTCGAGCTTCGGCCATCCCGATCGAAGACAGGAGAGCCGCGAGGAGCACAGTACGTCCGGGCCGGCTCACGACGACGACCTCGCGCGCCTGCGAAAGTGGCCGATCAGCTCCGGGAGGTAATCCGTCGTGGGGTCGAGGTCGACGTGATCGACGCCGAGCTCGCGGAAGAGGTCGTCGATCGCGACTCGTGCGGCGATCGCCGCGTTCCGGAAGCGGTCTCGCTCCGATCGACGGCTCGATTGGATCACCCGACGAGCCCCGGTCTCCGGATCGTGGACGGCGATCATGCCGACGTTCGGGAGCTCGACGGCCTTGGGGTCGGCGATGCGAATGGCGACGACGTCGTGATCCCACGCGAGCTTGCGGGCTGCGTGCTCGAGTCCTGGGTCGGCAGCCACACTGGTGTGGAAGTCGCTGACGACGAAGATGGTGCTCCGCTGCCGCAGGACGCGGTCTGCGTACACGAATGCACTGGACAGCTGCGTGCCTCGTCCGGCGCGGCGATGCGCCAGGAGGTCGAGCACGAGCCGTAGAGCGTGACGGCGACCGGTGTCGGGCGCGACGAAGTACTCCACATCGTCGGAGACGAGGAGGAGTCCGGCTCGGTCGTTGTGGGCCGTCGCGGCCAACGAGATGATGGACGCGATCTCCGCGGCGATCGTGCGGTTGTCCGACGCTCCCGTCCCGAACGCCTTCGACGCCGAGATGTCGACGATGACGAGCGCATTGAGCTGGCGCTCCTCGACGAACTCCTTCACGAAGAGTCGACCTCGTCGAGCGGTCACATTCCAGTCGATCGCCCGCACGTCGTCCCCGGGCTGATACTCGCGCACGTCGGAGAATTCGAGTCCGCGGCCCTTGAAGATCGAGTGGTACTCGCCGCTGTAGAGCGACTCGACCAGGCCGCGCGTCGTCAGCTCGATTCTGCGGAGCTGCGCGCTGACCTCGGGCGTGAAGACCCGCGTGCCCTGCATCAGGGTGACGGTACGGCCTCGAGGACACGAGTGACGATCGAGTCCGGGTCGATCCCTCGTGCGTCCGCTTCGTACGTCGTGCGGATCCGGTGCCGCATCACCATCGGAGCCATCGCCTTCACGTCGTCGGGCATCACGAAGTCGCGCCCGGCAAGGAAGGCCCGTGCTCGTGCGGTGCGCGTCAGGAAGATCGTGGCGCGCGGGGAGGCACCGTACTCGATCAGGGGGCCGAGATCCGCGAGGCCGTACGCCTCCGGCTCCCGCGTCGCGAAGGTCAACTCGACGATGTAGTCCAACACCTCGTCTTCGAGCCGGATGTCGGCCACGGCTTTGCGGGCCGCTCGGATCTCCTCGACCGAAATGACGGTCTCGACCGGGATGGCTTCGCCGCTCGCGACGCGACGGACGATCGCCTTTTCGTCGGCCCGATCCGGGTATCCGATGTGGAGCTTCATTGAAAAACGATCCAACTGCGCTTCCGCGAGTGGGTACGTCCCATGGAGCTCCACAGGGTTTTGCGTCGCGAGGACCATGAACGGGTCGTCGAGCGGGAACGTCTCACCCGCGATCGTGACTTGGCGTTCTTCCATGGCCTCGAGGAGCGCGGCCTGGACCTTGGGCGGCGCTCGGTTGATCTCGTCCGCCAGGATGATGTTCGAGAACACCGGTCCCTTCTGTACGCGGAACTCGCCCTGAGCCTGATCGAAGATTGGTGTGCCGACGATGTCCGTGGGGAGCAGGTCGGGCGTGAACTGGATCCGACGAAAGCCCGTGTCCACCGCCTCCGCGAGTGTGCGGACCATCAACGTCTTGGCGAGACCCGGCAGGCCCTCGAGCAGGATGTGACCCCCCGTCAGTAGAGCGACGAGAAGCCCCTCGACGGTCTGATCTTGCCCGACGACACGGCGATGGACCGCGCCCCCGACGTCATCGAGGATTTTGGATCCGGCTGCGACTGTGGCGTGCTCCACACGATCTCCCTGAGGGGGGCGGCAAAGGGGGTCAATCTCCCCGCCCGAGGGAGAGTTCGCCAGGCTACCCGTTACGCGCGTGCCAGGCAGCTAGGACTTCGGCTTCGCGAGCCACGGTAAGCCCCGGGCGAATGGAGTTCTGACGTTCGACCGGGCGCGAGAAGTGATACTCGAGCGTGTCTCTCGCGGTGTCCGCCAACGGTCGGAACGTCAGCCCCGCCGCGACCTCGGGGGAGAGGTCGAATTGCGCGAAGCCCTCGCTCCCGTCGACCGGCGGACGCCATACCGGCATCTCCGCGTACGGCCGAATGCCGTGTTCCGCCAAGAATTCACGATCCACCCAAGTGAAGGAGCACTCCGCCGTGGTGACGGCTCGGATGCCGTACAAGAGTTCGGACATCGGGCGGGGTGTCGCCGGACCCACGCAGTTGAAGATGCCCATCGTGGCATCTTCACCGAGCCGCACCATGAAGTCCGTGAAGTCACGAACGTCGATGATCTGGACAGGGTCGGAACCGTCCCCCGGGGCCAGAACCTCGCCGCCGCGATGAATCCGGACCGGCCAGTAGGTGAAGCGGTCGGTCTCGTCCCCGGGGCCGATGATGAGCCCGGGGCGAACGATGGTCGTCCGGCCGGGCATGACCCGCATCGCGATGCGCTCCGAGACCGCCTTGCCGAGACCGTACGGAAGGCGCTCCTGATCCCGCGGCACGCCTGCAGACTCGTACGTCCACGTCGGTGCCTCGATCGACATCGGCACGCGGCTCACGTCCGAGTATGCGGAGCGAGACGATACGTACATGAACTGGTCGACCGAGTCCTTCAGGAAGTCGGCGGCCATCTCGGTCCAGGCCGGATTGTTCGTCGCATTGTCGATCACGACGTCCCACTGCCGGCCGCGCAACGCCTCGTAGTCCCCGTTTCGGTCGCCGACGAGCGTCTCGAGGTAGGGGAACATCGACCGCCCAGAGCCGCGGTTGAACAGCGTCACATTGTGACCGCGATCGAGAGCCGATCGAACCTGGAAGGGTCCGATGAAGCCGGTCCCGCCGAGGATGAGGATGTTCTTGGCTCGTGGTGCTTGTTGCTTCGGCTGTGGAAGCAGCCAAGGCGCCATGTCACCGTGGGGGCGCTCGGCCAGGGCGCTGGCCGGATCTACACCGAGAGCTGCCGTCCCGAGGGCGGACAGCTTGAGAAAGTCTTTACGTGTGGTCATGGGCTCAGGTCATGATGTCTTCGAAGGCGTTCATGAATCGACCCATCTCCTCCTCGGTCCCGATCGAGACGCGGAGATGGTCGAGCATCGGTGGGAAGTCACGGCCCACGGCGACCCCGCGTTGCCGGAACGCCTGCCTGATCGGAGCGATCCGGGTGCGGAGGTTCACCATGAAGAAATTCGTTTGAGATGGCACACACTCGTACCCGAAGGACTCCACGTCGGCGATTGTCTGTTCTCGCCAGTGGCGGTTGTGGGCCAGCATGCGTTGGGCGGCCGGCTCGTCGTCCATCGAGGCGACGGCGCCCCATCGGGCGAGGGCGTTCACGCTGCCCGTGCTGTACGGGCGCATCTCGTTGATCATGTCCGGCGGAGCGATCGCGAAGCCGATCCGCATCGCGGCCATACCGTAGATCTTCGAGAAGGTCCGCGCTACGACGACTCGGCGGCCCTCTCGGACGTACTTCAGCGACTCCTCGTACGCAGGGTCCTCGACGAAGTGGTGGTAGGCCTCGTCGATCAGCACCGGAATGTCCTCCGGGATGTTGTCGAGGAGGTAGGCGACCTCGTCCGCGGTGACGGTCACGCCCGTCGGGTTGTTCGGGTTGCACAGGTACACGAAGCCGACGTCCCTCGCGTATCGATTCGTGACCTCGACCATCCGCTCGATGTTCTGGCGGTAGTTCGATTCGAGCGGCAGGAGGATCGTCTCGGCGTCGATGCCGGTGGCGTGGGAGTAGACCGATCCGTAGGACGGCTCGACGCCCACGACCTTCTTGTCGTGGGCCAGGTACGTGAGCCCCACGACATCGAGGATCTCGCCGGAGCCGGCGCCCATGAGGACGTGGTCACGCCGGACGTCGTGCGCATCCGCGATGCGCTGCTGCACGTTGTTGTCCGGGTAGCCATACCGCATCGAGTACTTGAACGCGTACGTCATCGCCTCGATGGCCTTCTCGGACGGGCCGAACGGATTCTCGTTCGAAGAGAGCTTGGCCAACGCGTCGTACGCGTCGACCTGAGACTGCCATTCGCGGTGCATCGGCGCCCCGCCCGGCAGGCGTCGGATTCCTCGCTCGGTGGCGCGGCGTACCCGGGCCTCCGCGACCTCCGGGGTGAGACCGATCGAGCCGAGCGCAGCCGCTGCGGATGCGCCGCCCAGGAAGTGTCTGCGAGAGAAGCGCCGATCGGTCATGGTTCGAATCCTCCTGCCAGCAGCGGGTGCCCGGAAGCACCGTGGTCTCGGAAGGTCAGAATCCGGGGCGGCCGTGCGTTGCGCAACTCGACCTAACGGACTGCGTCGACGCGAGCGGCCCTTTCGGAGGCGTCGGTCTGGCACGCGGGCGCCGGGCCTCCCACTGTTTTGTCCTCGCGAAGCGCAACGGGAGGCGCGTAGGATGCTCCACGGATTCGGATGGCTGAGGGCGGTGGCCTCGCCGACACTCCTTCTCCTGATGTCGGCTGTTGCAGCCCCGGCCCAAGACGTCTTCGAGCGGGTCGACCACCACTACGCCGACTCGGACGGCGTCTCGATCCACTACGCGACGCTGGGGAGTGGGCCGCTCGTCGTGATGATCCACGGCTTCCCGGACTTCTGGTATTCGTGGCGCGACCAAATGCTCGCATTGGCCGAGGCCGGCTTCCGCGTCGCCGCGATGGACACACGCGGATACAACCTCAGCGACAAGCCCGAGAGGGTCGACGCCTACGCGATGAAGCTCCTCGTTGACGACGTGTCGGCGGTGGTCGCTGCGGAAGGGGTCGACGATGCCATCGTGGTAGGGCACGACTGGGGTGGCATCATCGCCTGGAACGTGGGCATGAGGCAGCCGAGCTTTCTACGGGGGCTCGTGGTGCTCAACATGCCACACCCTGCGGCGCTCGCTCGGGAGCTTGCGACCAACCCCGACCAAGAGCGGAACAGTCAGTACGCCCGGAACTTCCAAGCCGAGGGCTCACACGAGCGATTGTCTGCGTCGGGCCTCACGGGGTGGGTCCGAGACCCGGACGCGAGAGCTCGATACGTCGAGGCCTTCGAGCGGTCGAGTCTCTTCGGGATGATGTCGTACTACAAGGCGAACTACCCCTCGCCCCCCTATGAGGAGATCCCGGACGGGGTCCTTCCACAGGTCCTCGCCCCCGTCCTCCACATCCACGGCCTCGAAGACCAATACCTCCTGGCCTCCGGGCTCGATGGCACGTGGGAATGGGTGGCCGCGGACTACACGCTCGTCACGCTACCGGGTATCGGACACTTCGTGCAGCAAGACGCCTCAGAGTCCGTGACCGAAGCGATCCTGATGTGGCTCAGGCGATGAGGCCGAGGCTCACCACGGGTTGACGCGATATCCGCGCTCTTGGAGGACCAAGAACGCGGTCATGGCCGACAGCGCAACCTCGACACCGGGGATGAGGTCGTCGGCCGAGACGTCGCGAGAAGCGGCGCTCTGGCCACAGAGGAGCACGGGCTGTCCGCTCGCGATCAGCTCTCGGATGATGTCCCCATTCGGGTTGTCGACTCCGTACCGGGCACGGTACGCCTCGTCGTTCAGGAGCTCGAACGACGCTCCTCCGTGAGCGACGATGGCTCCACTGAGCCGGTCCTGAGGGACTCCGGCTTGGGCGTGCATGTTCAAGAAGCGCGCGACGGTGTTGATGCTCGAGTTCACGGCGTCGGGCGAGGGGGCGGGCGCCGCGATGTCGAAGGCGACCTTGTAGTCCTGGTCGGTCGGCGTCGAGAAGTTCGGGTCGACGACGAACACCGTCCCGCCAGAATGGACGACGGGGCCGGAGCGACGTTCTTGGGCATCGGCCGCCGACGCGGCGATCGCAGACACGGTGAGCATCGAGAGGGAGATACGGTGGAGCGCCTGCCTATTCATGTGTCGACTTCCCGTGGTCGTGATCGTGACGTCCCTGGTGGAACACCACATGCATGAGTGACCCACTGACGAACGCCTCGTAGAGTTCGGCCCAGCCGCGTCCGTCGGCATCTCCGTGGTCGTGTGTGTGGCCGTGGGTGTGTGCCGCATCGGTGGGGATCAGCTCACCGCCTAAACCATAGCCCGCTAGGGTGACGGCGATCAGGGCCCCGACCGCGAGGGACGCGAGCCCCCAACCGAACCGGGGCCGGATCAGCCACCAGATGATGAGGCCGACCGGTACGCGGTGGAGCGCCACCGCGATCCCGAATGGCGTGTCCACACCGCCGGGCGCCGCGAGCGCTGCGCCCTCCATCAGGGCGTGAAGGGCGAGCCCGCTGAGTCCGACCAGCATCGCCACGTTGTCGGTTTGGTCCGCCACCTTGTGGAAGACTCGCTCGACCACGGTGGGCACGGTGACGCCCAAAGCGACCGCGACCACGAGGGCGACCTCCTGCGTCTGCCACACGTGTGGCACGATGTGCCAGGCGACGAGGAGCGGCACCAGGACGAGCACGGCCCGATCCACGAGCACAGCGGCCCTCGGACGGTCGTGTAGCCCCTTGTATAGAAGTGGCCCTAGAAGCGGTGTGACCACCGCGAGAGTGAGGTACGTCAGCGGATCCCCACGATCCCCCGTATCGATTCGTAGAGGGCGTTCGCGTCCCAGCCGATACCGTGGCGGAAGACGATTCGCGTGGCGTGGAGGTTCCCGGCGTCTTCGAGGTCGTTCCCGATCACGACGAGGTCGGCCACCTTGCCCGCCTCGACGCTCCCGACATCCCCGTCGATCTCGAGGACCTTCGCGCCGTTGAGCGTCATGATCTGCACCACTTCGGGCGCGGAGAAGCCTGCCTCGAGGAGGAGTTCGTAGTTGCGCTGATCGCCGAGCCCCGGAGGTGCGGCTCCGTACCCGGTCGGGTCGACACCTGCGGCCAAGAGGCCGCCTGCATCGACGAAGGCACGCTCGTATTCGAGTGCCTTGGCATAGACGTCCGGTGAGATGGCTCCTCGACCCGCTCTACGCGCCACCGCGATCGCGCGTACCTCTTCTGCGATCTCGGGGGCCAAGACGTCGTAGACCCGCTCGTCGATGGGCGGACGACCGGACACCGAGATCTCGTAGACCACGAGTGTGGACGTCATCGCGACGTCATTGTCGATCATGTCGCGGAACGTGGCCTGGACCTCTGGGCCGTTGACGTCGAGATCCGGGAAACCATTCCGGAAGCCGGCCGGGCACTCGTCGGGCTGCTTGTCGGGCCAGTACTCGCTGTTGGCGAAGAGACCGTGCTCCAGGTTGTCGATCCCCAAGGCGACGGCTTCACGGTATCCGACCGAACAGAGGTGCGCCGTGACCTTCACGCCGTGGCGATGCGCTTCTTCGATCGCGGCTCCGAGTTCGGCGCGTGAGATCCATGTGTACGCCTTGAACCACGGGATGCCCTCCTCCGCCCAGTAGCGGACGACCCGTCGAGCCTGATCCGGCCCTTCGAGTCGGGTCATCGACTGGGAACCCTGCTCGCCGGTGAGGTACGGTCCCGTCGGGAACATCGAAGGGCCGATGACGCGACCCGCGTCGATCTCACCCTTGAGGTTCAGCTCCGCGTAGGGCTGACGGGCGCCCGTCGTGCGGATCGTCGTCACGCCCGAAGCCAGGTACAGGCGCGACCCCGAGAAGGAAAGCTGAGCAGCGCGTCCGTTCCCGCCGGTGTAGTAGCTGTGGTTGTGGATCCCCACGAGCCCGGGAATCACGGTCTGCCCGGTGAGGTCGATCACGTTGGCACCGGCCGGGACTCTCACGGTTCCGCTCGGGCCGACGGCCGTAATCCGATCCCCTTCGATCAGGATCGTCTGGTCGTCCATCGGCTCCGCGCCGGTCCCGTCGTAGACCTTTGCGTGCGTGAGGGCGATGGTGCCCGCGGGAACGGCGACGAAGTCGTCGAAGTTCTGCGCGGACACGGCGGACGTCAGTCCGACCGCGAAGGCCAGGGTCAGACCGCTGACGCGGCGGATGGTGCGGACGAGTTTCGATCGGTCGATCATGGCCGGTTTCCTTCTACGTCGAAGACGAAGCTCATTCCGGACTCGAGGTGCTCGGAGATGTGGCAGTGCACCATCCATCGGCCCGGATTGGTGAGTTCGAGGAGGATGTCCGTTGTCGATCCGGTCGGCAACAGGACGGTGTCTTTCCAGACCAGGTTGTCGTTTCGCACGCCGTTCTGCTCGAGAACGAGGAAGCGCTGGCCGTGGATGTGGAGAGGGTGTTGCATGGCGTGGAACGCCGCGCGGTCGTTCGTGACCCGGATCTTTACGACGTCTCCGACGCGAAAGCGCCAGTCGATGGCATCGTTCTCGGCCCCTGTGATCCCGTCGCGGACGAGCCAACGGACCGCGGGTGCACTCGAGGCCCAGTTCATCATCGGCATCGTGCCGGTCCACTCCACGGGATTGAAGTAGACCCAATCCAGGTTCATCGACTGCTCGATCGGCATCGGCAGGTCGTCGACTTCGAGCGTGAGTACGAGCTCGAGCTGATGGGGTGCGTCGAATCGGTCGCGGTACCGGTCGATGTCCGCGACGACGGGCTCGTGCGTTCGGAGCGAATCGAACCGTACGTGGTGATCCGACTCGTCGTGTGCACCCGCAGACGGGCCACCTGCGCCCGAGCCCGACACTGCGATGTGTCCGAGCACCGTGCGCTCTTCGAGGAAGAGGCCCTGTCGGTGGTTGATGCCCTGCACGTGGTTGGTCAGAGCCCATGCGCCGCTCGACGGGAACAGCACCTCGACCGTGTATCGTTCCGCCGGCGCGATGACGACGCTCTCCGTCAGGGCTTCACGCTCGAACCGGCTCACGTCGGAGGCGATGACCTTGATGGGAAGAGGAGCGGCTCCCGGGTCGTCCGTGGAACGCAGGACGAGGTTGAATGTCCGGGTGTTCGAGACGTTCGTGAGGTGGAAGCGAACGATGTCCCCGGCCGCGACGTCGAGTCCGTAGTCGGGCTCTCCGTTGACGAGGAAGGTGTTCCCGAAGCGGCCCATGAGCATGTAGTTGGCCGACTCGCGGCCGAACGGCACGAGGCCGTCCTCGCCGAGCAAGAGATCGTCCAGCATCAGCACTTCTTCTCGATCGACCGCGTTGTAGTACCCCTCCTCGAGGGGGTCGACGAGCATATTCCCCGCGAGCCCCATTTCCTGGGTCACGTCTTCCCGGTGGTGCGGGTGATACCAGTAAATCCCGGGGTCGGGGAAGTGCACGCGGTACTGGAAACTCTGCCCAGGCTGGACGGGGTCCTGGGTCACACCCGGCACTCCATCGAAGCGGTTGTCGAGTCGGAGGCCGTGCCAGTGCACCGCGGTAGGGAGGGGGGTGTCGTTCGTGAAGTTCACGACGATCGTCGACGCCTCGGTGACCTCGATGAGTGGCCCGGGGATCTGCCCGTTGAAGCCCATCATCGTGAGCTCGCGGTCCCCGACCCTCTTGCGGACGAAGGCAGCGGTGAGGTCGAGTGTGCCCCCGTCGGGCAGGGATACGATCGTCCGAGGAGAAGCCTCGGGGACGTCGGCCTCCGCGTCGGGCAGCAATGGAGTGATCCGGGGTCGAACACCCATCACGCCGGGGAGCATCGGGATGCCTTCGTACATCGGCGGCATCGCCCACCCGTCATCCATCGACATCGAGGCCATCGGAGCCCCTGTCTCCGCCGACGGGGCCATCGATAGCAGATCGTGCGCTTCCATCTTGGTGGAGGGCGACCGGCCGCGAACGATCAGGGGGCCGCTGCGCTCTCCCACCTCGGCCGACGGCTCGGCGCTGACCCAGATGAGGTACTTGTTGAACGCGACCTCACCCAAGGCATTGGGCCCATTCGTGACTTCGCCGAGCGAGACGACTGGGTCGAGTGCGACGGGCGTCGCCCACGCGACATATGTCGTGTACGGGCCCAGCGAGCTCGGATCGGGAAGCCGGTCCAGCCACAGCATGATGTCGTGGCGGTGGCGTCCTTCGGGCGTGACGGTCACCCCGAAGGGCGACCACGGGCGTCGGATCTGGGCAACTCCGATTGCCTCACCGCCCCGGGTCGTGGCGTAGAGATCGATGCAGTTCAGGTCCGATGCGGGCCGAGCGGCGTCCGACCCCCGCTCGGCGGGCGCTGGCGCGGCGTCGAGGAAGGGTGAAATCCCCGTAGCCGTCGGCCGATCCGAGCACACCTCCGACACGCCCGGGATCTGGGCCTGCGTATCGCCCGCCAGCGCGAGCATCGCCGCGGCCGGGAGCCAGCCGATCCGTGGCGCCCGGCGAACGGTCCGCCACCTACCTGAGCCGGAGTGACATTCGATTCTCATCATGAGGGAGGAGCTTCGCGGACAAACGTTGACACTGGCAAGCCGTGAGTGAAATTTAGGCTAGCCTAAATTCAGGACGCGACGGATCCGTCGTACCCGGTCCAGGACGCCACCATGGTTTCACCAGTCGTAGCCCTGTCGGTCTTCGCGGCCCTCGCGCTCGCGTGCGCAGTGATGTTCTGGCCCCGCGTCGGCGTCGTGGCTCGCCTTCGCAAAATGGCTCACCTGAGTGAGCACGTCCTGCTCGAGGATGCGCTGAAGCACGTCTACACGTGCGAGAGCATCGGACGACCGTGCTCCCTCGAGAGCTTGGCGGGCCGACTGGAAGTGTCCACGGCGCGCGCGGCGGATCTACTCTCCGGGCTGGCGGCGAAGGAGCTCGTGCGCAACGAGGCCGACGGGCCGGTCCTCACCGCTCGTGGACGCGAGTCCGCGCTGCAGCTCGTGCGTACTCATCGTCTCTGGGAGCGCTACCTCGCGGATCGGACCAACGTGCCTGCGGGCGAGTGGCACGAAGAGGCCGAGTTGATGGAGCACCGGATGTCGTCCGAGCAGGTCGAGCGACTCGCTTCGCGTTTGGGTCACCCGGCGTGGGATCCGCACGGCGATCCGATCCCGAGCGCGTCCGGTGAGCTGCCGGCGGTCGAGCGACTGACTCTGGCGGGAGCTCCGGTCGGGAGCACGGTCGAAGTCGTCCATCTCGAGGATGAGCCCCGGGAGATCTTCGACGCGCTCCTTCACGATGGGTTGGACCTGGGCACTCGACTCGAGGTTCGAGAGCGGACCGACACGGGGGTGGAGATATCTTCGATGGGACGGGCGTGGTCGCTCGACCCGGTTCTGGCGCAGAACGTGACGGTGAGGGCGATGCCGCAGGGAGTCAGCGCCGACGCGCCCGTACACTCGTTGGCGGACATCGGACCGGGCGAGGCCGCGACGGTCGTCGGGATCTCACCGAAGTGCCAGGGTTCGCAGCGGAGGCGCCTTCTCGATCTCGGGGTCGTACGGGGTACCTCGATCGAAGCTGCCTTCCGGAGCGCGGGTGGTGACCCGATCGCGTATCGGATCCGCGGGGCGCTGATCGCGCTCCGGCGAGAGCAAGCCGAGTGGATCCGCGTGGAGGCCGTCTGATGCCGACGCTCTCCACCGACCCGTGCGTCTCGTGCGCTCAGCACCGCAACCAGAGCCTGGTTCGTCTGGGGCTCTCCCCGGACAAGTGGGACTACCTGATCGCGCTCGCCGGTAATCCGAACGTCGGGAAGAGTACGGTCTTCAACGAACTCACCGGCCTGCGGCAGCATACGGGGAACTGGCCGGGCAAGACCGTCGTGCGCGCCGAGGGCGCCTTCGCGCACGGGGGACAGAGGGTGAAGGTCGTCGACCTGCCCGGCACCTACTCCCTGCAGGCCGGGAGTGTCGACGAAGAGGTCGCGCGCGACTTCGTCTTGTTCGGCCGGCCCGACGTCACGGTGGTGGTCGTCGATGCGACGCGACTGGAGCGAAACCTCAACCTCACCCTGCAGATCCTAGAAATCACCGACCGTGTGGTCGTCTTTCTCAACCTCATGGACGAGGCGAAGCGACACGGGATCGCGGTGGATGCCGACAAGCTCGAGGCCGAGCTCGGGGTTCCGGTGGTGCCCGGTGCGGCCAGAGAGGGCGTGGGCCTCTCCGAGCTGCTCGATGCTGCCCACGCTGTGGCGACAGGAGTGCGTTCGAACGACCCGGTTCGTCTGAGCGAGTACGCCCCGGAGGTCGAGGCCGCCGTCGGCGCGTTGATCCCGGAGATCGAACAAGCCTTCCCCGAGGTGCCAAACACGCGCTGGGTCTCGCTCCGCCTCCTCAACGCGGACGAGGCCGTGCGGGGTGCGGTCGCGTCCGGGGAGTTGGGTCAGCTCGTCCGGGACGAGTCCGAGGTGGAGGTCGTGCCGCCCCCGCAGGATGCGCGGGACAGGGTGCTGGCGGCGGCCACCCGACTCCGTTGGGAGCTGCCCCCGGACTTTCACGACACGGTGACGGAGCACACGTACACCGCGGCCGAAACGATCGCCGCTCGAGCTCAGAAACGTGGTGTGGCCAAAGCGGGCTTCACCTTCGATCGGAAGCTCGATCAGCTGCTCACGAGCAAGACGTTAGGCTTTCCGTTGATGCTCTTGATCCTCGCGGCCGTCTTCTGGATCACGATCGAGGGCGCGAACGTGCCATCGTCCATGCTCGCCACGCTCCTCGTCGACAACGGACACGCCTGGCTGAAAGGAATCGCGGCGGCCGTGGGACTGCCGTGGTGGCTCGACGGCTTCTTGCTCGACGGGGTCTACCTCGCGACCGCGTGGGTCATCAGCGTGATGCTCCCACCGATGGCGATCTTCTTCCCGATTTTTACGCTACTCGAGGACTTCGGGTACCTGCCCCGCGTCGCCTTTAACCTCGACTCGATGTTCAAGGCCGCTGGCGCCCACGGGAAGCAGGCGCTCACGATGTGCATGGGCTTCGGATGCAACGCCGCGGGCGTCGTATCGACTCGGGTGATCGACAGTCCGCGAGAGCGGCTGATCGCGATCATCACCAACAACTTCTCTCTGTGTAACGGTCGTTGGCCGACGCAGATCCTGATCGCGACGATCTTCATCGGTGCCCTCGCTCCATCCCATCTCGGAGGGGTGGTCAGTGCAGCCGCGGTCGTCGGCATCGCGCTGCTCGGGATCGTGATGATGTTCCTCTCGTCCTGGCTCCTCTCCAAGACGGTGCTACGGGGTGAGGCCACCAGCTTCAGTCTCGAGCTGCCGCCATATCGCCCTCCCCGCGTGCTCCAGACGCTCTACACCTCGATCATCGACCGCACGTTGATTGTGCTGTGGCGAGCGATCGTGTTCGCCATTCCGGCCGGCGCCGCGATCTGGTTGATCTCGAACGTCTCGATCGGGGGAGTAAGCGTTGCACAGCACACGGTGGATTGGCTCGATCCCTTCGGTCTGCTTCTCGGGCTGAACGGAGTGATTCTGCTGGCGTACGTGGTTGCGATTCCGGCCAACGAGATCGTCATCCCGACCATACTGATGCTCACCGTTCTCGTGACGCCCGAGCTCGCCGCGGAAGGGGCCGGCGCCGGGGTGATGTTCGAAGGGGATATCGCGGGCACCGAGATGATGCTGAGGGCCGGAGGGTGGACCCTGCTCACCGCCGTGAACCTGATGCTCTTCAGTCTGCTCCATAACCCGTGCTCGACCACGATCTACACGATCTACAAAGAGACAGGGAGCGTGAAATGGACCTCGGTCGCGACGCTGATGCCCGTCGCCATGGGGATCACGGTGTGCTTCTTGGTTACGCAGTTCTGGCGGCTCGCAACAGGCTGAGCCTTCTGCGTTATCCTCCCTGAGTTGACATCACGACTCTCACGGGAGGCTCCATGCCCGAGTACGACTTGGATGCATTGTCGCAGTTTGCCATGACCTCGATCGCTACGTGGACGCCCAAGGTGTTGGCGTCGTTCTTCGTGGTGGCGGTGGGGTGGGTGTTCGCGGGGTGGACGCGGCGGGTGTCGCGGCGACTCCTGAAGGCGTCCCCCATCGACGACATCCTGATTCCGTTCCTCTCGGGCATCATCCATGTGATGGTTGTCGCGATGATCGCCGTGGCCGCCATGGGTGTGCTCGGCGTGAACACCGCGTCCTTCGTGGCCGTTCTGGGTGCGGCGGGTCTCGCGATCGCCCTCGCCTTTCAAGGCACGTTCTCGAACTTCGCGGCGGGCATCATGCTCCTGACCTTCCGTCCCTTCGAGGTCGGCCATGCAGTCGAAGTCGGGGGCGATACCGGCGTAGTGAAGGAGGTCGGGATCTTCTCGTGCATCCTCAACACGGGAGACAACGTCCAGATCCGCGTGCCCAACTCCCAGATCTTCGGTGCGACGATCACCAACTACTCGGCGAACCCGACACGCCGGATCGACCTCATGATCGGGGTGGGCTACGACGATGATCTGAACCTGGCCATCCAAACGTGCCTGGACACCGTGAACCGTGACGACCGAGTGCACGCCGATCCGGCCCCCGTCGTCGCCGTTCACGAGCTGGGGGATTCGGCGGTGAACCTGATCGTTCGGCCGTGGGTGGATGCGAGCGACTACTGGGCGACACGTTGGGACCTCACGAAGGCGCTCAAGGAGAACATCGAAGCTGCCGGGATGTCTCTCCCGTACCCGCAACGCGACGTGCACATGTCGGAGTTGTCGGCGTAGGCATGGCCTCATTCAGCTAGAAGCGAGCCACAAGAACGCCTCCTCCTCGTTCTTGGGTTGACGGTCGATCCGGTTACATACATACTGGTCGGTATGTATGCGAATCAGAGCAATGGATGATGGTGCGAAGGGACCCTGAAACGACGAGGGCCGAGCTGATCGAAGCCGCCTTCGACGAGATGCACGTGAATGGCTTCCAGGCGACGGGGCTCGGTCAGATCCTCGATCGCACGGGTGTCACGAAGGGTGCCCTGTATCACCACTTCTCGAACAAGCAGGAGCTGGGACTCGCCGTGCTCGACGAGTGCGTGCGGCCGATGATCCTTCGCCAGTTCGAGGGGATCGACGAGACCGACGACCCGATCTCGGTGATCATCGCCGCGATGTACCGGGCCATGGAGGAGCACTCCGGGGAGATGCTGAACCGGGGGTGCCCTCTGAACAACCTCACGCAGGAGATGAGTGACGTGGACGAGTCGTTCCGGCTGCGGATCGAAGAGATCATCCGCATGTGGCACGACATCATCGCCCGTGGCATTCAGCGTGGTATCGATGCCGGATCGGTGCGTTCAGATGTCGATGCTGCCGGCGTGGCGGCGTTCCTGATTGCCACCTGGGAGGGCATGGCCGGGCTGGGGAAGGGCACCCGCGACATGGAGCTGGTCGTACGCGGGGGGAAGGTCGTCGAGACGTTCATGCAATCTCTCCGGCCGGCGGACGTCGGCGCCTCCCCGTGATTCGTCCGAGCTCCGTTCCGCGACATGACGCGATCGACTCGCTTTACCGGTATCCCCACGTGATGGGGGACATCACAAGGACATGACCTAGATGGACGACCAACCCAAGAACGCGACCGTCCGCTATGCCGAGTGGGTGCTCCGCTGGCGGTGGCCCGTACTCCTCGTCTCACTGCTCGCCGCCGCGGCCGCCGGTTCGGGTGGGCGTTTCTTGCAGTTCTCGAACGACTACCGGGACTTCTTCGGACCCGACAACCCGCAGCTCGCCGCCTATGACGCGCTGCAGAACATCTACACAAAGAACGACAACATTCTCTTCGTGCTCGCGCCGACGAACGGCGACGCCTTCAGCACCGACGTTCTGTCGGCCGTGGAGGAGCTCGTCGAGGAGTCGTGGCAGATCCCGTACGCCCTCCGGGTGGACGGGCTCTCCAACTGGCAGCACACCGAGTCGGTCGAAGACGACTTGTTCGTCGGAGATCTCTACGAATTCGCCGATGGCCTCACCCCCGAGGAGATCGCTCGGGTTCGGGACATTGCGACCAATGAGCCGCTCCTGAAGAGCCGCTTGATTTCGGAAGAGGGGCACGTGACCGCCGTCAACGTCACGCTCCAGTTCCCGGAAGAGTCGCCCTTCGAGATCACGGAAGCGGTCGAATACTCGCGGGGCGTGGTCGCGGACCTGCGCGAGCGGCACCCCGACATCGAGGTGCACCTGACTGGGACGGTGCTGTTGTCCAACGCCTTCTCGGAGGAGGCGCTGAACGACATCACCACACTGGTTCCGGTGATGTACCTGGCGATCATCATCGCCATGATCGCCCTGCTCCGTTCGGTGTCGGCCACGATCGCGACGTTGGTCGTCATCGCGACCTCTGTGCTCACGGCCATGGGGCTCGCCGGGTACGTCGGCATCGCGCTTACGCCGCCATCGGCGACTGCGCCCACCATGATCATGACACTGGCCGTCGCGGATAGTGTGCACGTGCTCGTGTCGATGCTGCAGTCGATGCGGAAGGGGCTGAGTAAACACGCGGCGATCATCGAGAGCCTGCGGGTGAACATGCAGCCCGTCTTTCTCACGAGCCTGACGACGGCGATCGGCTTCCTGTCGATGAACTTCAGCGACTCACCGCCCTTCCACGACCTGGGCAACATCACCGCGGTGGGTGTGGCCGGCGCATTCGTCTACTCCGTCTTCATGCTCCCGGCTCTGATCTCGATCCTCCCCGTCCGGGTGACAATCGTCGAGCAGGTCGAGGGACAGACCCGATGGATCGATCGTCTGGCCGACTTCGTCGTCGAGAAGCGGAACCCACTCTTGATCGGCTCGGCCGCTACGATCGTCGTGATCGGGGCCCTCGTGCCTCTCAACGAGCTCAACGACGACTTCGTCGACTACTTCGACGAGCGGATCGAGTTCAGGAACGCGACGGACTTCACGACGCAGAACCTGACCGGCATCTATCAGGTCGAGTACTCGATCAGCTCCGGGGAGAGCGACGGGATCTCCGACCCCGCGTACCTCGAAGCGCTGGACGGCTTCCAGCGCTGGTTCGAGGAACAGCCCGCGGTGGTGCACGTGAATGCCTTTTCGGAGGTCATGCGCTCCCTGAACGAGAGCATGAACTACGATGACCCGGCGTTCTACCGCGTTCCGGAGAACCGGCAGCTCGCCGCGCAGTATCTGCTCCTGTACGAGCTGTCGCTCCCGTACGGGCTCGACCTGAACAATCAGATCAACGTCGACAAGTCGGCCACTCGGTTCGTGGTCACGACCGACAACATCACGTCGGTGCAGATGCGCGAACTGGCCGAGGCGGGCACGGCGTGGCTCGAAGAGAACGCACCGCCGGAGATGGTCTCGATTCCGGCCAGCACCGCGCTGATGTTCGCTTACGTCTCGGAGCGCAACATCAAGGGCATGCTCCTGGGGACGACACTCGCCTTCTTCCTCGTCTCGGGTGTTCTGGTGCTCGCGCTTCGTTCTCCGAAGTTCGGCGCCCTATCGTTGATCCCGAACATGGTTCCGGCCATCCTCGCGTTCGGGCTGTGGGGCCTTTTCGTGGGCCGGGTGAACATTGCGCTCTCCGTCGTGGTCGCGATGACGATCGGAATCGTCGTGGACGACACCGTCCACTTCTTGAGCAAGTACCTCCGAGGGCGCCGGGAGCAGAACCTGGCTCCGGACGATGCCGTCCGATACGCCTTCTCGAGCGTCGGGATGGCGCTCGTCTTCACGACCCTGGTCTTGGCGAGCGGCTTCGCCGTGCTCTCCTACTCGGCGTTCGACCTGAACGCAGGGATGGGTAAGCTCACGGCCGTGACGATCGTCCTCGCCCTCGTGGCCGACTTCCTCTTCTTGCCACCTCTTCTCATGCGCCTGGAGCGTGGTGCGGTGGCTCGCCCATCGACCCAGCCTGTGCCATCCCCTGCCGGGGCCGACTGAACCTGAATCCGATGAATCGATACAACAGCGCCCGACAGGGCTTCGAATTTGGAGACCGACTCATGAAGAACCCGCTTTCGATCGGCCGTCTGGCCTTCGTCGCCTTGGCGTTCGCCGTGGGTGCGTGGGTCGCCCCCGCGTCCGCTCAGGACGCCGCCGCCCGCGGACTCGAGATCGCTCAGGAAGTCGACCTCCGGGACACCGGCTTCGGCGACTTCGAAGCACAGATGCGGATGGTGCTCCGCAACCGACACGGCGAGGAGAGCGTGCGTGAGATGCGCACCCAAACCCTCGAGGTCGAAGACGACGGCGATAAGACGCTGGTGATCTTCGACCAACCGCGCGACGTGGAGGGCACGGCCCTCCTCTCCTTCACCCACAAGGTCGGAAGTGACGACCAGTGGCTCTACCTGCCCGCGCTCCGTCGGGTGAAGCGGATTGCCTCGGACAACAAGGCGGGCCCCTTCATGGGAAGCGAATTCGCCTTCGAGGACATCTCCTCGCAGGAGGTCGAGAAGTACACGTACAGCTATCTCGGGGACGAGGTCGTCGACGGTGTCGCCATGTACATGGTGGAGCGGATTCCCGTCGACCCGAAGTCCGGGTACAGCCGACAAGTCGGGTGGTACGATCAGGAGGAGTACCGCATCCAGAAGGTCGACTTCTACGACCGCCGCGGTGACCTGCTCAAGACGCTGACGTACCACGGGTACCAGCTGTACCTCGACGATTTCTGGCGCGCTGACCAGATGTCCATGGTGAACCACCAGACGGGCAAGAGCACGGATCTCTTCTGGGATTCCTACGAATTCCAAGTCGGGTTGGACGAGCGCGACTTCGACCAGAACGCGCTCCGACGGGCGCGATAGGACACTGATCCGATGATCCGTTTTGGATTCTCCGAGGGGGCGAGCGCTCGGCTCGCCTCCTCGGGACTCGTCCTGGTTGGCATGCTCGTCGGTGCGACCGCGCTCGACGCTCAGGTGCGCACCACCGGCTCCATTGCCGCTGAAGCACGCGGCTTCTTTTCGGCGCCCCTTCTCGACGAGCAGAAGAGGCACTCCGCGGCGTTGGCCTTTCAGCCGGAGTTCGACTACAGCTGGGATCGTCGCAGACAGTCGGTCGTCTTCGAGCCCTTCATCCGCATCGACTTCGCGGACGACGAGCGCACACATCTGGATATCCGCGAGCTGGCGTGGGAGCGCGCATGGCGCGATTGGGAGCTGCGCGTGGGTGTTCGAACCGTGTTCTGGGGCGTGACCGAGTCGGCCCACCTGGTGGATGTCATCAACCAGACGGACTTCGTCGAGAACCTCGACGGGGAAGACAAGCTCGGACAGCCGATGGTGAATCTCGCGGCGATCCGAGACTGGGGAACGATCGACCTCTTCGTCCTACCGACCTTCCGGGAGAGGACGTTCCCCGGAGAAGAAGGTCGTCTGCGCTTCCCGCCCGTCGTGTCAGACGAGCCCCAATACGTCTCCGACCAGGGGCAGAACCGCGTCGACATCGCGGCTCGCTGGAGTCACTTCATCGGGGCCTTCGACCTGGGCGTCTCCTACTTCTGGGGGACGGCTCGCGACCCGTTCTTCGTGTCGGATCTCTCCGGGTCAGCCCCGATGCTGATCCCGAGGTACGACCTCATCCATCAGTTCGGTGTCGACGTGCAGTACACCACGGGCCCATGGCTGTGGAAGGTCGAAGGCATCACGAGGGAAGGGCAGGAGCAGCCGCTCTTTGTTTCCTTGGTGGGTGGGTTCGAGCGGACGCTCTACCAGGTCGCCGGTTCAGACGCCGACCTCGGACTGATCCTCGAGTACCTCTACGACGAACGAGGGGACGCTGCGCTAACGCCCTTCGCCAACGATGCCTTCGTCGGCGGACGTCTCGCGTTCAACGATGTCCAGAGCACGGAACTGCTCGGCGGTGGCATCATCGATCTCGACTCTGGATCTGCTCTCGTTCGCCTCGAGGGATCACGTCGCTTCGGATCGGACTGGACCGCCGACCTCGAGCTCGCGTCGTTCGTCGGTGTCGGGATGGATGAGCTGTTCTACGGGCTCCGCCAGGACGATTTCCTTTCGCTGACGGTGACCCGCTGGTTCTAGGCCCCCGCACCCGAGCGCCCAACACGTGACCGTTCGGGGAGTCGGAGCTTTCCTCGCGTACCGTCTCTCCTGAAGTTGAGGGCTGGTAGACGCTCCTTGCCCGCTCCCCCATGCACGTCACGAAGCACCCACTGTTCGTCTTGCTGTGCCTCTGTGGCACCGCGACTCCCGTTGCGGCGCAGGGGTCGTTCGGCGTTGCCGCACGTGCGGGGACGCTGGGCTTCGGAGGGGAGGCGATCGTCCGGGCGTCCGACGATGTGGCGTTCCGAGCGGGCGCAGGCTTCTCGACCCTCGACGCGGAAACGAGCTTCGGCGACATCGATGTGGCGTTGGAACTCCCCAACACCTGGTTCGACGTCGGGCTGGACTGGTACGTGGGGTCGTCCTTCCGCGTGGGGACGGGCCTTCTCTTTCAAGCCCAGAATCCGGAGATCCGCGGACTGATCGAGCGACCGGTCGAGGTCGGCGGTCAAACCGTCACGCCCTCGGAGTTGGGTGTGCTGTCCGGGGTCGTACTCACTGCGAACCAGGTGCCCTACGTCCGGCTCGGCTTCGGCCGGCACCTCCGACCGGGCTTGGGGCTCTTTCTCGATGTCGGTGTGGGGTTGCTCGGATCACCGACGGTCGAGCTCGACGCGTCGGGCGGGAGCTTGCCCGCGGACCAGCTTCGTACCCTACTCGACCGTGAGGCGGCGGACTTCGAGGCCAACCTGAAGACGTACCTGCGCTACTGGCCGATCATGAGCGTCGGGTTTCGATACGGGATCGGCGGATGAGCGGAAAGGAGAGATCACGGTGACGACTCGGACGGACCACACCTTCCTCGCCACGAACTCTCAAGGGGACGTCTCCGCGATCTCGCTCGTCCCGGCGAACGCGCATGCGTTGTACGTCTTCGGACATGGTGCCGGCGCCGGGATGACGCATGCCTTCATGGAGGCCGCGGCCGAGAAGCTCGCAGCGCGCGGAGTCGCGAGCTTCCGCTACAACTTCCCCTACAAGGAGGCGGGTCGTAAGGCGCCCAACCCCGCCCCTATCCTCCTCAAGACGGTCCGATCCGCCATCGATGAAGCCGCGCGGGTCCTGCCGGATTTACCGTTGTTTGCCGGCGGGAAGTCGATGGGGGGGCGCATGACGTCGACCGCAGTGTCCAAGGAGTCGATCCCCGGCGTCCGCGGCCTCGTTTTCTTCGGGTTCCCCCTTCACGCGCCGGGTAAGGACTCGTCGGAGCGGGGCGCGCACCTCGCCGAGGTCGGACTTCCGATGCTCTTCCTCCAAGGCACTCGCGACCGTTTGGCGAAGCTCGAGCTCCTCGAGCCGCTACTCGCGGAGGTGAGCCCACCGCCGACGCTCCACATCGTAGACGACGCCGACCACGGCTTCCACGTGCCCAAGCGGTCGGGTCGAACCGATGACGAGGTGCTGGACGAGTTGTCCGATCAGGTCGCGGCGTGGACGCGAGCGATTTCGGATTAGCTCCGCCTGAGCCTAGCCCTCGCCGGTGAGCGCGCGCACCGGGTCTACGCGCGAGGCCCGTCGAGCCGGTAGCCACAATCCGAACAGCGACACCGCAGTGATCACCGCGGTCACGGTTCCGAGGATGACCGGGTCTCGAGGGGCGACCCCGACGAGTATGCCTTGGATGGCACCCCCCATCGCGGTCGCCAACACGAGCCCGATCACGATCCCCACCGCGGCGCGGCGCGCTCCCTCACGTACCACCATCCGGACGACGTCGGTGCGCTCCGCTCCCATCGCCAATCGCACGCCGATCTCGCTTCTCCGTTGACCCGCCGCGTACGCGGTCACGCCGTAGATCCCGACCGCGCCCAGGATCAGGGAGAGGACCGCGAAGATGCCCATCAGCTGCCCGATGATCGCGAATCCACCGACCCGGTCGCGAACGAGGGACGTCATCGTTTGAACGCGTGAGACCGGGATGTCACCGTCGATCGACCACACCGCCTCCTGCATCCGAGAGACGAAGGTCGTCGGGTCTTGGTTCGTGCGGATGACGAGGGAGCGAGTGCGCACATCTTGCTGGGCGATCGGCAAATACAACGACGGCTCGGGGTCCGCGTCGACCGCGCGCTCGATCGCGTTTCGTACCACGCCGACGATGGGAGCTCGGAACGTCTCTCCCGACAAGATCGTCTGCTGCAGGGGATCGTCGTCGGGTCCGAGATAACGCTCGACGAAGGACTCGTTGACGATGGCCACCCGTTGGCCCTCGAAGTCGTCCGCGTCCGTGAAGACCCGCCCCGCGCTCAGTTCGAACCCGATCGCCTCGAACAAGCCGGGCGACGCGAGCGTGAGGCGGACCCGGCGACCACGGTCGTCGGCCACGTCCTGGCCTTCAACTCGGATCGTTCGGCCCCAGTTCGAACCCATGAGAGGGTGGCTCTGGGTGGTTCCGGCCTCGAGAACGCCGGGGAGCGCACGGACACGATCAGTGAGGGTCGTCCAGTACACGGTGGACGCCTCTCGGGAGTCGTACTCCTGCTCGGGGAGCGCGATTCTCGCCGTGAGGACGTTCTCCGGTCGGAAGCCGAAGTCCCGGTTCTGCATCTCGGTGACGCTCTTCATGAGCAGGCTACCGCCGACGAGGAGCACGACCGCCATGGCGGTTTGTAGGATCACGAGAGCGCTCCCGAATCGGCTCGCCCCTCGAGACGTACCGGCACGTCCCGCGTCCCGAAGCGTGCTGCCGAGATCGGACGTGGTACGCACGGCCGGCAGAATTCCGAAGAGGACTGCGGCCCCGACCGTGATGAAGGCCGTGAAGGAGAGGACCGACCCGTCCATCTCGAAGGTGAAGACGGGAGGGAGGGTCGGGGGGAGGCCTGCCACGATCGCCTTGTAGCCCCATACGGCGCCGACGAGACCCAGCGCCCCGCCCACCATGGCAAGGAGGACGCTCTCGGTGAGCAGCTGCCGCATGATGCGACCCCGTCCTGCACCGAGCGCGGCTCGAACCGCGACCTCACGGTTGCGACTTCCCGCTCGCGCGAGGAGGAGGTTGGCCACATTCACGCACGCCATCAGGAGGATGAAGCCCACGGCGCCCATCAGCACAACGGACGCGGCTGCCGCGATCGGACCCACGACGTTGGTCTTCAGCGAGATGACCTCGACGGTCCAACCGGCGTTCTCCGGGTGCTCCGCTTCCAGTTCCCGAGCGATCGCCTCGAGCTCCTCGCGGGTCGCGTCGATCGTGACTCCGCTCGCCATCCTTCCGAGGGCCTCGGCGTAGTGTCCGCCCCTCGGAACGAGGCTCACGTCCACGCCCCAAGGCCGCAGCAGGTCGGGGCGCATGTCGTAGTAAAGGAAGTCGGGGGGCATGACGCCGACAATCGTCACCGTCTCACCATCGAGGATGAGCGTCGTGCCGAGGATCGAGCGGTCTCGAGCGAAGCGACGCTCCCAGAAGCCGTCCATCAGAATGACCGAGGCGTCGCCCCCCTCGGCGTCCTCCTCGGGCAAGAAGTCGCGACCGAGGGCGGGTTGCCATCCGATGAGGGACAGGAAGTTGGTCGTGACCCGCAGCGCCGCGAGCTGCTCCGGAACGTCCCCTCCCGTCCAGTTGAAGGCGGTCTCCTCGAGGACGGCGACATCCTCGAGCGACGTGGAGCGAGCGCCCCAATCCGCGGCGTCGGCCGGGTTCACGTCCGTCCCGGAGTATCCCTGCTCGGGGTTGCCCGCGAAGAGGCTGACGAGTTCGTGCGGCTCTTCGTACGGGAGCGGCTGGACCATAAATCCGTTGACGACCGTGAAGACCGCGCTGTTCGCGCCGATCCCGACGGCGATCGTGAGCACGGCCGTGGCTGCGAAGACCGGTCGCCGCTTCAGCGATCGAACCGCATATCGAATGTCCGCCCAGAGCGTCCCCATCGTGTCTCCTCCCCATCCCTGATTCGAGCCGAAGCGCACCCGCGCTCCGGGTCCTGATATTCCTGCGTCGAGGACCGCTCCCGCCCACGCCCGAGCGCGGCCGAGTCCGCCGGCCCGCTCACCCTCGAGTCGGAGGAGTGCCATGAAGGCGTCCTCCATTTCGGCCCCGTACGCATCGCGGTACGAGCGCGGCCACGCGCGCAGGAGCAGGCGATAGAGACGACGGGCAACGCGGGTTCGCTCGGTCACGCCAGGCCGCCCGCTCCCTTGGCATGAGCTACGCGGACGAGTCCGGCCAGGCGGTCCACGTCCTCCCTGAGACGGGCGTGTCCGGCGGCCGTGATCGAGTAGAATCGGCGCTTCCCTCGCTCCGTCGGAGCCCCGTCCGGGGGATCGACTTCGACGATGAGGTCGGCGTCGGTCAACTCGTGGAGCGCGCCGTAGAGCTTCCCTGGCCAGAGCCTCAGCTGCCCGTCCGTGCGCTCGAGGACCTCCTCCATGATGGCTGTACCGTGTAGGTCCTTATCGGCCAACGCGAGAAGGATGTGAAACCAGTGCGGTTTGAGCGTCACGCGACCTCCAATTGTACGATTCCGTATCTATACGGAAGTGTATCGATGAGGGTTTCGCTGGGCAATCGATGGAGTTCAGCGAGGTGCCGCGGTGGGGTGTCTGATTGGTTGACCCTACAGGTCACGACGGGCATTGTCCCGTTCTCGGAACGACCCTCGTGGAGTTTGATCATGAGCCCCAGAATGACCGCTCTCGGCCGAATCGTCGGCCTGCTCGGATCGGTGGTGATCGCCACTGCGCTACTGCCCGCCGTCCATACCGCTCCCCTCGCCGCACAGGATGAACTGTCCGGCGTGGAGCGTGCCTTCTCCGACCTCAGCTACCGGAACGTCGGCCCCTCTCGCGGTGGTCGGGTCACTGCGGTCGCGGGGCACCGTGACCACCCCTTCACCTTCTATATGGGGGCGACGGGCGGAGGTGTGTGGAAGACCGAGGACTACGGTACGACGTGGTACCCGATCTCGGATGGGTACTTCGAGACGGGGTCGATCGGTTCGATCCGCGTCGCTCCGTCCGACTCCGACGTCGTCTACGTCGGCACGGGATCCGACGGCATTCGGTCGAACGTGATCATCGGCCGGGGCATGTACTTCTCCGAGGACGCCGGCTCCACCTGGGAGCGGCGCGGCCTCGAAGAGATGGGTCAGCTCGGCGCCGTGGAGATCCACCCGGATGACGCCGATGTCGCGTACGTGGCCGCCCTCGGGAACCCCTGGGCGAATTCGATGGAACGGGGCGTGTACCGCACGCGTGATGCCGGAATGAATTGGGAGCAGATCCTCTTTACCTCCGACTCCGTCGGGGCGATCGATCTCGAGATCAATCCGGCGAACCCGAACGAGATCTACGCCGCGATGTGGATGGGGCGTCGACAGCCGTGGACGATTCTCTCGGGAATGGAGGCGTCGGCCGAAGAGAATGGGATCTGGAAGTCCACGGACGGCGGGGATACGTGGCGCATCGTGACGAACGGTCTCCCGACCGGGCTCATCGGAAAGATCGATCTTTCGGTGTCTGCGGACATGCCGAACCGCGTCTACGCGCTGGTCGAGACGACCGACCCTCTGGAGGGGCTCTATCGCTCGGATGACTTCGGCGAGACGTGGGAATTTGTGAACGGCCAGCGGGGGATCATGAACAGGCCGTTCTACTACACGGGTGTGGTCGCCGACCCGACGGACGCGAACCACGTCTACATCAACAACGAGGGGTACTACGAATCGACGGATGCCGGGATCACCTTCGAGCGTCGGCCGACGCCGCACGGTGACAACCACGACACATGGATCAACCCCGACAACCCGTTGATTCAGGTCCAGTCCAACGACGGCGGCGCCAACGTCACCCTCGACGGCGGAAACACCTGGTCGACGCAGTTCAACCAGCCGACGGCCGAACTCTACCAGGTCGACATCGACGACCAATTCCCCTACTGGCTGTACGCGGGCCAGCAGGACAACTCCACGATCCGCGTGCCCTCGAATCCTCCGGCGACAGGGTCCCAAGGCGGTCACCAGGGGAACTGGGAGGCCGTAGGTGGTTGCGAGACCGGACCCGTCGTGCCGAAGCCGGGTGACCCGGCGATCGTGTACGCGAACTGTAAGGGTCGGTTCGGCCGATACAATCAGGACACGGGTCAGGAGAAGCAGTACTACGTGGGCTTCGCCAACCTGTATGGGGTGAACCCCGCTCAACTCACCTACCGCTTCCAGCGGGTGGTGCCGATCGAGGTCTCGCCTCACGATCCGAGCACCGTGTACCACGGCTCGCAGTTCGTGCACAAGACGACCGATGAAGGCGTAACGTGGGAGCAGATCAGCCCGGACCTCACCGCCTTCCGACCGGAACGACAGACGGTGTCTGGTGGTCCGATCACCCGCGACATCACCGGTGAGGAGCACTACTCGGTGCTCTATGCCATCGAGGAGTCGCCCGTACAGCCCGGTGTAATCTGGACCGGTGCCAACGACGGTCCGGTCCACGTGACGAGGGACGGTGGCGAGACGTGGACGGATGTGACTCCGCCAGGCATGCCGCCGGAAGGCCGGGTCCAGACGATCGATCCGTCTCCGCACGATGCGGGCACGATGTACTTCGCGTACTACCGCACGTTGATGGGCGACCTGACGCCCTTCATCTACCGCACGGATGACTTCGGCGCGTCGTGGACGCTCCTGACCCCCGGCGACAACGGGATCCCCTCTCACCACGCGACCCGAGTCATCCGCGAGGATCCGGAGCGTGAGGGTCTGCTGTACGCCGGAACGGAGTTCGGGATGTACGTCTCGTTCAACGACGGCGAGAGCTGGGACAAGTTCCAGTTCAACCTCCCGCGCACGCCGATCACCGACATGAAGGTCCACCAGGGCGACCTGGTGATCTCGACGATGGGGCGTGCGTTCTGGATCATGGACAACCTGTCGCCGCTCCATCAGGCCGATGAAGCGATGGCCGCGGGTGGCCCGTTCTTCTTCCAGCCCGAAGACGCGTACCGTCTGCGCGGGGGCGGTTTCGGTGGCTTCGGTGGAAGCACGCCGGATCAACCGCAGTACTCTCGAAACGGCGCCGAGCTCGACTACATGCTCGCGACCACCGCGCGCTCCGCTCAGGTCGAGATCCTCGACGGGAGCGGTGAGGTGATCCGCATGTTCGAGTCCACGGGTCCGGGCATGATGACGGAGACCGATCAGGCGATGCGGGCGCCCTTCCAACGGCAGGTCGGGGCCGCCGTCCCGACGTTGGACCAGGGGCTGAACCGCTTCGTGTGGGACCTCACGGTCGAAGGCCCGAACGGCGCCGCTCGCGGCGGGCCGATGGTCGTGCCGGGCCAGTACACGGCGCGGCTCACGGTGGACGGTGTCGTCTCCGAGCGTTCATTCGAGGTGATGATCGATCCTCGCGTCGCCGCGGATGGCGTCACCCTGGCCGACCTTCAGGCGCAGTTCGACTTGGGCATCCAGATCCGCACGGCAATCGAGGATGCGGATGCGACGATCGAGCGCCTCCGCGGAGCTCAGGAGCGCGTGGCGGAGGGCACGGACATCGAGCGTGAGCTGAAGGAGATCCAGGACGCACTCGTCACGGATCGAACCATCAGCAGCTACCCGCAGCCGATGCTCCGCGATCAACTGAACTACCTGTACGGGAACTCTCAGCGGGCCGACCAGGAGCCCGGCGTCGATCAGTTCGAGCGCCTGGAAGTTCTGGTCAATGAGTTGGAGCAACACAAGCAGCGTCTACAGCGGCTCATCCGGATGGTGACGGAGTAGCGTTCCGCCATGAGAGTCGTCCTGACGGGAGCGACGGGCATGATCGGGTCCGGGACCTTGATCGAATGCCTCGAACACCCGGACGTCGAGGCGGTGTTGGTGATCGGTCGTCGATCGTGCGGCATCTCGGACCCCCGGGTCACCGAGGTGCTGCACGACGACTTCACCGACTACGGTGCGATCGCGGAGAAGTGGGGAGGCTTCGATGCCTTTCTGTGGTGTCTCGGTGTCTCGGCGAGCGGGATGTCCGAGGAGGACTACACGCGGATCACGGACACCTTCACGATCCGGGCGGCGGAGGCCTTCTTCGCATCGAACCCGGACGGCGTCTTCTGCTACGTGTCGGGTGAGGGTGCGGACAGCTCGGAGTCCTCTCGGATCATGTGGGCGCGGGTCCGCGGGCGTCTCGAGAACAAGTTGATCGGCTTGGCTGGTCGCGGCTTCGTTTTCCGGCCTGGAGTCATCCAGCCGACCAAGGGAGTGCGGTCGGCGACGCCGATGTACCAGATGATCTACAACGTTGTCGGTCCGCTCTTCCCACTCCTCAATCGAATGATTCCGAACCGGATCACATCCTCCGACCGACTCGGGATCGCGTTGATCCGTGTGGGGCGTGACGGCTCGTCCGGCAATCACTTCACCAATCAGGACATCAACGCTCTGGCCGCCGCCGAGCGAGTTGATCTGGCGGGTCGGGAAGCCCCGACGGCGTAGCGCGTCGCCGCCGGGGCTCGCCGGACCTACTCCGCTTCGAGCGCCGTGGCCGGGGGTACTCGGGCCGCGCGTCGCGCGGGGATTGCGGTCGCAGCCAAAGTCACGAGGACGAGGAGTGCTGTGACCCCCACGATCGTGATCGGATCCTGCGGGCTGACGCCGAAGAGCATCGACGAGATCAGCCGGGCCCCGTACGCCGAGATGATCAAACCGAGGACCGTCCCGGCGAGCACCGGGCGCAGACCCTGACGCACGATCATGCCCACGACATGGTCTGCCGCCGCACCTAGAGCGATGCGAACGCCGATCTCGCGCGTCCTCTGAGACACCGAGTAGGCCACCACGCCGTAGAGGCCGACGGCCGCCAACAGGAGGGCGATGACG
>JBCCEZ010000025.1:0-58428 GCA_039030015.1 Gemmatimonadota bacterium | reverse complement strand
TGTGCCGGGGCCCGTTCGGGTTGGGCGGCGGCGGGCCCCCCCCCCCCCACCCCGTTAACCCGGGGGTTTTTTTCCGCGGCGGCGGGGGGGGGGGTGCAACACCTACCGGGGGGGGGCCCCCCCCCCGCCCCCACCCCTCTCGTCGTTTCGGCTATCCCGCCGGTCCCGGCCGACTAGTCGTCGGTGCGCCGGAACGGCATGGGGCGATCCGTCAGGCCGTCGATCACGATCGAGCCCGTACCAACCGGCACTCGGACACCGTACATCTCGTACGGGGGCGTCACGCCACGGATCAGGTGCGGGTTCAGCTCGTAGAGCGCCCGAGGCGCCAGATCGAGCGTCGCGGCGACCTGTTCCAACGTCGTCTCGCCGGGCACGAAGACGTTGTCGTAGACGTACGGCTGGACATCCCCCGCGTCGAAACCGATCTGATCGGCGTCGTTCGCGAGCACCGTGACCGCGATCATCTTCGGCACGTACTCCCGCGTCTCACGCGGCAGGTAGTCGAGCACGTCCCAGTACGCTCCAGGCGCACTGAAACGACCGTCGGCGTGCCGGTTGAGGATCCGCTCCATCCGGCCAGGTCCTGCGTTGAACGCAGCCGCCGCGAGGTACCATGAGCCGCCGAATCGGTCATGGAGCCACGCCAGGTAGTCGAGCGCCGCATCGGTGGCGGCGACGGGATCCCTTCGCTCGTCGACGTACTCGTCGACCCGCAGGCCATACTGCATGGCCGTAGGCGACATGAACTGCCACAGCCCGACCGCCGAGACGTGAGACACCGCCAACGCGGAGAACTCCGACTCGATCATCGGGATGTAAATCAGCTCCTCCGGCATGCCGCGCTCGCGCAGCTTGGCTCGGATCATCGGCGCGTATACGTCGCGCTTGCGGAGCAGGAACTCGAACTCCTCCCGACGCGTCGTCTCGAACGCCGTCATCCAGCGCTCGACGCGATCGTTGACCTCGAGCGGGATCGACGGGACCGCCGGCTGCGAGGCGTGAAGAGGCTCGAGAGGAACGTCCTCGGTGACGGGATCGGGACGGGCCCCGATGAAGACGATGGCCAGGAGAGGCATCGTCAGGATGGGCCCCAACCAACGGGGTCGCGAAACCCCGGCCCTCCGATACTCCAGGGATTCCCCTGTGGAATCCCTTCCGTCGACACGGGCACGGAGCCCGCGAAGGTTCTCGGCAGACATGGTCCACCTCCTTCTATTGTCGCCCTTGGCCTTCCCTTACGTGGTACAGGGAAACCAGGATTCGTAGATCATGAACCCTGAAGCGGCCGGGGCGTTCCATCCACGCACCCACTGCGTGGATATCAAAAAGAGGCCCTCCGGGCGGCAGCACCGCCCATCAGACCTCTGAAAAAAGAGGAACTACTCGGCGGCGTAGACTGAAACGACGTTCCGCGCCTTCATGCGCTCGAACGTCACCACGCCATCAATGAGAGAAAACAGGGTGTCATCCTTGCCGCGGCCGACGTTACGACCGGCGTGGATGCGCGTGCCGCGCTGGCGCACGATGATGCCTCCGGCACGGATCGGCTGACCGCCGGCCCGCTTGACGCCCAAACGATTCGGGTTGCTGTCCCGACCGTTCCGGCTTGAGCCTACACCTTTCTTGTGTGCCATGACGTCCCCTCTATGAGTTGGATCCCGACGCGCTAACCGAGCGCGATGTCGTCGATCCGAATCTCCGTAAAGTTCTGACGGTGTCCCTGCTTGAGCCGATAACCCTTCCGACGCTTGCGCTTGAACACGATCACCTTGTCTCCGCGGCCATGGCGGACGACTTCGGCTTTGACCGAAGCTCCGCTCACGGTCGGCGTGCCGACCTGAACCGCGTCTTCACCATCACCGGCGACGAGGACGTGATCGAAGGTGACCGACTCCCCGGGCTCGACTTCGAGCGAAGGGATGCGGATCCGCGCCCCGGGCTCGGCCCGAAACTGCTTTCCACCTGTTTGGAAGACCGCGTACGTCATCGATGTCTCTGTGCTGCCGGCGTGATATGTAGAGCCTACAAATTTCCCCAAAGTGCCGAGAAGGGTCAAGCGGTGCGTAGAACATCCCACAGGCAGCAAGAGACCTCGAACACCGTAAGCCCTTCCCGGCCAGGACGTTACGCTGCGTACTTGTCCGTCACGTCGTTCTCGGCCGGGCCGGACAAGAGCCGGAATTCGTCCAGGCGCATGAGCGGATCGTCCATGAGCCGGAGCTGGAGGTTCGTGCGGTCTCTCAGTCGCTTGAGAAGACCGGGTTCCTCTTCGATGACACGGAGCGCCACCTCGGGGTGAACCCGCACGACGAGGCTCTTTTCCTCGTTGGAGGCCGCGGCTCGCTTGAGCGTCCGCTCGATCTGACGGACCACGGTGGCCGGGGTGTACACCCGCCCGATCCCGCCACACGACTGGCAGAACGACGTCAACGAGTTGAAGACGGAGGGGCGGACGCGCTGACGCGTCATCTCCACGAGCCCGAGCGCCGAAATCTCGAACGTCTTCGTACGGGCGCGATCCTTCCCGAGGTGAGAGCGGAGCTCACGGAGCACCTTGTCCCGGTTCTCCTGGGACTCCATGTCGATGAAGTCGACCACGATGATCCCCCCGACATCTCGGAGGCGAAGCTGTTTCGCGACTTCTCGAGCCGCTTCGAGGTTCGTGCGGAGAATCGTCTGCTCCGGGTCCTTCTTTCCCTTCCCCGTGAAGCGTCCGGTGTTCACGTCGATCGAGACCAACGCCTCCGTCGGCTCAATGACGAGACTGCCGCCCGACTTGAGCGGGACGTTTCGGCGGAACGCCTTTTGGATGTCTTCCTCGACATCGAACTCGTCGAACAACGACGTCGAGCCCGCGTGGAGGTGAACCCGATCCAACAGGTCCGGGTCGACACTCTCGACGTACTTCACGATCTCGTCGTACGTCTGCTGCGAATCGACCCGAAGTGCCTCGAACTTGTCGCTGAATAGGTCGCGAATCACCCCACTGATGAGGGTCGCTTCACGATGGACGGGAGCCGGAGCCTCCAGAGTCTTCATGGCGGCTTCGATCTTCGTCCAACGTTCGTGGAGTCGCTTGAACTCTCGCTCCAGCGTCTCGGCCGTGACCACTTCGCCCACGGTGCGCACGATCAGCCCACCCGAGTTCTTGGGCAGGATCTTCTGGGCCATTTTGCGCAGCTTCGTGCGCTGGTCTCGGCCGTCGATCTTGCGGCTCACGCCGACGCGACTCGCGTGGGGCATGTACACCAGGAAGCGGCCGGGCAGACTCACCTGCGCGGTGAGGCGCGGTCCCTTCGTGCTGATCGCTTCTTTCGTGACCTGCACGAGGATCAGCTGTCCCTTCTTCACGTGGTCCTGGATCGGCGGTAACTGCCGGCTACGTCGCGGTCCGCGACCCCGGCCTCGGCCCCCTTTCCCACCACCATTCCCGCCGCGACCGCCTCCGCCGCCCTTCCCGTTGCCCTCGTCCTCGTCTCCGAGGTTGAGGTCGCTGACGTGGAGGAAACCGGCCTTGCCGGTCCCGATGTCCACAAAGGCGGCCTGGATGCCCGGCAGAACTGCGTCCACCCGGCCCAGGAAGATGTCGCCCAGCACCCGATCCTGATCGGGCCGGTCGAACATGACTTCTACCAAACGTCCGTCTTCACGGAGTGCGACCCACGACTCTTGCGGGGTCGAACTCACGAGGATTTCTCTCCTCAAGTTCCTTGTTCCTTGTCGGTGTCGATGCCACTGACCCCGATCGCCACCCTGCGGTCCCGAGGCTGCCCTCCGCGTCTCGCGGAGCCGAGCAACCCGAGCCACCGCCGGGCCTACGATCGATTTGGGCGCGGTGAAATGGCGTCGTCCCGTATAAATTCGGACGCCCTTTCCCCCGCCGTGGATCGACGGTCTGTCGTTTTCTTTCCTACGCCTCCGCGGCGGCCGGCTCTCGTGCCGACGCCGCAGTGTCGTAACTGGGTTCGGCCATCACCTCTTTCATCAATTTCCTGGCGATGACCAACTTCTGAATTTCACTGGTTCCTTCACCGATCTCGCAGATTTTCGCATCGCGCATCATGCGTTCGACCGGGTATTCGTTCGTGTAGCCGGCACCACCCATCACCTGGATCGCGCCCATCGTTGCGCGCATGGACAGTTCCGAGCAAAACAGTTTGGCCATGGCAGCTTCTTTGCCGTACGGCTGGCCTTGGTCTTTGAGCCAGGCGGCGTGGTACGTCAGGTGCCGACCGGCTTCGATGTCCGTGGCAATCTCGGCCAACTTGAACTGGACCTGCTGAAAATCCCAGACCCGTTGGCCGAATTGCTCGCGCTCGTTGGTGTAGCGGACCGCGCTGTCGAGGGCTCCCTCTGCCAAGCCGAGAGACAGAGCCGCGACTCCGATCCGGCCCGCGTCGAGCGTCTTCATGAAGTTCGTGAAGCCCTCGCCCTCTTCACCGAGCCTTTGTGCGTCGGGGACCCAGGCATCCTCGAAGAGGAGCTCCCGGGTATCCGAGGAGCGCCACCCCATCTTGTCTTCCTTCTCCGCGGCCCGAACGCCGTCCGTGAAGGGCAGGTCGTCCCGATGTCCCATTCCGAGCGCGATCGCCCGATCCCGGTCGATTGTCGGCTTGCAGACGATGAACGAGCTGATCCCCTTGGCTCCCTTTCCGGGAGTCGTCACCGCCGTCGCGACGAAGATCTCTCCCACACCGGCATTCGTGATGAAGATCTTCGACCCGTTGATCCTGTAGCCGTCTCCCTCCCGCTCCGCACGGGTGCGGGTCCCGGAGGCATCGGAGCCGGCACCGGGCTCCGTGAGTCCAAAACCGCCGAGCACCTCACCGGAGGCGAGCGGCGGCACGAACATCTTCTTCTGCTCGTCCGTCCCGAAGGTCAGGATTGGAGAGAGCCCTAGAGTCGTGTGAGCCGATACGGTGATCGAGTGGCTCGCGTCGAACTTCGCGAGCTCCTCGACGACGAGGATGTAGCTGAGGTAATCGAGACCCATGCCGCCGAGCTCGACGGGCACCGGTACGCCGAACAGGCCCATCTCGGCCATCTGGGCGACGTTGTCCCACGGGAACTCGCCCGACTCGTCGAAGTCGCGAGCGACGGGCTCGATGGCCTCTCGCCCGAATTGGTTCACGCGGGCACGCAATGCCACGTGATCAGCAGTCAAGTATCGATTCATCGTGTTCGGCCTACCCTGTTCTTTGAGCACATCCGCACCGGTCGCACCGCCCACAGGGGTGATCGGCCTTCTCACCAAAATAGCGCAAGATCGCGTTTCGCCGGCACATTCGCGTGCGACCGTACATCTGAACAGCCGCAGATCGTGCGCGCGCTCGCGCTCGAAGTTGCCTGGCAAGAGCCAGATCCGCGCGCCGGCGAACGCCGAGACGGTAGGAGTCTAGACCCCACTCGCCCGATCCGGTTCCACGGTACGGGGGTGCCGCGATCTCGTCGAGCGAGCGGTCGCGAACGACTCGGATCAATGCGCCGCATCGTTCGAGTGCTCCGAGCGCGCCCGCGGGCTCTCCCGAAGCCCATGCCACCGCATCGTCCCGGTCCACGACCGAACCTGCGATCCGGCCGAGGAGCACGGTCCCGTCCGTGTCCGCCCGAGCCCGAAGGTCCCGCAACGTCGCTCGAAGGTGGCGTACCGAGGGGTGGGTCCGATCGATGAATCCGTCGATGATCGAGCGGTCCGTCCTGCGGACGAAGGCGACGCAGTGGGCGACGTCCCCGTCCCGTCCGGCTCGACCTGCCTCCTGATAGTACGCCTCGAGGGAACCGGGCAACGTGAGGTGAACTACCGTGCGCACGTCGGCCTTGTCGATCCCCATGCCGAAGGCGTTGGTCGCCACGATGACCCGGGCATCGCCGGACATGAAGCGGTCTTGGACCTCCGTTCGTCGCCCACCGTCCAATCCCGCGTGGTACGCCAGGGCTCCCACGCCGCGCGAGGCCAAATGGTCTCGCGCCGACTCGACGATTCGCCTCGTGGGGCCGTACACGATCGCGGGACCTCCGCTCCGTACAAGGCGCAGCAGACCCGATCTCCTCGAGGCCTCGTCGGAGACACGGGAGACCGCCCACCGCAGGTTCGGGCGATCGAAGGACTGGAGTACGCGAACCGGCCGGTCGAGCCCGAGAGACGCGACGATGTCTTCTCGCACGAGGTGCGTCGCTGAGGCGGTGAGCGCGAGGGTCGGTGCAGGAATTCGGGTGCTGAATCGGCCGATCCGGCGGTAGGCCGGACGGAAATCGTGCCCCCACTCACTGATGCAGTGGGCCTCGTCGACCACGACCAAGCCGATCGGGACTCGGAACAACCATCGACGGGCTTCCGACTGCTCCAGGCGTTCGGGAGACAGAAACACGACGTCCAACTCCCCCCGCAGAACCGCGTCGCGGATCGAGCGACGATCCTCCCGATCGCGTGTCGCCGACAGGTAGTCGGCACGCAACCGGGCACGACGCGCGCGTTGAACTTGGTCCTGCATCAGGGACACGAGGGGTGTGACCACGAGGGTGAGCCCTACGACGATGTGGGCCGGCACCTGATAGCACGCACTCTTGCCACCCCCGGTCGGCAAGATGCCTAGCGCGTCTCGTCCGGAGAGGATCGCGCGTACGAGCGTCTCCTGGCCCGGCCGGAACCCCGGGTAGCCGAGGCAGCGTCGGAGCACGTCGATCGGTCGTTCGCGCATCGCGAAGAGTCGGCCCCCGGGTCGGCCACCTCCATGCCGAGGACGGCCTCTTGCCTCTCCCGCCCCGTATTGCTATCACTTGATATCGATATCACATGGTAGCAATCAGGAGTCGGCATGCTGCCTCGTCCGCTGAAGCCTCAGTACTTCCAGATCCTCCTCGCCCTGAAAGGGGGAGAGCTGCACGGGTACGCCATCCAGCGTGCCGTGCTGAAACAGACGGACGATCAGGTCCGCCTCTGGCCGGCCATGCTTTACCGCAGCCTCGGGAAGCTCGAAGAAGCCGGGCTGATCGCCGAGTCCACGCCTCCCGCGGATGAGCCGGACGACGAGCGACGCGTCTACTACGCGATCACGACCGAGGGGCTCGAACGACTCCGCGAAGAGGCCGAGATGCTCGCGAGGTGGGTTTCGGCTGCGCAGGACGCGGAGGCCTGACGGTGTCGACCGACGGAGATCTCCGTCGATATCGCCTGCTGCTTCGGCTCTTCCCGGCGGAGTTCCGTGAGCGGCACGGCAGTGAGATGGAAGCGCTCTTTCGTGAGATGAGCGCGCAGAGGGTGGAGGAGTACGGGCGGTTGGGGCTTCGCTTCTGGATGTCGCTGTTGTGGGACGTCGGGAGCGAGGCGCTGCGCGAACGATGGTCGAGCACCACGCACACGAAGGAGGACCTCTTGTCCACGTTTCTATCTGATGTCCGATACGCCTTTCGTCAGTTCGCGAGGCAACCCGCGTACGCGGCGACGATCGTGCTCCTCATGACGCTGGGGATCGCGGGAAATGCGGCGATGTTCCGCGTCTACAACGGGCTCTTCCTGAAGCCGCTCCCCTTCGACGAACCCGAGCAGCTGGTCGACCTGGACGAGACTGCACCTGCGTGGGATCTCGAGTTCTTGAGCATCGCGTATCGGGACTTCGACACGTGGCGCAGTGAGAACACCACCTTCGAAGCGATGGCCGTCTTCGATCGAGGAGGAGGGACGATCCTGATCGACGGCGAGCCGCAGCGGGTCGACTACCTCGCCACGACGCACGACATCGACGACGTCCTTCGGATCGAACCGCTCCTCGGACGCTTCTACCGCCCCGAGGAGGACCATCCGGACGGCCCGCGAGGAGCCCTGCTGTCCGAGGCCTTCTGGGATCAGAGCTTCGGGTCGGACCCTGACGTCGTCGGACGGACCGTGTCCCTGAACGGCTTCGTGATCGAGGTGCTCGGCATCCTACCGCCCGAGGCCCGCTTCTACGGGGATGCAGACCTGTGGTTTCCCCTCCGTCAGACGCGAGACCAGTTCAATGGCTGGGGTCTGAACGGGATCGGCCGGCTGCGCCCTGGCGTGACGATCGAGCAGGCGCGCGCCGACCTCATGTCCGTGCACAAGGGGATGATCGACGAGTTCGAGGTCAACGAGATCTCGTCGCCCGTCGTGTACTCGCTCCACGAACGGTACCTCGGCGACTATCGCCTCGGGGCGGTCTTCACCTTTGCGGCCGTGCTCTCGGTGTTGATCATCGCCTGTGCGAACATCGCCGGACTCACTCTGGTCCGATCGTTGGGACGAGGGCAAGAAGTCGCGGTTCGTCGGGCGTTGGGTGCTCCCCGCGGTCGAATCGTCCGTCAGCTCCTGACCGAGAGCGCAGTGCTCGCGAGCCTAGGCGCGGCCCTTGGGTCGGTGCTGGGGGTCTGGGGATCGAACGCATTGGTCGCCCCCCTCGAGGGGCAGTTCCCGAGTTGGGTCGTCTTCGATCTCGACGCGCGGTTCACCGTCTTCGTGGTGCTCGTGACGGTCGCGTCGGCCTCGCTGTTCGGGCTGTTGCCGGCACTTCGAGCCTCCCGCGCATCGGCGACTCGATCCGGCGGACGGGTGGCGGGGAGTATCTCCCGACGGCGGAGCACCGGGGCCCTCGTGGCGGGTGAGGTCGCTTTGGCCCTGTCCCTGCTGGTGGTCGGGAGTCTGGTCATGTTGGACGTAAGGGATCTCGGCCGGGCCGATCCCGGCTTCGACGCAGAGGGCGTCAGCGCGTTTTCCCTCTTCCTGCCGGGCAACGAGTACGAGGACAGGGCCGCATTGGCGACGTTCACGGCCGCCTACCTTCCCCAGATTCAGTCGATCCCCGGCGTCACCGGCGCCGCGATCGCATCGATGATGCCGGTGTCGGGGAACCACCAGGGGAATTTCTTCATCGCAGAAGGAGCCCCCGAGCGAGACGAGGATGCGGCGCAACCCGTCGTCCTCACACGAACCGTGAGTCCGGAGTACTTCGAGGTCATGAGCACCGATCTCGTCGCCGGCCGCGTCTTCGACGGCTTCGACGGCCGAGAGGAAGGCACGCAGGCCATCATCGTAAACCAGCGTTTCGTCGATACCCACCTGACGCACCTCCCGAATCCTGTCGGGGCGCGCGTGACCTTCGGTACCTCGCTCGGAGACGCTCCGACCTGGTTGACGGTGGTCGGGGTCGCGGAAGACGTGAAGCACTACGGAGTGGATGAAGACGTGCGCCCGGGCGTGTACCTGCCTCTCGTCCAGAACCCGCTCCGCGCCTTCGCCGTCGCCTTCCGGACCACCGGCGACCCGGGCCCGATCCTCTCCCAGGCGAGAGCAATCACGCGCGAGGTCGACGCGGGCCTCCCGCTGTACAACGTCACCCTGATGAGTGAACAGTTGGATGAATCGCTCTTCACGCGGCGGGCGACGTCGTGGATCATCGGCGTCTTCTCCGCGATCGCACTCGTGCTGTCGATCGCCGGCATCTACGGCGTCATCTCGTACAGCGTTCGCCAACGGACCCGAGAGATCAGCCTTCGCATGGCGATGGGTGCGCGACAAGAAGACGTCATGCGGGGCATCCTGGCCCACGGCATGCTCGTCGTCGCGGCCGGTGTCGGGGTAGGCCTACTCCTGTCCATGACCGGAGCGAACCTCGTATCCGGAATCCTGGTCGACACGCGAGCCATCAACCCGACCGTCTATGTCGGTGTGACCGTCCTGCTCTTCGCCGTGGCAGGGCTCGCGAACTACGTGCCGGCGCGCCGGGCCGCGCTCCTCAGCCCGTCCGAGGCGCTCCGGTCCGAGTAGAGCGAAGCGCGGCCCTGACTCCGGTCAGGGTCGCGGCTCTTCCTCTTCTGTAGCCTCTTCTTCTTCGTCGTCGGCTTCGTCCGACAGGCCGTCACCCCCCAGAAACCTCAGCCCGATCGCGCCGACAAGCAGCACGATGGCGGCCCCGGTCATCCATCGTTCCTGGAAGTACATGCCGGCGAGCGCCATGACCGCCGCGACGGTGAAGAGCCGCACCTTCCACTCGAGGTGGGGGTCGACGCGTCGAGAACGACTCGCGAACACCTACGACGTCGACTTGCGAAGGAAGCGGCGGACCCCCTCCTGACACTCTTCGGTCATGCGGGCTTCCACGTTCACCTGGGCGCCGCGCTCGATCCCCTCCTCGAAGGAGAGATGGTCGAGCTCGTAGAGCAGGCTCTTCGTCAGAACGAGCGCGGATGTCGGTTTCTTGGCCAACGAAGCGAGGTAGGCCGTGGCCTCGTCCTCGAAGGTGTCCGCGGGGAATACTCGATTGATGAGGCCCAGCCGCTCACCGTCGACCGCACTGAAGCGATCACCTTGGGCGACCAACTCGAAGGCCCGTCCTTCCCCGGTGCGCCGCCTCAGGATCGTCATCACCAAGGCCGGGACGAAGCCGAGGTACACTTCAGGATACCCGAAGGCCGCATCGTCCCGGGCGAGCACTAGATCACACGCCGTGGCGAGTCCGCAGCCCCCGGCCAGAGCTCGCCCGTGAACCACGGCGACGATCGGCTTGGCTCCGTACCTCATCTGCGTGAACAGCGCGCCGAGCGAACGCGCGTCTTCGAGGTTTTCCTCCTCGGTCATCGTCGAAATGCGCTCGAGCTCGGCGAGATCGGCGCCCGAGCAGAAGTCCTTCCCGGCCCCCCGGAGGGCGATGACCCGCACCGAGCTGTCGGCCTCTGCGGCCGTGAGCGTGGCCTTGAGTTCCGCGACAAGCGCGCCGTTCAGGGCGTTGCGCTTGTCCGGGCGATTCAGAGTGAGCGTACGGACCCCGTCGAGATCCTCGACGAGCACGAGCGCGTCACTCACGGCGTCCATCCCTCGGGCACCCGCCCGCGCCCCGCCATCGCCGCAGCCACATCGTCGGGCACGTCGATCTCCATCCGAAGCAGTCCGGTACTGAAGACCTTACCCTGGGCGTCGTTCATGAGGGACATCGTCCCGCCGCCTCCGAGCGCACCGTGCAGGAGGAAGTTGAGCGCGTGAAGGTTCGGGAGCTCGAATCGTTCGACCTCACCGCGGACCATCTCCCCGAAGTGAGCCTTCACGGCCTCCGGAGTGAGCTGGTCTCGCAGCAGCTCGTAATGAGCCTCTTCGTACGCGATGACCCCGACGTTCGCCGTATCCCCCTTGTCACCGGAGCGGGCGTGCGCGAGGTGCACCAACTGGACCTTCGTCATACCTCGAGCACCTCCACCCGAAGGTGATCCTCGACCGCTTCTCTGCGGATGAGGGCCGGCCAATAGGCCATGATCTCCTGGACCCGGGGTCGGCCACCGGCAAAGCCCGTGACCGACGGGGGACCCGTTAGCACGAGAGGCGCGATTTCGCGCGTGAAACGCTCCACCGCCTTCCGGTCCGCGCCGCGCACGCCGACGCGAAGTTGGACCTCGGGCAGGTCGGCGGGAGGCGGGCCCGCGAGGGCGCCGTGCGTCGAGTCCCACCCGACGAGCTCGGTCCGTATCTCGTCGAATTGCAGGCCGAGACGGTCGAGGCGTTCGCGGAGAATCCGGTCGGCCGCACGCGCCTTATGCGCCGCGTCGGGCCACGAATACGTCAGCGTGCCCGTCGCCTTCCAGCCCGAAGAGTACGCGATCGAGACCTTCAAGAAGTCGGTACGCGGACCGCCGCGGACGCCGTGCACCCGCACCCGGTCGTCGCCGAGATCGTCCAGATGGATCGTCGTGAAGTCGGCAACCACGTCGGGTGTGATGTAGACCTCGGGGTCGCCCATCTCGTAGACGATCTGCTCCGCGACGGAAGCCCGAGTGACCTTGCCACCCGTGCCGTCGTGCTTCGTGACGACGAAGGTCCCGTCTTCGGAGACCTCGACGATCGGGAAGCCGACCGAGGCCACGTCGGGTATTTCCCACCAGTCGATCAGGCAGTTCCCGCCGGTGCACTGTGCGCCACACTCGTTGATGTGCCCCGCGACGACGCCCGCCGCGATCCGGTCGTGGTCGTCGGTCGACCAGCCGAACTCGTGGATCAACGGGCCGTACGTCAGCGCCGTGTCCGTGCTGCGGCCCGTGACAATCACGTTCGCTCCCTTCCCGAGGGCGTCGACGATCGGCCCGGATCCGATGTAGGCGTTGGCGCTCTGCACCTGGTCGCGAATCGTCAATAGCGGCTCGCCGGTCTCCATGTTGGCAAGCTGGTGTCCACCGGCCAGGAGCTCGTCGAGGCGATCCATCAGATCGTCCCCGCGGACCAGGCCGACCCGAGCCTTTCCGGCGACGCCGGCCCGGCGTCCGGCCTCCACCAGAGCTTCGGCACAGCCCGTCGGGTTCACTCCACCCGCGTTGGTGACGACGCGCACGCCGTCTTCGACGCACTGGGGGAAGATCCGCTCCATGAGCGGCACGAAGTCCCGCGCATACCCGGCCTCGGGGTCTCGCGCTCGCTGCTTCTGCATGATCGACATCGTGACCTCGGCCAGATAGTCGAGCATCAGGTAGTCGATCGGGCCACCCTGCACCTGACGGACAGGAGCTTCGAGATCGTCTCCCCAGAAGCCCTGCCCGCTGGCCACCCTCACGGTTCGGCCGCTCATGACACACCCTCGGGAATGTGGAAGGCCCCGATGTGGGGTCCTGGATTCTGCTTGGCGGCGCGGAGAAGCAGCCCGAGCGACGGGCGAAGCTCCTCGGCCAGCACGACCTCGTCGACGAATCCTCGAGCCGCCGCGAAGCGGGCGTCGAGCTGTCGATCGTACTCCGCACGGACTTCGTCCATCCGCGTCGTGAGCTCCTCGTCGGGCACCAGCCCTTCGGCCTTGAGCTTATCGAGCTGAGTGCCGAAGAGCGCGGTCACGGCGCTCGCTCCTTCCATCACCCCCATACGACCGGTCGGCAACGAGAGGATGAAGTCGGGATCGAAGCCCTGTCCGGCCATCGCGTAGTAGCCGGCCCCCGACGCGTGGTTGAGGGTCAGGACGAGTTTGGGCACCGTGGCGGTCGCCATCGCCTCGACGAAGTTCGCGCCCGCTCGGATGATCCCCGAGTGCTCGGCGTCGGGGCCCACCATGAAGCCGGAGACGTCTTGGACGAAGAGGATCGGAGTCCGATGCCGGTTCATCGTCTCGATGAAGTACGCCACCTTCCGCGCGCTCTCCGTGTAGACGATGCCGCCGAAGCGAGGTGGCCCGCCGGTCGCCGACTTGAACATGCCACGGGCGTTCGCGATCACGCCCACGGCGACCCCGTCGACGTATCCGGTTCCGCAGATCATCTCCTGGGCGTGACCCGGCTGGAACTCGTCGAGCCCTTCGCCGTCGAGGATGCAGTCCAGGACGTCACGGATGGCGTAGGGCTGCCGGTGATCGTCCGGGAGGAGATCGTACAAGTCGTACGGGAGGCGCTTCGGCGGAGTGGCCATCCGGTCGTCGACCTCGACCTCGACCGGCAGTCCCGCAACGAGCTCACGTAGTCGGTCGAGGCACGCCTGGTCGTTCGGTAGCATGTAGTGGGCGACGCCACTCAGCTCCGTGTGCACTGAGGCCCCTCCGAGCTCTTCCTGACCGACGGTCTGCCCGGTCGCCCCTTTCACCAGGTTCGGGCCACCGAGCCCCATGAACGACGTGCCCTCGACCATGAGGATCACGTCTGAGAGCGCGGGTAGATATGCTCCGCCCGCGATACAGGGCCCCATGACCGCCGCGAGCTGCGGGATCCGCAGGTAGCGGCGCATGACGGAGTTGTAATAGAAGATCCGCGCGGCGCCGTACTGCCCCGGGAAGACGCCGCCCTGGTAGGGCAGGTTGACCCCGGCCGAGTCGACGAGGTACACGATCGGGATGCGGCACCGCATCGCCACTTCTTGGGCGCGGAGGATCTTCGTGATCGTCTCTGGCCACCACGATCCGGCCTTTACCGTCGCGTCGTTCGCAACGACCACGACCTCTCGCCCTTCGACGCGGCCGACGACCGTAACGACCCCAGCCCCCGGAGCCTGTCCATCGTAGAGATCGTGGGCGACGAGCATGCCGATCTCGACCGACGGTTCTCCTTCGTCGAGGAGGAGATCGATGCGCTCGCGGGCGGTGAGCTTGCCCTGCTTGTGCTGACGCTCGATCCGCTTGGCACCCCCACCCTCGCGGAGCGTCTCTCGGAGCTTCTTGAGCTCGGCCGACAGTTCAGCGAGTCGGCCCGACGATGCTGCCCCGCTCAACTCGACTGCTGGGCTGCGAACCATTCCTGCACGTATTCGATCGCTGCCGTCGTCGGCGTGCCGGGACCGAAGAGGCGCCCGATCCCCTGCTCCTCGAGTGCCGCGACGTCCTCCTCGGGGATGATCCCACCCCCAGTCAGGAGGATGTGGTCGACGCCCGCCTCGGCGAGGAGCTCCTGCACTCTGGGGAAGAGCGTCATATGGGCTCCGGAGAGGACCGACATCGCCACGACGTCGACGTCCTCCTGAACCGCCGCGCTGACGATCATCTCCGGCGTTTGGTGCAGACCGGTGTAGATGACCTCGAAGCCGGCGTCGCGGAAGGCGCTGGCAATGACTTTGGCGCCACGGTCGTGGCCATCGAGTCCGGGCTTGGCGACCAGGACTCGGATCATTCTGTCTTCGGACATATGTGGGAAGGCCGGCTCTAGCTCGGCTAGAAGAAGACGGGTTCTTTGTACGCGCCGAACACGTCTTCCATGGCGGCGCGGATCTCATAGAGGGTGCAGTAGGCGCGGGCGCAGTCGAGAATGCGCGGAACCACGTTCTCCTCGGTCCTGCATGCTTCGCGGAGCGCGTCGAGGGTGTCGTGGACGCGGTCGTCGTCCCGTTCGGCTCGCATGGCGGCCATCTTGGCGACCTGACGCTTCTCGATGTCCGGATCGATCTTCAGCGTGTCGATCTCGAGTTTCCCGGATCCTTCTCCGAAGTGGTTCACGCCCACGACGACGCGGTCACCGGACTCGACTTCACGCTGTTGGCGCATCGCACTTCCGGCGATCTCCTGCTGGAACCAGCCCTGCTCGATCCCAGGCACGACGCCGCCCATCGCATCGATCTCCTCGAACAGCGCGAGCGCGTCGCGCTCCAGTTCGTCGGTGAGGGCCTCCACGTAGTACGACCCGGCAAGCGGATCGATCGTGTTCGCCACACCTGACTCGTACGCCAGGATCTGCTGCGTGCGCAGCGCGATCCGAACCGCCTTCTCGGTCGGCAGGGAGAGCGTCTCGTCCATCGAGTTCGTATGGAGGGATTGCGTCCCGCCCAGAGCGGCCGCCATCGCCTGGTAGGCCACCCGCACGATGTTGTTCTCGGGCTGCTGGGCGGTGAGCGTCACCCCCGCCGTCTGGCAGTGGGTACGCAGCCGCCACGAGTCGGGGTTCTTCGCTCCGTACTTCTCCTTCATGCCGCGCGCCCAGATTCGCCGGGCCGCGCGGAGCTTCGCGATCTCTTCGAAGAAGTCGTTGTGCACGTCGAAGAAGAAGGACAGCCGAGGCGCGAAGGCGTCCACATCCAACCCTCGGGCAATGCCTCTCTCGACGTACTCGAAGCCGTTCCGGAGCGTGAAGGCGAGCTCCTCCGCGGCGGTGGCCCCCGCCTCTCGGATGTGGTACCCGGAGATCGAGATCGGATTGTACTTCGGCGTGTTCTCGCTGCACCACTCGAACATGTCGACGATGCAACGCAGCGCCGGCTCGGGCGGGAATACCCACGCGTGTTGGGCCTGGTACTCCTTCAGGATGTCGTTCTGAACGGTGCCCCGAAGCACTCCGACGTCGACGCCTTGCTGTTCCGCGGCCGCGACGTAGAAGCAGAAGAGGATGATCGCCGGACCGTTGATCGTCATCGAGACCGAGACCTGATCGAGCGGGATCCCGTCGAAGAGGCGCTCCATGTCGGCCAGCGACGAAATCGCGACGCCACACACCCCGACCTCACCCAACGAACGGGCGTGGTCGGCGTCGTAGCCCATGAGGGTCGGGAAGTCGAAGGCGACGCTCAGCCCCGTCTGCCCGTGCTCCAAGAGATACTTGTAGCGTTCGTTCGTTTCCTCAGCGGTGGCGAAGCCGGCGAACTGCCGCATGGTCCAGAGGCGGGTGCGGTACATCGTCGAGTACGGCCCCCGGGTAAACGGGAACGCACCGGGGAATCCAAGCCCGTCGTCCTCGTCGCCGACCCGGTCGAGTTCGGTGTACAGGGGGCGTACTTCGCGGCCGGAGACCGTCGTGAAAAGCGACTCGCGCTTGGGGGTGCCGTCGTACGCCTCTTCCCAGTCGGCGAGGCGGGCTTTCAACGCAGCGATTTCGCGATCTCGTTCCTCGACGAGCCCCTCGAGCTCGCCACGCTTCAGAACGTCCTTCTCGATCGTAGACATCGCCCCCCCGATTCCGTGGTGCCGTGAGCGCCTCGGACCAACCCGCTGCGCTCCATAAAGATACCGCCGCTCGGGCGCGAAGCGGAGCCCTTTCGCTCAGCGAAAAAGGGCGTCCAAGATCGAGCGGGCCGCAGAGTACGGTGTACCCTCCCCCGCGGCGATGCGTTCGACCCCCTCTTCGAGAAGCGTCTCGGTTCTAGGCGCATTCCACGCGCTGCGTCGAAGCTCGCGGTCGACCACGTCCCGAATACGGATCTCGGCACGTTGCCGACGTCGAGCTTCGAGCTGCCCGCTCTCGACCAGCCATCGCCGATGGTCTCGGATCGTGTCCAGGAGCTCCGGTACACCCTCGTCCGTGAGCGCATTCGTCGTCAGCACCGGCACGGCCCATCCATCGGGCTCCTCCGGTGGCGCATCCTCGGTGCGCTCCTTCTTCATGACGCGGCCGAGATCGACGCCGTGGTGCGCCGGGATATCCTTCATCGTGTTGCCGGCGCGAAGGTGCAGAGCCTGGCGGAGCTCCTTGACCAGCCGTGGGGCACCCGGCCGATCGGCTTTGTTGACCACAAAGATGTCCGCGATCTCCATCAGCCCGGCCTTCATCGCCTGGATGGCATCACCCGACTCCGGCACCAAGACGACGACGACGGTGTCGGCGGCAGCCGTGACCTCGAGCTCCGTCTGCCCTACGCCGACGGTCTCGACGATCACCCGGTCGAAGCCGAAGCCGTCCATGAGGTCGACCACCTCCTTGGTGGTCGTCGCCAATCCGCCCAGTGACCCGCGGGTCGCCATCGACCGGATGAAGATCCCTGGATCGGTGGCGATGTCGTTCATCCGGATCCGATCCCCGAGCAGCGCGCCCCCGGAGTACGGAGAAGTCGGATCGACCGCAACGATGCCGAGGTGTTCGTCGGCCGCCCGGTACGCGGTGGCCGCGGCCGCGACGAGGGACGACTTCCCCGCTCCCGGAGGTCCTGTGAAGCCCACTCGGGCCGCCTGCGGCCCGTCGGACATCACGATATGGAGAAGGTCCTGAAAGCCTTTCCGCTCGTTCTCGACAACGGAGATAGCGCGCGCGAGCGCGGGCACGTTGCCTTCGCGGAAGCGGTCGAGCGTCTTGGCGAGCGGACCGGGCAAGGTCGAGGTCAGGGTCATCGAAGGTTCGCGCTACACATGCGATCCGGGCCGGATGCCCCGGGCGTGTCGCAGCGGATTCTCGAGGAGGTGAGTGGGGATGAAGAGGACCACCAAGAACATGACGAGGGCCGCCCCCAACCCGAAGCCGAGCAGCCACCAACTTCGAATCGAGATGAAGAGAATCGATGTGATGACCGCGGTGACCGAGGCGAAAATGCTGAGCAGCAAACGGCGCGCTTGAAGGTGCAGGAAGCGCTCTTGGGACTGGATATCGCGAGGGTGAACCCGGACCCGCAGCTCCTCGCGTTCGGCGCGGGTCACCAGATCCCTCACCGACCGGACGACCGCTTGGGACTCCTCGACGAAGTTCTTCGCAATCTGGGTCGGCTGCTGATGCGTGGACTTGAGGAGAGCGACCTTGTTGTCCAACACGACGCCGCGAATGAAGGTCAGCCCGTCGAATCGACGGTCATACGTGAACGCGAGCCCCTCGATCAACGCCGAGGCGCGGAAGAAGTAGACGAGTTCCTGGGGCAGGACGAGCGGCCACGTGTAGAAGGTGTCCAGAAGCTCGGAGATCACGTCCTCGACGATGACCTGGCTGTTCGTCGTCTTTGCGCGTTCGACGATCTTGAGAATCTCGGTAGCTGCCTCGCGGATCTCCCCTCTCGAGACCTCGGGACTGATCATCCCGAGCCGATACATCTCGTTGATGACTCCGTCGATGTCTTCCCGACCGAGGGCCAGCGCGATACCGAGGATCGAGTCGCGAGCCCACCGAGGCACTTCGAGCACCGAACCCCAGTCCAGAAGTACCAAGGTCCCGTCGTCTTGGACCAAGAGGTTCCCCGGGTGCGGATCGGCGTGCATGAAGCCGTCGACCATCATCATCCGGAGATAGACGTTGGTCAGCGTCTCCATGACCTTCCGGAAGGAGAGGCGCCCGGAATCGAAGAGCGGCTGGAGTCGATCGATCTTCGTCCCCTTGATCCGGTCCATGACCAAGACACGCCGGCGGGTGAACTCGCCATAGACACGGGGCGCGCGCACGCGCGGCTCGTCGGCGAAGACCTCACGGAAGCGGGCGACGTTTCGGGCCTCCTCCTCGAAGTTCATCTCGTCCCGCACGCGTACCGAGAACTCCCGCACGACGTTGGTGAGGGCCCGAACGTGGTGGTTGGGGAAGAGGATGTTCACCCAGAACAGAAGCCTGAACGAGATGTCGAGATCGAGTGCTACTGAAGCCTCGACCCCTGGGCGCAGCACCTTCACGACGACGTCCCTCCCGTCGACACGAGCCGCGTGCACCTGACCGAGACTCGCCGCGGCGAGCGGGGTGTCGTCGAAGTCCTCGAACAGCTCGACGACGGGGGCCTGCAACTCTCGCTCGATGACCTCCCGGATCGCGTCGGTCGGGTCGGCCGGCACATGGTCTTGCAGCGTCCCGATCGAGGAGAGGTACGGCTCCGGTAGGATGTCGGCCCGCGCCGAGAGGAGCTGTGCGACCTTCACGAAGGCCGGCCCCAAAGCGGCCGTCGTCGCCGCCAGCTTGTCCGCCCGCTGTTGGTGCTGCTCCGGCGTCCGCCTCCGTGGGCGACCGAAGAGGAGAAAGCTCCGCCGATCACGGAGGAAGGCGAGGGCGAACGGCATCAGCTTCGCCAGGATCGTGAGGAAGCGCCCGAGTCGCTTCATGCGGTCACCCGATCAGCAGTCGCGACGCGAGCCCGAGGAGGAGGAAGAATCCGCACAGATCAGTGAGGGTGTGAACGAAGACCGAGGACGCCACAGACGGGTCTACCCCCAACCGATCCAAGGTTGCCGGCACGAACGCTCCGGCCACGCCCGCGACGATTTGGTTGCCCCACATCGCCAACATGACGACGAGTCCTAGACGGGGCGTCGCGCCCGGTACAAGCAACGAGATGCCCGCGATACCCACGCCTAGGACGGCGCCGATGACCAGGCCGACGAGCAACTCCTTCACCACGAAGCCGCGGGCGGCGCCCGAGCCTTCGATCGTCAGTCGCCGGATCGTGATCGCCAGGGATTGAGTCCCCGACGACCCACCGAGCGCGGCGATGATCGGCGCGAGGAAGGCGAGCGTAACGACCTCGGCGATGACGTCCTCGAAGACGAGGATCACCCCGGCCGCGAGGGCGGCGGTGACCAGATTGAGCAAGAGCCACGGGAGCCGAGTCGCGACCGACTGGGTCCACGTGTGCCGGAGCTCCTCTTCGTCGACGACGCCGGCGAGCCGGAGAATGTCCTCGGTCTGCTCTGCCTCGATCACATCGATGACGTCGTCGAAGGTGATTCGGCCGAGCAGCGTGCCGATCGGCGTCACGACCGGAATCGAGGCGAGGTTGTAGCGCGCGATGAGGCGCCCGACCTGTTCCTGGTCCTCCTCCGGACCGACCGTCGCCACCGGCTCCTCGACGATCGCCTCCACCGTCGACTCGGTATCGGCGATCACGAGGTCGTCGAGCCGCACCGTACCTTTGAGTCGCCGGTCCGCGCCGACCACGAAGACCGTATAGAAGTCCGCGACCTCGCGGCCTTGGAAGCGGACCTGGTCCAACGCCTCGGCGGCCGTCATGGTCTCGTCGACGACAACGAAATCGGTGGTCATTAGTCCTCCCGCCGTCTCCTCGTCGTACTGCAGGAGATCGACGAGTTCGTCGGCCGTTTCGTCCGGGAGGGCCTCGAGGAGCCGCTGCTGCTCGTCGGGCTCGAGCTCGCCCATGAGGTCCGCGGCATCGTCGTCCGCGAGCTCCTCGAGGAGTTCCGCACCCCGTTCCGGACTGAGGGCTGCGAGGAGGTGGCCGCGCTCTTCACCCCCCTCCATCTCGGAGAGTGTTTCCGACGCCAACTCCGTGGGGAGCTGCGAAAGAAGTTGGACCTGCTCCGGCTCGTCGAGCCGCTCGACGATGTCGGCCAGGTCGGACGGATGAAGCTCGGCGGCTTCGGCGGCTGCCCCCGCGACGTCACCCGACAGGACGAGCTCTTCGACCCGAGACGGTGCGTCGTCCCGTTCCTCGTGAGCAGCGGTCATCTGCCGAGCCTGACGATGCGGGGATGCGGTGGTGGCGCCGCGGAGCGCTGCAAGATCCTCGTGGGGGCGAGCCGAGGCAACCCGTCAGTCGGCGTCGTCGAGGACCCCGCGCACGAGACGCTCTTGGAGGGAGAACATGGGGCTCTCCATCCGCTCGGGCCCCTCCGGATGATCGTGGCCGAGGACGTGCAGGACGCCGTGAATCGTCAGGCGGACGAGCTCTTCCTCGATCGCCACGCCGACGTCGTCCGCTTGCCGAACGGCCTGGTCGAAGCCGACGTAGACGTCCCCGAGGACCCGCCCTGCGTCACCCAAGGAAAAGGCGATGACGTCGGTGGGCCGGTCCCGCCCCAGATAGTCCCGGTTCATGCGCTCGATGTCGGCGTCGTCGAGCAGCGTGATGGAGATCTCGGCGACGTCGATCCCCTGGTCGCTCAGGGTCTGCTCGACGCTGCGAAGGATCAGGCCCTCGGGGAGCGACGATCGGCCCCCGAGGTTCACGGTCAGTGAAACGTCACTCGCCATCGAGAGCGGCGGCCGCGGACTCTTCCTCTTCCTCGCCCTCTCCGCCCTCCACCCCGTCGGTCAGGTGGCGCGTCTCCGGGTATTCGATCCGGCGGTGGACGACGCCGCCGAGGATCTTCACGAACTGATCCTTGACCCGGGCAACCTCACCCAACGTGAGCGGCGAGTCGTCGAGCTGGCGGTCGGCGACCTTGCCATCGACCACCGTCTCGATGAGGTCGCGCACTCGTTCGGGCGTCGGATCCTGCATCGCCCGGGCCGCCGACTCACACGAGTCGGCGAGCATCACGATGGCGGTCTCCTTGCTGCGCGGCCGCGGTCCCGGATACGAGAAGCGAGCGGGGTCGACCTCCCCCTCGGCTTCCTCGACGGCTTTCTGGTAGAAGAAGCCGATCCGCTGGGTGCCGTGATGCTCGAGGATGAAGTCGATCACCACGTCCGGAACGTTGGCGTCCTTCGCGAGCCGCACGCCCTCGGTAACGTGCTCGCGCACGATCGAGGCCGACGTCTCGGGCTTGAGTTTGTCGTGAGGATTCCGCGAGTCGGGTTGGTTCTCCACGAAGTAGTGGGGCTTCAGCATCTTCCCCACGTCGTGATAGAGCACGCCCACCCGGCACAGCAGGCCGTTCGCACCGATCTCGGTCGCGGCGGCTTCCGCCAGATTCGCGACGTTGATCGTGTGCGCGTACGTGCCCGGCGCCTCCATCGAGAGACGGCGTAAGAGCGGGCGGGTGGGGTCGGCCCACTCCAGTAGGGTTTGGTCGGTCGTGATCCCGGTGAAGAGTTCGAAAACCCAGAGGAATCCCACGGCCAAGAGTGCCGAGGCGGTCGCGTTCCCCGCGATGGCCACGGCGCCCTGCCCCGCGCCGAAGAGCGGCACCGACGTTGCCAGCGCCCACGCCGACGCGATCAGCCCCATGACCATGCCGATCGAGGCAATCGCGACCCACGTCTCGGAGCGGCGTCGGACGGCGCGCACACTCATCGCCGCCGCAGCGCCTCCACCCATGACCATCAGCACGACCCCGTACGACGAGAAGTACGGCAGCATTCCGGTGATCGTCGCCAGAATCAGGACGAGAAGGAGGGAGATACGCGTATCCCACAGGACCGCGACCGGAAGTGCGACGAAGGCGATCGGCAGCCAGGCGGAGACCAAACCCGCTCGCTCGATCCCGTACGCGGCTCCGAAGTACGTCGCCGTCAGGAGCGCCAAGAGGAGCAGCCACCGGAAGTTCGCGTACACCAAGGGACGGCTGAAGTAGAGCAGCAGTCCGAAGATCGACAGCAGCATCAGAGACAGGAGCCAGGACCCGACGACCGCCGCCGCGACAGGATCGTCGGACTCGAGGAGTCCTGCGTCCCGTAGGGCCAGCTCGTACGCTTCGAGCCGCTCGAGTGCATCGGGACCGATCGGGTCGGCCGCCCGGACAATCGCTTGGCCCATCAAGACATCGGCCTTCGTCGGGGAGACCGAGCTACGCGCTGCGTCGCGATCGCGTTCGGTCGCCACCACGTTCGGGACGAGGCTGTACTCCAGATAGAAGATCTGGATCAGTCGGAAGAGCTCCTGTGCGTCCGGCGGAAAGTCGGGCGGGAGGAGAAGCACGGCCTGGGCGTAGAAATCGCGCGAGGTGATGATCTCGCTCACCGGCCGGGTGGTCTCGCTGCGATCCGGCCCGGAGCGAAGGTAGATGACGTCGGTCGTGATCTCCGAGAACTCTGCGGGGTCCATCATCCCCCGTGGGATGATCTGAAGGGCCGCGGAGCGCGCGGCGCCGCGAAGCGCGTTGCGAGACTCCTCGTCGAGGATGAACGGCATCTGCGCCGGGCTCGCATTGATGCGACTCATCTGCATGATGCGCACGACGCCGAGTGTGTCCCCCGCCAACGCGGCCGAGTCGAGTTGATCGAAGAAACGGCCGAGACGGGCAGCCACCGAGTCGGCCGCCGACTCGTGTTCGTCGAACGTCGGAGGCACGGCCTCCGCCGCTTCGCGCTGGTCGCGCTCGAAGTCCGCTGCCGACTTGGGCACGTCGAACGGGATGGAGGCGATCACGTCGTCGGGGGCGACCATGCCGATGCTGTACGGCGTGACGTCGAGCCCCTGCTCCGGCGGGAAGAGCACCGCAATCATCCCGGAGAGGACGAGAAGGAGGAGGACGCGCGCCCCGTGGTGCCGAATGCGCTCTCCCAGCGTCGCTCCTGGGTCCCCCGAGAGGGTGCGCAGCACGGAGGAGGACGATGTACGCTCGTCCGATCGTCCGCTCACGCCTCGTCCATCTCCTCGCCCTCGCGTGAGTAGGCTCGGATGATGTCTTTCACCAAGCGGTGACGAATCACGTCCTTCGGATCCAGATAGACGACCTGGATGCCGTCGATCTGCCCGAGGATCGCCTCGACCTCCAGAAGGCCCGAATCGTTGGGCCGGGGGAGATCGATCTGCGTCTTGTCGCCGGTGATCACCACCTGCGAATTCAGACCGAGACGCGTCAGGAACATCTTCATCTGAGCGCGGGTGGCGTTCTGTGCCTCGTCGAGAATCACGAAGGCGTCCGACAACGTCCGACCGCGCATGTACGCGAGCGGAGCGATCTCGATCGTCGACTCCTCGAGGGCCCGGCGGACTCGGTCCTGGGGCATCATGTCTTCGAGAGCGTCGTAGAGCGGCCGAAGGTACGGATCGACCTTCTCTTGGAGGTCACCCGGGAGGAAGCCGAGGTTCTCACCCGCCTCAACGGCAGGACGGGCGAGGATGATCCGTTTGACCCGTTTCTTGTAGAGCGCGTCGACCGCCGCCGCCACGGCGAGGTAGGTCTTCCCCGTGCCGGCCGGGCCGATCCCGATCACGATGTCGTTTTCGAGGATCGCTTGGAGGTAGCCGCGCTGGCCGTCGGATTTGGGTGAAATCACCTTACGAGAGCCCGGCAAAGCGATCCGGATCTCGTCGTCCGGGTGCACGATCCCCGCCGGTCCGAGTGCATCGACCCCGTCCGCAAATCGTGCGATGTCCGGCGTGTCGAACGGGGCGCGCAGCCGCGCGAGCTCGATCATGTGCTGCACCACCGGCACGGCACGCTCGACGGCCTCGACGTCACCCGACAGGACCAGTTGGCTGCCTCGAAACACCACACGCACCGAGAACAACCGGCTGATCTCATGCATGTTCCGGTCGTTCACCCCCGCCAACATCAGCGGGTCGGCGCCCTCCGTATCCAGCCTGTGCTCAACCTTCGTATCGCCGTTCGCCACACATACTCCTGGGGCAGATCCCGCCCCTTATTCGTCTCCGGTTCGCCCGACCACACGTAGGCCGAGCGCGTCGAGTTCTGATACCCCGATTGGCGTCGGGGCTCCCTCGAAGAGCGCCCGAGCGGCCGTCGTCTTGGGAAAGGCGACCGTATCGCGAAGACTGCTCGACCCGGTGAAGCGTTGAACGATACGGTCCATGCCCAACGCAATGCCACCGTGCGGCGGCGCACCCGCGGAGAGTGCCGAGAGCAGGAATCCGAACTTCTCGTCGATCTCTTCTTCGCTCAGACCGAGCACACGAAGGACGCGACGCTGGAGCTCGGGCTGGTGAATACGGATCGATCCTGACCCGAACTCGGTTCCGTTGTACACGAGGTCGTAGGCCGTACCTCTCACCCGGACCGGATCGGATTCGATCAGATCCATGTCGTCCTCGTGGGGCATAACGAAGGGGTGGTGGCCCGCTCCGAGCACACCGTCGTGCTCCTCGAATACGGGGAACTCGGTCACCCAGAGCCAGGCGTGCTCCCGCACGGGCTCGAGTTCGAGCACCTCGATCGCGGCCGCCCGCACGGCATCGAGCGTCGGTGACGTGAGCGCGTCCGGACCGGCCGACACGAGGGCCAGGTCTCCGGGGGTGAGGCCCATGGCATCGGCGTTCTCCTTCGCCAAGAACTTGCCCAGCGGACCCGACGTGCCCTCTTCCGAGCACTTGGCCCACAAGAGCCCGGGTGCGCCGGCGTTCTTCGCCGCCTGCTCGATGCCGTCGATCTGCCGGCGCGACAGCCGCGCGCCGCCGGGCACGTGGAAGCCGCGCACGCGCCCTCCAGCGTCCACCTGCGAACGGATCACCCCGAAGTCGACGTCGGCGGTGGCCTCCGTCCAGTCCGAGATCTCCATCTCGTAGCGGAGATCGGGTCGGTCGGAGCCGAAACGCTCCATGGAGTCCGCCCAGCTGAGACGCGGGAAGGGAGTGGGTGCGTCGACCGCGGCCGCCTCTGCCATGCTCGACATGAGGCCTTCCATCCACCCCAAGATGTCGTCGACCTCGACGAAGGACGCCTCGACGTCGATCTGCGTGAACTCGGGCTGACGGTCGGCCCGGAGATCCTCGTCACGGAAACAGCGCGCGATCTGGAAGTACCGGTCGAAGCCCGCCACCATGAGAATCTGCTTGTATATCTGCGGGCTCTGCGGCAGCGCGTAGAACTCTCCGGGGTGTACGCGGCTGGGCACGAGGTAGTCTCGAGCGCCCTCCGGCGTCGCCTTGGTCAGGATCGGTGTCTCGACCTCGACGAAGCCGTTTCGGTCCATGTAGTTGCGTGCGGCCAGCACGAGTTGGTGTCGGAGGAGCAGCTTCTCCTGCAGCTCCGAGCGACGCAGGTCCAACACACGGTGTTGAAGCCGCAGCTCCTCGGCCGGCAGCTCGTCCTCCGGGGCCCGGTAGACGGGGATCTCGGGGGTTCGCGCATCCGACAGGATCTTCAGTCGGTGTGCCTTGAACTCCACCTCACCGGTCGCCATGTCGGACTTCCGCGCCCCTTCGGGTCTCTCGGCCACGACGCCCTCGACCCAGATCACGTCTTCGTGGCCGATGCTGCCAGCGAGCTCCATCGACTCCGCGTCGGTCCAGTCGGGGCCGAACGAGACCTGCACAAGACCGCTGCGATCCCGGAGGTCGACGAACAAGAGGCCACCGAGGTCGCGGCGCCGGTGCACCCAACCCGCCAATGTCTCTTCCGATCCTGCATCGGCGGCCCTCAAGCCGCCGACCATGCGTGAGCGCAATCCTGTCCGTTCGAAGTCGTGTTCCGTCATTCGTTCGTCCTCTCTCCCGGGAGGCTCGTGGTCCGTCCTGTCATCCATCTCACGAAGGCGTATCCGACGATGACGCCGATCGCGTCCGCGACCCAATCGGCCACATCCGCGTGACGCCCCGGCACGATCCGCTGGTGGAGTTCATCGGTCACGCCGTACAGCAACCCCACCCCGATCAGTAGGGCGTGGTGAATGGGACGCCCCGCCCTCGAGCGACCGTACGCCAGCGTGGCGCCGAGCACCGCGTAGAGGCCGAAGTGCGCGACCTTGTCCGCATGGTCGAAACGAGGAGCCGAAGAGAAACCGGACCCGGCGCTCAACAAAAAAAGGACCGCTGCCCACACGGCGGCAGGTCCCCAGGTTCGAAGTGCGTTCGACAAGCTCTGTTCTTCCCATCATCCGTGGGCGCTGCAACCCGTTACTCCGCCTACGGAACGGGCGCTAAGTTAAGCCGCCCCACAGACCGATTCAATGGACCGCATGGCCGCCGAAGACCCCCGTCTGGACCTCCTCTCACTCGATCCGGTCGCCGTCTCGGCCGCGTTGGAAGAGCACTTCGAGCAACGCGGCCAGCCCCGCTACCGGATCGGTCAGGTGCGGCGTTGGCTCTTCGAGCGCCTGGTGACCTCGGTCGACGAGATGACCGATCTCCCGGTGGGAGAGAGAGAGGCGCTGCGTGGGGCGTTTCGAATCGACGACCCCGTGGCAGATCAGGTGCAGCGAAGCGCAGACGGTACGGTGAAGCACCTGTGGCGCCTGCACGATGGAGAACTTGTCGAGTCGGTGCTCATCCCCACGGAGTCGCGGCTGACCCTCTGTATCTCCTCTCAGGCCGGCTGTGCGATGGGATGCACCTTCTGCGCGACCGGGTGGGGCGGGTTCGACCGCCAGCTCACCGCGGGGGAAATCGTCGGTCAGTACCGCGGATCGCGACGATGGGCCGAGGAACACGACTACGGCCCGATCACCAACATCGTCTACATGGGGATGGGTGAACCGCTGTCCAATCGGAAGGCCGTACTTCTATCGCTCACGATCCTGAACGAGGGCTACGGGGTCGGTGCGCGTCGGATCACGGTGTCGACCGTGGGGGTCGTACCGGGAATCGTCGAGTTGGCGAACCGTCCGGAACAGTTCCGCCTCGCGTTGTCGCTACACGCGCCGAACAGTGATTTGCGTCGGGAGCTGATCCCTCTCGAGAAGCGTCATCCGCTGGACGAGGTCCTCGAGGCGCTGGAGCGATTCGACGACGGCGGCGGGAAGCGCATCACCTTCGAGTACACGATGATTCGTGACGTGAACGACGACGAGGCACTCGCCGCCCCGTTGGCCGATCTGGCAAAGCGCGTGCGCGCCTTCGTGAACCTGATCCCGTTCAACCCGATCCCGTATCAGCCGTGGGAGCCGTCGACCCCCGAGCGCCTCCGGTTCTTCGAGCGGACCCTCGAATCGGCCGGGGTTTCCGTCGCGGTGCGAGAGACGCGGGGACGTGACATCGACGCCGCGTGCGGCCAACTCCGCGGACACACCCTCGTACAGATCGAGAAGGGGCGGCCCGGCGCGCCGGATTCAGGAGATGCCGCGTCCGATGCGACCCCACCGAACCTCGCGCAAAGCGGGTAGCGGCCTGTACGAGTCTTTGTTGTACGAGTAGTACGTGAACACCGCTCGCCCTTCGAGGCGCCATCCCTCGAGCAGCCCCCAATACCGTGAGTCGAGGCTGTGCTCTCGGTTGTCCCCGAGCATGAAGTAGCGGTCCTCGGGGATCTCGAGGGGACCCCAGTTGTCGCGGGTCGGCGCGTACGTCACGGGATCACCGTCGCCGATCAGGTGGTCCCTCTGCCACACCATCCACGGGTGCACATCGTCACCTGGGCCGTCGTGCACGACATACGGCTCGTCCTGCGCGACACCGTTCAAGTACAACACACGTTCGCGCATCTCGAGCGTGTCGCCCGGGACGCCCACGAGCCGCTTGATGAGCATCAAGTCGGGCTCGTGAGGTGGGTCGAACACGAGGACGTCTCCGCGCTCGGGAGTCGAGTAGCCCGGGATCCTCACGCTCGTGCCCGGAATTCGCGATCCGATGGCGACTCGATTCACCAAGAGCATGTCGCCGACGAGGAGCGTCGCCTCCATCGAGCCGGAGGTGATCACGAACGTCTGCACCAGGAAGGTGCGCAAGAAGAGGAAGAGCGCGACCGCGACGGCGATGGACTTGCCCCACTCGGCGAGCGAATTCGGGTCCGCGGGTTTCTCCTTGCCCCGGCGTTCCCGTCTGGCGCGGGCCGCGTCCTTGGTAGACGCCGGCTCGCCGGCCTTCTCCCCCCTCGCCCTACCCTTGTCCTTTTTCGCCATCAGCCTGTCGCGCGCTCACCGTGAAGTCCCCGTCCGTTCAGCGCTCGGCGCCGTCCGTCCCCGCGGAGTTCGTGGGAAAGGTCCAATCCGCACCGAGTACTACGGAAACGTCCACATACAAGTTCGGATCGGGATCGGACTGGACGTTATCGATTCCCAGTGCCTCCGCAACGGCTTGGGCCATGTCGGAGCGCCCGACCCGATCGATCACGACGGAAGGTCGTTCACGATCGAAGGGTCTCGCGTTGCCGATGTCGACCACGTCGAAGCCGTAGTCCCGAAGGCGATCGGTCGCCCGGACGGCCATACCGCCGACCCCGCCGCCGTTGAGCACCTCGACCCGTACCCGCCCGTCTTCCCAACCCGCCGGCCCGACATCCACGCCGCCCGCCTCGGTGCTCTGGCGCATCACGACCGCGGAGGAGGCCAGGATGCCGACGGCCGCGAGGAGGCCGAGCCCGGAACGCACATGTCCCGCCGTCATCGAGCGCGCTCCACGGCCAGGGCATTCCAGAAGGCCATCGTGCGAGGGAGAACCGTACCTCGGCGAGAGAGGAGGTGTTCGATACGGGCCCGGACGATCTCTACGACGACACCGTCGAGCTCTTCCGCAGCGCGAGCGCGGAGATCCGCGCGCCACTCTGTGCGGAAGGGACGACCGGGCTCCAGGAAGTCCGCCGCGTACAGCGCTCGGCCCAACGTGCCAAAATCCTCGCTCCCGGCCGTGTGCCACGCGATCGCGTGGAGCAGCTCACCGTCCGCGACGCCAGCGACGCGTAGTCGATCCGCGCCCGCGGGACCGTGGAGGAGCCCGTCCGGCAGGCCCGCCCATACCTCGGGGACCCGACCCCGCAGCACATTCGGCTCTTCCTCCCGCACGACGTCATGCAGGTAGCCCACGGCGCGCCATCGAGTCTGCTCCGCTTCGTCCAGCCCTCGATCGACGGCCCACGTGCCGAGGAGTTCCGAAACACGGCGCATGTGCGCACGTCGCTCCGCCCCGGCGACGGCCCAATCCGGGAGCGTGCCCTCGGCAGCGGCGATGACGATCGGATGGTGGCGGTGGGACATTCGGCTACGATACCCCGAACGAGAGATCGGAGGCGAGCCTTTTTTCTCCCCCACGCTACCTTGGGGCCATGACGATCCGCTGGGATTCCCTCTTGGTACGCGAGCTCGCGCAGGAACTCGACCGCGACCTCCGTGGAGCCCGCCTCCGGGCGCTCCGTTTGGACGGGCGGACTCGAGACGCGCTGCTCTTCTTCCGGGACAGAACCGTGGTGTGGCGTTTGCACCCGAATCGCGGGTACGTGTTGGTCGAAGGGGTCGTGGAGCCCGAGCCGGAGGACCTCCGCCTGCGTGCAAAAGTGAGGCAGGTGCGCGCGCCGTCCGACGAGCGCGTCCTGATCGCCGAGCTGGCGCCGGAGCGATCGGGTGACGGGCCGTTCGAACTCGTCATCGAACTGCTGGGCAACCGACTCAACGCAATCGTGACGCAGGGAGTCGACCGAAGGGTGCGCCACTCCCTCCTCACCCCGGGTGGGGGTCGACCGGTGCAGGTCGGGCACCCGTATGTGCCGCCGACCCCGACCGGACGGCAGGGCGTCGACGGGTCGCTGACACCGGGAGCGTGGAGCGGGGTCCTCGATGTCGTCCCGCCGCCCGACCGCGCCAAGGAGCTCGTCCGGGCCTTCGCATGGGTATCGCCGATCGTCGCGGACACCCTCACCGACGACGCCGACCTCGGCTTCGAACGGTGGCGCGGCTGGGCGGATGGGTCCACTCCGGTCGAGCCGTGCATCCTCGCGTCGCCGAAGGGGCCACAACCCTACCCCTACCGGGTGAGCGATGAGGCTCAGCCCGCTCCTTCCTTGATCGAAGCGATCCGGACGGCCGCCGAGGCCGCCTCCGTCGAAGACGATGCCGTCGCGCTCGGCGTCGGCCCGGCACTCTTGGCTCGCATCGAAGAAGCACTCCACAGAGCCCAGCGCCGGGTCGTGCGGCTCACCGCCGAGTTGGACGGACGAGAAGATCCGGCCGAAGCGCGCGCGGTGGGGGACCTCATCCTGGCTCGATACGGAGAGATTCCCGCCGGATCGGAGTCGGTGACACTGGTCGACTTCGAGGGTCGGCCCGTCGAGGTCAGGCTCGACCCGACCCAACAGCCTCACGAGAACGCAAACCGATACTACGCACGAGCGTCCAGATCCGAGCGGGCCGCCGAGAGGCTGCCGGACCTCATTCGTCGTGCGGAGGAAGAGCGCGCGCGATTGACCGAGCTGGATCGCCGCGCACGCGCCGGCGACGTCGAGGCGGACGAAGTCCGGAAGGCGCTTCCAGCGCGAGCCGAGAAGGGTCGAAAACAGCCGGACGGACCGTCCCTCCCGTATCGTGCCTTCCGCAGTTCGGGGGGCCTCGAGATCCGGGTCGGCCGCGGTGCGAAGCACAACGACGAACTGACCTTTCGCCACTCCGCACCCAACGACGTGTGGCTGCACGCCCGTCACACGGCCGGAGCTCACGTGATCCTTCGTTGGCCTCACTCTGACAACCCACCCGCTCGGGATCTCGAGCAGGCGGCCGCCCTCGCTGCCGTGCACTCGAAGGCACGGACCTCGGGCAGCGCACCCGTCGATTGGACGCGGCGGAAGTACGTGAGGAAGCCCCGGGGCTCCGCACCGGGCTCGGTGCTGGCGGATCGGGTCCAGACGGTCTTCGTGGAGCCCGACGAAGCGCTGGTGGACGAACTCGCTGTCGGGCCGCTGAGCTAGGAGCCGGCGGGTCGGTCCAGCGCGGCCTTCAGCTCCGCCACGAAGGCGCCCCCGGCGGCGACACCCCGCTCGCCCAACGTCTGGACCAGCGCACTCCCGACGACGACCCCGTCGGCGAGCCCACCGACCTCGGCGGCCTGCTCCGGAGTCGAGATGCCGAAGCCCACGGCGACGGGAAGATCGACCGCGTCTCGGATTGCGCCGACTTCCGCCCGGAGTTCGGTCCGCAACTTCGCACGAGCGCCGGTCACCCCGGTGCGCGAGATGTAGTACAGGAAGCCCGAAGCGCCGGCGGCGACCTCGGGTACGCGATCGATCGGAGTCGTTGGGGCCACGAGCCGGACGAAGTCCAGGGGCGACTCGATCACAGAATCTTCCAACTCGCGATCGACACCCGCCGGCAAATCGGTCAGTAGGAGTCCGTGGACGCCGGAATCCACCGCGGTACGGAGGAAGCGGTCCAACCCGAAGTGGAGTACGGGGTTCAGGTACGTGAACACGACGACGGCCACATCGTGTCGAGCCCGGAACGAAGCGACGTCCGCGAGCACTCGCTCGACGGTCGTCCCTCCTTCCAGGCTCCGAAAGGACGACGCCTGGATGGTAGGGCCGTCGGCCAGCGGATCCGAGAAAGGCACCCCCACCTCGATCACGTCGGCACCCGCGGCCGCGATGGCCTCCAACACGGGGACGGTCGAGTCCAGCTCAGGGTAGCCCGCCGTGACGTAGGGCACGAGCGCGGCGCGGCCGGAAGCCCGGCGTGCCGCAAAGGCAGAAGAAATCACGCGATCAGGTAGTCGCTGACGCGGATACCGTACTTCTGCGGGTCGGACGTCTTGATGATCTGGTGCACCGGTGCACCGGAGGGGCCGTTTTGGGCCAGGTCCACCGTCTTGGGCTGATCGAGCGGGAGCCCGACGGGGTCCGAGATCACCTTTACGGTGGGGCGGTGGAGGAAGTCCGGATCCTTGTTGACCTCCGAGACGATCGCCAGCTCGTGAGAATCGAGAATGACCAGCGTGCCGACCGGGTAGACACCGGTCGCGGTGATCAGGACCTTCACGAGGAGGGGGTCAAACCCTCGGCGCGGATTGTCGCGCATCTCTTGGAGCACGGCGTCCGGCGGCCACGGTTCGTACTGATAGCTGCGCACGGACGTCCCCGCGTCGAAGGCGTCGGCCACGGCGACGATGCGCGAGAAGAGCGAAGGCTCCCGGTCCCGCCGGTTCTGAGGGTAGCCCGTGAGGTCGACCTTCATGTGATGCTCGTACGCCATCAGCATCTGACGGTACGGCACATCGGCGAAGCCGTGCATCCCGAAAAGGAGCAGCATCCCTTCCGTCGGATGCTCTTTGAGCTGGCCCCACTCTTCGTCCGTGAGGCTCCCCGTCTTGTTGATCACCTCCGCATCGACGCGCTGTTTGCCCACATCGTGGAAGAGGGCGCCAAGCCCGAGCTCGTAGAGCTGGATCCGGTCGAGGCCGAGGCGCTGGCCGATGATCACGGAGAAGATCGAAACGTTCACCGAATGGGTGAAGGTGTATTCGTCGAAGTCCCGCAGCGTGGTCATCGTGACCATCGACGACTCGTTGGACAGGACCTGATCGACGATCCCCTGCACCGCGCGCTTCACCTTGCGGACGTTCACGGCCTTCCCGAGGCGCATGTCGTCCATCACGTCCTGGGCGACCTTCACCGATTGGGCGTACGTGCGCTTGGCCGCCGTGAGCGTCTCCTCGCTATCCTCCGCCGGCTCATTGACCTCCGTCGCCGCTCGGATCGAGATGTTCTCGACGGGCGTGCTCGCGAAGCGCTCGGAGAAGCCACCGAACGGGTCGTCCGCAACGGGCGGTCGCAGCAGCATCGAGAGGAACGGAGCCCACTCGGACCGCTGTACGCCCTGAACGATCTCGACCGCGCCGATCCCATGGGTGTTGAGCGCCTTCGCGAACGACCCGAAGGTGGCGAAGTTCGAGAGATCCAGGCGAAGGCGCGTCTCGTTCAAGAAGAAGAAGTCGCCGACCACCCGCACCTCGGCAGACCCTTCCACCGCCAACACCGATTGAACCAGCGCGTGGAGCTCGGCCAACGCCTGTTGGACGGTCTGGTTCTCCACGGGATAGAGCTTGAGGGCGCCGAGGGTGCTGAAGAGGGCGGTGAGTAGCTTGCGTCCGACCTCTTGGTAGTTCAGCTCGGTCATGCCGGCTCCTCCTGTCGGAGGGCACGGTTCACGTTGCTCCGGACGACCGGATCTTCGTCCTGCGTGGCACGCTCCAGGGCGGCCCGGGCACCCGGGTCCGCAATCCGGCCCAACCCGAGCGCCGCGGCAGCTCGCATCTCGGTGGACTCCCGCTTACCCAGCAGCCCCTTCTTGTTGAGTAGGCCGTCGAGGAGGGCGATCCCGCTCGCACTGGCCGTGAGTCCGTACGCCTCGAAGACCGCCACCTTCTCGGTGATGTCGGCTGCACGGATTTGGCGCCCCTTGATCACGTCGGCCAACGTGCCGGCGGCGGGAGCGTACCGAAGCACGCCGATCGCGCGAGCCGCGGCCACTCGAACATCCCGCTCCTCGTCCGAGAGTGACGCCTCGAGCGCGCCGGCCACGGTCGACGCCTTGAGCGCGATCGCCGCATCGATCGCAGCCAGCCTCACGGAGGACTCCGAGTGGCTGAGCAGGTTCGTCAGCCCGGTCGCCGCCTCCGTCACACCCATCTCGCCGGCGAGCTTGGCGGCCGCCGCCACAACCAACGGATCGGCCTCGTCGAAGAGGGCGACAAGCGCTCCCCTATGCTGGTTCGCTATCCCTTGAACCGATTGTCGAAGTACGGCCTGTAACTCCTTGTGCTGCACCGTCTCAGACTCGCGCAACAACGGCGCGAGAGCGTCGCCCAGCAAGAAGCTCAAGAAGGCGCCCAACTGGGCGGGGGATGCCCGGATCGTGCCGTGGTACAGGGCCTGGATCAGCTCTTCCACGGCCCCGGCCGAGGAGACGGCCACGAGGATCTGAGCCGACTCCGCTTGGCGCTGCTCATCGAACATCCCCTGCACTCCGCCCAGCCGTCGTAGCTCCTTGAGGACGTTGGTGGCGGCGACCAGTCCACCGCGACTCAAGAAGTTCGGGAGCAGGGTGCCGAGGATGCCGAGAATCTCGGATTGCCGCTGTCGGTTCTGCGGCTCTTCGAGTCGGTCGAAGAGAGCCTTGAGCACATCCGCCCGGGTGTCGCGCTTGAGCTCCTTCTGAAGCTCGGTGCGGAGGGTCTCCATCTCCCGCGGGTCGAGGACGTACAACGTCGGATTGAAGTCGTCCTGCTTGACGGTCTGAGGCTGGTCGGCCTCCGCGGCGCCGGCCGCACCGTCCTCCTGGGCGGCGATCTCTTCGTCTTCCGCTTCGAGTGCCGCCTGGAGCTCTTGGCCCGTATTCCCAGGGCCGGCTCCCGGAAGCTCCACACCGTCCGCCAACAGGTCGACGTACTGGTATTCGAAGAAGGAGAGCTCGGCCTCCCACAGCACGGTGAGGAGATCGTCCCCCTCGGGGACGAGCTTCCGCGCCTTCTGCAGAACGCCGAGGAAGATCTCGAGCTCCTCCTGCTCTACGCCGGGCAAGAAGGTGACTTCGCGGACCCCATCCTTGAAGAAGAGGAAGGCGAGGGAGTCGTTCCTCGATTCCGAGCTGTACACCTCGGCGCCACCCAGGTAGATCCGATCCTCGTCCATGGTGACGACGAGTTTGTCGACCTCACCCCAGAGCTTGGCGAACTCTTCGCGCAGCGTCTCGACGAACCGCTGGCGCACAGGATTGTTCTCGTCGTACAGCTGGAACGCTCGAAACGCCTTGCCGAGGGTGACGAAGAGGGACTGCACCTCGGCGACCGGGAGATCACTCTCCTCCCAGTCGAGCCCGGTGTCGGCACCCGCCATCGCGTCGTTGGCTTCGCTCACCGCCCCCTCACGTCAGCGTGCGCCCCTCGGTTCGTGCCACATGTGTGGCGTCCTTGTCCCCTCGGCCGGACAGGCAGACGAGCAGCGGGCCCTCCACGGAGGCGCCTTCCCGGAGCACATAGGCGATCGCATGGGCGGATTCCAGAGCAGGAATGATGCCTTCGAGCTCAGAAAGACGATGGAATGCCGTCAACGCCTCGTCGTCCGTCACGTAGGTGTACTCCGCGCGTCCCGAGTCCTTCAGCCAGGAGTGCTCGGGCCCGACGCCCGGGTAATCCAGACCGGCGGAGACGGAGTGAGCCGGAGCCACCTGTCCGTCGTGGTCCTGCAGAAGATAGCTATGGGAGCCGTGCAGAACACCCGGGCTTCCCGCGACCAGTGAGGCCGAGTGACGGCCGGAGTCGACGCCCTCCCCTCCTGCCTCCACACCCACCAACCGGACGTCGTCGTCCGGCACGAAGGCGTGGAAGATGCCCATGGCGTTCGAGCCCCCGCCGACGCACGCGACCACCTCCGCCGGAAGGCGTCCGAGACGCTCCATACACTGCGCGCGTGCCTCGACGCCGATCACCGACTGGAAGTCCCTGACCATTCGGGGGAAGGGGTCGGGTCCCACGACGCTTCCGATGATGTAGTGCGTGTCTTCGACGTGGGTGACCCAGTCCCGGATCGCCTCGTTCGTCGCGTCCTTCAGCGTGCGCGTGCCGGATCCGACGGGCCGAACCTCCGCGCCCAGCAGCTCCATGCGATACACGTTGAGGGCCTGACGCTCGACGTCTTCCTCACCCATGTACACGATGCACTCGAGGTCGAACAGCGCGCACGCCGTCGCCGTGGCGACCCCGTGCTGGCCGGCACCGGTCTCGGCGATGATCCGTCGCTTCCCCATCCGACGCGCCAGGAGGGCCTGGCCGATCGTGTTGTTGATCTTGTGCGCGCCCGTGTGGTTCAGGTCTTCACGCTTCAGCCAGATGTCGTCGTGGCCGATCGCAGCCCCGAGACGCTGCGCCCGGTACAGGGGTGAAGGTCGGCCGACGAAGTCGGCGAGAAGTGCCTCGAAGTCACTCCGAAAGCCCGGGTCTCCTTGGGCTTCCCTGTAGGCGACCTCGAGCTCGTCGAGCGCCTTGATCAGGGTCTCGGGCACGTAGCGGCCGCCGAACGCTCCAAAGCGTCCGACCTCGGCCTCCGCTGTTCGACTCATTCGATCCTCGTCCGATCCGTCGTATTGGCGGCCCTGCGAGCCTCGTGCACGAAGCGTCGCACACGCTCCGGGTCCTTCAGCCCCAGGGATCGTTCCACACCCGAGGAGACATCTACCACGTTCGGTCGAAAGCGTGCCACCGCATCGGCCACATTCTCCGGAGTGAGCCCGCCGGCGAGCACGAAACGCAGCTCTCGCGGCACACAGGCTCGGACCTCGTCCGGTCCCAGCGACAGCGAGACACCGCCTCCACCCACGATCCCGCGCTGCCAGCCTTCGACCACGAAGCCGTCCACGAGATCCCCGACCTCCTCGGCGACCCGCGTGATGTCGTCCGTCGACCGCGCCCGCACGGCTTTCCAGAGTCGCCACGGCCCGAGGGCCCGCACGGCCTCGACCTCCGCGCGCGACTCCTCACCGTGGAGTTGAATCACGGAGGCACCGACCGCGGCGGCGAGCTCCGCGGCCCGGGGCGCCGGTTCGTTCACCGTCACGATGACACGCGTGGCTCGCGACTCGCCGAAGACGTACTCCAACTCGGCCTCGGGGACGCTCCGACCGAAGCCGGCGCTCACGACGGCGCCCAGGTAGTCCGCCCCGGCCGCATCGGCGACCTCGGCGTCCCCTCCGTTCGTGAGGCCGCAGATCTTCACGCCAGTCCCGCTACGCACCGAATCGCTCCACGCGTGAGACGCCGGCCAAATCGGATGCGACGGAGGAGGGCGCGTCCGCACCGACGATCGCCTCGCCCACCAGAATCGCATCGACCCCCATCGCGCCTAGACGTTGCACGTCCTCCCGTGTGCGAATACCACTCTCGGAGACGACGGTCACGTGGTCGGGCAGCCCCTCCAGGAGTCGGGCCGTCGTGTCGAGATCGGTCGTGAAGGTCGAGAGGTCCCGGTTATTGATGCCGATGATCGACGATCCGGACGCGAGGGCGCGCTCGAGCTCGACCGCATCGTGCACCTCGATCAACGCGCCCATGCCGAGCGCGTGGGCTGCAGCGGTCAACCTCCGGAGCGAATCGTCGTCGAGGATACGCGCGATGAGGAGGACGGCGTCCGCCCCCCCGGCCCTCGCCTCGATGATCTGAGACGTATCGAGGGTGAAGTCCTTCCGGAGCGCGGGCAGCGGTACGCTCCGCGTCACGGCCTCGAGGTCGCCTAGCGAACCACCGAAGAAGCGTTCGTCGGTGAGGATCGAGAGCGCGGACGCACCGGCCTGCGCGTACCCGAGCGTCAGCGCGACCGGATCGAGTCCGGGACGAATATCCCCCGCACCCGGCGAGCGACGCTTGCACTCGGCGATCAGCGAGACCGCGGAGCCCCCCCGCAGCGCCTCGTGGAAGTCGAGGGGTGGGCGAGCCGTCTCGACGGCTCGTTCTACCGCGTCCATCCGATCCCGAAGCTCCTCGACCTCGGCGCGCTTGTGCGCGACGATCTCAGCGAGGATACCGGGAAGCGAGTCGTGGCCTTGCGTTTCGGGCAACGTTCGGGTATCCTACTTCGGTTCCTATTCGGGTTTCCCACCGGGACGGAGGGCGTCATGCCCCTCACCAAGCGGCAAAAAGAGATTCTCGACTACATCGAGTCCTTCATCGACGATCGGGGATACGCCCCGAGCTTCGAGGAGATCGCGGAGTCCTTCGGATACTCTTCGCTGGCGACGGTGCATGAGCACCTGAGCAATCTGGAGCGCAAGGGGTACATCCGGAAGTCCTACAACGAGAGCCGTTCGATCGAGATGGTGGGGCGCGAAACGGGCGTGCCGTCGATCGAGCTACCCCTTCTAGGAGCGGTCGCGGCCGGGCTTCCGATCGAAGCGATCTCGACCCCTGAAACGCTCGCGGTTCCGCCGGACATGGTCCGCCGTCGTCGGGACAACTACGTCCTGAGGGTGGAAGGGAACTCGATGATCGAAGAGCAGATCCGGGACGGGGACTACATCGTCGTCCAAGCCCAGGATCGGGCCGAAGATGGTCAGATGGTGGTCGCCCTCGTGGCGGACGAAGCCGCCACCGTGAAGAAGCTCTATCGGGAGCCGGGCGGGCGTGTGCGACTTCAGCCCGCCAATCCGACGATGGAGCCGATCTACGTCGACGCCGACGAGGTACGCATCCAAGGCATCGTCGTCGGCGTGATCCGGAAGTACTGACGCTACGACACTGACCTTCGGGTCAGACCGGTGCCGGTCCGCTTCGGCGGTGCGGCACTCCCGTCGCCTCGGCCGGGCCCCTTACCGGTCGAGGCGATGTGCCGTCAGGAATTCGACGCGGCGACCAAACGGTCGAGGGCCGCTTCTCCCCGCCCGTCGTCCAAGACGTCTCGCGCGAGGTCGGCGGCATCCGACCAATCCTGGGCCAGATCGGCGACCAGAAGCGCCGCAGCAGCGTTCGCCACCACGGCGTCCCGCGGGGCGCCCTTCTCCCCCGCGAGGACCGCTCGCACGATGCGGGCGTTGTCCTCCGGCTCGCCTCCCGCGAGAGCCCCGGGCTCCGACGGCTCGATCCCGAGCCGATCGAGGGTGAGCTCATAGCGACGAACTTCTCCATCGACGAGTTCGGCGACGCGGGTCGCCCCCAACGGGCTGACCTCGTCCAAACCCGGCTCCCCGTGCACGACGAGGGCCCGGATGTGTCCCAGAGCGCGGAGCGCGTCCGGGATCAGGTCGAGGAGTTCCGGATCGGCGACGCCAATCACCTGCCGCCGAGCCCCCGCCGGGTTGGTGAGCGGCCCAAGCACGTTCATGACGGTACGCACGCCCAGACCGCGTCGTACGGGCCCCACGTGGCGCATGGCCGGATGAAGGAGCGGGGCGAACATGAAGACGATGCCAGCCTCGGCGAGCACGGCCGACATCGCGTCGGGCGTGAGGTCGATCCGTACACCGAGCGCCTCCAGTACGTCCGCGCTCCCGCTACGGGAGGTGAACGACCGGTTCCCGTGCTTCGCGACCGGCGCCCCCGCGCCGGCCACCACGAAGGCCGCCGCAGTGGAGATGTTGAAGGTCGTAAGCGTGCCTCCCCCCGTCCCCGCCGTGTCGACCAAACGATCCGGGTCCGCTGAAGCCACGGGGAGCATCGCGGTGCGGAGTGCACGTACACCGCCCGCGATCTCGCCCGGGGTCACCCCTTTCACCCGCAGTCCCATGAGGAGACCCGCCATTTGGATCTCGGAGGCGGCGCCGGCCATAAAGGCAGTGAACGCGCGTTCGGCGTCCGCCTGCTCGAGGTCCTCACCTCGCGCGACGATGTCGAGTAGCGAGGTCAGGTCGATCGGATCGTCGGTCATGAAGGCAGTGGGATCCCGGGTAGAGCACCGTCGGGGCGTGAGCGTTGATCGCCGAGAAGGCTAATGATCATGCGGCTTTTCGGTCAATCTGTAGCGCTTCCCCTAGGTTGACATCCACACCCGCGAATCTACCTTTTCGCAGTGGACGCCCCCGATCAGACCCGTTTTCGCCTCACCGTCCACTACGACGGTTCCGGCTTTCGCGGCTGGCAGGTACAACCCGACCAGCGCACGGTCCAGGGCGAGCTCGAGGCAGCGCTTTCCCGGCTCGCGAATCGACCCACCACAGTCTTGGGCTCCGGCCGCACCGATACCGGCGTGCACGCGACGGGACAGGTGGCATCCGTGGACATGCCGCCCTCGTGGACCGCTGACGAACTGCGGACCTCCCTGAACGCGCTCCTCCCTCGAGATGTGTGGGTCGAAGGGGTCGTCCGCACCCACTCCAGCTTCCACCCGCGGTACGACGCCCGCCGAAGGTCCTACCGGTACGAGGTGGGCACGGCGCCGCAGGCTGCGTCGCCGTTCCACCACCGATGGTGTTGGCCTGTCCCTCAGCCGCTGGACCGTCCACTTCTCGACGAGGCGGCGCGCTTGGCCCACGGCACCCACGACTTCGAGCGGTTTGCAAAAGCCGGCCAGCCGGAGCGCGGGAGCGTGTGCACGATCTACGGCGCGGTCTGGTCCGACACCGACCTGGGGCTGCGATTCACGGTCACCGCGGACCGCTACCTGCACCATATGGTCCGGTATCTCGTCGGCACGATGGTCGAGGTGGGTCGGGCCCGGCGTCCCCTCGACGACTTCGCTAGATTGCTCGGCTGTGACCCGAGCGTCGTCACGTCCCCGCCCGCTCCGGCGGCCGGGCTGTTCCTTCATCGGGTCGAGTACGACGAGCACCCGACTCCACCCCTCCCCGAATCCACCGATCGCAAGGCCTTGGCATGAAGATTTTCCTCGATACCGCCGAACTCTCCGAGATCCGCCGCGCCGCGGATGCCGGTCTCATCGACGGGATCACCACCAACCCATCCCTCGTCGCGAAGGTCGCGGAGAACCGAGATGTCACCGAGATGTACCGTGAGATCTGTGAGGCGGTGGACGGGCCGGTCAGCCTCGAGGTCGTGGCCGTGGATCGCGAGCAGATGGTCACCGAGGGGAGGAAGCTCGCCGCGATTCATCCCAACGCCGTCGTGAAGGTGCCGCTCACGGAGGCCGGGCTCGGCGCCTGCCGCACCCTGGTGGACGAGGGCTTCAAGACCAACGTCACCCTCTGTTTTTCGGTGTCCCAAGCCCTGTTAGCCGCGAAAGCCGGCGCCACGTTCGTGTCGCCCTTCATCGGACGCATCGACGACATCGCGGGTGAGGGCATGGGACTCATCCATCAGATCCGGCAGGTGTACGACAACTACGGGTACGACACCGAGATCCTCGCGGCATCGATTCGACACCCGATGCACGTCGTAGAATCGATGTTGATCGGTGCCGACTGCTGCACGATTCCGCCGAAGGTTCTTTGGCAACTCAGCAAGCATCCGCTCACCGACAAAGGCCTCGACGCTTTCCTCAAGGACTGGGATGCAGCAGGAACGAACATCTAACGCCTCTCCTCGGAGGCGGATGGTCGCGCGGCTACGTCGCCGCGCGTGGGTACTCGGTTGCGTAGCGGTCGCGGCATGTGATGCACCGCCACCCGACACACGTCCCGCGAACGCCACCGTAGTCCCGACCCGAACCGCGTTCGGCGTCGGTGCGCCGGCCGAGATCGAACCTCAGACGACGGCGTCCGCGGCGCAGTCGCTCGACGACAGCCGGTCGACGGCGATCGTACGGGCCACGGCCCGGGTCGCACCGGCGGTCGTGAGCGTGAACGTGCTCCGCACCCGTCAGGTTCGGGCACGTTCGATGTGGGAGAGCATGTATCTCCCGCCGGGAGCGGAGCAGCGCTCCGCGAGCTTCGGCTCGGGGGTGATCGTGAGTCAGGACGGGATCGTGATCACGAACGACCACGTCATCAGCGGCGCTTCCGAGATCCTGGTGACCCTGCCCGGGGGCATCGACGTGCCGGCTGAGGTCGTGGGCACCGATCCCATCGCGGACATCGCCGTCCTTCGCATCAACGTTCCGAACCTCCCGGTGGCTCCGGTCGGCACGGCGAACGGCTTGATGATCGGCGAGTGGGCGATCGCCATCGGGAACCCCTTGGGTAACTACGTCGGCGACTCGAACCCGACCGTCACCGCGGGAGTGATTTCCGCGGTGGATCGGAACATCGCCCCCTCCTCCGAAGAGGAAGGCTTCTACTTCGGGATGATCCAAACCGACGCGGCGATCAATCCCGGCAACTCCGGGGGCGCGCTCGTGAATGCCAACGGTGAGCTGATCGGCATCAACGCATCGATCATCTCACGGAGCGGCGGTAGTGAAGGGCTCGGTTTCGCGATCCCGATCGATCGCGCCCTACAGATCGCACAAGACTTCCTCGACTACGGGGAAGTGCGACGTGCCTTCCTCGGGCTCGAGATCGCGCCTGCGGAGGCTGACCCTTGGGGTCGCCGTCGAGGGGTCGTCGTGAGCCGTGTCGCGGAGGGATCACCCGCGGCCGACGCCCGGATTCAACCCGGAGACATGTTGCTGGCCGCAGACGGGCGCGCGCTCACGGGTCCCTTGGACTGGGAAGGTGTGTTGCTCGACCTGCGCGAGGGCGACGCAATCGACCTGGTCGTCGAGGGTCGATCCGCAAACGTGCCGGTCGAAGCCGTCGCGTTTCCGTCGGCGACCGCGGCTCGAGTCACGCTCTTTCAGGACATCGACCTCATTTCGGTCACCCCTCAGGTGCAGCTCGAGCGGGGTCTCGTGAGTTCGGACGGAGCCCTGATCACGGACATCGGACGCGAACTCGCAAGCCGCATTCCGCTGCGCGAAGGCGATGTGATCGTCCAGATCAACCGTGCGCGGATCCGCAGCGCCGACGACGCCGCTCGCTTCTTCGACTCCCTTCGAGGGGAGGGGCGGATCGTGGTGCTGGTCGAACGGAACGGCAGTTACGGAACCACCAACCTGTACTGGAGAGGAGGCTGAGTGCACAGCTCGCTCGACACCTATGTGCACCCGCTCTGCGACCGCTACGCGTCGAAAGAGATGCAGGCGGTCTTTTCGCCACGACGCCGCTTCGGCACGTGGCGACGCCTGTGGATCGCCCTGGCGGAGTCCGAGGCAGAGCTCGGACTGGACATCTCCCCGGAGGCGATCGCCGAGATGCGCGCCGCCGTGGACGAACTCGACCTCGACAAAGCCGCGGAGTACGAGAAGCGCTTCCGGCACGATGTCATGGCGCACGTCCACCTGTTCGGGGATGATGCGCCCGCCGCGAAGGGCATCATCCACCTCGGCGCGACCAGCGCCTTCATCGGGGACAACACCGACCTGATCCTCCACCGGGAAGCCCTCGAGCTCATCCGCGCTCGGGTGTCCCGCTGCGTCGAAGCCTTCGCGTCCTTCGCGGAGCGGCACGCGTCGCTACCGACGCTGGGCTACACGCACTTTCAGCCCGCGCAGCCCACGACGGTGGGCAAGCGCGCGACGCTCTGGATCCAAGACCTCCTGATCGATCTCACCGAGCTCGATCATCGGATCGACACGCTCCGTTTCCGCGGGGTGCGCGGCACAACCGGAACGCAGGCCTCGTTCCTCGAGCTCTTCGACGGCGATGGAGACAAGGTCGACGCTCTCGATACTGCGGTCGGCAAGCGGATGGGCTTCGAGGCGACCTACCCGGTGTCGGGGCAGACCTACGCACGAAAGGTCGACTACGCCGTCCAGAGCACGTTGGCGGGCACAGCGGCGTCCGTGTCGAAGATCGGACACGACCTCCGGATCCTCGCTCACCTACGTGAGGTCGAGGAGCCGTTCGAGTCCGAACAGATCGGCTCGTCCGCGATGCCCTACAAGCGGAACCCGATGCGTGCCGAGCGCATGTGCGCCCTCGCGCGACACGTCATCGTCTTGGCTCAAGATCCGGCCTTCACGGCGGCTACCCAGTGGCTCGAGCGCACCCTCGACGACTCGGCCAACCGGCGCGTGTCGGTCCCCGACGCCTTCCTCGCCTTGGATGGATGCCTGGTCCTTTTGGAGAACGTCGCCCGCGGGCTGATCGTGAACCCGGAGGTCGTTCGACGGAATCTCGCCGAGCACCTTCCCTTCATGGCGACAGAGACGATCTTGATGCACGCCGTGTCGCGAGGCGGGGATCGCCAAGAGCTTCACGAGCGGATCCGACAGCATTCGATGGCGGCAGCCCGACGGATGAAGGAAGAAGGTGCAGATGCCGATCTCTTGGACCGAATCGCCGGTGACTCGGCGTTCGGGCTCGGCGCGCCGGACCTCCAAGAGATGGTCGATCCGCTACGCTTCGTGGGGCGCGCGCCCGACCAGGTGGCCCGCTTCCTCGAGCGCGACGTGAACCCCGTCCTCGAGCGACAGCGCGATCGGTCTCCTCAACTGACCGATCCGGATCTCCATGTCTGACGCAGCAGTCCAGGATTCGGGCATCGACCTTCCGCTCCTCCATCGAGGGAAGGTCCGCGACGTCTACGGGGTCGACGACGACACGCTCCTCATGGTTGCGAGCGATCGTGTCAGCGCCTTCGACGTCGTCCTGCCACAGCCCGTTCCCTACAAGGGAGAGGTCCTCACCCTCATCACCTCGTGGTGGCTCGAGCAACTCGAAGGTCGGGTCCCTCATCATCTGATCGCCGTGGACCCTGAGCGCATCATCGCTCGGCATCCCCGACTGGCCGCAACGAGGGAGCACTGGGCCCGCCGCGCGATGCTGGTCCGAAAGACCGAACCCGTCCTCGTCGAGTGTGTCGTGCGTGGCTACATCTCCGGGTCGGCGTGGAAAGAGTACAGTGAGTCCGGGACGCTCGCGGGTGAGCCCCTTCCGGCAGGGCTTCGCGAAAGCGAGAAGCTCTCTCCTGCGATCTTCTCCCCCGCTACGAAGGCCCCCAAGGGCGAGCACGACGAGAACATCACCTTCGACCAGGCCCGCGGCGTCTTGGGGGATGCACTGGCCAGCCGCCTTCGCGATCTCTCCCTGGAGATCTACGGACACGGACGGGACGTCGCCGAGACGAGTGACATCATCCTGGCCGACACCAAGTTCGAATTCGGCCACCGGAACGGCGAGTTGCTTCTCATCGACGAGGTACTGACGCCCGACTCGTCGCGATTCTGGCCGAAGGAGAGCTACGGGATCGGACGCGGCCAGCCCTCGCTCGACAAACAGCCGATCCGCGACTGGCTGAACACGTTGGATTGGAACAAGCAGCCGCCACCCCCGGACCTCCCAAAGGAAGTCGTCCACGCCGCTGCGGATCGGTACCAGCTCGTCTTCGAGCGTCTCACCGGCGTGGCCTTGGCCGAGTACACCCCACCACTCTTCGGAGAAGACCGGCCGTGATCGCCCCCGAGGGTTGGCCGTTCGTTGCAGCGAGCGCTCTTCTCTCGGCCGCCGCCTACGCACCCGTTTCGTTGGGCCTCGTCGAGCCGGGAGTCGCCTACAATGCGGCGATCGGTCTGGGGATCCTGTTCAGCGTGGCGACAATCTTCGTCCTTTGGTTCTTCCGGAATCCCGAACCCAACGTCCCCGCCGACGCCGATCTCGTCGTCGCGCCTGGTCAGGGCAAGGTGATCCGCATCGACGAAGTCGACGAGGACACCTTCGTCGGCGGCCCCGCGACGAAGATCTCGATCTTCCTGAGCGTCTTCGACGTGCACGTTCAGCGGGCTCCGGTGAGCGGCGTGGTCGAGCAAAAGATCTACCGACCCGGTGCGTATGCGGTCGCATGGGCAGACAAGGCGTCGGAGATCAACGAGATGGGGTCGATCGGCGTCGCGACCGAAAACGGACGTGTGCTGGTGCGTCAGATCGCAGGGCTGATCGCGCGACGGATCCTCACCGATCCCGAGGAGGGAGATCGCGTCGAACGGGCCCGCCGGTTCGGACTCATCCGCTTCGGTTCACGCGTCGACCTGTTCCTGCCACGGCACTGGGAGGTCCTCTGCTCCGTAGGGGACCGGGTCACCGTCGGCTCCACGCCGATGGCCCGCCAACAGCCGGAGGACATCGCATGAACGAGCGCCGCCGTCCGAGACGCCAGGCCCTTCAGCGCGGCGTCGTCATCCTCCCGTCCGCCTTCACCCTGGGGAACCTCTTCTTCGGGATCTACGCGATGGTCTCCGCCTCGCGTGGCGACCTCATGTGGGCGGGCTGGTGCATCATCTTCGCCGGTGTGCTCGACATGCTCGACGGGAGCGTGGCGCGTTTCACGCGGACGGGATCCGCGTTCGGCGCCGAGCTCGACTCGCTCGTGGACGCGATCTCGTTCGGTGTCGCACCCGGCTTCATCATGTTCGAGCTCTTCTTCGGGAGCACGCCGTGGAGCTGGACGATTTCATTCGTCTACATCACAGCCGTCGTGGTGCGGCTCGCTCGGTTCAACATCGAACAGGGGGGAGAAGCCAAGCGGTACTTCCACGGCCTCCCCTCCCCTGCCGCCGGGATGCTCCTGGCCTCGTACTACCCGTTCAGCCAGACGTCGCTCTACGCGACGTATCTGGCGGACCAACCGTGGCAGCAAATCCTCGGGGTCAGCATGGTCCTGCTCGGGGTCCTCCTCGTCAGTCACGTGCCGTACGCCAAGATGCCGAAGATCGGTCTCCGGACCCGTCGCGGCATCTTCAACACCGTGGTCGTGATGGGAGGTCTCTTCCTCGCTCTCACGGTGCCCCAGTACTACTTCTTCAGCGCCCTCCTCCTCTACGTAGCATGGGGGCTCGTGAAGTCCGTCGTCTTCGGTCTGGTCGACCGCCTTCCGAGCGGAGACCCCCTCCTGGACGAGGACGAAGACGAACTCGGCGTCGAGGTCCGCGACCTCGACTACGCAGATCTTGGGCCGCGGAGCCCGACCTCTCTCCGCCTCGAAGCAGACCACCACGACGAGGAGCACGCTTGAGCCACTTTCGTGTCGAAGTCCGCGTGAAGCCGCGCCCCGGACTTCTGGACCCGCAAGGAAAAGCGATTCACCACTCTCTGAACTCACTCGGTTGGACCGGCGTACACGACGTGCGTGTCGGAAAGGCTATCTACATGTATATGGAGGCGGACTCGGAGGCGGCGGCCGCCGAGGCTGCGGAGGCGATGTGCCGCAAACTCCTCGCCAATCCGGTGACTGAGGACTTCGAGGTCTCGAGTATCGAGGCCGTGGAAGGCGCCACCCCATGAAGGTCGCGGTCATCACATTCCCGGGCTCGAACTGCGACTACGACCTCTACAAGGCGGCCCAACAGGTCGGAGGTGATCCGACCTTCGTATGGCACCGCGAGCGCGGGCTCGACGGGTACGACGCAGTTCTACTCCCTGGTGGCTTCTCCTATGGGGACTACCTCCGAGCCGGGGCGATCGCACGGATGTCCCCGATCATGGAGGACGTGATCGACTTCGCCGGGCGCGGTGGTCCCGTCCTCGGGATCTGCAACGGTTTCCAGATCCTCTGCGAGGCCGGTCTCCTACCCGGCGCACTCATCCGCAACGACTCCCTGAAGTTCGAGAGTCGAGACGTGATCCTACGCGTCGAGCGGAACGACACGCTCTTCACCTCGACCTACGAGGCAGGCCAACTCCTACGCGTGCCGATCGCGCACGGCGAGGGGAACTACGAAGCCGACGCCTCGACCCTCGAACAGCTCGAGGCCGACGGTCGGATAGTCTTCCGCTACGTCGATCCGGCGGGCGATGCGACAGAGGCCGCGAACCCGAACGGGTCGTGGCACAACATCGCGGGTATCACCAACGCGGAAGGCAACGTCTTGGGCATGATGCCTCACCCCGAACGCGCGATGGAAGACCTGCTGGGCTCCACGGACGGAGTCGGAGTCTTCACGTCGTTGGTCGCTTCCCTCTCACACGCCTGACCCCCGACCCCATGAGCCAAGAAGGCGCCGCGACCGCATCCCCGATCGAGCCCCGTGCCGGCGACCCCGAGATCACTCCGGAGGTCGTGGCCGACCATGGACTCTCTCCCGATGAATACGAGCGGGTCGAGAAGATCATGGGGCGTACGCCGACGTTCACCGAACTCGGCGTCTTCAGCGCGATGTGGTCTGAGCACTGTGGATACAAGAACTCGAAGCGGCTCCTCCGGCTGCTCCCGACGAAGGCACCGTGGGTGCTCCAGGGCCCCGGTGAGAACGCCGGTGTGATCGACGTCGGCGACGGCTATGCCCTCGCTTTCAAGATCGAGTCACACAACCACCCGTCCGCGGTCGAGCCGTACCAGGGCGCGGCCACCGGGGTCGGCGGCATCCTCCGGGACGTCTTCACGATGGGCGCCCGTCCGGTCGCGGTCTTGGACTCCCTCCGTTTCGGCGACCTCGACTCGGGCCGGGTCCGTTACCTCTTCAGTGGGGTGGTGAGCGGCGTCGGAGACTACGGAAACTGCGTCGGCATCCCGAACATCGGGGGCGAGGTGCAGTTCGATCGTGGCTATGAGGGCAACCCCATCGTCAACGCGATGTGTCTCGGTTTGATGAAGCACGACGAGCTGATCACGGCGGTGGCCTCCGGCAACGGAGCTCCGCTGATGGCGGTCGGCGCGCGAACCGGCCGCGATGGGATCCACGGCGCCACCTTCGCCAGTGAAGAGCTCTCCGAGGACTCCGATGAGTCCTCGCGACCCCAGGTTCAGGTCGGCGACCCCTTCACGGAAAAGCTCCTACTCGAGGCCAGTCTCGAGTTGATCGCGAGCGGTGCGATCTCCGGCATTCAAGACATGGGAGCCGCCGGCATCACGTCGTCGGCTTCCGAGATGGCCGGTCGGGGTGGATCCGGGGTCGAGATGGAAATGACGGACGTCCCGGTCCGCGAAGACGGGATGACCCCGTACGAAATCCTCCTCTCCGAATCGCAGGAGCGGATGCTGGTCGTGGCGGAGCCGGGGCGGGAGGATGAGGTGCGTCAGATCCTCGAGAAGTGGGAGCTCGAAGCGGCGGTGATCGGACAAGTCACGGACGACGGGATGTTCCGCGTTCTCGAGAACGGAAAGGTCGTCGCCGACATCCCCGCCCTGCCGCTGACCGAGGGATGCCCGACGTACGAGCGAGAGGGCATCGAAGCGGAAGAGATCGTCGCGCTGCGTGAGATGGACCTGAGCGAGCACGTGATCCCGGAAGGAGACCTGACCAAGAGCTTCCTCCTCCTGCTCGGCTCGCCGAACGTCGCGTCCAAGCAGTGGATCTATCACCAGTACGACACGACGGTACGCACCGCGACGGCGGTCCGCCCAGGCGGAGATGCCGGCGTCGTGCGTATCCGCGGGACCAAACGAGCGGTCGCCGCAACAACGGACTGCAACGGACGCCTCGTCTACCTCGAACCGAAGTCCGGGGCGATGGGCGCCGTGGCGGAGGCGGCGCGAAACCTCGCGTGTGTCGGGGCCACACCGAGTGCGGTCACGAACAACCTCAACTTCGGCAACCCGCTCAAGGCGCACATCTACTACCAGCTCCGCGAAGCCGTGCTCGGTATGCGAGACGCCTGTGCGGCCTTCGAGACCCCAGTGACCGGTGGCAATGTCTCGCTGTTCAACGAGACGGATGGGCGCGCGATCTACCCCACGCCGGTGATCGGCATGGTCGGCATCATCGACGACGTGTCGAAGATCACGCGTCAGCACTTCCAATCCGCGGGGGATGCCGTCGTCCTGCTGGGCGAAAACTCGGGAGAATTGGGCGGCTCTGAATACCTCTACGTGACGGCCGACCTCGTCGCCGGTCAGCCCCCCGCCGTGGATCTCGAGCGTGAGCGCAACCTGCAGCAGGCCGTCTTGATGTTGAACTACGAGGAGCTGATCCGCTCCGCGCACGATTGCTCACAAGGCGGGCTCGCGAGCACGTTGGCGGAGTGCGCGTTGGGTGAGGGCACGGCCCCGCTCGGCGTGCACGCCGAGATCGACGAGGATCTCCGGCCCGTCGTCTCCCTGTTCGGAGAATCGAACGGCCGAGTCGTCGTGTCCTGTGCACCCGAAAACGTCGATCGGGTTCTCGAGATGGCCGCCCGGCACGACGTGCCGGCGCAACGGATCGGTACCGTGAAGAACGCAGAGGACGGACTCCGACTCGAGGTTCGCGATGGCGTCGTCCAGGCGTCGATGTCCGAGCTCGCGGAGGCCTACTTCGGCGCCATCCCCGACATCATGGACGCGGCGACGGCCGTCGAGGGCTAGCCGGTGAACGACGCGGCGGAGCCACTCAGCCGCGAGTGGCTCCGCGCGATGCCGAAGGCGGAGCTCCACGTCCACCTGGACGGCTCTCTCCGCCCGGCGACCATGCTCGAACTCGCGGGAGAGCGAGGCGTCCCCATGCCCGCGAGCCAGGCGAGCGAACTCTCCGAGTATATGCTCGTCTCGGACGCGGCGAGCTTGGAAGAGTACCTCGAGCGCTTCTCCGTCACCTTGTCGGTGATGCAGGACGCCGAGGCGCTCGAGCGAATCGCGTACGAGTGCGTCACGGACCACGCGGCAGAGGGCGTCACCTACGCCGAGGTCCGCTTCTGCCCCCTCCTGAATTGCGCACGCGGAATGACTCCGGACGGCGTACTCGACGCGGCGCTCCGCGGTCTTCGAAGGGCTGAAGAAGACGCGAAGGAGACACGCACGCCCATTCGGGCCCGGCTCATCGTGTGCGCACTCCGTTCCCACGCGCCGTCGGAGACCCTGGCCATGGCCGAGCTCGCCGTGGCGTACCAGAGGCGCGGGGTGGTGGCCTTCGATTTGGCGGGGCCGGAGGACGGGTTCCCGGTGCGAGACCACCGCGAGGCGTTCGATCACGCGCACCGCGCCGAGCTCCCGATCACGATCCACGCGGGCGAGGGCTTCGGGGCCCCCTCGATTCACGAAGCGCTCGACATCGGGCACGCTCGTCGGATCGGACACGGGACACGGCTCTACGAGGATCGTATACTCCTCGATCGAGTTCGGGATGAACGCATCCTCTTGGAGATCTGTTTGACCTCGAACGTGCAGACGCGCGTCGTCGACCGGATGGAGCAGCACCCCGCGCGCCGGTATCAGATGGCCGGCGTGCCCATCACACTCTCCACGGACAACCGTCTGATGTCGGGGGTCGACCTCACCGACGAGTTTGCCCACGCCGTCGACGCGTTCTCACTGGTACAGGCCGATGTGCTCCAGATCGCACGGGCCGGCTTCGAGCACGCCTTCGTCGAGGACATCGAACGAGCGGACATGCTCGACGCGTTCGACGCCTGGGCCGAGGCATCGCCATGACCGAGGACCTGTCGCGCATGAGTTCGATGGGCCTTCCGCGCTATGTGCTCGTCACGCTGTTCGTAGCGGCGCTCGGGGTCCTCGCGATGGGGACCGCCGTGAGCCTCCTGACCGGCCTCCCGATCGGCAACCTCACCCGAGATCCGGCCGCGCTCGCGCGGGTGAACCCCTTCACGGGTGCGATCTCGAACATCGGCATCCTCGGATGGGCCGCTGGCGCGACCGTCTGCGCGTTCACCGCGCTCGTGCTCTCGGTTCGCGGGCGTTTCCCCTTGATGCGCTTCTTCGCCGGCGCGGCTCTCGTCACCGTCCTGCTCCTGGTCGACGACCTCTTCATGTTGCACGATTCGCCCTTGCCCGAGTTCCGGCTGGATGAACGAGTCTTCTACCTGGCGTACGCTCTTGCCGTGGGCGCCCTGCTCCTGGTCTTCCCGCCGTACGCGCGTCGTTTCCGGACCTGGCTCATCATTCTCGCGGGGCTGCTCTTCGCGGGCTCGATCGTGATCGATGTCTTCGAGGATCCGCTCTCCGCATGGACCCCACTCTTCGAAGACGGGTGCAAGTTCCTCGGCATCGTCGCCTGGTTGGCGTACTGGCTCGATGCCGCCATGGTGACGGTGCTCGACCCGGAGATCGTCGAGGGCGGTTGAGGCGGGGTGGTTCCCTCACGACGAGGGTCGACCGAAGTTGATGTGTCCACCGTCGCGGCTTCGCCGCTCCTCGTCACCCGTCATACCCTCGATTCCCATGCGGCTCTCCGTACTGCTCCGCACCCTGTCGGCGTCACTCGCTCTGATCGTGCTGCTCGCGAGCCCCGGTGTCGTCGGGGCCCAGATGGATACACGGCCGCCGGCGACGAACCTCCAGTGGTGGCATCCCGTTGCAGCCGGTGCGGGCACGGGCCTCCTCTTCCTGATCGACCGGCCACTCCAGGACGCGATTCAGGACGGGCGCGGTGAATTCGGGGACGATCTCGCACGGTTCACGCAGAAGTTCAAAGAACCGGAAGTGTTCGTGGTCGCCACCGCGGGAACGTTGGCCCTCGGGTTGGCCACGGGGGACCGGAAGATCACGGCGACCGGTGTCCACATCGCCACCGCCTACGGCATCGCGGGCTTCCTGAACATCGGCGCCAAGTGGGTTTTCGGACGGTCCCGTCCGTCCCAGACCCCGGAAAGCGCCACGAACTTCGACCTCTTCAACGGGGGCGAGGACTCGGCGTTCCCGTCGGGTAGCGCGGCCGTCGTCTTCAGCCTGGCCGCGACCGTGTCGGACGCGGTAGACCGAACCCCGGTCACCGTCCTCTTGTACACCGGGGCAGCGCTGAACTCTTGGTCCCGGATGTACACCAACCGTCACTGGCTCAGCGACGTCGCGGTCGGGGCTCTGATCGGCGTCACGTCCGCCAAGCTCGTCAACGGCGAATGGACCCTCTTCGGGCTGCGTCCCCCCGAGCTCTGGACCGACGGGCAGAGCCTCTCGATGGGCTATACGCTTCGGACGACCTGGTAGGCCGACTCAGTCCGACTTGAGGCTCTCGATTGGATCGGTCGCTAGGGCTCGACGTACAGGTCCGAGACACGAGAGACCACACAACGAGGCGAGGACGGTCGCGGTCATGACCAGGACCCAGGGGTCGGATCCGCCCAGCGGGATATCGCCGGCCCCGATCGTGTGCGCCACTGGAGCGGAGATCCCGATCCCGATCAGGCCGGACACCGCGAGCACCCGGACGACCCGATGGCTCGCGGCTCGAAAGACTTCGACGGGACGCGCTCCGATCGCGATGCGAACCCCCAACTCGCGCCTCGAGCGAGCCACTCGGTAGCTCAGGGTACCGTATACCCCGAGCATCAACAGGCCGAGTCCGATGGTGCTCAGAGCGGTCATCACAGCCCCGATGATCAGGACCGGCATGATCCACAGGAGGAGTGTGTCTCGAAGCGATCCCGATCGGGCGACCGCCACTCCGGCTCTGGACTCGCTGACGATGGCTTCGACCTCTGGAAGGCCCGGAGGTGTACTTCTCAGGTCCAATTGGAAGGTGACATCCCGAGCAGGGCCATGGTCGAAGGCCCACGGCTCGGTTTGAGCCAACGCGGTGTAGATCATGGGCATCGCGCGTCGACGTTCACTGCGGGGATTACCCACCACGTCTCGCGAGACGCCCACGACGGTAAAGCTCTGTGTGCCTCCACTCAGCTCGACACTGAAGCCTCGACCGAGCACATCCGTCGGTGCTACGTCGCCCCACAAGGCACGTGCACCCGCCGCGCTCACGACAGCCACCGGGTCGCCGCCGACCCGATCTCCCAGACCGATCCCCCGCCCCACCAGCAGCGGGATTTCCATCTGCTCGAAATACCCGGCACCAACCGCGAGAGAGTGCCGGGGGACCACACGATCCGGCACGGCCTCGACCGACCCTTCTGTTCGGACCGGACTAGGCCCGTCCGCGTTCCCCCACGAGCCCAGGAAGAGCGGGCGGGTAGCGACCCATCCTCCCACCGAGGGGTGTGCACCGAGGGCGACCCCGAGGGCCTCCACCAATTCGTTCGACTCTGCGAGCGTCCCGTGAGTGCCCACGGGGCTGTCGATTTCCACGGTGTGGATGCCGGCGTATCGGTGTCCAAGAGAGTCGAAGTCGATCACGCGGACCACGGACCGAGCCGCGGACAGTGCTCCTCCCACCAGCACGACTCCGAGGGCGACCTGGACGCCGAGAAGAAGGTCGTGTCGGCGCAACCTGTCCCGATCTCGACCCCCGAGCGCCGCGTGGAGCGACTCGCGCCCAGGCTTCACGGAGTAGGATCGAAGCGCCGGCAAAAGGCCGCATGCGACGGCCGTACCGACGGTCGTCGCGACCGCCATCGCGGCCATACGAGCGTCCAGCCCAAGATCGACCCAACCCGGGAATGCCCCCCGCGCACGCTCGCCGACGAGCTCGGTGAGGGCGACCGCAGCCAGGAGGCCGATTCCCGTTCCCAAGACTGCGATCACGACGGACTCGAGCACGGCGACCCGGGCCAGCCGGAACCGGTTGGAGCCGAGCGCGATCCGGATCCCGAGTTCGGCCTCCCTCTCCGTGACCCGAGCCAGCATGAGGGCAGCGAGGTTCGCACAGGCCACGAATAGCACGATGAGGGTCGCGGCGAGGAGACCCATCCCCATGCCGAGGGGCCCGATCTCGTCCGAGACTACCGATCGAAGAGACTCGACTTTGGCGTACCAGCCAGGCTCGAGTCCCGACACGCTCGAGTACCGCGAGGCCGCGTACGTCCGAAGGCCCATGTCGGCCTCCTGCGTCGTGACGCCAGCCGAGAGCCGCGCGATGACCCAGAGCTCACGTTGGTCGAAGGACGACGACGCCCCCGGATCCCGAAGCGCCGTCCACATGCGTGCGCGATCGAGAGCTCGGAAATCACGACCCATCACCCCGACGACGGTATGGGGAAGACCGTCGATGCGGATGGAGGTATTCACGACCGACGAGTCGGCGCCGAAGGCGCCGGTCCACAGTCCGTGCCCCAACACGACCACGGCGGGAGCGTCCGCCGCCGCATCCCCCGTGAGTATGAATCGACCCAAGGAGGTTCGCCCCCCCATGAAGTCGAAGAAGTTCTCCGCCACTTCCGTGGCCGGCACCGGGATCGACCGGTCGCCCACCTCCATCGTCCGGCTTCCGCCGGACATCGCAGTCACATCCTCGAAGAAGTCCAACGTCTGCCACTCGGAGAAGCTCCGGTATGATGCCCCCGCGGAACAGCCCGAACACACGTGCTGATCGTGCATGTCTTCAAGGTCCACCAAGCGTTGCGCGCCCGGGTACGGAAGTGGAGACAGCCACAGCGCGTCGACCAGGCCCGCCGATGCGATCGCGCCCCCCGTTCCGACGACGAGGGACGAGACGGCCACCGCGGTCATCACCCCGTTGGCCCTGAGCCCTCGAGCCGCGTGCCGAAGGTCGAGAGATAGTCCCTGTCCCAGACCCACCAGCGAACGCTGCGCGACCGCCGCGCTCGTCGCCGCGGCGTACGGGATGCCGATCATCACGACTTGGGTGGCATACCACAGGTGAGCTCGGGCGTGCCCTCGCGACCCGTAGATCCGCACGTATTCTTCGTGCAGGTCGCCGAGGACCGATGGCCCGGATGCGCCGTCAGGAACGACGTGAGCCAAGAGTTTCCGGAACAATGCAGGAGGCGTCGGCTTCACGGGCCCACCATCCCGCGTGTGCCGGCCCACAAGCGCAACAAGGCCTCCCTGCGTTCCCGAACCACGTCCAACCCGGCGGCGGTGACTCGGTAGAACCGCTTGGTGTGTCCGCCTCGTGACTCGTCCGGCTCGACGACATCCCAGTCGATGAGCTGCTTCTCGCCCAGTCGGTCGAGCGAGCGGTACAATGCTCCACGTGTGATGCGTCGCCCTCCCCTCGTGGCCAACACGTCTCGGATGCGAAGTGCGGAGGCATCCGACTCCAGATTGAGCACCGTCAGGAGGATGAGGTGCTCGAGCTCTCCGATCGAATCGCGGGCCATCTACTCATCACCGTGGAAGGGACGCCGATGTGTCGTGATTGTATACAGTCGCGCTTGTATACACAATGGAGTCCTCGCTCTCACAGGCTCACCTGCCCGGGTCGAGTCTCGGCCGCGAGGGCCTACCCGTCTTCGGCCAGCATCTCCTCGGCGAGATCGACGAACTCTCGCGAACCGATGTAGATCGGCACCCGCTGGTGCAGCGAAGTGGGGACCACGTCCATGACGTCCACTGACCCGGTGCTGGCCCTACCCCCGGCCTGCTCGACGATCATCGCCATGGGAGCGGCCTCATAGAGGAGCCTCAGTTTGCCCTCGGGCTTCTCGGTTTCCATCGGATACATGAAGAGGCCACCCTGGAGCAGGATCCTGTGAATGTCCGCCACCATGGAGCCGATGTAGCGCGAACCGAAGCCCCCTTCGGTCTTCAGGTGACTCACCAGTCTCTGCTGCCCCCGCGCCCAACGGTGGTAGTAGGCCTCGTTGACCGAGTAGACCTTCTTCGGCGGCTCGGGCATCCGCATGTTCGGATGGCTCAGGATGAACTCACCAATCGACGGGTCGAGGGTGAATCCGTGCACCCCGGTGCCGGACGTGTACACCAGCATCGTCGATGAACCGTAGAGCACGTACCCGGCGGCGACCTGCTTTGTCCCGACTTGGAGACAGTCCTCGAGTGTGCCTCGTTCCCCATCGGTCACCTTTCGGTGGATGGAGAAAATCGTCCCGATCGACACATTCACGTCGATGTTCGAAGAGCCGTCGAGTGGGTCGTAGATCACCACGTAGTCGCCGGCCGGGAACTTGTCCGGCACGGGGATGAAGCTCTCCGACTCTTCGGATGCCATGCACGCGACGAGTCCGGTGTGGTCCAGCGCCCGATACATGACGTTGTTCGCGAAGACGTCGAGCTTTTGCTGCTCCTCGCCGTGGACGTTCTCGTCGTCCGCTGAACCGAAGATGTCGACGAGCCCTGCCTTGTTGACTTCTCTACCGATGACCTTGGCCGCGAGCGCGATGTCGTAGAGCAGGTTCGTGAAGGCGCCGGTCGCTTCCGGGTATTGGCGTTCTTCGTCGACGAGGAACCGAGAGATGGTGACGACGTGACTGTCAGCAGGCATGTCTTCGAGGCGGGGGAGGAGGGCCCGGACCCTCTAATCTACTTCCGTGCCGTCCAAACACGCACTTCTCCGTTTCGGTCGACGCGTAGCCGAATCTCCCCGTCTCGATCGGTGCGCAGGATGTCCGCTCCCACCGTCTCGAGCCGACCCAGAACCTCTGGGGACGGGTGGCCGTACCGGTTTCGGCGGCCAGCAGAGATCAACGCCCACTCGGGTCGAACGGCTGCGAGAAAGGCAGGGTCGGACGACGTGAGGCTGCCGTGGTGCGCCACCTTCAAGACGTCGATGTCGCCCACCGTCGCGGCGATCGAGCGCTCCGTGGCCGCGAGCGCGTCCCCCGTTAGCAATGCGCGAAACGCGCCCCACTCGACGAGCACGACGAGAGAACTCGCGTTCGCATCGATCTGGACGGTCGACCCCAGCGGCACCGAGGACGCGTGCACCGTCGTGTCGGCCGGCGCCACGACCGTGAGATGCACGCCGTCCACCTCGAGACGATCTCCTGCCCGACCGGCTTCCCAGGAGACGCCCTCGGCCCTCGCAGCCTGGAGGAGGCGGACGTAGCCGCCCTTACCGACGGGGACAGCCGGATCCAGGATCCGCCGGACGCGGTGGTGCGCCAGCACCGCCTCGCCGCCACCGAAGTGGTCCGCGTCCGCATGCGAGATCACGAAGAGCGCGATCTCGCCAACGCCCGCCTGCCGGAGCGATTGAACCACCGGGTGGTTGGCCGTCGGGCCGTCCCCGGGTCGACCGGCGTCGACCAGAATCCACCTTCCGCGTGGCGTGCGAAGAGCCAACGCGTCGCCTTGGCCCACATCCAGGACGCGGAGTTCGAGACTTCCCGTAGCCCCGATCCCTCGCACGACCGGAGCCAGAGCGATCGCCACCCCTACCCAGAGCACGATCCGAGCGCGCCGACCGACCGCCCCGACCCCCGGTGAGCGCGCAGCCGAGTAGGCCACCACGGTCCCCACGCCCGCAGCCGCGAGGTCGAAGCGACTCACCCATAGCGTAGCCCACCATGGCTTCGCCGCCGTCTCGGTGAGCGTCACGAGTGCGTCGAGTAGGGTGCTCGTGCCGGCGGCGATCACTCCCGCCACGGATGGGGCGTGTCGCTCCAGGAGCAACGCGGCGATGCCTCCCGGCATCGCGGCGGAAACGAGAGGAGTGGCCAACAGTGTGACGGGCACGCCGACCGACGACACGCGCTCGAAGTGCCACCCGACGATCGGAGCGGTGGCGACCGTCGCGGCGAGCGCACCGGCAACGGCCGACCAGACCGACCGTGGGAGGCGGGGCGTACGCCGTTGGCCCCACGATTGGAGTACGGCACTCCACGGTCCTGCCCAGCGAAGGAGCCCAGCCGCCCCGGCGAAGGAGAGTTGGACCCCTGGCGAGGAGAGCCCGTCCGAATCGCTCAACAACACCGCCAACGCAGCTACGGACAACGGAGCCCAGCGCGAGGAGGGACGTCCGCGGGTGCGGGTGACCAGAACCGCGGTGAGGATCAACGCCGCCCGACGCGCCGCGGCCGGGGCGCCGATCATGAGGACGTACCCCCACACCACCCCTACGACCACGCCCGTCGACCACCGGGGAGGCAGTCGGAGGGTCCGGATAAGGATCAGAACCCACAGTGCCAGCACTCCGACGTGAAAGCCCGAGATAGCGAGCAGGTGCGCGATCCCAGCCGCGGCGAAAGAGTCTCGGACCCCGGGGTCCAGTCCCTCCCGTCGCGCGA